>JBDRLT010000030.1:0-20491 GCA_043812815.1 Candidatus Woesearchaeota archaeon | reverse complement strand
AAGGCATTAATACCGGCGTATTTTGGGCTGTCAAAATAGCAAACATTAAAAACCCAAACAAATCTTAACTAGCATGCAGCGCAAGTGGATAGTTATCTCCGGTGGAGTTCTCAGCGGTATAGGCAAAGGCATCGTCTCTGCCTCAATCGGCAGGCTGCTTAACGCAAATTATAAAGTTATCCCAATCAAATGCGACGGCTACCTCAATGTAGACCCAGGCACAATGAATCCATGCGAGCACGGCGAAGTTTTCGTCCTGGAAGACGGCGGCGAAGTGGACATGGACTTCGGCCATTATGAGCGGTTCATGAACATAGACTGCAAATTCAGCTGGAACCTCACCTCAGGCAAAGTCTTTAGAGCAGTCATAGACAAAGAGCGCCAGGGCAAATACCTTGGCCAGACAGTGCAGATCATCCCGCATGTTGTGGATGAGGTAATGCTCCAGTACAAACAAATAGCCAAGCAGGAGAATGCAGACATCTGCATTGTGGAAATCGGCGGCACAATAGGCGACATTGAAAACCAGATCTTTGTCGAGGCTGTTAGGCAATTGAAAAGGGAAGCCGGTCCGGAAAATATTGTATATATCCACCTGACATATGTTCCAGAACTTGAATCGGTCGGCGAGCAAAAAACCAAGCCAACCCAGCAAAGCGCAGCCCTGCTAAGACAGTCAGGCATCAGCCCAGACATCATAATTGGCCGCTCAAAAAAGCTATTAACCAAAAAATCCAAACACAAAATAGCCCTTTTCTGCAACATTGACGAAGCATCTGTAATCTCTGACCCTGACACAACAACTGTCTACGAACTCCCCTTAATCTTCCAAAAAGAAGGCCTTCCACAAATAATCGAAAACAAACTCAGTCTCAAAAATACAGACAATATGCAAACCTGGAGAAAACTCGTCAACCGCATTCTCAACCCTGGAAAACAAGTTACAGTAGCCATCTGCGGCAAATACACAGATTTGCATGATTCTTATGTCAGCATAATCGAAGCATTAACCCATGCAGGCGCTCACCTCAACTGCAAAGTGAACATAACCTGGATAGAAACAACAGAAATTGAAGAAAACAACCTTGAGCCATCAGAGCTTTTGAAAGGTGTGCAAGGTGTGATAATCCCTGGCGGTTTTGGCAGCAGAGGGGCAGAAGGCAAAATAAAAGTCATAAGATATCTGAGAGAAAACAACATCCCTTTCCTCGGCCTGTGCTTTGGGCTGCAGCTGGCGGTAGTCGAATTTGCCAGGAATGTCTGCAAGCTTGCCAAAGCCAACTCCACTGAAGTTAGTCCAAATACACCTTACCCAGTGATCTTCATAATGCCAGAGCAACTCAATATCGAAGAAAAAGGTGCCACTATGCGCCTGGGCAAGCAGAAGGCAAACCTGCAAAAAGGCACACTGGTGCATCGCATGTATGCTTGCGAAACAGCCAGTGAAAGACACAGGCATCGCTATGAGGTCAATCCGTTGTATCATGCAATTCTCACTAGCCACGGCTTAGTTTTCTCAGGCATCAGCCAAGGCAAAAAGCTAGTCGAATACATTGAACTACCAAGCCACAAATTCTTTGTTGGAACCCAGGCACATCCAGAGCTTAAATCCAGCCTCGAAAAGCCAGCGCCATTATTCATGGGATTTGTCAAAGCCTGCATCAAAAAATAATTTCTGGATCGTTCAGAACATTCTGAGAATCAGGCTCCGCAAGCATTCTGAAGTCCCATACTTTTCAGCAAGCAAGGGAAACCAGAAAAAGTTCCCGCGGCTTCAAGCAAATTTTTGGAGATAGTGCGCTACAACACTATTTTTTTGTAATAATTTTCGGGTCGCTTAAGACCGCAGCAAAACAGTTATTAAGCTCCGCAATTGCATAGCGGGAATTATTGCTAACACCAAAGCAAGTCAATATTCCTACGGCTTCAATTACCTGAAAGTATGCAAAAATATGTGCAAACACTGACACGTTGGTATTATGAATTACCGCAACCTTTATAAACCAAAACAAACTCCCATATACCACAACTACCTCGGTAGGAGCTAAAATGGAAAAAGCGCAAGCACTCAAAGCCATCCAACAGGCAAAAACTGAATCTAAGCAACGTAAATTCAAGCAGACAATTGACTTAATTATAAACTTAAAAGGACTGGATCTGAAAAAAACAGAAAGCCAGATTGATTCTTTTGTCCAGCTCCACTATCCAACAGGCAAGAAAGTGAAAGTATGTGCCTTAATCGGAGCAGAACTTAAAGCAGCAGCTGAAGCCACTGTTGACAAAACCATTATGTCTGATGACTTTGAAGAGTATGCTTCAAACAAAAAGCAGGCCAAGAAACTCTCAAACGGCTACCAATACTTCATTGGCCAGGCAAACATTATGCCCAAAATAGCAGCCACCTTTGGCCGTGTACTTGGTCCAAGAGGCAAAATGCCCAATCCCAAGGCAGGATGCATCGTGCCTCCAAATGCCAACCTTAAGCCATTGTACGAAAAACTTCAAAAAACCATAAGGCTCCAAGCCAGAACCTGCCCAGTAATACAGGCAGCAGTCGGCCAAGAAGGCATGCCTGAGGATGAGGTAGTTGACAATATTCTCACAATCTACAACTCAATAGTCAACCTGCTGCCAAATGGGGAATACAACATCAAATCAGTGTTTGTCAAATTAACAATGGGCAAACCTGCGAAGATATAAGATGGCAAAACCAAAACCGCGCGTCAGCAAGTATAAAGAGAACAGAGCAAATGAGTTAGTTGAGCTCCTAAAAAAATACCCGATTATCGGCATACTTGACATGCGAGACCTCCCTGCAAAGCAGCTCCAGCTGATCAGAAGAGCACTGGGCAGCACATGCACCATGTTCATGACAAAACGCAGGCTTATGGCTGTAGCTATCGAAAAAGTCAAAAAAGAGCAGCCCTCAATTGAAAAGATTGTTCCATTCCTTGGAGGCATGCCTGCACTACTGTTCACCAATGAGGATCCGTTTATTCTCGCGAAAACTATCAAGAAAAACCAGAGCTCTGCAGCCATCAAGGCAGGGCAGATCGCGCCTGAAGACCTTATTGCCAAAGCAGGTCCAACCTCATTTGCTCCAGGGCCTGTTATCGGAGAATTAGGTGCTCTGGGAATCAAAGCAAGCATTGACGCAGGCAAAGTGAAGATAGTCAAAGACTCGGTAGTGGCCAAGAAAGGAGACATAATTGATGACAAGCGCGCAGCCATGCTTGCCAGGCTTGGCGTAGAACCCATGCGGATCGGTCTCAACCTGGTGGCAGTCTATAATCAGGGCGAAATTATTGAAAAAGAAGTGCTCTTTGTCAATGAGCAGGAATACATTGACAAGCTGGCCATGGCACACTCAGAGGCAGTTAGCCTAGCCATGCAGATTGTGTACATAACACCAGAGACAATCAAGCCACTGCTAAACAAAGCACACACTCAGGTTCGTTCATTGGCACTCAAAGCAAATATCCTCACCTCTGAAACAGTGAAGGATATTTTGGCCAAGGCAAATGCTGAGGCCCAAGCATTACAATCAAAAGTGGAGGTATAAGATGGAATATGTCTATGCAGCAATGCTATTGCACAAAGCAGGACAACCAATCGAAGAAGTCAATCTGAAAAAGGTACTCGAAGCTGCAGGAGTCAAAGCAGAAGACTCAAAAATCAAAACTTTGGTTGCAGCCCTCAAGGGAGTAGATATTGAGCAGGCAGTCAAAGAGGCAGCACCTGTTGCAGCAGCACCAGCTGCTAAAGCAGAAGTAAAAGCCGAGAAACCTGAAGAGAAAAAGGTCTCAGAAGATCAAGCAGCTGCGGGCTTAGGAGCTTTATTCGGTTAGGAAATGTTTTTTATTTGTATAGTTGGTGAACATGCTTTCGCAAAAGCAGAAAACAGATCTAAAAGAGCAACTGGAAGATTTTAATAGAGATATCTCTGAGATTAAGAAACAACTCAACTCTCTAAACGATCAGAAAGAAGCTGCTTTCACCAACAAGGAGCAAGTGAGGAAACAGATTTCTGAATTTATTAAAGAGGTCAGGGAATTAAGGAATCAGCGTGACAAATTGACTGTCTTTGTCAAAGAGCACAAGAAAGCGCGTGAAGATTTCAGCAATCAGCTCAATACCAAACTTTCTGAATTCAGGCAAGCCAAAACTGGGCGCGAATCCGTGATGAAAAAACACAACATCAAGATGACCCCCTCACAGTTGAAAGCAAGCATGGCCAAGTTGGAGCTCAAAATTGAAACAGAAGCTGTATCCTTCAAGGAAGAAAAAAAACTAATGGAGAAAATCAAAGAGCTCAAGAAACAATTTGACAGCATCCAAGAGTTTGAGACCATCTTCCAGAAGTCGCGTGATGTCAACAAGGAGATCAAGCAGCTTAAGACTGAAATCAAAGAGCATCACGATCAGATCCAGAATTTTGCCAAGCAGAGTCAGCAGAAGCACGAGGAGATGATCGGAAAGAGCAAACAGATCGACGAACTGCGCAAGAAAGAGAAGGAGCATGCTGATAAATTTAAGGATTTCAAAGAGCAATTCACATCTGTCAATGAACAGCTAAAGCACAGACTGCCTGAGTCCAAAGAGATTAGGCAAAAACTCAGCGAGGCAAAGCAGGAAGACCGAAAGGAAAAAGCCAAGCAGATGGAGAAAAAGCTTGAGGAAAAAGGCAAGGTTGTCGAAGACAAAATCAAACGAGGCAAAAAACTCACAACAGAAGATATTTTGGTGTTTCAAAGGACGTTTTCTGAAGAAAAACCCGAGTAGCAACTCCACGCTTAGAACTCACTTCTTAAACTCAGTATAATGACACTTGCCGCAGGCCCACCTATTCTTGTGGTTTGCCATAAACACCCCAGCACCGCACTTTGGGCATTCTCTATTCTTCTTTTTCAAGCCTTCTCCTTCCTTGGAGTAAAGTTTCCATCTCTTGCTGACTACCTTGGGTTTAGTTTTTTTCTTGGCCATCTTTCTCCACCTTTGGCAAGCCCCTCTGCACCAAGTGCTTTGGCGCTAATCTGTCCATAGCCTCTTTGCTCTCGTAAAAATTGATCTGCACACTGGCTTTCTGATGCCCAAATGCAGTCTTAACAGCCACCACCACTGCCAAATCCTCTTTCTCTTTCAGAAACTCTGCCATCTGCTTTTTGATCTCCTTCCTGCTTGGAGTAGCTCCACTGAAAGTAATCTCAGCAATAACCTCTCTCCTGGACAGCAATGGCTGCTTATAATCTTTAACGACATTTACTTCCATCTTCACACCTTTATCCCATACTCGCCTTTGATCGTAACTGCCAATTTCTTGGCAATCTCTGATTTGTTAGCATCAATAATATGGATCCTTCCTTTCCAGGTAGTCCCAAACTGACTGCCCTTACATATCGGACAGCTCTTCCCCTCAACAAAAATCTTGCAGTTCTTGCAAACTTTTTTTTTCATTTCTTCTCCTCGGTAATCCAATCAAGCCGGCCAAGCCCTAATTGTCTCATAGTCAGCCCAATCTTAGGGTTTGTCTGGTCCTTAAAACTCACTGCAATGACCCTGGCCATACACTTATCGCCAATCTTCAAAGACTTCTTGCTCTCTTTACCCAAAAGCGCTTTCTCCTTACTAAAACTCACAAAATCATCCATGGTCTGCGAAATATGAATCATCCCGTCAATCGGTCCCAAGTTCATAAAAGCCCCGAAATCAGCAATATCCCTTATGCCGCCAAGCAACACTTCTTGCAGCTCTGGTTTGAAAGTGAGCATCTCAAAAGTGGTGCTGAAATAAGAAGCACCATCTCCTGGGACAATAATACCCTCCCCAATATCCTTGACATCAGCAACATCGATCACAATCCCAAGCTCCTTGGAAATATGGCCCTCATACTCTTTTCGTACACACTGCAGCACAGCTTCCTGAACATGCAGATTAAACATCTCCGGCGGTACACGCACATGATCCCTAATCTGCATACTGTAGAACATAACCAAAGGGGATAATTAAGGGTTTATAAAGGTTGTGGAATTAAGGGATAGACCAATTCCAGTTTGCCATCTGCCTTAATACCTTCAGAGCAAACTGACAGAATTCCCAAATTAATTGCCAGATAATCATATTCTCCATTGGCCAACCCCCTTTCAAGAAGTCCCCTTGCTTCTCCCATTTTACCTAGGGATTGCTTGACAACAGCCAAATTGTTCAATACGCCTGGATTTTCATCCCCACCAAACACTAGCGCCTCAAAAATATCTTCAGCATCCATCCATCTCCCAAGCCTTGCAGCGGCTAGACCTATTAACTCCTCGACCAAATTAGAGTCTCCTTCAACTTCAATTTCTGATAATCTATCATAGGCCATTGCCAGTTCTTCTTTATTTGCAAGTGGGTCATATACAACTGCAGCACTATACTGAAAAAAAGCATTTATGCTTTCAGGATCAAAACTCACCAGTCGCCTATATGATTCAGCAGCAGCAGTATACATACCCATTCTGAACTGAACATCTCCCTTCGCCTCCCAATACCTTGGATTTTCACCATGGGTGCTCATCAGATTCCATAACCTGTCCATAACCTCATATGGTTTTCCTATCTTTTCATTGGCAGCCTGCAAATCAGGCAGGAGATATAATCTTTCAGGAGCTAGCGCAAGTATTTGCTCTAAATCTAAAGCTGAAGCCCCCCATTTATCACACAGTGGATATAATATTGCCCTCCTGTGCAGAACATCAACATCATATGGCATTTTTTCAAGAACCCTATTTAGCCGTGCAATTAATGACTCTGCTTTTTCCCTCCCCATACCTGGAGAACTCATTGCCTTATCAATCTCTTCAAGCAATCCAGTTAATGCCATTAGCATCAGAAGCAGGCAAAAATATTAAAACCTTTACAATAGAACCAATGATTGCTTCTTTCTCATAATAATAATGGGAATTCCCCTGAGCCTCAAAGACTTTTTAAGATCTCTATCCTGAGTCGCCACTATATGCCTATCTTGCTCAACCAAATCAAGAATCGCCTTATCGACATAGTTTTCTTTTGTTTCAACAACCCTCACCCTCTTGGCAGCTACCAAATCCAATGCGATCTTGGCCGCCTGGCTGTCCCTTCCCTTCCCTGAGGCAACAACCACCCCCAACTCTTTTAAAGTCTGATCCAGCACCACAATTTCATAATTCTCAGTCATTATTCTGGCAATCTCTGTAAAAATATCCACCCCAAACTGAGCCGGGATCATCAAGAAATTGGTATCGAGGATAATTTGTTTCATAGTGTTATTATTCAATACTTCTTGATAAATCTTTTCTTATTCGAGAAAATATATATTATATTATGCAAAAGCCAATATTAATATCTTTACCACCAATTCAAAATGAATTCATATGCCTATTTTGCCGCAGATATTGCAAATATTGTCCAGGAGACGATTAGGTTATCCTGGAGGACTCAAACTAATGCACCACTCTCTAGATTCAAGCACTACTACCTTTATCATGCAGGTGATTTCTCAAATGGGTTTGCTATGGCGAGAGCCGGATCATATATTGGGAGCATGACATTGGCTACAAGGTCAATTGATACTCTTAGCAACTCAGAGTATGCCCTTATCTGTTTGGCTGCAGCTGCAGTGGCAACAACTGCTGTTATTCTGGCAGAAACAGTCATTCCAGTAGGTGTAGCAGACAAGGAAGATATTCCTGCCGGCATTCTGGGAGCATTAGCAGGCAGTGCTGTTAGCCTTCTGCAACTTCCGACACTGTTCCAATACTTATAATCGGGATAACCCAATTTATCTGATAATGAAAAGCTTTATATACCAGTAGCCATTTCCCCACCCTCGCAGTGTTGGTTTACAATGGAGGTAGATTCTATGAGAAAAATTTGTGTTATCAACCAGAAAGGAGGGGTAGGCAAAACAACCACAGCGGTGAGCCTGGCAGCTGGATTGGCTATGAAAGGTAAAAAAGTGCTACTCCTTGATCTCGATCCGCAGGGGCATGTGGCAACCTATTTCCCAGTAGACAGCTCCAAAAAGGACATGTCTGAATTTCTCACCAATGGTGCAGAGGCACCAGAATGCATTGTCCAAATAGGCAAAAATTTTGATGCTATCCTAAGCACAGAAGAGATGCGCACAGCTGAAACCGAACTTGGGAAACAGCCAAATGCAGGCACCAAGCTTAGAAACAAAATGAAGCAGGTTAATGGCTATGATTATGTAATTGCAGACTGCCCACCATCTCTTGGCCTGCTTGCGCACAACGCAATGTTTTTTGCTGACGAAGCAATCATCCCTGTAACACTTGATCCACTGGGCTTAGACGGCCTGAAAAAAACAGTAATGGCTATCCAGCACCTCAACCAAGAGCTGGGCCACTCACTGAAAATCACCAAGATTGTCCCCACTATGATGGACAGAAGAACAAAAATCAGCAGAAAGATCCTCGAACAAATCCAGAATGAGTTCTATGGCAATGTCTCAGAGCCAATAAGAATCAACTCTAAGCTCAAAGAAGCCCCGGAATCAAAAAGATCCATCTTTGGGTATGCACCGAAAAGTAGGGGTGCAGAGGACTATAAAAAATTAATAAATACTCTGTTGGAAGATTAAATCCTTAGTATTTCCCCAACAAAGTATTACCGGACAATGTAATCTCTGGACCAATCTGTTCTCTTTCACTTGCAGAACCAACCAATCCCAATAATTCCTCAACGGGCATCAAATCAGTATTTACTACAATTGCCCCAAGACCCGCATCAGAAACCGCAGCCCCATAAATCGCTCTAGGATTAGTGGGATCAACGGTCCTTAGCTGCTCTAAATATGATAAGGCACCTTCAGTTACAACCACAGCTGCAATTTCATCACATACAAGCAATCCCTCAATACCATCCCCTTCTATTAGGCGTACAACCGCCTTCCCCACTGGCAACATATATCCTGATAAACTCACAGGAATATATGGTAGTTGCTCAGCTGCAAGCAAGTCATATCCTCTCTGAGCAGTCGGTTTCCTTCGCTTATCAGCTAGCATACTCTCCATCTTTCTGTAACTCGGCACATGATCAAAATCAAGCTCTCTCTTCCAACCTGAATTCCTATCTCTTCTACTTGCTGGTCCCAATTTAGCCATATAAATCACCTGTTAATTTTATAAAAACAGTGAATCATACTAATATTAAATACTTTACGCTTTTTTATTACTGCAGAATAGTTAAAAACACATAGAATCAACAAGTTTCGTATTAGTATTTCAAAGGCCTATTTATATCTTTACTCTAAACTCCTTGCCAAAAGAAACCTGCTTTACCCTATTTACTGCCTTCAAATCATCCATCACTTTCTCCATCACAGCTTTGTCATTCTCAGGCAAAACCACTTCAGAAATCTCAGCACCCATTCAGCATATCAACAGAGATGACCTACTAATTATCAAAATAATTCCAACAATGTTTGAAAAACGCGCCAAAATCAACAACCAAATCCTTTGAGACCCTTAGAATGGGTTTTTATAGCCCACCCCATAAGAATCAACTCCAAAATTAAGGAGCCTCCATGAGTAAAACGTTCCATCCTAGGCCATGCACCATGGTCAATAGGAACTGAACGCTACGGGAAATTAGTAGAAGAAATAATGAAAAAAGATTAAGATTCAGGCAAATCTTGGTGTGCTTTTGCCCAAATATTACCCAGGCGGGATGTTGGATACACTAAGTCTTGTCTACTTACCACCGCTAAGAAAGATTTGCCTCCATCACAGAATAGCATCACATCAAGTCCATTTCGTGCTAAGTCAGCCGCCTCGACCACTTGTGCAATGTCATTGTTGCTTAGCTGCATAATCGATTTTCCTAAATAATCACAGCGAAGCAATTCACCAGCTATTCCTGGAACAGCCTTAGCTGCACTACTAGTAAATTCAACCAAAAAACCTGTTCCCCATGCGTGTGGTGCGAAGCTTACTCTTAGTCTCTGCTCAAGAAGTGCTGCTTGTGCTTTATTTAATACATATGGAAAATCAATCCAATCTGGTGGAGTAACTGTCTCTGTAATTCCATTTGATCCTCTTGCTGGATCTTCTGCCAAATTTGCAACATATGCCATTTTAACCTCCAACAACTTTTAATTTGGAGAATTCACCTCAATTAAATATCTTTCGGATTAGTTCTCACTTTTGAGTAAAACATTTCAGAATCAAAGCTGAACCCAAACCCTGTCTCCCTCAAACTCAATAACCTCAGCTCGGGTCACAGCTTTCAAATCATCCAAAACAATTTCCAGCTTCTTATCCTTTAAAGGCAACACAATCCTGGCCAATGCAGCACCCATACTTAGCTTATTATCAGACTTGAACTTTCTAACCTCAGCTACAACCCCTACAAACCTACGCCCAGTCTCTAAAGCATTACTCTTAACCTCCAAACCTTTCGGCCACTCCAAAAGATGCACACTTGCTTTGCCCTCAACCTCTCTGAAATAACTCTGGTAAATCTCCTCAGTCACAAAAGGCAAAATCGGCGCCAACAGCCTCAGCATACTAAGCATGCACTCATAAAGCGCGAACTGGGCAGACCTCCTCGCAGCTCCGCCCCTCTTGTCAGCGTTATACAGCCTGTCCTTGACAATCTCAAGATAATAATCGCAAAACACCTTCCAGAAAAACAGCTCTGCCTCAGCCTTGGCCTTAGAATACTCATAACTCTCAAACGCATCAGTGCACTCAGCAATAACTTCCCCAAGCTCTGCCAGAACCCATTGATCCATCACCTCAAGCTCAGGCTTCTTATGATCAAAATCACCAAGATGCATATGCACAAACCTGAAAGCATTCCACAACTTGGTGATCATCTTCTTCCCAGTAACCAAATCCTTCTCCTGGAAAGGCAGGTCCTCTCCAAGCTTTGAACCCGCAGCCCAAAACCTCAAACAATCTGCGCTAAATTTCTCAATAACTACCTGCGGTTCTACAGTATTGCCCTTAGACTTAGACATCTTCTTGCCATGAGGATCAAGCGCAAAGCCGCTGATCATCACATTCTTCCAAGGGTTAACATTATAATGCAGCTGGCTCTTAACCATGGTGTTGAAAAGCCAAAAAGTGATAATATCATGCGCCTGCGGCCTCAAATCCATTGGGAATAATTTTGCATATACCTTATCACCTTTGAACAGCTCAACTGCAAGCTGCGGTGACAATGAGCTAGTTGCCCAGGTATCAAGCACATCCTTCTCAGCAATCAGCTCTGAACAGCCGCAAACCTCACACTTACTCACAGGAGGTTTATCCTCTACCGGATCAACAGGCAGATCAGCTTCTCTGGCAACAATAATATGGCCGCAATCCCTGCAATACCACACAGGGAAAGGCACACCAAAATGCCGCTGCCTGCTAATACACCAATCCCATTTCAACCCTTTTATCCAGTTGTCCAGTCTAACCTTCATATGCTCAGGGAACCATTGCATCTCAGCGCCATTCTTCAAGAACTGCTCTCGCAAATCCATATACCTTACAAACCACTGGTCTGTCATCAGTATTTCAATAGCGCAATCACAGCGCTCATGCACATTGACAATATGCTTGATAGGCTCAGCCTTTATCAGTCTGCCTTCTTTCTCCAGGTCAGCAATAATCATCTCTCTGGCTTTTTTAGCAGACAATCCATTGTACTTCCCCGCTTTCTCATTCAAAGTTCCATCCTTGTTCAGAATCTCAACAACAGGCACCTTATAGCGTTCAACCCACTCAACATCATCCATATCTCCAAAAGTGCAGTGGTAAACAGCCCCTGAGCCAAACTCCATATCAACATCAGGGTTAGCCATAATCTCCACTTCCCTATCAAACAGCGGAAGCTTAGCTTTGCCCCCAACAAACTTTTTGTACCGCTTATCATCAGGGTGCACATGCACCATAACACATGCAGCCATCAGCTCTGGCCTAGTTGTGGCAATAATAATCGGCTCACCAATACTTGTATCAAATTTCATATAGACAAACTGGGACGCCATCTCCTTATCCTTCATCTCAACCTGCGCAATCGCAGTCTGGCACTCAGGACACCACATAAACGGAGTGCGCTTCCTATACTCCCTGCCAGCCTTGTACAAATCTATGAAACTCTTCTGTGAAAGCCTCCTGCAGTGCTCATTTATCGTCGAGTAGAAAATTGAGAAATCGCAGCTTACCCCCAAATTCTTCCAGTCCTGCACAAAATCGGGCCTGATCTTATCAAGAGTTGCCAAGCACAGCTTGATAAACTCATCCCTCTTCATTGCTACGCTTCGCACATTATTGAGTTTCTCCACCAGCCTCTCAGTAGCCAATCCATTATCATCAGTTCCATACGGATAAAACACATTAAAACCAGCCATCCTCTTGTAGCGGGCCACAAAATCCTGCTGCGAATATGAAAACGAATGCCCAATATGCATCTTCCCAGAAACAGTTGGCGGCGGCGTATCTATACTGTAAATCCTCTTCTTTGAATCCTTATCGAATGCATAAATCCCCTTTTCCTCCCAATACTTCTGCCATTTGGGTTCTGAAATCTTGGAATCATAGCTACTAGGCAACACCATATTTACCTGCAATCACTTCTTATTTATAAATTTTAAGATAGAATCTCATAACTACACAGAAGTGTTTAAAATAGAATTCACACTCCTACTTGAAATGACGTATCTCCAAGAACTGATAGCAGAAACCCAGCAGCTATGCTTGTTTTATTGCGATAAAATTGCTTCCCAAGCCTCTTCCCTTAGCGCTTTCTTAGAGATCATTTCTGAAGATCCGTTATTTGCAGCTTATAGGCGAAAAAGGCTTGAGGTTCTCAAGCAAGGCGGACATTCAGTAGTTGACCCAGAGTTTGACTCTCTTGCCGGCTGTGAGCAAGTAATTGCGAAGAATCTTGAGTTCATAGAAACGTTTTACTCCGGAATACCTCATGATCATTTAACCCAAATTAACTGTCCTGGAGATCTTTATTATAGAATATCAGCACTTATTGAGCATGAAAGGAAAGCATATGATGTAGATCATATGTGTGGTCGCCTAGAAAGGATCAGTGGACTCTTTCTACTAATGCAGACCCTTGATTTAAAACCTTCAAATGCCCCTGCCGAGCCAACCTGTCCGATCCGGATTGCAGCAGAGCTAGTCCAAAAAATAAGAAGTTCTGTCTGCAATTACCTTGCTACAGGTGAAAACCGCTATCATCAGCAGGCTGACACACTCATCCAGACAGTATGTGTCCTTGGGACGATTTACAGAGCTAATATTCTTGATAGGATTAGGCAGCTTGAAGATGCAGGTGTTGACCCTTCTAACCTTACTCTTCATAATTACCAAGGTACGCTCGTATTACCTTATTTGGCACCCTAATATTCACTTTTTACCACTATAAGGAGATATAAATGCAAAAGGCTTTTATTTCAAGGCTTATCTCTTCTAACAATGAAATGCAAATGTGGCAATGAATTTAGCATAAGAATGGCAACCAAGGCAGAAGTAAAGGGCTGTGAAATCCTCACAGCAATGACTGTTGTGATAACTGCAAAGTGCACTAGCTGTGGAGCTGTCTTCCAAATCCCAGTAAGCAGCAGCGCAATGATTGTGGACAAAAACCAACCTTAATATACATGAAACTCTTTTTGCCAATTATGCAAAAGCCATGGCCAGAGAAATACTGCCCCAAAACACTGGAAGATGTGCAGGGCCACACCACAGCATTAGCAGAACTTAAAGACTATATTCTCAACTATAAAAACCGCAAAAAAAAAAGCTGCCTTGGTTTATGGTAATACTGGTTCAGGGAAAACTTGTTCAGTACACGCCATTGCCCATGATCTTAACTATGAAGTGCTGGAGGTAAACGCCTCTGACGCCAGAAACAAAGAAGCAATCAATAATCTTATTGGGAATGCCTCCACCCAGCAGTCCCTCTTCAGCAAAAGCAAAATAATCCTTGTTGATGAAATAGATGGAATAGCTGGCAGGGAAGACAGAGGCGGAGTTGCAGCATTGGTCTCTGCAATAGCTGCCTCACACTTCCCAATTATCCTGGTGGCCAATGACCCATGGGATAAAAAGTTTAGTCCATTGCGCTCCAAATCCTTGTTGATTCACTTCCGGACCCAGCCTTACACCTCCATTGCCGCAGTACTCAAGAGGATTGCCCAGGCAGAAAATCTGGATATCCAAGAAGACATACTAAATCGATTGGCCAGGAGAGCAGCAGGGGATTTCAGAGCAGCGATAAATGACCTTCATACCCTTGCTCAAACACCGAAGATAACAGAGCAAGACATAGCACACCTTGATGAACGCAACCAGACAGAAACCATCATGAATGCTCTGGTTAAAATCTTCAAAACCACAGATTTTGACATTGCCCAATCAGCACTGCAAAACATTGATGAAAACTACGACGAGGTAATGCGCTGGCTTGATGAGAACCTGCCAGCAGAATACACAAGACCGGATGATCTTTATCGAGCCTACGACCAACTCAGCAAAGCAGATGTTTTCAACGGCCGAATAAGAAACAGGCAGCACTGGCGTTTTTTGGTGTATATAAGCGCTTTTCTTTCAGCAGGCGTAGCCTTAGCCAAAGCCCAGAAATACCCTGGATTTACCAATTATAAGCCCTCAAAGCGCATCCTCAAATACTGGCTTGCCAAACGCTCCAATATGCAAAGAGACTCAATTGCAGAGAAAATCGGCTTGAAAACACACTGCTCAAAAAGGCAGGCTATTTACAATATGGCCTACTTCAGGGAGATGTTTAGTAACAAAGCTATGGCAAAAGATATTACACAAGAGCTCGATCTAAGCAAGGAAGAAACAGACTGGCTAAAACTAAATTAGTCATACTATCAAAACATTTTTATACTAGTTCTTACTCGCAAGTAACTAGAATGCAAGAGATATCTGATTTTGTTGTGGATAGAAATCTCCTAAGGGATCTGGCAGTTTGGAACCCTGGTTCAGTTGGGCAGCCACCCAACTCAATTACTTCTATAATAAACAATATAACACACCCATCTACCAAATGCAATCAAACGTTAGAACTTTACGTAGGAGTCTCCGCAATGGTCTTGCTTGGATATTCTGGAAATGGTTCAGAATTATCACAGGGTCAGTGGGACACAATAGAGCAAAGAGCCAATATACTGATTAATAATTTGCAGAGGGCCGGTATTGAAAATCATTTGTATCTAGATCTTGCCAGGTATGTGGTTGAAAAAGTTCAAGATATCAAAAAGCAGGCTCCGCAAATGCGGGAAATGCCCTTGGAAATACCTATGCGGTCAGTTGCTGTAGGGCAGACATTAGAACCATCCGTTCCAGTCGGTTTAGCGATAAGTGTATTGGTAGGGATAATAGCGGTTGGTTATATGTACGGTGTCGGCAATTTCGTTTCAGAAGTATTTACAAAAGCAACAACCCTTCTTAAAACTGTTGCGCTAGGGTATTAAAGCAATAAATCATTCAGACAATATCCTTTTTCTTCACAAATTACTGCCATTTATCCTAAACATGGTAAGATTTTTAAACTAAATCCCCTTTTCGGCCAATAATGGACCAAATTGATCAACAAATACTGTCAGAGATTCAAAAAAGTTCAGACAAGAAGGTCTACCAAATAGCCAGGAAATTAAACCTGCCAAGATCAACAGTACACAACCGCATCAAAAAACTGGAAAAAGACAAAATAATCCTAAGCTACAAAGCTATTGTCGATCCAAAAAAACTCGGCAAGGATGTCACTGCGTTTATCCATATAATAATCTCAGCAAAACAAAGCGCTAACGAGATTGCTCAAAAACTCAAACCCCTACCCAACATTGAGGCAGTCTACCTTATAGCGGGCCAATATGACCTGATCGCCTTAGCTAGATTCAGCAACACAAGCGAGCTTTCAGACTTTATTTATGATGGGCAAAAAGGGCTTAGAATCTGGCCGGGAGTGGAGCGCACAGAGTCCATGATTGTATTGGCAACAGCAAAGGAGAACGGAGTAATCGAACCATAATCATTATAAACAAAAATGCAATTCAGGTGAACAAGATGATCGGAATTGACGAGATGGCAACATTCTGCAAGAAGAAAGGCTTTGTATTCCCTAGCTCTGAGATTTACGGAGGCTTTGCTGGATTCTGGGATTATGGGCCATTAGGTGCAGAACTCAAGAAAAACATCAAGGATGCATGGTGGAAATTCCATGTGCACCAAAGAGAAGATGTTGTGGGAATAGATGGTAGCATTATAACCCACCCCAAAGTCTGGGAGGCCTCTGGCCATGTTGCCAGCTTTCAGGATCTTATGCTGGAATGCTCCAAATGCAATTTCAAGATCAAAGCTGAATCATATATTGAGGAAAAAGCGAAAATCGCAGCCGACGGGATGAAAGCTCCGGAGATGAACAAGATAATTGAGCACCACAAACTAGTCTGTGAAAAGTGTAAGGCACCATTCAAGGAATTGGAAGAATTCAATCTGATGTTCAAAACATTTGTCGGATCCAAGACAGACAGCGAAAGCACAGCGTATCTTAGACCAGAAACTGCACAGCTGATGTTTGTCGATTTCAAGCAAGTTGTGGAAACTGCGCGCCTGCAGCTCCCCTTTGGCATAGCCCAAATAGGAAGGGCATTCAGAAATGAGATAGCTCCCAGAAACTTCCTGTTCAGATGCAGGGAATTTGAGCAAATGGAAATTGAATATTTTATCCATCCAAAAGATACTAACAACTGTCCGTTTGTAGATGAAATCTTAGAGCATGAGATGATTGTCTTTTCAGAAGAAATGCAGAAATCCGGTGAAAAGCTTGGGAAGAAAATGAGCATGAAACAAGCTCTAGCTCAGAAAATCATCAAAACACAATGGCACGCCTATTGGCTGGCCACTGCCCACAGTTGGTTCACATCACTTGGTGCCAACCCAGAGAATTTCAGGATAAGGCAGCATGTCCAAACCGAAAAAAGCCATTATGCCCTGGACACCTGGGATCTTGAGTACAAATTCCCGTTCGGCTGGAAAGAATTGCAGGGAATTGCCAACAGGACAGATTTTGATTTAAAACAGCACATGCAATACTCAAAAAAAGATCTCTCCTTGTTCATCCAAGAAGACAAGCAGAAAATTGTGCCCTATGTGGTTGCAGAGCCCTCTCAGGGAGTAGACCGAGCATTTCTGGTGTTCATGTTTGACGCTTATGTAGATGATAAGGAGAGAGGCAATATTGTGCTAAAACTTAACCCAAAAATTGCGCCATACAAAGCTGCCATATTCCCACTGGTCAGCAAAGAAGGGCTGCCTGAGAAAGCCAGAGAAGTTTATTGCATGCTCAAACCGCATCTTAATGTATTCTATGATAAAAGCGGCAGCATTGGCCGAAGATATGCCAGGCAAGATGAGATAGGGACCCCATACTGCATAACAATAGATTTTGACAGCCTCAAAGACAACTCAGTCACCATCAGGGATAGGGATACAACCAAACAGGAGCGCATCCCCATTCCCCAATTAACTGAAAAGCTGCAGCAGCTAGCAACACAAAATATTTAAGCACAAACCGATTGCACACGCAATATGAAAATCAAAGACCTACAACCAAAACAGAGTGGCGTAACATTAGAATGCGAGATAACTGAGAAAGGAGATATTCGCGAATTCTCAAAATTCGGCAAAGCAGGCAGAGTCTGCAACGCTGTTGTTAAGGACGACTCAGGCAAAGTCAAGCTAACCCTTTGGAATGAGGACATTGACAAAGTGAAGGTTGGTGACAAGATAAAGCTTGAGAACGGCTATGTCAATGAGTATCAGGGAGAGATGCAGCTGACAACAGGCAGGCTTGGCAAGTTCACAGTGCTTGATTCAAAACCATCACAACCCAAGGCTGAAGAGGAATCAGATGAGCTTAAGATGGATGAGCACGATGAAGATTCCAGCGATGACGTTGACGAAGAGTTTATTCAATAGATTCTGCGTCTCTCAGCTTACCGAAATCCTTTTAAATAATGATTTTTTACCGATAGGGAGCGGGACGGTAGCTCAGCCTGGGAGAGCACACGGCTGAAGACCGTGGTGTCCTGGGTTCAAATCCCAGCCGTCCCATAATCAAAACATTAATTAACAACTTCTCTGTGTTTGAGCTTTATGCCAAAAGAACGTGTCATGGTTGTGTGCGCCCACCCAGATGACGAGGTTTTTGGAATGGGCGGAACAATTGCAAAATACGTCCAGGAAGGCAAAGAGGTAACAGTGCTCAGATTCTCCTTCGGCGAAAAAAGCCACCAATGGCTCAAAGAATCTGTCACCAAAAAAATCAGAAGTATGGAATCTGACAGAGTCCAGGAATTCCTCGGATTCAAAAGTGTAATCTCGCTTGGTTTGGAGGAGGGCACTTTTTCAGAGCAAAAGCAACAAATAGCCGATAAACTGGTTACCTACATTAAAGCACTCAAGCCCCATGTAATCTTTACTCACAATATTATGGATCCGCACACAGACCACAATGCAGTAGGCATCATAGTTATGGAGGCTGTGGAAAAGATTAGGTTCAAAGGAGAAATGTACATGTTTGATGTTTGGAATGTCCTCAACTTCAGGAGAATAGACCATCCCAAGCTATATGTTGACATTACCGCTACATTCTCAAAGAAAGTTGGTGCACTCAAACTTTTTAAAAGCCAGTGGACTTCTATGATCAGCCTGCTTTGGAGCGTGTATTTCAGAGCCATTCTTCATGGCCTTGCATTGAATGTCAGATTCGCTGAGAGGTTCTACAGGATAAAATGAAAGTACTAATTGTTGCAGAAAGCTTTTTGCCCCAGCTAGATGGTGTTTCAATCTTCACAACTGAGGTGCTTGCCATGCTTGGCAAGGATTTTGACCTCAACTTTTTGGTACCGGCATACACACGGGAAAAAGAATACAGAGGCATACCCATAACAACTATGCCTGTTTTCAAACCCATCAAACTCAAGGCAGGCAATGACTATTATCTGGCAATCCCTCGTATCTTCAAGATCCTTGCTATGGTCAGAAAAACAGACGTGGTATTCCTGCAGTCAATCCAATTCCTTGGAATAGGCAGTATTATTGCAGCAAAAATCGCCAAGAAACCAGTAATAGTCTATTTCCACCAGTACAACTGGGAACAGATTGAGTACTTAATCCCTGGCCCAAAATGGTTCAAAAGATTTTCAAAGCAGCTTGTCTTTTTTCTAACCAGGTTTTTCTACAACCGCTGCGACCTCATCCTCGTCCCATCCGAGCAGGTTAATGACAAGCTGGCAGAACTAGACTTTAATACCAGAAAAATGGTTGTGCCTATGGGCATCGACCCAGAAAAATTCAAAGCGCCGCTGTCCAAAGCCAGGGTAAAAAAAGCAGTGGGGCTAAAAAACACAATGGTGATTGGATATTGCGGAAGGCTTAGCCGAGAAAAAGATATTGAAACATTAATAGCAGCATTTAAAAAACTTACCAAGAAGCACAAGCTGCAGCTTCTCCTGGTGGGCGCAACAGCCAATGAGACCATCTCTGGCAGAAACATAAGAGTTACAGGATTCCAAAAAGATGTTGTGCCCTACTACCAAGCTATGGATATTTTCGTTTCACCCTCTTTTACAGAGACAACCGGACTTAGCATAATTGAGGCAATGTCCTGCGCTCTCCCCATAGTCACAACTCCTGTTGGGATTGCGCTAACTGGCATAAGCAGCGGCTACAATGGCCTGATATTTAGCAAGCAGAGCGTTGAAGAGCTTGTCGGGCATTTGGAAACACTTATAAAAAGCAGGAAACTCCGCCAGAAAATGGGCGAGAATGCAAGAACCACCATTCTCGAAAAATATACCTACAAGGATACAATTGGCCAAATACAGACCATACTTAAATCTGTGATACCTGAAACATGAAATGCGCAATTTGCAAAAAAGAAGTCAGAACCACTTTCCTAAGCAAAAAAGTGGGGACTTTTATCAAGCTCAAAGGCAAAAAGCAGCTGGTCTGCCAGGATTGCCAGAAAGCTTATAAAACCAAAGAACAAATTCTGTCTAAACTGCCCCTGTAGCTCAGTCGTGGAGCGGCTGACTCGTATGAAGTGTGTAGACTTCTAGAAATCAGCAGGTCGAGGGTTCAAATCCCTTCAGGGGCTTCAAATTAATAGTTATTTCTGTAATAGCAAAAATATTGAAACACTCTCATTACAGTGTTTAATTACTCTACCACTTGGCTTATAAGAGTACATACTTGGGAACAGTCATTCGCCCAAGGTTGCCTTCACTATATCTGCATATCTACCAATTTCCCCAGTAACATCACATTGATAGTGGGTCGGTAATTGTTTATTAATCATTGATGCACACGTATACAATCCATCGGTCGCTTGTTTAATCTTGTCATACTCTCCACTCTTGAGAAAAACTTCAGCTCTGTCCATTTGAGTACCTAATGACCATAACCAATAATGG
>JBDRLT010000029.1:0-24869 GCA_043812815.1 Candidatus Woesearchaeota archaeon | reverse complement strand
GTTTAAAAACGAGCAAATTTGGGGGAGCGAAGTGCAACGAGCGACCCGATAAATTCCTGTTATATACCCCGAGGCGAAGCCGAGAGCGTAGCGTGGCTCGAAGGCGAAGCCGCAGAGAGTTTTTTCTCATTCCAGGGCATGAAAAAAGCACGAAGTGCCTTCCTTTTTGTTTTTTAAGGTCAAATAATGCCCTTTTGCTTGAGAAAAAATTGTATATAACATCGGCATTAACCGAAGTTGATTTTTCAGAGATGGGCGAGGCTGAGGCAACCCACAGCCGAGACCCTCGAAAAATCAATTTGGACGGAGAAAAATGAGAAGGAAACCTTTAGAGTAGAGGCTCATTTTTCGTAGTCGGTTAATGCCTGTTAGCCGAACCGACCCCTACGAAGTGGGGGAAGGGAAGTATGACGCAGGGCACTCTTTAATCAAGGCTAGAAATCTAATAAAAAATCCTCCCCCTTCCAAAATAATTTATTTATGAATATGAGAAGAAAAGATCGAAAAATAAGTGGGTTGTTTACTTTCTAAAAAATATCTCCATTTATTTGAATATCACTAACAAAATAGTAACTAAAGCTAAAGCCCATGTAGCAAAAACAAGCCATTTAGTCCATTTAAAGAGTTTATATTGAAAATATAATTGATGAATCTGCTTTTCATGTTCTTCGCAATGTCCATAGAGATTATAGGGCTTTTTCCTAAAAACCATTTTCTCGTCACTAAATTTTTTTAATATCTTAAGAAACCCTTTATCTACCATTTGTTTAGTTAAGTAAAGATACTTTAAAAAATTTGCGAAAACGGACGCTTTATTGAATTTGGAGGAAAACCCACATAGAATGCGAAAAGCTTAAAAACTTCTTTTAATTGTTTAAAATTATGCCAAAAAAAGAGGTAGAGAAAAGGCTTTCAACAGGGGGCTGGGTTATTATCATTGTTGTAGTATTAATTCTTATATCCTTTATAGTGTATAATAAATCTGTTGTTAAAGAAGAAATAGCAAAACAGGAAAAATCGCAAGAATTAGAAAGACAGCTTGAAGAATTTAAAGGATATACTAAAGAATATGTAAATTTGAAAGAAAGAGCATTGCAACATCAAATGGCTATCAATGATTCTGCAAGATTAGGTGATTTTTGGGCAAATAATGCCAGAACTGCTTATAACAATGGTAGTTGGACTACTTGCATTTCAAGTTGCATAAAATCAAGAAGCTATTATTCTGAAACAACAACAGAAGCTAATACTGCAAAAGCCCTTTGGGAAAGAATAGAGGGATTACTTTTGAACGAGATAATGCCAAGAGCAGAGGAATTACTTCTGAATGAGTTTGATCAGTCTGGTTTTGAAGGAGAATTGCGTTTAGTTGAATACATGATTGTTATGAGCAATACTACTGTTCATATATCCTATGCTAATTATGAGGCATGTGAATATCAAGAGGCTGCATGTGAGAATTATGGGCAAGGAGATTATGAAGGCGGGGATTGGGCGATACAAAATCTTAATCAAGCAATAGCAGAACGTGATAGGTTGGTTAAGATTCAAAATGAGTATCGTGGAAAAATGGCTGCTCAGTTGCCATAGAAAGAGGTTTAAATAAAAGACCATTTTTTGTTTCTTCTAAAATCAATTATTTTTGGGAGGATTTTTTATACACACTTTTTTTGACAAATAAAGGGGTGTTTTTTCTAGCCTATCAATAAGAGTGCCCGAGTAATATTTTGGCTAACGTGGCGGCTAAACGAAGTTTGCGAGTTTTTTACGCAGTTTAAAAACGAGCAAATTTGGGTGGAGTGCCTGCAAGGCACGAAACCGTTTAGCCGCTGTTATACGCCCCGAGCGTAGCGAGAGCGCAGCGGGGTGCGAAGCAAGTTTTTTCCGAGCTCTTTTCTTCTTTTTTTTATTAATTCCAAGTGAGGAAAAAATTGCGTATAACGTGGGAATTTATCGAAGTTTGTGAGTTTTTAATGAAGTTTAAAAACGAGCAAATTTGGGGGAGCGAAGTGCAACGAGTGACCCGATAAATTCCAGTTATATTCCCCGAGCGTAGCGAGAGCGCAGCGTGGCTCGAAGGCGAAGCCGCAGAGAGTTTTTTCTCATTCCAGGGCATGAAAAAAGCACGAAGTGCCTTCCTTTTCTTTTTTCAAGGTCAAATAATGCCCTTTTGCTTGAGAAAAAATTGTATATAACACCTATTAACCGAAGTATATTTTCCGGTTAATGAGTGTTAGTTTACGATTAATGGAAGGTTAGGCTTATTAATTAAAGGTGATTTTGAGCTTATATGTTAGAAAATAGCCTAAATAAGGCTGATTGGAAGATTCTGCTGGAAAATGAGTGCAAATTAAGGGGGTTTTCTAGAAGGACTTTGAGATCATATACTTTTTTTGTGGGTAAGTTCCTGGACTCTGGGCAGGGGGCAAGAGAGTATCTGCTAGATTTGATTGATAATGGCAAAAGTGATGAAACGATTAGGTTAGCTGGTTTTGCAGTGAAGTTTTACTTAAGGCACGTGCTTGGACAGGATGCAAAACTTGAGAAGTTGCCTAATATTAGGCGGCCAAAAAAACTGCCAGTTATTCTAAGTAAAAAAGAAATTGAAGCTATGATCCAGTCTACAAATAACCTGAAGCATAGGCTTGTGATAATGCTTGGGTATTCAGCTGGGCTGAGATGTTCAGAGTTGATTAATTTGAAGTGGAGTGATATTGATTTTAAGCGTAATGTTATTCATGTTAAGCAGTCGAAAGGAAAAAAGGACAGAATTGTTATGCTTTCTCCGAAAGTGAAAAAACTGCTTAACACTTATCCACAGACAAGAGAAGGATATGTCTTCCAGACAAGGAATGGGACGTACTGTCCCAGATCCGTAAGTCTGATTATCAAGAGTGCTACGAACAGGGCAGGTATTAAGAAAAAAGTGAGCCCTCATTCCCTAAGGCATGCCTTTGCCACTCATCTGCTTGAGAATGGAGTAAGTATTAGAGTTATTAAAGAACTATTAGGGCATTCTGATATTAAGACGACGCTTGTTTACACAAAAGTGGCCAATGTGAAGGTAGAAAGCCCTATAGATATGTGAAATTTTAAATATAGATTGCACTTAAATGATCCTATGACACCGGAAAAATTGTTTTTCAGGTATGCGTTCCCTTGCGCTCAAGTACTTCTGGATCTTAAGAGGATTGACCAGGCGTGCTATGATGAGCTGAAGAGGATGTTTTATGCTAGTGAGACTCCTAATAGGGAAGTTTTACAGTCGGTTTTTACGAATGGGTTTAGAAGGCTCAAGAGTGTTGCAGCTAAAATGAATAAAGAACCCTGGGATGTTGAGGTTATTAGAAAGTACTTTGGTGAGGAGCATAATGTGTTTATTGATGCCGGTGAGGGTGAGTATGCTAAGTTTGGCGAGGATTTCAAATGTCTGTGCAAGGTGTACTATGCTGAGATTGTTGATAAGAAGGGTAATGTTCTAACTGTGAAGTATGACAATACTGTGAGAAAGGTTTTGGGGGATGTTGTACCTAATGCCAAAAAAGGAGATAAAGTAACTGTTCACCTTGGATTTGCCATAGAAGTTCTGTGAGTTTGCGTAAGTAGTATTACGCCTGATACAATAATGAGACTGCCTAACATTTGGACTGGATTTACTTGATGCGTATAAAGAAAATCGAGCAGTGTTGTCACTGGGCTGCCTAAGAGTAATATTGAGGTGGCAACTACTGGATCAACTGCTTGCAGACCGCTGTACCAGGTGAAGACATAGAAGAACAGGAAAATTGAGGTTATGCCAATCCAGGATAGCTGACTAACTGATAATGCGAGTGTGAAATTGCCTGTAGCCATTAGGAATGCCAGGATGAATGCTGAGCCAAAGAACATTCTGCCAAAGGCAACTGTTTTGGAATCTATTGTTTTGAGTGCGGATTTTGAGATTATGGTTTCAATACTCCACAGAAGTGTTGCTGCAAGTATTAATAGTTCGCCTTTGCCAAATGAAAATGAGCTGAGATTGAGGACAAGAAAGTTGCCGAGTAGTAGGATTATGGCAAGTGCTATTGATTTCTTATCCAGTCTGTTTTTAAGCAGGATAACAGAGAGTATAGATACCCAGATAAACATTGTTTTGTGGATGAAGGAGGCTGAGGCTGCTGAGGTTAGCTGAAGCCCTCTGAAAAACAGTATGAAGGGGATTGAGCCTCCAAGCAGACCAACCAAAGTAAGTTGACCCCATTGTTTCTTAGATATTCTGGGAAAGTTCCTGAACAGCAGAAATGCTGAGAGAAACAAAACAGCGACAACTGCGTTTTTGAGTAAAGTAAAGATATCAGGATTTATGCCCGCGACCCCGAATTTGTTGATAAAGATTGAGAATCCTGAGATAATTGCTGTTGAGAGTACTAGCGCTAACCCCTTATTTTGATCCATAGCATTCGAAATGGTGCACTTGTATTAATAATTTATGGCGATGATAACAATGGCTTCGACGGTCAAATTCTTCGAATTTGTCCTATTCCCCAGATCACAACCCTAGCATTTAGGAACGCGGTCAATCTCGCATCATCATCAGCTATGACAACATTGGCCAGGCGGAGCTGACGAGGTTCCCACATATAGTGGGGGGTTCTCGTCAGCGGAGTAGGGCTCACAAAGTGAGACCGTCTGTGCCCTTGTTGTCGTCATCACCGTAATAGTAAAGAATAAAAAGGATAATAGTAACCACATTAATATGAAAACAATACTTTGCTTCGGCAACCCCTATCTCAAAGAGGACTCTTTAGCTGTTGAGCTGGCAAAGGAGTTGAAGCTTGAGGGGTATGAGTTCAGAGTATGCTATTCGGCAGAAGAGATCCTGGAGCACAGGGATGTGCTTATCATGGATGTTGTTAAGGGTCTGCGGGAGGTCAAGATAATTGAGAAGCTTGAAGAGCTTAATTGGGAGAATTCGGTTAGCTTGCATGATATGGATCTTGCTTTTTATATGAAGCTGATGAATGCGCTTGGCAGTATGGGCAAGGTGCGTATTATCGGGTTGCCTTTTGGCAGGGATAAGGAGTATGTCAAAGAACAGTTGGAAAAGTTGTTGGAGAAAGATTTATAAAATAGGTTTTGATTGGAGAGAGTGATGAGTAAGTTTTTAAAAAAAGAGGATTTGCCAAAGTTCTTTGCAGGCTTGCTTAAAGGCTATAAGGTTATTGCTCCTGTTAAGAAACGCACAATGCACACTTATGAGATTGTGGATAGCTTTGACCAAGTGGATTTGGATTTTGTTAACACTGCATATCCTATCAAGCGGTTTTTTTTGCCACCCAAGGAGACTTTGTTTGAGTTTGCCAAGGGTGGTGTTAAAGCTAAGCTGCCAGATACCAAGCAGCTGATCTTTGGGGTTAGGCCTTGTGATGTTAATGCCTTGAAGGTGATTGACAGGATTTTCCTTGATGAGCATGAAGATCCTTATTACAAAGCAAGGCGTGATAACACTGTTATTATTGCTTTGAATTGCTGCGAGGCTGGCCCAAATTGTTTTGGAGGAAGTTTTGGCAGTTGCGAGCTAAAGGATGGCTATGATTTGCTGCTTACTGAGATTGGTGCAGGATTTGTGGTTGAAGTCGGGAGTAAGGTAGGTGAGGCTTTAGCCAAGGATTTGGAAAATACAAATATCAAGCCAGGGTGCAAGCTGACTCATGAGAAAGAGATTACGCAGGAAATGCTTGATAAGTTGAGGGCTAGTTTTACATCTCAAATTTGGGATGATGAAGCAAAAAAATGCTTGAGCTGCACTGCCTGCACTGCCACTTGCCCAACGTGCCCATGCTTTTTTGTGCGGGATGAATGCTATTTGGATTTGGAGAGTGGGTGCAGATACAGGCATACTGCTAGCTGCCAGTTGAGGAGTTTTACTAAAGTTGCTGGTGCAGCTGTTTTTAGAAAAGAGTATGGTGCTATGTTTAAGCACAGGATTTTTCATCAATTGCAGTATTATAAGGACAAATTTGCCTGCCAGATGTGTGTTGGGTGCGGTAGGTGTTTTACTAACTGTCCCACAAAGATTGATATGATCAAGATTTTGGAGAAGCTATAATGGAATTAGGATTAAAAGATAAGGTAGTTTTGGTGACTGGCTCAAGCCGAGGCATTGGTAAAGCTACTGCGCTTGAGTTTGCCAGGGAAGGCGCAAAGATTGTTGTTAATTATAAAACATCTAAAGATAAAGCAGAAGAGGTGTTAAAAGAGATTAATGCCATAGGAGCAAAAGCCATTGCTGTGAAAGCAGATGTTTCCAAAAAGAAAGATGTTGATATGCTTATTGGTAAAGCGATAGAAAAATTTGGGAGTATTGATATCCTAGTTAATAATGCGGGGATAGCTGGCTCCAAAACATTTGATGAGCTTAGTTTAACAGATTGGCAGAGTACTTTTGATGTGAATTTATTTGGACTTTTTCTGTGCTCCCAGGCAGCTGCCAGATTTATGAAAAAACAAGGCTTTGGCCGGATTATTAATATAACTTCAGTACGCGGAGTGCCAGAATTTGGCAGAACAATTGACTATGCAGCCTCAAAGGCTGCTGTAATTAGTTTCACCAAAATGCTAGCTAAGGAACTTGCTCCGACAATTAATGTCAATGCAGTTGGACCAGGTTTTATTGAGACGGAAATGGCAAGGTTATGGTCGCCTGAATTTACCAAGTTTGCCAAAAGTCAACATTACCTTAAGAGATTCGGTAAGCCAGAAGAAGTTGCGGCTGCTGTTGTGTTTCTTGCATCAAAAAGAGCTGATTTTATTACAGGGCATGTTTTGATGGTTGATGGAGGTTTTTGCCTGAAATGAATCCCTATATACCAAAATTATATGAGATTGTTGGCAAGCAGTGGCATACTTCTGATACTTGTGTGCTGAAAGTTAAGGCAGAGTTGCCGCATGAGCCTGGCCAATTCTTCCAAGTTTCGGTGTTAAATATGGGTGAGGCTCCTATTAGCGTGTGCTCCTATCAGCAGGGTGTTATTGACCTTAATGTTAGAGATGTAGGAACAGTGACGCATGCGATCTGTAAGCTTGAGGTTGGTGACAAGGTGGGGATTCGCGGGCCGTATGGCCATGGTTACCCAATGGAGGCTATGCAAGGGAATGAGATTGTGATTATTGCTGGCGGTACTGGTTTTAGTCCTGTGAGGGGTGTTGTGGAGTATGTTGAACAGCATCCTGAGGATTTTAAGGGGATTACCATGTTTATTGGGTTTAGAGATCCTAGTAATATTTTGTTTAAGGAGGACATTGAGAGATGGAGCAAAAAGTATAATGTTAATTTGAGTGTGGACAAGGGTGATGATGGTTGGCAGGGCAAGGTATGTTTTGTTACAAAATTACTTGAGGATTCAGGTATTAATAATAAGGGGAAAATTGCTATTGCCTGCGGTCCGCCTGTGATGATCGGTTTTGTGCTTAAGATTCTGAAGAAACTCTGCTGGCATGACGACCAGATTTATGTGAGTTTGGAGAGGATGATGAGCTGCGGTATCCAGAAATGCGGGAATTGCCTGGTGCATGGCAAGTATGTCTGCAAGGATGGGCCGGTGTTCAGGTATGACCTGGCCAAGGAGCTAGTGGATTAAAATGGGTAAACCAAGACTTGGGGTGTTTTCAGTAACAGGCTGCTTTGGATGCCAGCTTAGCTTGGCTTTTGTGGAGGATGTATTGCTTGAGATTTTAAATAAGTTTGAGGTAGTGGCTTTTCCGATGCTAAAGGAGAATAATGAGGTTAAGGATATTGACGTGGCTTTTATTGAGGGTTCTGCTGTGCGCGCAGAGGAGATTGAGGAGCTGAAAAAGATAAGGGACAATTCAAAGATGGTTGTGGCTCTGGGAGCATGTGCTTGTAATGGTGGAGTACAAACTATTAAGGAGTTAGGTGATAAGGCTAAGATAGCTGCTGTTGTGTATGGCAATAATGCTAAAGTTTACAGTCCGGTTGATGCTGGGCCTATTGAAAAACATATTAAGGTAGATTATTATATTGGAGGCTGCCCACCGGATAAGCAGAATTTGGTGATGTTTGTTAAGGATGTGCTTGTGGGGAAGAAGAATCCTATACAGATTGATATGCCTGTCTGCGTGGAGTGCAGGATGAAGGGAAATGTGTGCCTGCTGCAGGAGGGTAAGCCGTGTATGGGACCTTTTACATATGCAGGCTGCAATGCGTTGTGTCCGAGTAATGGCCATTATTGTTTTGGGTGCCATGGGGTTTGGGCTGATGCCAATGGCTCTGCTTTAAGGGATTTGTTTAAAGAGCATGGTTTTTCTGATATTGAAATCAAGCAGTTTTTTGCCAAATTTGCCTGCACTAATGAGAAGGTGCAGAAGGTGGTCAAATGAAGACCTTTAAGCTAGACCACATTACCAAGATTGAAGGGCATGCTAAGCTGCATGTTGTGGTGGATAATGGCAAGCTGCAGAAGGTTGAGCTTGGGGCGTTTGAGGGCGCAAGGTTTTTTGAGGGGCTGATTGTCGGCAGGAGATGGTATGAGATTCCAATTATCACTTCGAGGATTTGCGGGATTTGCAGCTGTATTCATGTTACTGCGTCTGTGCAGGCTGTTGAGGATGCTTTTGGGATTAAGGTTAGTGAACAAACTCAGAAGCTTAGGGAGCTTAAGTGCATTGGTGAAAGGATAAGGAGCCATGCCTCACATCTCTATCTGTTTGCCTTGCCTGATTATCTTGGGTATGAGTCTGCTCTAGCCATGGTTAAAGAGCATAGCAGTGAAGTAAACAAAGCGCTTGATTTTATCAAGCTCGGGAATAATATTGTCACTGCAGTTGGTGGTAGAGAGATGCATCCTGTGACTGATATTCCAGGAGGATTTACTCATATCCCTAAACAAACAGAGCTAGATACGCTTTTGGAGAGGGTAAGGCAACAGAAGGATCTGGCTATTGAAACTGCAAGGCTTTTTGGGAAGCTGGATTACCCAAAATTTGAGAGAAAAACCCAGTATTTTGCCTTGGACAACAACGGTTATTCTACTATACGTGGAGATATTAAATCAGTGGATGATGAGATTAAGGCACATAGCTATAAAGAGCATATTAATGAGACTATCAGAGAGTATTCAACAGCTAAGTTCTCGACTATTAATGATCAGAGTTTTATGGTTGGCAGCCTTGCAAGGCTGAATGTGCAGCATGATTCTGTGAGTGAGGATACCAAAAAGCTGATTAAAGAGTTTGGATTGAATTTCCCGATTTTCAATCCGTTTTTAAACAATGTCTGCCAGGCTTTGGAGATGGTGCATCATTTTGATGAGGTAATTGCAGTGCTGAAGACTCTAAAAGTGAAGCATGAAGAGCCTGTTAATATTATACCGAAAGCTGGGAGGGGGGTTTCAGCTGTTGAAGCTCCCAGAGGGCTTCTCTTTCATAATTATAGTTTTGATAGTGCAGGGATTTTGGTAAGCGCGAATATTATTACACCTACTGCACAGAATTTGAATAATCTTGAGCAGGATTTGTGGGCTTATTTGCCAGAGTTGCTGGAGCTGCCTGAGGAGAAATTAAAGCTGGAGATTGAGAAGTTGATTAGGGCTTATGATCCCTGTTTTAGCTGCAGTGCCCATTTCTTGGAGTTAGATTTGTGCAGGGATTAGAGCTTCTGAGCTTTCAGGAGAAGTGAATTGGAAACAACACTTACTGAGCTCAATGCCATGGCTGCCCCTGCAAGCATAGGGTTGAGGAGTCCAAAGGCTGCAATTGGTATGCCCACTGAGTTATAGAAAAGTGCCCAGAACATGTTCTGCCTGATTTTTGCCATTGTCATTCTGCTCAGTTTAATTGCTTTGGCTACATCCACCAAATCATTTTTCATCAGCACGATGTTGCCTGTTTCCATTGCCACATCTGTACCAGAGCCCATGGCAATGCCAATGTCTGCCTGGGCTAAAGCGGGTGCATCGTTTATTCCATCGCCAACCATTGCTACTTTACCCTTGCTTTGAAGTTGCTCGACATAATGTGCTTTTTGCTCTGGCAAAACCTCTGCAAAGACGTTTTCAATTCCTATTTGGTGTGCAACTGCTCTTGCTGTCCTTTGGTTGTCACCTGTAATCATATAAATTTTAAGACCCAATTTTTTTAAGTCATTTACTGCTTTTTGCGAAGTGGGTTTGATGGTGTCTGCAATGGCTATCATGCCAAGCACTTTATTGGCTGCAATTAGTACTACTGTTTTTCCCTGATCCTCAAAGAGGTTAATCTGCTGCCTGATATCTTGCGTAGGAGTGATAATCTTTTGATTACCTATTATGTAGGCAGTTTTGCCAATTCTTGCTTTTATCCCTTTGCCAGGCTCTGCTCTGAATCTTGTTGTTTTCATCAAATTGATTTGCTGCTTTTCAGCCTCTTTGATGATTGCTTCTGCAAGCGGGTGCTCTGAATGTTGTTCGATTGATGCGGCAATCTGCAACAGTTTCTGTGCTGAGAATGAATTGAATGTTATGATGTCGGTAACCGAAGGATTGCCTGCTGTCAGTGTTCCTGTTTTGTCAAGGATGATGTATTTGAGCTTGTGTGCTGTCTCAAGTGCATCTCCTCCTTTGATGAGAATGCCGTTTCTGGCGCCTTTACCTGTACCCACCATTATTGCTGTGGGGGTTGCGAGACCGAGAGCACAGGGGCATGCAATGACAAGCACAGAAACTGCAGCGATAAGTGCAAAAGAGAATTGCCTTCCCACAATGAAGTACCAGATTAAAAAGGTAATGATTGAAACTGAGATAACAAAAGGGACAAAATAGGCTGCAACTGTATCTGCAAATCTTTGGATCGGGGCTTTCTTTGTTTGGGCTCCTTCAACTAACTTTATGATTTGGGATAATGTGGTGTCGGCTCCGACTTTCTCAGCTTTAAACATAAAGGAGCCTGTTTTGTTAATAGTTGCTCCAATCACTTTGTCTCCCTTTATTTTTTCTGCAGGGATACTCTCACCTGTTACCATGCTTTCGTCAACTGCAGAGCTGCCTTCAACAATTATGCCGTCTACAGGTATTTTCTCGCCTGGCTTAACAAGAATAATGTCGCCTACTGCAACCTCATCGATTTTGAGCTGGATTTGCTTTCCATTTCTGAGCACAGTGGCGATTTTTGGGGATAGTTGCATTAGGTTTCTGATAGCTTCAGATGTTTTTCCCTTGGCAATTGCTTCCAGCAGTTTACCCATTATGACAAAGGTGATTAGTGTGGCCGAGGCCTCAAAATATTGCACAGGGGTTGATGTGAACAGAACTAGGTAGACACTATAAAAATATGCAGCACTTGTTCCCACAGCAATCAGTGTATCCATGTTTGCTGTTCTGTTTTTAATGGCTACCCACATCCCTTTGTAAAATTGAGCCCCGACTATAAATTGTACTGGTGTTGCCAGGGCCCAGAGGATGTAGTCATTGTAGGGGATCATAATGCCGAGCCACATAAAAACCATCCCGATTATGAATGCGGGGATGGTAAAGAGTAGGCTGAAATAAAGGGTTCTTTTTAGTTGCCTGATCTCTGTTTTTCTCTCGAAGTCAGAGTTGTGCTTTTCACTGATCACTGTGGCTTCATATCCCCTCTTTTTTATTTCTTGAATTATCTGTGCAGGGCTGATTGCCTCAGTGTATTCAATATGGGCTTTTTCAGTGGTAAGATTGACCACTGCGCTTGTGATGCCCTCCAACTGGCTTAGGCTTCGTTCTATCAGAGTAACGCAACTTTGGCAGTGCATGCCTTTAATTGATAGGTTGATTTTCATACTGCTTCTGGAATTAGGTCACAAGTGTCTGATGCACCTTTACACTGGGGGCATACTTCTTCCCACTTACCTTCTGCTATCATCTCGTCGCAGAGGCATATACCATCCTCCCACTCCCAGTTGCCAAGATAGCACATGGTGCATGGGGGTTCAATACAACAGTGGTAATTGCCCTGGGCTTCTGCTTCTTCAACAGCTTTGCTAAGCTCAGATAGCAGTCCGTCCCTCTTTGTTTTGAATTGTTTTTGGCTTGCATTTACAAATAGAGCCAACACTACTATACTAACAATTGTCAGGATTGCAAAAACATGTTTCTTATTCATCTGCAGCTACTCCTGCCAGTTTAGCGTCAATAACTTGTTTGAAGTTTTCGAATGGTTGTGCGCCGGATACAAGCTGTCCGTTAATAATAAAGGCTGGTGTTCCTTTTACACCTGCAGCTATCCCTTCTTGCATGTCTTTTTTTACTTCTGCCTCCATTGTTCCTGAATCAAGACATGTGTTGAAGAGTGGTGTGTTTAGGGCTAGCTCGGCGGCATATTTTTTGAATGTGTCTGTTCCACCTGCAACTCCCTGTTCAAAAAGAATGTTGTGCATCTCCCAGTATTTGCCTTGCTCACCTGCGCACTCTGCAGCCTCTGCAGCTTTTTGAGCGTTTTTGTGGAAGACCAGTGGGAAGTCCCTAAACACGATTTTGGCTATTCCTGTTTTTAGGTATTCTTCTTCAATTTGGTCAAAGGTCTGCTGGTAAAATCTTGCACAGTACGGGCATTCGAAGTCACTGAATTCAATTATGGTTACAGGAGCATTTGGATCTCCTTTTACAGAGTCATCTTCCAATAAACCTGCCATATCTATTGGGGGTGTCTTTTCTATCTGTGTTTTGCCTGCTGTTCCAGACCCGTCTTGAGCTAGTTGCCATCTGCTATTGGCAATTGTTGCTCTGCTGGTGTAGATAAATATAATCAACAATATACCTAATATGATTGAGACTGCTTTCCAGATAGTGACTCTGTTAACTCTAATTTGTTTTTCCATTTTTTCCTCTATTATTTGCCGCAGCCACAACCATTGCTTGCTGCCCCGCAACTCGGAGAACCGCAGGCTCCACCGCAGCTGCCTGCTGGTTGCTCTGCCGCTTGAAGCTCTTTCTGCACCTCAGCGGTGTTTGTGAGATCAGCTTTAACAATAAATGTTCCTGGGATCATGCCCATCCAGCAGCTCCAAGAGACAACTCCCTCTTGCTTGGGTGTAAACTCAATGATCTGCTCTCCTGGTTTAATCCCAAATTTCAGTCCAAGTGATGGGACTTGGATTGCATTGTTGCAGCTATTTATCTCTTTGCCATCGATTATCCATTTGACAGGAATATCCTTTTTCAGAACAAACCTGTCAGGCTGCCACCCGCTGCTTGTTACTTCCATTCTGATAATTTGATAGCCGTCTTGCATTTCCAGGCTAGTTTCTTTTGCTGAGACTGAAGAGACCAAGGAATTTGCATCCAGGCCAGAGCCTGTTAACGCTAGCCCTCTGTTTATCATGATAATCCCGAGTAGTATCACAATTATCCCTGATGCTTTCAGGATTTTGTGGGTTGCCCGGCTTGATACATAGCTGGTGATAAAGCCAAAGCCAAGCATTACAGGCAGTGTGCCGATTGCAAAAATGAACAGCAGTTTGGCACCCTCAACCATACTCCCTGTCCCTGCAGCCATAATGTATATTGCCTGTAAAGGACCGCAGGCTATCATAAGCCCATTGAGCAGCCCTATTACCAGTGGGCTGTGGTTTGATTGGTTGGATAAGAGATTGTTAATGAATGGGGGTGAGTTTATTCTCACTTTTCTCAGGATAGGGAAAATATTAAGCATGTTCAGTCCAAAGATTATAAGGAATATTCCGGCAATTATGCCAGAAAAACCTCTTATAAAGGGGGTGAAGGTGATTATTGATCCAAGTAAACCAAATGCTGCTCCGATTAGTGTGTAGGAGAGTGTTTTGCCAAGACCATATAGGAAGTGGGATTGAGTCTTGGTACTCTGTTCATGCTTTGCTGTGTAACTAACAACAAATCCGCCACACATTGCTACGCAGTGGAAACCGGTGAGCAGACCAACTAAAAAGAGCAGGCTGTAACTCATGTTCTGGCTTATCTGAGGCATGGGGATTTTGTCTGCCAAACTGAATGCAAAATAGGCGATGAGCAGAATTCCTAATATGCCAAAGATGGCACCAATCTGTTTCAGGTTAATTGCATAATACTCTGAGGCTTCTGATGCCTCAGAAAATTTGCACTGATAACCCGATTTCTCAACTGCTTTTAATATCCTTTTCAAGTTTGTTTTGGATTTGTCAAAGGTGACTTCTGCTGTTTCTTGTGTATAATCCACTTTAACACTACTGACACCCTCCATCTTTTGTACAGTGTCCTCTATCAATTTCTCGCAACTTGTACAATGCATTCCTTCTATTTTGAATTTTGTTGTTTCCATTTTGGTTACCTCTTGCCTTGGTAATAGGGCTTTTGATAAATAATTAAGCCCTGAAACTGAGGTGGTTATGAGGACTGAGATAGCCAAATTTGCCTGTTCTATCGTTTACAGGCCGAGTTGGGAGGAGTAGTGAGTAACAGGAGGATTGCCAGGTTTTCTTCTGCCTTCAACGAATGCGGGGCATCCTCTGGGAGTAATATGAATACTCCTGGTTCCATAATGATCTGTTTGCTTTGCAATGTGAATTGACCTTTGCCTTTGATAACATATACCGCTCCTGCTTTTGTGGAGGTGTGCTCATCAATCTCTGCTCCTGCTGCCAAGCACATTAAGGTGTAGTTGTAGTTTTCTGATTTGGCCAGCACTGTGCTGAAGATTCCATTTTTTGGAAATTGCATTAATGGAAATAATGATACGCTGGATTTTTCCATTTTACAGACCTATTTTTAAGTACAACTGGTTGGTTTTACCCTTTGCAACCTTTTTGACAAGCCCTTTCTTTTCCAGGCCTGCTATAACTATGCTTAATTTTGATTTATGCATGTCAGTTCTAAGCCTGAGGGTTTGCTGAGTTATGCCTTCTTGTTCTTTGACTGCTTTGATGACCTTTTGCTCATCCTGGTCAAGACCTTTTAGTAGGATATTGAATTTCTCATCCTCGATTTGGATGTGTTTTTGGTTTTCGAGGGTTGATAAGATCTCTTTTTGTGATTTCTCAAAAAATATCAAATATATTCCGAGGGCAGCGATCAGGCTAGTCAAGATAATGCCTAGGTAAGTCTGCCATGAGGATTGCTCTTGGTGCGGACAGAATCCGCCTTGCTCCATCTCAGTACAACTGCAGCTTGATTCTGTCTGCGCATTGAGTTTCTGGTGGAATGCAAATATTACTCCCCCCAGCATTACGCACATAATAATTAATAGCAGGCCAAGTATTCTGTTTTCCATTTTACTAAGGTTACAGGTGTAGTATATAATAATATTGCGTTTAGAATAGAAGAGTATTGTTTTTTTCCAGTATATATTAAAGTTTTAGGCCCTCTGAGATACCGTTGGAGACCTGATCCCAATACTCACGGGCAGCTTTCCATTTGTCTTGCTGGAATTTGGCTACCCATTTTGAGAGCGCCTCATTTTGGGGGTCTGCAGCGTGTAACTTCTCCAGGTATTTCACTATAACATCAACTACCCTGTCAGATTCCCAGAACTCTGTTTTGTAGTCTTGCTGGTCAATGGCATTTGAGAGGGCTTTGTGGTGCTGGTAAAAATCATAATTCTCATTATATAGTTGGTTGACTAGGGGCTGGACAACTGTTTCAGACCATTTTCTGTGGAATCTGCATATGCCTCCATTTTCTGAGTAAAGCTCTTTTATCATGCGGTCAGCTGATTTTAGGCCGAGCTCATATGGTTCTTTGAAGTCTGCTGTGTAGTCTTCATAGTATTTGCCCTGTATGGGCATGGGAATGAAGAATGCAGGAACCCAGTACTGGTTGGGGGCCATGCAGAATTTGTCGCCATTGGGGGTGTATAAAGCTTTGTGAATGGTTTGGGTACCATATTTTTTATCAAGTGCCTTGGCAGACTGCCTGATACCTTGCTGGAATACTGCTCCCTTTTCTGACATAATCATGTCAATTATTTCGATTGCCACTTTGGCGTTGTGCATTGAATCGTTTACAACATCAAAGGAATCCAGACTCCATCTGGGGTCGAGTGTTAATCCTAGCTCTTGCTTTGGAATGATTTTGTTTTCAATGAGTTCCATTATCCATGACACAGTGTTGCCTACTTGGATTGCATCAAAACCCAGGGAATCCACGTGATGGTTGACCTCCTCTGCAGCTCTTTGGTCAAAGATGCCGCAGTTCGGGCCAAGAGCTTCATACGGTTCGTAGTCTTTCTTGTATTCGGCGCGCATTTTCTTGCAGAGTGCCGGGCATGGCTCCCCACAGTTTCTGTAACTTTTTGTCTGGATTGTCTCTTCGTTGAACTGTTTGAGATAGTGGTTTTGCACAAGACGGGTGTAAATTTCAAGACGCTTTTCATTTGGCCAATAGATAGAAGACCAATTCAGCATTAACAGCCAGTCTCTTAGTTTGGTTACATTACAACCAAATGTTCCTCCTGAGTTGAGGTCTGGGTCGAACCTGTATTTGACTGTTGCCTGAGTAACAGCAGGCATCATCTTCTTACCAAGATTTTCCATAAAAATTTGGTCTATTAGCGGGAGGTTGTGCAAAACCCGGTTGTTTTGATGATCCCCGCCAAAGACTATTGCCACAAGATTGTGGCGCTGCACCATATTTGAGCCGATGCCACCGCGGCCAGCCCAGCAATCAACTCCAGTAAGTTCTCCTTTTGCCACAACTGTTGAAGCAAGCGCCCCTATTTTTGTGTGCAAAGATGCAGGGCCGGCAACAACTGCTCTGCATGAATCGCAGATCTGCCTGGCAGGGCACTCTCCGCACTGGGAGAGTACATACTTTTGCAGTGCATAGACTCCTTTTAGCCCTTGATGGCTTTCCCAGATTTTTTTTATGTTCTCAACAGATTCAAAATTTACCTCTAGGTGATTGGCAAAATTGGTTATGCGTAATATTGAGTAAGTGGGAAATGCATTTTTGATGGCAATATAGTTGATGCCGAGGTTTTTGAATTTCTCAGCTGCCCCACCCATGGAAGAGGTGTAGAATGTTCCCCAGATCGGGCTTTTTCCAGTAAAGACCAGGCGGTGTGTCCCTGGGATGGGTGAGCCTGCAAGCAAGCCTTGGCCCATGCAGAAATAGTCGCTTTTTTGGGACATGTAAAAGCCAAAATCCACTGGACCCAGAATTTTGGGGTCGCGGATTTTTTTGATATCCCATTGCTGGGTAGAAGCATCTATTATTAAGGCTGTTTGTTCAATCATTTTTCCTCTTTTTAATTGGCTAGAAATACCTGGGTATAAAAAAGTTTCTGCTAGAATAATTCAATTGCTATTTCAACCTATAGTTATATTTGTAACCAATTTCTGCCTTTTTGCAGTCAAAACCCAATTCTTCTAGAAGTGCGCGGTGTTCTTCAGTCTGTGGCCATTTGTAGAAAAGACTAGTGTAAACTGATCCCAATCTTCTGGTTCTGGCATCCATAATCTGGTTTTCAATAATTGCAGTTTCAATGCCTTTTCCTCTTTGAGGCGAGCTAACATAGAAACTACGTATCCATAGCCTGTGATTTTCTTCGTCAATATCTGACCATACAAATCCAACAGATTGGCCATTCAATTGTACAAGGTATAATAGACTTGCATCAGCAAGTCTCTCAACAGTTCTTTCGGTATCTTCTCTGGGGTTAAGATATTTTGAGGCTCCACTGGTAAATATCTCTGTGCCCTCTTCAACCCAAAGATCCGCTAAGGCAATTAATCCGTCTATGTCGTCAGGACCAACTTGGGTGATGGTGAGGTTTTCAAGCATTGTGTATGTGTGAATTGAACATTATTTAAATATTTATTGCTCATAAGTGGTGAATGGATACGTGAAGAAATATTTATATACAGTTGAAGAGGAACTGGTGTCCATTGAGGTGATATTCATGAAAGAGTTCATGGCTATGATGAAGGAGAAGGCCCAGGCTAGTCCTATGCGGATTGTTTTTCCTGAGAGCACTGAGGAGAGGACACTGAGGGCTATACAGATTGTCAAGTATGATCATATTGCATTGCCGATTTTAATTGGGAACAGGGATAATATACTTGCCAGGCTTCGGCAGCTGGATTTGAATTCAGAGGGGATAAAAATTGTTGATCCGCTCAATTTTGAGAAATTTGAGGAGTACGCGCAAAATTATTTTGAATTGAGGAAGCACAAGGGTGTTACCCCTGAGCAGTCCCGGGAGATTATGAAAAACCCTGATTATTTCAGCACAATGATGGTGCATATGGGTGATGCGGATGGCCTGGTTTCAGGTGCATTGGGCTCCACTGCTGACACTGTGAGGCCTGCTCTGCAGATAATAAAGACAAAAGAGCCTTTCCACAAGGTTTCTGGGTTGTTTTTAATGATATATGAGGAGAGGATGCTGCTGTTTGCTGACTGTGCTATAACAATTGATCCTGACGCCAAAGACCTAGCAGAGATTGCTTTGGATAGTGCACACACTGCAAGGAAATTGGGGCTGGAGCCTAAGGTTGCAATGATCAGCTTTTCTACAAAAGGCTCTGCCAGCCATCCCCTGGTTGACAAGGTGAAAGAGGCTACTGAAATTGTGAAAAGCAAGGATCCCAACTTGATTGTGGAAGGGGAGCTGCAGGTTGATGCTGCTCTGGTGCCTATGGTTGCCAAAATCAAGTGCAAAGGCTGTGCAATTCAGGGTGATGCCAATGTGCTTATCTTTCCTGATTTAAACAGTGGGAATATTGCCTATAAGCTGGTGGAGCGGCTGGCTAGGTTTAAGGCTGTAGGGCCGATTTTACAGGGGCTGAAGAAACCAGTAAATGATCTGAGCAGGGGCTGTTCTGTGCAGGATATTGTTGACGTAACGATTATTACCGGGTGTGAGGCACAGGGTAATTAGATGGTAAATGCAGGAGTGTTATTTGGGATTTTGGGGATGATTGCATGGGGGGTATGCGATTTTCTGGCAACCAAGGCTATTAGGAAGATTGGGGATTTTAGGGCCTTTTTTTGGGTTCAGTTAGCAAGTTTGATTCCTTTTGTTATCCTAGTTTTCTTAGAACCGATTTTCTTACCCTCATTTAGGTCCTTGATTTTTTTGCTGATAGCAACACTGCTTACTATTGTTGCGTACATGTGTTATTATAAGGGTTTGCATGTTGGGTTGGTGTCGATTATTGCTCCTATTGTAGCTTGCTATTCGGTGATAACAGTTGTATTTAGTGTCATTTTGTTTAAGGAGGTACTGACTTTGCTACAGGTTGTTGCCATTAGCCTGGCGGTCCTAGGAACAATTATGGTTTCTTTTAAGTATAGTGATTGGAAGAATTTGAGATTTAGGAAATTGGCTAAGGGCCTCAATTTTGCGCTGGTTGCAGTAATTTTTTGGGGTATCTATTTCCTGTTCTTCAACCCATTGGGAGCTGAACTTGGGTGGTTTTTACCTGTATTTTATATCAAGATTATTACAATAATATATCTGGGCATGTATGTGGTAGCTGCTAGGAAAAAACTAGCGTATAAAGAAAATGTGAGAGCATATCTGGTATCTGCTGGTGTTTTGGAATCTGTAGGTTTCTTGGCTTTCAGTATTGGTGTGTACAAATTCATGACCGCTGTTGTTACCCCCATTACTGCAGCTTCTCCAGCAGTGTCTGTTGTTTTGGCAAAGGTTTTTTTTAAGGAAAAGCTTGAGTGGAATCAGGATTTAGGATTAGTTTTAATATTAGCAGGGTTGGTTGCATTGGCGATGTAATATGACTATCCAAAGTATGTTTGGGTTTGGGGCATTAGTATGCTGGGGTGTGGCAGATTATTTCTCAGCCCAGGCTGTCAGGTTTTCTGATGTCTTTAAGGCTCTTTTCTGGCCAGATTTCTTTGCGCTGATAATGATGGTTTTTTGTATCCCTTTTGGTGTGCAGCTTGTACTGCCCTCTGCAAGGAATATGCTGTTACTTGTTTTTGCTATCTGTATTTATCTTGTTGCCACTTATGCTTTTACAGTCGGACTTAAGGTTGGCAAACTGTGTATTGTTAATCCGATTAGCTCTGCTTGGGGGCTGATCACTGTGCTGCTGAGTGTTGCCTTCCTGAATGAGACGGTCACAGGGATACATTCGATTGGCATTCTGCTGACTACTGGTGGCACGATGCTCTTGTCTTTTAGTTATCATGAGCTTGTGCATCTGAAGACGAAAAATATTGTTAAAGGGGCCGAGTATGGGTTTATTGCCATGTTTGGATGGGGGATTAATGTTTTCCTGCTTACATTCCTCGTGCGAGAGATTGGCTGGTTTTTGCCCAGCATGTATTTGAAGCTGGGTGCTGTCCCGCTGTTTTTCGGGATTTCAAGGTTCAAGAAAAAGAGCCTGCAGATAAAAGGCGGGAAATTGTATTTGTTCCTGATTTTTGCAGGATTGTTAAACACCCTGGGCTTTTTATTATACAGCCTGGGTGTTGAGGAAGGGTATGCTTCGGTGGTTGCTCCGATTGCTACTGCATATCCTGCTGTTACTGTGATTATGGCTTACCTGCTGTTAAAAGAGCGGTTTGAGATTAATCAGCTGTTTGGGTTTATTGCCCTGTTAATAGGGTTAGTAATACTTGCTATCTGAGGTGATACGATGAAAATATTGGTATTAAATTCGGGGTCAAGCTCATTGAAGTACCAGCTGCTGGAGATGCCAGAAGCCAAGCTGCTGCTGAAAGGTCATGTTGATGGGATTGGGCTTGATACGTGCAAGCATATTGTTAATGATAGTGTTACCGAGGTAAAGGTTACTGATCATCATATGGCTGTTGGGTTGTGCCTAGAGACTCTGAGGGAATATTACGATTTGAGGGAGATTAGTTGCGTTGGGCATAGGGTGGTGCACGGCGGTGAGTTCTTTAGTACAGCGGCTTTGATAGATGATGGTGTTCTGAAGAAAATTGAAGATTTGAAGCAGCTGGCTCCTCTGCACAACCCCCCGAATTTGCAGGGCATATATGCTTCTATGAAGCTGCTGCCTGGCGTTAAGCAGGGTGCTGTTTTTGATACTGCTTTCCATCAGTCCTTGCCTGAGAAGGCTTTTTTGTACGGGCTTCCGTATAATTATTATCAGGAGTATAAAATTAGGAAATATGGTTTTCATGGGACTTCGCACAAATATGTTGCAAACAAGGCAAATGAGATATTGGGAAAAAATCTGAAGGTGATCACTTGCCATCTAGGAAATGGGGCATCTATTGCCGCTATTAAGGATACGCGATCGGTTGATACTACCATGGGGTTTACGCCTCTGCAAGGGTTGATGATGGGGACAAGATCAGGTGACCTTGATCCTGAGGTTGTGGCATTTTTGGCAGAAAAGCTTGGAGTGCAGACAAGGGATGTTATTACAATCTTGAACAAAAAGTCAGGATTCTTTGGGCTTTGCGGTACGAATGATGTGAGAATTATTTATGAAAGGGCTAGTAAAGGAGATGCCAGGTGCAAATTGGCCTTGGATATGTTTGCATACAGAGTGGGGTTGTATGTGGCTGCGTATAACTCAATTTTGGGAGGGGCAGATGCTATTGTGTTTACTGCAGGGATTGGTGAAAAAGCGTGGTATGTTAGAGAGGATGTGTGTGGTTACTTAGCGAATCTGGGGGTTAAGCTGGATGAAGTCAGAAACAAAGCGAATGAACTTATTATTTCCAGTGCAGATTCCAGTATTAAAGTTATGGTTATTCCAACTAATGAGGAAGTGCAGATTGCCAGGGAGTGTTTGGAGTTATGCAAATAGTTTTATATAGCTTGCAGTTTTTTTCTGGTATATGGTAACTATTTTTTATGGGGTAGGCGGAGAAGGTATGGGCCATGCTACCCGCAGCGAAGCTGTTATTCAGCATCTGTTATCCAAAAGGCACAAAGTGGTAATTTTCTCGTATGAGCGAGCATTTGATTATTTGAGTGAGGTATTCAAAGATAGTGTCCAGGTTGTGAGGATCACTGGGATAAATTTTGTTTATGAGAAGAATGAATTTAAGATTGGTAAGACCATAATTCGTGAGTCTAAAAAGATACCCCCTTTGATATTGGAAAATTTCTCGATTTTCCTGGATTATGCCTTGAAATTCAAACCTAGCCTGATAATAACAGATTTGGAGATGACTGCCAATTATGCAGCAAAACTTCTTGGGATTCCATTGATATGTATTGACAATATCAATTTTATGGCCAAATGCCAGATTGATAAGCAGCTCGAGAATTCAATTGTGCTAAGACTTGGATCTTTCTTGTTGAATTTCCAGGGTGAATATAACTTCATCCTTACTGTATTCGATGTTCCGCTGAAAGAGAAGTATAGAAAGAATTGCTCTCTGGTTGGGCCGGTTATACGCAGCTGTTTTTCTAGAGCAGGAGATAAGGATTATGTCATGGTGTATCAGACATCCAAATCAAACAGGAAGCTGTTCAGTGTTTTGAAGAGGTCAAAGGAGAGATTTGTGGTTTATGGTTTTAATAAGGAGGGGAAGAGTGGGAATATCACTTTCAAAAAGCCGAGCAGAGATGGTTTCGCAAGGGATTTGATGGAATGCAAAGCACTGATCACCAACGGTGGATTTACGCTGATAAGTGAAGCGGCTGTAGCTGGCAAACCAATCTATTCCATCCCTGTGAAAAACCAAGTTGAACAGGTTATTAATGGGTATTATGTGGAAAAGTCAGGGTTCGGTGTGTGCTCAGAGGAGATAAACAATAATGATCTGGATAAATTTCTTGGCAACCTTGAGAAGTATAGGGGTAATTTGGCTAATGGTAAGTTCAAGAGGAATGATCTGTTTGAGCTGTTAGATAAGAGGATTGCTATCCTAAGTAAAAAGTATAAGGTGCCTAGAGTGATGGTTTTAGATAAAATCAAGGATCGTTATGATGAGGCTGTTATGCAATTCCTGGAGACTATTGACTTGAGGGAGAAGGCTAAGGTTTGGGTCTCTTCTGTTTCTTATACAAAGCTTAAGGAAAAATTTTTAGCTAGATTACAGGTTGGGAGCAGAAGGGTTGAAGAGATAGCAAATGAGCTAGGCATAGTGGAGAAACGACTTAAGATGAAAAACTGCTGGTTGACATATGGTGTTTACCATTCAAATTTCAATAGCAGGAGATGCCTTAATCTGGTTTGTCTGCATGGACTTGGTGGAAATAAGTCTGTGTTTGTTTATCTCATTGACGAGTTGATAAAGGTTTCAAAAAAGAGGGTTGATTTCAGGGTTGTAATGATTGATTCGATGGGTCATGGGAAGTCAGCAAGTAGTGGAGATTTGGAGGATTATGCGTTTGGAGTACAGAGTAGGAATATTGCCCGGATTGTTGAGCGCGAATTTGGAACATCAGATGTGGCGATTGTTGGGCATTGTTACGGCTCTTTTTTGGGAATTAGCTTTGCGCAGCTCTTGAAGAAAAGAGTAACCCACCTCTTCCTGATTTCCTCTTATCCTTTTGGGTCAAAATCGGATTTGTTGCGGCTTAAGATGGTAAATAATCAGATTGTCAGGAGTGTGATACGTTGGCTTTTTAGGATGGCCAGTGTGAAAAAGAGCTTTTATGATTTTGACTATTCGGGGTTTCGGAAATCTGGTGACTATGATTTTACCCGGCTTTATCAAGACATAAAATGCACTGGTATCAAAGGGTATACTGGGACTGTTGCCATGTTTCCCATTGACAATGTTCATGAGACATTCAATAAATTGGAGCTTTCAAATGTGGTGCTTGTGCACGGCAGGCGAGATGGGGTTTTCCCTTATAAGGATCTTGAGAAGCATGCGAATACTGATGGTGTTAAAGTGATTGGTGTTGATTCAAATCACCTTCCTGTTCTAAATGCAAATAGGGAATTGGCAGAGATTATCTTGAAAAATTGTTAGGCTAATACTGATTTGAGGAGCCACATCAGACTGATTCCCAATGTTAAGAAGAAGAGCTGCTTAAGGCTGCTCCTGACATTTTTGGTTTTGTGCAGCTCTGGGATGAGGTCTGAACTGGCAATGTAGATGAAGCCTCCTGCTGCGAAGGCCAGCAAAAATGGGGTGAATTTGATAATGGTTGAGGCTAGATAATAGCCACACACAGCCCCAAGCAGCGCTACCAAGGCTGAAAGGAAATTATAAAGCAGTGCCTTCTTTTTTGTAAACCCACCGTGGATTAAAACCCCAAAATCACCGATTTCCTGCGGGATCTCATGGGTGATGATAGCAAGGGTTGTGGTTACTCCGAGAGGTATGCTAGTAATAAAAGCTGATGCAAGGATTGTTCCGTCAATAAAGTTATGAACTGCATCTCCTACAAGACTCATGTAGGTAAAAGCGTGGATGTCGCAATGGTCTTTGTGGCAGTGCCTCCAGTAAAGGATTTTTTCAAGCAAGAAGAAGAGCATGATGCCAGCAAGTACCATTATGAAGATCATCTCGCATTGGCAGGCTTCATAGGCTTCAGGGATGAGGTGCAAGAATGCCCCTCCAAGCAGTGCTCCTGAGGCCAGGGCTACTAAGCTTATGATTATGCTTTCCAACTTCTTTTTTTTAAATGAGATAAAAAGTATACCTATGAGGGAGACAAGGCTAACGAGAGTTACTGCAAATATAATGATAATAAGCTGATGCATAGCATATTTTTTGCTTAGTTAATATTTAAACTTTGTTATAAAAGATTTTGTTAATATAAAAGGGGGTGCAAGAATACTGGAAATTGGTTATCATATTGATTGTTCAACAATCTGAATGTTCTTGTCAATCTCAGGGTTGTATTCGATCTTGAGAGAGCTCTTCCAGGTATCCAAAGCTTTTTGGGGTTGGTTAGTCTTGATATAGGCAATTGCGAGGTTATTCAGTGCAGGCACGTTTTTCGGCTGGAGCTCTGTTGAATAAGCGAGGTATTCAATGGCTGCATTCCATTCGCTGTTTTGA
>JBDRLT010000028.1:0-10483 GCA_043812815.1 Candidatus Woesearchaeota archaeon | reverse complement strand
TTTCATAAATCCGTAAAGGATTATTTTGAACCCATGTGCCCTTTCGGACAGTAGATCATTGTAGGCCATTCGAAGTCTCATAAAGGCAAGCGCCCTTAGCAATCTACCGCAATGGCCAGGCTATGCGACCGCGGCATAGCGTTAGTTAAAAGAAGTTGATTTTTATAGGTTTTGTTTTAATTAGCCTGGCAATTATGTGTTTGCCAGTCTGTTGTCATTTATTGCTTTAATAATCTGCTTTGCTTTGCCAGCAAAAAACCGTTTGGTGCCATCTTTCAGCTCAACTACTGCTGTATTGCATAGAAAGAAGCGGCTTTTTAGATTTGCAGATTTAATCTTTTTTAAAGGTTTAGAGAAAACAGAAGGATTGTTGCCAAAGGACTCGTAAACTATTCTCTGATTTGTGACGAAAAGCACACCTTGAACTGGATCACGCATTGGGAAGCTGTCTGAGGAAAGCACTGGGAACGATCCTGTTAGTTTTTCATCTTCCTCCAAAGGTGAGTCCATGGTTGGAGTTCTGTCAATAGCCGGCGCTTTGGTATATGCTTCAACTTTGTTCCTTTTCGCTTTTTCAATCTCGAACATCTTTTTGCATGATGGGCATTTCCAGGTGTTTTTTCTTAAATCTAAATTTGGGCTTTCTTCTGGAAAGCAATAGCCATCCCCGCACTTCAGGCAAGTAAAACCGAATATTCTCTTGTGGCATTTTGGGCATTCTGAATAATAGTCCACTAATATGTCATCCAAAACCACCTCACCAACAAAACCGCAGTAGCACCAAGTTTCCAGGATCTCTTTTGCCTTGACCATGGCACGTAAATGGGTAGCTTTCTTATTAACTTTATGCAAGAAACATTTATAAATGATCTTGGCTTACTCTGCTTCACAGCGGGGTAGGGCAGCTAGGAGTGCCCGTCGGGCTCATAAGCTATTCTAAGAAACCCGAAGGTCGGTAGTTCAAATCTACCCCCCGCTACTTACCCTTATTTCACAAGGTTTATATATTCTCTAGCTATATTTTGGGTTATGGATCCGAAGAGAAAGAAGATAGTGGTGTTGTCTGTTTTTGCAGTTGTGATGCTTCTGCTGCTGATTGCCATTGCCAGAAGCCCAATTTTGACTAAGGCGCGTAATGCTATTACTGGAGAGGTCGTGAGTATACCCTCTAATGTCAAGGAAGATGGGCATTTGAATAATAGTGCTGGGCAGAGTATCAGGTTAGTTAGTGAGATTATGCCTGAGGAATTTGTGATCCCAATTGACAACTTGGATGTAACCATCAAGGCAAAGCAGGTTGATATTCTCAGCACAAGTGCAGACATCAGCCTGAATCTGGAGCAGCCCATGGTTTTTGAGGCTTTCAAGGGGCAGCTTAGTTGGAGGAATTCTATCTTAACACTGGAGGGGCAGCTTAGCAAGCACTTGAGCAGTGTTGTGAAGATAAACTGGAAGAACGATGAAGATGTGCGGATCAGAGTGCAAAGCGGCCAGGTTAGCGCAGCCACAATTGACATCCAGTTATTTGAGAGCGTGGTGAGCGGCACGATTAAATTGGGTGACAAACTGAGTCTGATTACTGCCAAGGATTCAGTAAGTATAGGAGATTACAGAGGGAAGATGACCTGCAATATTGATGATCAGCAGGCCAAGCTTATTCTGGATGGTTATGCTGGAGATTTCTCGCTGAACAATGAAGAGTTTGAAGTTAATATTACATAGTGGCTAAAAAGTTTTTTAAACATGGCTAAGATTCAGCACGTATGGTTCTGATTTGTGGTGTTGAGGAGGCAGGCAGAGGACCAGTTATTGGGCCGATGGTTGTGTGCGGTGTGCTTATTGACAAGAGTAAGGAGCATGAGCTTGCTGAGATGGGTGTCAAGGATTCAAAGCTGCTCACCCCTAAACAGAGAGAGGAGCTTTTTTCAAAAATCGGGAAAGTTGCTGAGGACTTCTGTATTGACATTGTGAAGCCCAAGGAGATTGACAGGGCAGTGATTGGAGATGAATCAAATCTGAATTGGCTCACAGCTGACAAATTTATCCAGGTTATCAATACGCTCAAGCCAGATATTGCGTATGTTGACTGCCCAAGCACTAACACGCGGGCTTTTTTGGTTTATCTGAGTGAACGCATCCTTAGCGAGAAGACCAAGCTCGTGGTTGAGAATAAGGCTGACAAAAACTATGTTGTAGTGGGTGCAGCATCAATTATGGCAAAAGTGACCAGAGATAGAGAGATTGAAAAAATTAAAAGGAAGTATAATATTGAGTTTGGTTCTGGCTATCCTGCAGACCCATTCACCAAGCAATTCTTGGTTAATAATTATAATAAGTATCCAATATTTAGAGAGTCATGGGCTTCGTGGAAGAATGTGGCGAAGCAGGGCGGCCAGAGAAAGCTCAACCAGTTCTAGCTCAAATGGTTTTGAGATATTGATTTAAATAATTGGGAGTATTTCTAACCTTGAGGGCAATATGGAAAATCCTGTTAGAAGAGCGATACTGCTAAAACTCATGCTCAAGCCATGCTTGGGTTATTCTGAATTATGGGACAAGGAGCTGGATTCTAATAAGTTTGCATATCATCTGAAAGTGCTTGAAACTGATGGGTTAATAATAAAAAACAGCAGCAGATATGAACTGACATCCGAGGGTAAGAAGTGTGTGGTTGATTTTGACAATCAGTCAGGGAAAAAGATTGATTTGCCTTTGACTTGCGTTCTTCTAGTGGTTTTCAAGGGAGACAGGATACTGCTGCATCATCGGCTAAAAGAGCCTTTCTATGATTGGTACGGCTTTCCTGGCACCAGACTGCGGTTTGGAGAGAGAGTGTTGGACTGTGCCAGTCGCGGGCTTAAAGAAGAAACTAGCATGTCAGCTGATCTTGAGATTGCTGCATTATATAATTTCCGAACATTTAACAATAATAAGCTGGCATATCATCATACCCAGTTTATTATCAAATGCACAAATCCTATTGGAGACCTAAAGACTGAAGACAGAGAAGGGACATTCCAGTGGGCGACTGAGAAAGAAGTGAGGGCAGCTAAGCTCTTCCCAGATGACCCGCATGTTCTGGACACAATAAAGTCAGGCCAGTTCAAGATTGTGGAGATGGACCGTTTCCAGGAGAATGATGAGTTTGTTGGTATTAAGGTTACTGCAGAACATATTATCAAGAAAAGTTTATAAATCTGCGTTCTTGGGGTGAGATAAAAGAGGTTAATATGATCGATATTTACAAAAAGGCAGTTGGCCATGAGCAGTTGCAGAAGCTGGAAGGCTTTGAGGTTGGCTCTTGGATCAATTTGACCACTCCGACTGATGAGGAAATCCGGCAAATTAGTGAGCTCACCAATGTTGAGAGGGATGTACTTATTAGCACCAGAGACCCTGATGAGAGGCCCAGGGTTGAAAGAGAAAAGCCTTATGTTTCTATTGTTTTCAGAATACCCTTATTTGAAACAGATGAATTTGTGGTTATCCCAATCCATATTATTGTTACCCAGAAGTATGTTGTTACAATAAGCTCGCATCGTAACGCTGTGTTGGAAGACCTTATAGGGTTGAATGTGAAGAAGTTCTTCACTACAAAACGGACGAGGATGGTTGTGCAGATATTTTCGCGGACCAACCAGTATTTCCAGAGATACCTGGATCAGATCCAGAAGGCAATTGAGAATATGGAGGAATCAATACTGTGGTCTTCCAAGAATCAGGAGATAATGCGGCTGCTCAAGTTCCAAAAAGATCTGATATACATAAGCACGGCTGTTGTGTCCAATGAGAAAGTGATTGAGAAGATTTTGACTGGGAAGATTCTCCAGTTATACAAAGAGGATACTGATTTGCTGGAGGATATCCTCATTGAAAACAAGGAGTCTATTGAAACAGTTAATATCTATAGCAACATTTTAAGCAATACCATGGATGCTTATGCATCAATTATTTCTAATAATTTGAATATTGTTATGAAGTTTTTAGCTACTGTAACGATTATCCTGGCGATACCCACAATAGTGGCTAGCTTTTATGGCATGAATGTGAGTCTGCCTTTCCAAAGGTATCCCCATGCTTTCTGGCTCACTCTCCTTTTTTCGGCAGCTGCGATGTTGTTCGCGGTGCTAGTCTTCAACAAAAAAAAGTTTTTCTAGGGATCCCACCTGAGCATTGTTCTTGGGAATGGGATTGCGTCCTTGATGTTGTCAAGTCCGCATATCCATGCAATTACTCTCTCAACACCCATACCATACCCTGAATGGGGTACAGAGCCAAACCTCCTAAGATCAAAATACCATTGGTATTTGTCAATGTTTTCACCGTCGGCTTCAAGCCGCTTTTTCATGTTCTCGATGTCTAAGCTTCTCTGCGAGCCACCAACAAGTTCACAGTAACCCTCAGGCGCAAGCACATCAAAGCACATAGCCACTTTTGGATTTTCTTTGGTGGGTGGTTTGTAAAATCCCATGATGGCTGTAGGATAATGGGTTACTGCTACCGGAACCTTAAAATGGTCGGCGATTTTGGCTTCTTCTAAGGTGCGAAGGTCTTTGCCCCAAGGCACTTGCATTTTGTATTTTTTATTGAGCAGGTCAATTGCCTCTGTGTAAGTTATTGTGGGATAGTCTGCTTCAGCATAGTGCTGTAATTTCTTAAGGTCGCGTCCTAGAATTTCCAGCTCTGCCTTGTTTGTTTTGAGAACTTCTTTGACAATGAACCTCAACTCATCTTTAGCCACCTGAACACACTCATCAAGCTCCATCCATGCAGCTTCCATCTCTGCCATCCAGAACTCTGATAAGTGCCGTGAGGTCTTAGATTTCTCTGCTCTGAAAGTGGGGGACATGTCATAAACCTTTTCTAAGGCGAAGATAGCTGCCTCTGCATATAGCTGCCAGGACTGGGTGAGATAGGTTTTGTTCTGGTAGTATTTTACTTCGAAGAGTGTTGAACCACCTTCGCATTGCATCGGCTGCAGTATTGGTGGGTCAAATTCAAAATAGCCTCTTTCGCGGAAAAACTTGTGGATTGCGCCCACTACTGTTGATCTAATTTTCATTATTGCAGTCAGTCTCCTCGATCTCAGCCAAAGATGTCTCTTGTCAAGCAGGAATTCCGGGCTTTGGTCTTTTGTTATCGGGAAGATTTCAGCATCTCCGACTAACTCAAGCCCCTCAACCTCTAATTCAAACAGTGTAGGCGCTCTTGTGTCTGGCCTGATTTCTCCGCTAATTTTTAGGGAGGCTTCAAGTCTGATGGATTGCGCGATCTCCCAAAGTGATAGAGCAACCTGCTCTTTTTTTACCACGCATTGTACAATATTGCTCACATCTCTTAAAACAATGAAAACAAGCTCTTTCTGTTTTCTCTCTCTGTAAACCCAGCCTCTAACAGCAACTTTGCCTTTTCCTTGGGTGATTGCTTCCTGAATGGATATAAATTTCATTTTGTGAACCTCCAATAAGTGGATTGGCCACTAATCTTTTAAATCTTTTCACAACAGGGGTATATCCCTCACTGCAAATTCCTCTTCAACCTCCTCTGACCATGAGCTTGCCTGCACCTCACCAATATGCGCTTTTTGAAGGAGCCTCATACACACCCTTGACTGGCCAATCCCGCCGCCAATTGTCATAGGCAGCTTACTCTCAAGTACCAGTTTGTGGAAAGCCAACTGCTTTCTGCGGCTCAAACCAAGGTGAACAAGCTGGAATTCCAGCGCAGCTTTGTCTACCCTTATGCCTCCAGACATTATTTCAAGGGCGCAGTGTGTTGGTGGATGCCAGACTATAATGTCTCCGTTCAGGCCATGCTTTTCTCCAGCGGTTTCTGCTGACCAGTCATCATAGTCTGCAGCCCTTTGGTCATGCGGTTTGCCAGATTTGAGGGGATAGCCTATTCCTATCAAGAAGAAAGCACCATACTCCTTGGCAGCCATCTGCTCTCTTTGGAAAGGGGTCTTGTCAGGATATCTGGCTTCCAGGTCTTCTGAGTGGATGAATTTAAGAGTTTTGGGGAGTGTTGGCTTTAGCTCCGGGAAAATTTCTGCAATAGCTGCTTCTGTTGCCAGAAGGGCTGCATAGATCTTAGTGATAGTTGATTTGAGGAATTCGAGTGTCCTCTGCTCTTTGCCAATAACCATTTCCCAATCCCATTGGTCAACGTAAATGCTGTGCAAGGCATCGATTTGTTCATCCTTTCTCACTGCATCCATATCAGTATAAATGCCTGTGCCAACCCTAAAATGGTGCTTGCCGAGGATGTAACGCTTCCATTTGGCAAGGCTGTGCACCATTTCCATTTTTGATTTGGTAAATTTGGTTTCAAAGCTGACAGGCAATTGGGTGCCCGCAAGATCATCCTGGAGCCCTTTCCCCTCCTTGAGAAAAAGGGGCGAAGCCACCTTTATCAAGCACAGCTGTTCTGAAAGCCTTTTGCTAAATAGCTCCTTGACTAATAGCACTGCTCGCTGGGTTTCGAAATAGTCAAGCTTTGGCACATAGCCTTCTGGTAATATTGTTTGGGTTTTCAATACTTGTTTCATATTAACCTCCTTATGATTAAAGATATACTATGCGGGAGCAATTGCTCTATTGATTATTAGAAATGGCTGATACTCCAATCAAAACTCTGCTTTTTGCCATAGCAGAAAGGGAACAGAAGGGGTTTATTAAAGTTTTTGTGTTTTTAGTGGTAAATATTACCATAAATGGTAACATTTATAAATAAAATGGAATTAGTTTCCAAAATATGAAACTTGATGAAAAGGATCTGGAGATATTGGGCATCTTGAAGCAGAATGCCAAGCTTACAACTTCCCAGATCTCAAAACAGACCAAAATCCCAATAACTACTGTGCACAACCGTATTAAAAAATTGGAAAGCATAGGTGTTATTCGCAATTATACTGTTGTGCTGAACCACCAGCTTTTGGGAAAAGACTTACTTGTATATGTGTTGGTGGGAGTGGATCAGAATCTGCCAGGGAAAATCATCTCGCAGGATGAGATTGCTAAGAAAATCAAAGCTTATGAGGAAGTTGAAGAGGCCAATATCATTACAGGAGATAACGATATTATTGTTAAGGCAAGGTTCAAATCTATTGCGCAGCTGAATAATTTTATTATGAAGAAGCTCAGGAAGATTGATGGTGTTGACAAAACAAAGACCATGGTTGTTCTGGAAGAGATATAATTTTAGTAAGTTATATAAATTTCAGTACTATTCTAAAGTTGTAATATGAAACTTGATGATTTGGCAGAATCTGTGATTACTGATTTTAGGCATTATATTGCTGATTGCCGGGGGGTGAAGACCCCAAAATATTATTTAAGTTTGGGTCCTTATACAATTGGAGAGTCTGTCAAGTTGTCTCTGGGTGCTTTAAATAACTTATGGATGGTCAGTATAACTTTGACAGAGTTTTATGGGCAACAAAAACGTATTAAAGATGTAAGTAAGAGTTTCCCTGTGCATCGGCAACGCAAAGGATTGATGGCTGAAGTGGTCGTTTACAGAGGAGTCACTGGTGATCCGGCCAGAGTTATTATTGGTGAACCACAGTTGGTAACTAGAGTGCAAGCCATGTCTGAAACAGGATATGTCCTATGTGAACAAAATCAGATTGTGCCAATGCTTTTACTGTACGTTATGATGCAACAGAATACTACTTGTGAGACCATGACAATAGACTACATAATTTCAACTGGGCATTTGCACAATTTTTTGAATCTTTCGGCATCGGCTGCAGTTCCCACAATCTGCCCATAGTGCATGGGCACAGCAATTTTTGGTTTTATGGTATTTGCAGCTTTGGCAGCTTCCTCTGCAGTCATGGTGTATGTGCCGCCAACTGGCAAAAAGGCAATGTCCGCCTTAATTGATTTCATCTCAGGGATAAAGTCAGTGTCTCCTGCGTGATAAATCCTGGTTTTGTTAATATCAACAATATAACCGAGCCAGTCGTTGATTTTTGGGTGAAATTGCTTGTCCATATTGTACGCAGAAACAGCCTCTATTGTTACCTCGCCTATCTTGATTCTTTGGTTTGGCGTTATCAGCTGTAGTTTGGCTGATTCTAGCTTGCTCACTTTGCTCGAGCAATCAGGCGGCAGGATCAGCGTGGTTGCTGGCCGGATTATCTTTCGAATGTCAGAGATGCTGCAATGATCATAATGGCCATGGGTTATGAGGATAAGGTCTGCTGGTTCAGCCGATGTGATGTTAAAGGGGTCAATATAGATGGTTAGACTGTTCTTTATTCTGAGAGATGCATGGCCCAACCACTCGATTTTCAGGTTGTTGATTTCAAGCATTTTTAAGTTTGAGGCTGAGCACAAGATCGTCCAGCCGTTTTATGTCGTGCTTTACTCTGTCAAAGTTCCTTCTGAGCTCGCTTTCCCTAAAATCAAACTTGATCATCTGGCCATAGATTTGTTCAACAAATCCCCTGATTTCAACTGCAGAACTGGGATCTCCTTTTATGGCGTCATTGATTGCTTTTCTTACCAGCTCACCAGTTAGATCAAATAAGCCAAGCAAATAGTGTGAGGGTGTAACTTTCAGCTGGGCAGCAGAGTGTATTTTCCTGTCAACCACATAACCATAATAACACACTGCCTCTACATATTCTTGCGCTGCTATTTTGTAAGAGCCCTCGCTTACCAATAGTATGTTGCCCAAGGCAATTTTCTGCAGCTGAGAATAGTCCTGTTTTATTGTTGCCAGATGGGTTTTGGCTGAGGTATTGTCTTCTCTGTGGAGGGCATATATCAGTTGCTTAGAGCTTTTCAGAATGTCCCTTGATTTCCTGATAAGCTGCTCCCTAAGCATCTCGAACTCATTAAACTCTTTTAGGAGCGCATCGAATTGTTTGTTGTCAATCATTTGGTGCACACAAACCAAACAAGATTTATAAATCTTCTTGAATTCTGGTTGACTATGCACGGTTTGATTATAACACATGACGGTATTGAGGATATTGCAGTTACTGAGCTAAAAGAACTTATCGGGGCTAAGGGTACAATAGAAAATGGGGTTGTTGTTTTCAAGTTCAGGTGTATTCTTGACTTATACAAACTGAGCTATTGTATGCAGAGCGTTCGGAGGGTATTGCTGCTGATCGCTGAGTTTGAGGTTAAACCTGGGCTTCTGCAAACTATGGCCTTGGTTGAAAAAGCACTAAAAAAAGCAGAAATTGAGGATATCAAAGATATGAGGATAAAAACAGAGTGTGTTCGGCAAGGTGCTCATGATTTTACCAGCCTCGATCTGGCAACAGAGATTGGCAAACTGATTTTGGCCAAGGCAGGGCGCCAGAGCAAACTCCAGGTGGATATGAAAAATCCCCAACTGGTTTTTCATGTTTTTGTCAATAATGGCCGAGGTTATTTGGGGATAGACACTGCCGGGTTTGATCTGAGTAAGAGGGATTATAGGCTTATGGATTACAGGCCCCCTCTTAAAGCCAATATTGCTTATGGATTACTTAGGATGTGCGGCTATAATAAAGATGCTGTGCTTGTCAACCCTTTCTGTTCTGCAGGGGTTATGTCTATTGAGGCTGCGTTTTTTGCCATAAATAAGCCAGTCAATTATTATAGGAAACACAATTTCTTGTTCAAAGCCTGTCCTCAACTTGAGGGTGAGGACATTGATGGGTTTTTTGAGAAGATTGACAGAGAGATTGGAGGAGAGCCAAGAATCTTCTGTGTTGACGAGCAGCTTCGGCATATTAGCGCTGCCAAAAAGAATAGCAAGATTGCAGGCGTGCATAAACAGATTACCTTTAGCAAGATTGCTGTTGAATGGCTAGACACCAAATTTGATGAGGGATCTGTTGACTGTGTTGTGTGCAATGCTCCCAGGTTGTCCCAATTTAATGAGGGGCAGATGGCAAAAGTGTACAAAGAGTTCTTCTACCAAGCTGCATACATTCTTAGAAATGAGGGAAAAGTTGGGCTTGTGTGCAACAGGTCAGAACAGATTAAGAAAAGTGCCAGTGAACACAATTTTATGCTGATAGAAGAGAGAAGTGTGTGGCAGGGAAAAGAAGAGTTGAAACTCTTGGTTTTTAAAAAATAGGTTTTCTCCAAAACGAGAATAATGTGATAACGGCTAAACCTGCTAGCGATAAGTATAACACATATTCTTTGCTTTTTAGCTGAGAGGAAGTGAAGATGTTGGTCGCATTGTTGAATGATATATTGGAGGAGAGGGTGAATGGTTTGGGTTTGGGTTCAGGATTTGAGATTATGATCTCTTGCAGATCAATTAATTTCCTGTTCAGGAAGAGTTTGATGAAAAATGGGTTTTTTCCTGGCAGGGGTTTAACAGCATAGCTGACTGCTGTCAGCCTTTCTGGTTCGAGGGTGATGGTTTGGGTTTGCGTGTTGTACAGAGATTCAAGGACCAATTCCACTTCTTTGGTAACTTGGTGGCTGTTGTTGAGTTGGCACACAATTGTGCTGGAATTGAGGTA
>JBDRLT010000027.1:0-2827 GCA_043812815.1 Candidatus Woesearchaeota archaeon | reverse complement strand
TGCTCGTATCCTGCCTGTTCCACTACCCAGGTGCTTCCTGCGTGCACGTTCTGGCAGCTTATGACAGTTGCGTCAAAAAGATATTTGTTTGAGTCATAGCACTTGACTTTCTCGCTGCTCTCTGGAAAACATGACATTGTCTTGCCTGCTGTTAGCTGTCTGTCAGTAATATCCCTGGCAGAGTCATATTTGCCGATGCAAGGGTATGGGCTTGCAAGCTGGTATTGGGATTTGCCAGTGGCAAGGTAGGATGTTGCAATGGAACACATTGACAGCACCATAAGGACAGAAATCCATGCTCCAATCAGAAAAATGGCTTTGAAACTCTTTTTGGCACCCATTTTTTTTATTTGGGAATAGGAGTTAATAAGCGTTGCGATTATAATGGATGGTGCGACTTTTTTTGAATATTCATGCTAACAGCATGCTCTGTAGCATAGCTTATTTGTAGTACTGTCTGATTAGAAAAAAGCAAGTTATGAGGGCTACGGAGTTGAAGAAGACTATTGAGATTAAGAGCTAAGAGACTTATTCTTTATTTAATAGTGACAACAGAATAGAAACATTTATAAATGAAACAATAACTCTAATTGTAATAAAATAACAATAAAATGACAAAAGAATTTAGAATAAGGAAAAAAATTGCAAAGCATGGAGAGAATTCAATCATAGTCATACCTAAATTACTCAGAGAGGAACTAAAACCAAAAACAATAGTTGAATTATACATTAAAATACTGGAGGAGCCTCAGCAAAAATGAATAAAGAAGATTTAGAACAATTACTGAATGATTCTCCGAGAGTTGAAATTAATCCTACTTCAAATACTTCAGGAAAGAAAGGGCGATGGGATACAACAATGGAAATCGCGGCTGGAACCTTTGATTGGTATTGCACATTTTTACCAGTGGTTGCACAAAAAATAAAGAAAAGAGTTTTTGGAAGACATTCTGATACTGTTGATAAAGAAAAACAAGAATTAAGTGATTACATTGGTGACCGAGCAGATAGAGCAGAGAGACCAACATTAGAAATTTTGAATCAAGCTGCTTTTTCAGGAAGAACAAAAAAGTTATATGATAGGATGGCAAATTTAGATGTTATTGGTTCTATGGAAAGATTCTGGGCATATTGGAATCCTACCTTAACAAAGGAAACTACTCAAAAAGTATATTCTGCATTAGGCGGAAATAAAAAACCTGTATTATCTACATTAGGAACTTTTGTATACTCGGGCTTATTCGTTCATGCAGCAATAGTTGCACCAATATGTGCAGGTGCTTATTTGGCTACGAGAGACCCAGATGTTTTGTCTCCAATTATATCTTTAACAAGTCTATATACTGCTTTAGGGGTTCCAATCGCAGCAAAGAAGGCTTTGAAACTTAGACAAAAAAGTAAGAAAAACGAAGATGCTAATAAGGGTTTAATCGGAGCAACAAAAGCTACAATAACTGGTGGAATTATGGCAGCTTACGCTTATGGATCTTGGGAATTAGGAAACTATATTGCAGATACTATACTAAAATAAAATATCAAAGTAAATAGAGAATTAGTGAGCGCCTATCCACCGGTCAATAGACCGGATGGCATTACGGCGCTCAAAATTCAATAGCAAGACAGCGTTCTCTGCCCTGCATGCGCATACTTCTGCCTGTCGATATACCTGGAGATAATCGCAGGATCGTTAGCCCGAATATCATAAGCAAGATTCCACAGGCCACTGCCCCAAAAATACCTCTTCTTTAGCCAAGGAAAAACTCGAAAAATCTTCCTTGCACTATACCCTCGTAGCAGCTTAGCAATCTCCTGCTTCTTATACAAGCCCATATCCAGCTTGATATGCACATGATCCTCACCAAAGCCCATCTTCTCAAACCGTATGCCATACAAACGCATAGCATCCTCCAGCAACCCAACACACACACCTCACTAAGGGAAAGTTGAAAATCTTATGGCAGTACTTCACCTTAAAAGTTGCCATAACCCATATTTCACCGACAGCAGAGCTATATCCAACTGGATTGAATTTCATAGTTACACCTCCAATAAAGTTTACACTAAACAAAACATTCTTATCGAAGGACTATCATAGCTTCACTAGTCGGGTTGACTAAGTTCCTCAGCCCTGTACATACAGGGCTCAGAGGACGTTTCTTGCGCTTTAGGTAACCTTCAAAGAAAATGTAGCCGAGTTTGTTCTTAAGTTTTTTCACCCTCTGGTCAAATAGACCAGAGGAACTCTCAGCTTAGACGACTTAAACTGGCGCACATGCAGATGGTTGTTGCTTGAAATAGGCAGCGTTAAGTCTTGACTCCAGGCTTCTCATATACTATCTCTGCAGGTTTTCCAGTGACCAGAAGTCTTGTTATCCTTGCCTGGCCGCTCTTGGCTACCCTTGCCTCTACTGTGAGGTTTCCAAGCTGAAAGTCTGCGTTTCTCTCGAAGAAGTATTGCTCTATTCCGTACCTGACAGTCATGTCATTATGGCTGATGGTCTGTATCCTGCCTGCGATGTACAGGCCTTCAGGTTTTTTCAAGGACGAGCTGCTGTACCTTGATATTCCTTGCTCATCCTCGCTTAATGTGACATAAACCTTCTCTCCTTCTTTTGCCCCATCAATTGCAGGTATTGTGCTTATCTCGTAGTTTATCGATATGTACTGCCCTCTTAGCGGGCCGAACGGGTCCACTGGTGTTGTTGCGAGTATTACTGTGTCTCCAGTGATGAGAGGTATCGAAAGGTATGCTGTCATCACAAGCAGTATTCCCAAAAGGAATCCTAACGTGATGTAGAGTCTCCTTATCTCTTTTTTCTTGTCTTGG
>JBDRLT010000026.1:0-63332 GCA_043812815.1 Candidatus Woesearchaeota archaeon | reverse complement strand
TATCACACAAATCTTTTCTATTTCCATTTTAATATTGATTTGCGCTGCATTGTTGTTTAAATCAAAAAACGAGGCTTATAATAAAGTAAATCTATTGACCATTGCTTCAATCTTTATAGCCATATTTTCCGCTATCGTCTTATCGTCAGAGGGGGTACCCTATTGGTTAAAGATAGCTATTAATATGAAGGTGGGTGTAATCCTTCAGCAGGTATTATTAATGTTTAGAACTCTAAGATTCGTAAACCTGGCCTTGCTTATTTTTATCCCGACCTTTTTTACAATTTTCTTTTCTAATCTTGTAAATGAAGTAAGAAACAATTGCAAACTTAAGCTATTGATATATGCTATTATGATATTGGCAGGCTTCTTGGCATTTTACAGCGGTTTGACCTGGCTAAGTAATGGGAATGGGCCAGCAAATTATGGGGGTGTTACATTTGAAATGTCTAATCGTTCCTTGGATTATTCAAGTCTGATGCACACATTGTTGACAAATGTAACGGATATGGGCAATATTATTGCGGTTCATCAATGGGCGGGAGGAGTGCCAAATATTTATATGACCCATGGTATTGAGGCAGCCAACAAACAGTTTCTAGTTCGTTATATATTTGACTCAAATTATGGTGAGTTCTTTAGAGAGGCAAAATTAGAGCAATTGTCTTATTTCTTGTCCCTTTTTAATGTAAGATATTTTATTGTGGATACTGAAAAAATCAGTGATATTTCCAAAAGTGAGAAAATCCTAACCACATTAAATGTATCTAACAGATTTACACTTATGGGTAAGAGTGGAGGCCTGTTTCTTTATCAAGTGAAAACCACAGAGTCGCAGAACTATTCACTGGTATATTATTTCGGTGGAATGGAAAGTTTTAGAAAATCGCTTGAAATGTGGAATAAAACTACAACAATGATTCCCATTTTTGGTGATAGTGGAACTGACATTTCCAAATTTGAAAAGTACCCATATGATATTATACTTTCTGATTACACAAGTGATGTAGAATTAGCAGTTACAGAATTAATTCATGGTAATGAGAGCATTGTGATTACAAGTAAGAATTTTGAATTCTCAAACACACAATATCAGAAAGAGTGGGTTCCTGGATATATTTATGAGAATATTGGTGGGATTTATCTATATATCTTACCTCATCTTCCTAATTATAGATGGCAATTTCCATATAGCTCTACAAATGCTTTTATCTATACTGTGGGTAGCGATGGCTCAGTTAATGGTACATTTGTCAATCCAAGTAGTGATTCTGAAAAAAAGTACAGGCTATTCATTCGGGTGTTAAGGTCACCAACGGCAGGTACTTTCCAAATTATGATTAATGGTCTGATTAATAAAACAATAAATGCAGAATCCGACTCATTAATCTCTTACTATGAATGGCAAGATTTGGGGAACTACCAACTTAGGGATAACAGTTATGGAATAACTGTCAAAAATGTTAAAGGTGTTAATGCATTTAATAATTTAGTGTTGGTGCCTGATGTTATTTACAGGAAAAAACTGGCAATAATACAAAATATCTTCATAGATCATGACTTGTATCTACAGTTAGATGGGGCCCCAGAACCTCAAGAATCATTCTATAGTAATCTGACCCGTAAAAAAATCTATTTCCCAAAATACAAACAGTTAATACAAGAGTACATTGGTTTTGAGGAAATTAATAAGTCTATTAGTGTAACGAGTAGCAAATATCGGATTGCTAATACTGACAACGCTTTCTGCATTGTACCTCAAGATAATACCAATCGCAACCAATGGAGCTGGACTAGATTTAACAAAATGCGACTAGGTGAAGGTAATTATTCCTTAGTTATCTCAATTAATAATAAAGATCTAAAGAATTCCCATTTACTTATCGAAGATATCGAATTTAAAAAGAGAGTATTCGTGTATGATATTCCTGCCATAAAATCGAATAGAAAAGTGATCCTGAATTTTAATCTCTCTAGTATATCGAATATTCAACTGATAATGAACTCAGGTATGCGTCGTGTTCCTGATAATTTTTCGGAGCTTTGCATTGACAGCATCCATTTGTATAGAAATATTGTAGCAGAAACACCCCTTATTGAATTAAAGAAAGGAGGCACCACTCATCAACTTAAAATTTTACAAATCGGATTAAAATATGAGAATAAGCTTCCCATTGAGTATAACTTCAGGGCTGAAGGAGTTGGGACAGGTATTCTTCCAACACCAATGATCAATGATGGTTTATGGACACTATCCTACAATCAAAATATTACGGGGGATGTCTTTACATACCTTAATGTACTAACGGCTGCAATAATCAAGTCGGATACACCGATTAATACTACTTGTAAACTCTATAACCCTAAGAATATGTTTATTGCTCGGCTAGAATTAATTTATCTTGGAATGATGTTTATTTTTGTTATTACAGTTAGTATCTTGCACAGAAATAGAAAAATTTAAACGTCTACTGATTTAGTATCAGTTGACATCGGTAAAACATGGCATTGAGAATCGGTCTTTTTCAGAGTGTGGCGAAATTATTTGGTTACAAGATTTTGCCAATTCACCCAAAGCTGCATCCGGATATGGACAGGGAGTTTAGAAACATTTATGACCAATGCAAGCACTTAACAATGACACCGATTGAGAGGATGTATTCCCTGTATGAATCTGTGAAATATGTTGAAAAAGCAGGAATACCTGGGGATTTTGTGGAATGCGGGGTCTGGAAAGGCGGAAGCGCGATGGTGATAGCATTAGCATTGCAACAACTCTGCAGTACAAATCGAAAGATTTTCCTTTATGATACATACACAGGGATGGCTCAACCAACGCAGGAAGATAAACTAATATATGGAAATTTAAAAGCTATTAATCGGTGGAAAAAGGAAAAGAAGAGAAATTACAATACTTGGTGTTTTTCTCCATTGGAAGAAGTAAAGAGAAACTTATTTTCAACAGGATATCCAAGGGAGAATCTGGTATTTGTAAAAGGTAGGGTAGAAAATACTATACCTCTGAACATACCGCAAAATATTGCATTACTAAGATTAGACACTGACTGGTATCAATCTACATTACACGAGTTGAAATATTTATTCCCAATACTGGAAAAGAAAGGTGTCTTGATTATTGATGACTATGGTCATTGGGAAGGGGCTAGAAAAGCAGTTGACGAATATCTTATGAATAAAGGTGTTAATATATTGCTAAATAGGATTGATTATGGTTGCAGGGTTGCAATAAAATAGTCTTCAATTAATGAAAGAAGAACAGAACCATTCAAAATCAACGGCTGGGCAAACGGCTACAAAATAGAAAACTGCACTGAATGTACAATAACATTATATTTCAGACCACAATCCTACTTCTATCTTGGTGGAATAATCTCATTAATAACCCTTTTCTCTTGTATTGGTTACTTAATCTATTACTGGAAGCACAAGATTTAAATATACAACTGTATAACTAATTATACATGCCTCATCTCCAGAACACCAATAAGGTACTCCATGAACTATACAAGGCCCCAACCTACAGATTCCATGTCAGGGAGCTAGCAAGAAGAACTAAGCTGAATCCAAATACCATCTTAACAATAATCAGTGAACTATCTAAAAATAATACTGTCAAGCTTGAAAAAAAAGGCTTTGTCACCGAAATTACGCTGAATCTTGAAGGTAAAACCTTAATAAGCAAAAAACTGCATAATATTGAAATGATATACAGCACAGGATTAATTGAGTTTCTGACTGAAAAATACAACCCACAACTAATATCCCTTATTGGCAGCTATGGAAGAGGAGAAGATATAGAAAAATCAGATATAGACCTAGTGATCTTCAATAAAAACCAGCAGCTTATTAATTTGGAAAAATTTGAGAAACAATTGCATAGAAAGATCCATTTGACCCTAACCTCTAGAGAAAAACTAAGTGAAGAATTCTTCAACAACCTCATAAACGGCATAGTCCTCTACGGAGTATTAGCAGTATGATTCGGTTTGATTACTATTTTCAAACAGGAGATGTAACAAAAACCAGTATTTGCTCAAAACATCGAAAGATTTATATAATACCTTAATTTAGGTATGATTATACTATAAAAAAGGTATTTTAGATGTTAACCCCAAAACAGATTAGGATATTTGAAGCATTTTTAAGAAAACCCTACAAAGAACTTACCTACAAAGAGATAAAAGACTATTCAAAAGAAAAATCAAATTCAATCATTCAAAAAGCAGTGGTGAAATTTCTCGCAGAAACTCTTATTAAAAAAAGAAAAGTCGGGAATATCCTGCTGTATTCCCTAAATTTGGAGAATAGCGTTGTTTTTTCTTATTTTGATATATTGATAAAAGAGAAAATATCTGCTCTTGTTAAAAGCAGTCTGAAAATTATCAGAGAAGAATTATCAAATACTGAATTCATATCTCTTGTTATCTTTGGCTCATATGCTGAGGGAAGGCAAAAAGAAAAATCAGATTTAGATATTGCAATCCTTGTAAATTCCGCAGAAGATAAAAAGAATTGTGAGTTATCTATGAAGTCCGCTGAACTAAAATCTATCTTAAAGATTGATGCTCATGTCATTACAAAAGATGAAATGCTTCAGATGTTAAAAGATAAACACGAAAATTTAGGAAAACAGATAGCATATAAGCATCTTGCAGTTCATAATCCAATGATATTTTATTCAATACTTCAGGAGGGGATAAATAATGGATTCAAAATTGTATATTCATAGGGCAGAAAACGAGATAGCAGGCATAATTTTGGCAATTAGTGAAGACCCAACCATACAAAAAGAGACATTCAGAGTCAATGATCCTGAGACATATTACAGTGCAGTTATTGCACATAGCTATTACAGTATATTCTATGGCGCAAAAGCATATCTTGCAAAGAAAGGAATTGATGTTTCTGCTCCAGAAGAACATAAAAAGGTATTTGCAGAATTCAGAAATTTTGTTGAAAGTGGAGAACTGGATGTTGAACTCCTCAAAATATACCGAGAAGCATTAGTTAGAGCAGAATACCTGCTTGGACTTTTCAAAGAGGAGAAGAAAAAGCGAGGAGAATTTACTTACAGGACAATGCCCCAAGCAAACAAAGAACCAGCAAAAGAGAGTATGGAACACGCAAGGACATTCTTCAAGCATATTTTTGCAATTCTATAAGAAAATACGCGAGGTAACAATCTCTATTTTTGTCCAGATACTTTTTGCCTGAAATAATTGATATTATTTTTAGCCAAATGTTCACAAGCCACATCCCACTATTTTCGAGGTAAGAGTCCACATCAATTTTCTGAGGACTTCCAAAATTCCTTGAACTAAGCAATATTCACCCTAACAGCTTCTGGTCCTTCTTCAACCACTTAGACAACCCATTAAACAAAGAAACAACAACAAGCAAATACAATGCCTGATACTTCCAGATCATAGCAACAAAAGGATTCTTGTAATTAACAATCCAAAGCACAACTGTAACCGCAAGCAGCAGCTTGTTCGCCTCCCAAAACATATCCTTCAACAACACCTTCTTCATAACCTCCTCAAAATCCAAAGCAACCTTATACTTCTTGACAAACTCACCAATCTGCACTAAGACACTCACAACAAGAAAATAATAGGCATAAATTGCAATATTCTCAGCTGACAAGCCAGCAGCAATCAGAAACGGGCAATACCCCAGGCAAAGCAACGCACACATAACCAAAAAACGTGCATCAATCTTTAGAAACAGGAATACCAGCCCAGCTATCAAAAACCCAACAGAAGCAGCCTCAATACTATATTTCCCCATTTCACAAAGAGCCATCACAATTATCAAAAATACATACATAAACAAAAGCACGCTATACTGCTTCAAGCTTTTATCAGCCATAGCTCCAGAGCTTTAAAAGCCATATAAAAACCTTTCCCACAAGGTTTAAAATACTCAGAGCCATTTTAACCATATGCGGCCATTAATCTTCGCACTGATCTCGTTTATAATAATAGCGCCATTACTAGCCAATTATGTTTTCCTTTTGGACTATGTGATAACGCCCAATATAAAAATAGAAAACATCTTCTATGGTTTCACAGCACCAACACCAAGCATAATCTTCTCCTTTGTAATCAGAATCCTTAACATTTTCCTCTCCACCAACCTCATCCAAAAACTAATCTTCTTCAGCATCTTCTTTCTCTCAGGCTACTCAATGTACTGTCTAACAGGTAAAAAAACATCAAGCATCTACGCAGGTTTGCTCTACATGCTCAACCCATGGGTCTACTCAAGATTCATGGCAGGCCACATCGGTCATCTATTGGCATACTCAGTCTTCCCATTTGCAGTCAAAGCCATCTTTGACAAAAAACCAGAAAAATTCTGCTTATTGGTCTTAATTATAGGTATCTTCAGCTTGCACTTCCTAATTTTAATTCTATCATTATTCGCCATAATTCTACTCTGCACCAGATTCAAAGGCTTCAACAAGCCAGCCATGGCCATCATCTTTCTGTTAGCAAGCAGCTATTGGATATTGCCGGCACTAACAACAAGGACAGCAGTAAGCCAGATAACCGTAGACGACCTTCGGGCATACTCAACCCAGATAGGGAATATAAACGTCATAACCAACAGCGCCATGCTCTACGGCTTCTGGCGGAACCCTGCCTACCTCCAGCCAAGAAATATTATTCCCTTCGTACCATATTTCCTACTTTTCGCAGTTATTCTATATTTGGCAATAAGAGGCTACTTAGCATGCAAAAACAAATACAAGGCACCAATAGCACTGGCAGCATTACTAGCCATTCTCCTTGGAATTGGCATAACCTACACTCCCTTGCAAGACTTCTACCTTTTCCTCTTTAACAACATAATCCTCATGAAAGTCTTCAGAGAACCCCAGAAATTTGTCGCCTTGATAGCGTTTGCCTATGCCTATTTCGGAGGATATGGTGTTGACAGCATATTAAAACGCGTAAACACCAATAAAGTAAGAGTAGTCACATTATTAATACTAGCCTTACCCATCCTTTACACACCAACTATGTTCTTCTCATTCTGGGGGCAGCTCAAGCCAGGAAATTATCCGGCTGACTGGTATGCAATCAATGCTCAGTTAAACCAAGACAAGCAAGACTTCAATGTGCTCTTCCTGCCCTGGCACATGTACATGGACTTCAAATTCAACCCCAACCAGGACAAAAGAATGGCTAATCCAGCTAAAAACTTCTTCGACAGGCCAATAATCCAAGGAGACAATGTAGAGCTAGGCAATATCTACTCTCAATCAGCAAATCCCCTTTCAAAATCCATAGAAGAAGCAATAAGATCAAACGCCACCACATTAGGAAAATCCTTAAAATTATTCAATATAAAATATGTCATCTTAGCCAAAGAAGTCGATTACAAACAGTACGCACTGCTCTTCAACCAATCTGATCTAATCCTAATCAATGAAACCCAGAACCTTTACCTCTTCATGAATCTGCATAATGTGTCAAAATTCTACCAATCAGCCAATTTGCAGACATATACGCCTCTCAACTACACCATGCACTCACCCATTAAATACACCATAAACTCAAACAAAAGATACCTAATCTTCACTGAACCCTATAATCCTGGTTGGGAGCTAGGCAATAATAAACCACTTCCAGGCTATCCAATAGACATTTACAACAGCACTGCAGCCGAACTAGAATTCAAGCCCTTCAGACTCAGAGTCCTCGGATATATAATCTCTATATTGGCTTTTGTCTATCTCTTGGCGAAAGTGATACTAAAACCCACTCAAAAGTAATAAACAAAGTTTATATATGATATATATCGCATACATGAAACATACTAGCAAAATGACCAAAAAAGAGGTATTTAGAGTACTCAATAACAGTAGGGCAGCGAAAAAGCAGGATTTTGCTGGCTTAATCTTAACAGCTCTTATTATAGTGGTATTGTTATTTTCTGGAAGCGCAGAAGCAATAACCATTGGCTTCACTGACAGGAGCGACACAACTCCAAATGAGCAAACAGATGTCACTTTTAGGATATATGCAGACATGATTTCAGCAGAACGCATTCCTGTAACAAATTTAACATTGTATGTGGGATCAAGCAGCTGCACCTTTTACACCAACGGCACAGAGATTAGCGGAACACTCTGCAACTCGGTAACAATCACCAAGAACAGAAATGTCCCTGCTGGCTATGGCTACGGCTTCCTGTCAGGCAATGGCACAAACACCAGCAATGAGTATGAATATGTGGAATTTGGCTATGGCTATGGTTTTACAAATAATGCCTCAGCCTGGGGTTACGAGCTGGACTACAATGTAACGTGGACAACCCCAGATGTAGCAGCTAATACAGAATACAGTGTGAAATTGGATGTTAATGCGAAACAAGGCAGCACCAGCCACACTTATTCAAAGACCCAATCATCTTTCTTTACTGTGCAGTATGTCAGAACAAGTTCAGGAGGAGGCGGGATTAAAACAACTGTTCCAACACAGCTTGTTAAACTTTCCTCTGTACCACGCGGATCAAAAGGGATTTTCGGCTTTACAGACACCAAATTGGGCATACAGCAAATCATGATCAATGCCCTCAATGATATCAGTAATGCTAGGATTAATGTGTATGAGACAGTCAAGCCATTTGGAGCCTCGCTAGCCATTTCAACAGCCGATGGTTTAGTATACAAATACTTGTCAATTGAGCCAAGCGGTTTCACCATAGCAGATGTGAGCGAAGTGACCTTCAATTTCCAGATTCCAAAATCATGGTTTGAAGCCAATGGTCTCAATCCAGCATCAGTAGTATTGAAAAGGTATGTAGATGGCAAATGGGAAGAGCTATCCACCTCAATGGGTACTGAGAAGACAGCTTTCTATGAATTTGAGGCAACCAGTCCATGGTTCTCAGTGTTCGCAATGACTGCTAAGAAAGGCGCGTATACTCCGACTGGCTCTGTTGTTGAAACCCCTGCGGTGGAAGAAGAGATAACTCCTGAACCAGCAGCAAAACAGCCCGCAGCGCAGACAGTCACTACGCCAAGTACACCAGCAAAAAAATCAGGCAGTAGCCTTTTTATGTTGATTGTAATGATAGGCATAGTAATAGGATTGATTGTCTTTATGACAGTCAAATACATGCCAGCAAAAAAGAAGGAACATCCATTGGATCAGTATATCAGGCATGTTAAAGCCAAAGGCCATAAACGGCATATAGTCCGGAGCAAACTTCTTAAGCACGGCTGGGATGAGATTATTGTAGAGCACCACCTGAACAAGCACTATCAAGAAATCAAGTAGGAAAGCTTATTAATTTCTTATATTATATTTTGTTTATGGAAGAAGAATTGCCAAATCCACTCTGGACTCCTATTAGAATTATTATCGCTGTTATATTATTGGTATTGATAATAGCCACAGTTATTCCTTATTATTCAGTCAGGCTGGATCCTGAACCACGAAACATCCCTGTACTGACAGCGCTGGCGTTCAATATCTCTTTAGAAGGTAACCATTCTCAAGATATTACGCATATCAGCCAATTTGTGATGCCCTCAGACCCGCAAATCAAATTTGCAGCCAATAAGATTGTTACATTAAGTTGCAGTCCAAACCCTCTCTGTTATGCTAAGGCGCTTTATTATTTTGTGCGTGACAATATCCAATACGTGGCAGATCCACTGGAACAGGAATATATTGAACCGCCTGCAGAGGTCCTGGCTTCAGGCGCTGCAGATTGCGAATCTGGCTCTATTCTACTGGCTTCCCTTGAGGAGGCAATTGGCATTGATGCCCAGCTCGTCTTAATCCAGAATCACGCTTATATAAGAATAAAGCTTGATGCTCCAAAGAAATATCAGAACAATAATTATATCTACCTGGATTGGACATGCAAGGATTGCGCTTTTGGCGAGATCCCATGGAAAAGCTGGCTAGCCCGTGCCACAATTGTCGAAGTACCCTAAAATGGACTTACTTGAATTATACAATAAGTTGTTAATCAAATTCGGCCATCAGGGCTGGTGGCCTCTTCTTGAGCTAGGCGATGTCACTTTTAAGCCAGGGAACAGCCACTATGACGGCTACCATCCAGCTGATTACTCTTTCCCAAAAAACTCTGCTCAGCAATTTGAAATCTGTGCTGGAGCCATCCTCACCCAAAACACCTCCTGGAACCAGGCTTCCAAAGCCCTTCTTGAACTGCAAAAAAACAAACTGCTCAGCCCCAGGAAAATCCTCATGACAAAGGAAGAGAAACTGCATAATGTTATCAAACCTGCAGGCTACTTTCGCCAGAAGACCAGGAAGTTAAAGGAATTTTCCAGGTTTTATCTCAGACTAGAAGGCAGAATCCCTCCAAGACAAGAACTCTTGGAAGTATGGGGCATAGGGCCTGAAACAGCTGATTCAATACTGTTGTATGCCTACAAACAGCCCATATTTGTAGTAGATGCTTATACCAAAAGAGTAGCCAGTAGAGTAGGCTTTACTAAGGAAAATGCTGATTATGCCACAGTGCAGAGCCTTTTCATGAGACTGCCGCTCAGCCATAGCCTCTTCAACGAATACCACGCACTAATTATTCAGCTTTCCAAAACCTACTGTACCAAAAACCCCAGCTGTACAGCATGCCCTGTCGTCTGTAGAAACATTTAAATATCCTCTGTTTATAACTTAACCCGGGGTGGTTAAATGAAGGTTTTTTTGTTAATCATAGTAGCAATGATTCTCGTAAGTTGTACTGAACAGGCTGACATCCCAATAGTTGAAACTGAACCTGAGCCAGAACCCCTGGTGAATATTACCGAGCCTGTGCTTGTTCAACCCCAAATGAACTCCGAGCTCAAAGCATTAATAGCCAAAGCTGACAAAGTGAAGGGCATGGAGTACAATCTCAAAAGTACAGAGCAGGTAGCTTTCTACAAAGTGAGCGGTGCAAAAACCAAGATCTCATTTTCCCAAAGGCAAAAACACAATGACTATTGGTATTTTGACATTTATTTGGATGACGAAAAACAGATAGCATACTTGGCATGTGCCAAGGATACTGACTGCGATGGCAAGAAAACAGCTATGGAAGCAAGCTACAATAAATACAAAACAACAGAAACACCCCTTGGGATTATCGAAAAACTTACTGTTGGAGAAATAACTGAAAGAACCCAAATTGACAACAGAGCCACAGCAGTTGTAAGCTATGTTTGGGATAATATGCCAACCAAGCTTTGGCTCTGGGAGTATTATGGTTTACCACTTAGAAAGCAGTATGTTGAAAATGGTGTAACAAAGACAATAGATTACGCGAATTTGGTTGTACGGACAGTTTTAGAGAGTGAAGTGAGTTTGCCAGCAGCTTTAGAGATAATATGAGCATTGCGCCATTAATTATATTGTTGGTAATTGTTGTAGTAATCTTACTAATAAAAAGGCTGCTTAAGGCCGTAGCAACATTAATCTTTATTGTTCTGATTGTCGCTTCCTTGATACTTTTATTCTCGTATCTGGATTTGCAGGATCTCCAAAGGCACTACAGCAATTCTTCAAGCCTTTTCCTCAGGCAAAAAGATGGTGTTATCATTGATGGACTGCACCTCAATGGTCTGAGTTTTAATGATTTCCTGGAAATTGACCAAGAAAAGATTGATCTTATCAACACAGATTATCAAGCTGGAAGCCTTGCAGCCAACCTCGTGGGTAATTATAAAATATTCATAGCAGATGCTGCACTCTTCGGTAGCCGGCCCATAACAGATGAATTCAGTGATGCAGTTAATGCTGAAGGCCCAGGTTTTGTTTACAAGAATATCAAAGAAAGCTTAATTGTTGTGATTCCTGAAACCCCTTTTTTCATGGTTTATAGGAGATTTCCTGGCCTGATAACACTGTGGAGTGAGCCTGCCAAATGATTGAAAACCTTATCAACTTCAATCCTGAAAAGCTTGACAGAATGGAAGATCTCAATAGATTGATTGCTCTAAATTGCCTTTATCTCCACATTAGGGTGCGTGGCGAATTTTTGCATTTTGCTAGTTAATTTTATAAACCTAAGCAGATTAATAAGCCAAAATGATATATGAACAGATAGACAGCAACAAAAGAAAAACATATTTGCTCTTTTTCCTATTTATCCTGCTCATAATGGCTTTAAGCCTGGTTTTTGATTTGGTATTTGGTTTGGGGTATATTGGTTTGACATTGGCCTTTGTTTTTACAATCATCTGGATACTTGTGGGGTATTACAATGGGGACAAGATAGTCCTTTGGACCTCTGGAGCAAAACCTGTTGACAAAAGAGATTACCCGCACTTATTTAACACAGTTGAAGGATTAGCAATAGCAGCAGGCATTCCTAAACCAGCATTATATATTATCAATGATAATGCCATTAATGCTTTTGCCACTGGCCGTGATCCAAACCATGCTTCTATTACTGTAACTAAAGGTGCTGTGGAAAAACTAAACAGACAGGAGCTGGAGGGTGTAGTGGCACATGAGATGAGCCACATTAAAAACTTGGATATCCGGACAATGATGCTGGCAGCAGTGCTTGTAGGAGTAGTTGCTTTAATGAGCGATTTCATGTTAAGAAGCTTTTTATGGGGCAGAAGATCAAAAGACAGGGACGAGCGTGGGAATCTGCAGATTGTGGTAATAGTGATCGGCTTTGTGCTTGCACTACTCGCACCAATAATAGCCAATCTCATTAAACTTACAATATCCAGAAAAAGAGAGTATCTGGCAGACGCAAGCGGTGCGCTCATTACCCGTTATCCACAGGGATTGGCAAACGCCCTGAAAAAAATAGAAAATGACCATAACCAGCTCTCAACTGCAACAAATGCAACAGCCCATCTATACATCTCTAACCCCTTTAAGAAAAAAGGATGGTTGGTAGGTCTTTTCAGCACCCACCCGCCTATTCAGGAAAGGATTAAAGCTTTAGAATCAATGTGACCCCAAATAGGTTACAAGCCCCTCAATCTGTCTCAGTTTAGTATTTTTAAATAACCACTCTCTAAAAAAGCTGTCAATAACCACTCCATGCCTAACAAAATCTTTTTTCAATTTGCCATAAAGTTTCCTTCCCTCTTTGTCCAAGTCAGTCAGAATCAAAACCTTAGTGCCTTGAGTAGCTACATTTTCTACTAATTCAAATAGCGGGCCTTTCAAGCTTAATGAGTCAATGCCTAACTCTCTTAATGCCTGCTGATCCTTAATTCCTTCAACTACAATAGTCCCTTTGTAATTTCTCAGAAGGTCAACCCATTCCTCAATAAGCATACTAGTGCATAAGCATTCCATTATTTCAAGTTTTCGTTTAACAAAATATAAAAACTAAAGGAGCGCACCTTATCGTTATGATCCTGCTTAGTAAGGCATTAAAACACTACAAACGCCCTGAAATCCAGAAAGCGATCCTGGAACACAGCAAAGAGCGGGAAATCGCTATAAGATATGGGGACAAAGGCTTTGGCAAAAGGCCAGACAGCCTGAAATACCCAGCTGATGTGCTGGAAGCAGCAAAACAGGGGGCAAGCTCATTTCATTGCTCAGAAGAACTCTGGCAGAACCCACTGCAATTAGATGTGTCTATGAGCAAAAAAGATCTTGATACTCTAAGGAGCGGGTGGGACTTAGTCCTTGATATTGATTGTGCGGTTTTAGAATACTCGCAGATAGCTGCCGACTTGTTGGTTAAAGCCCTAAAATTCTACAACATTATGGCTGTAAGCTGCAAATATTCAGGAAACAAAGGGTTTCACATAGGGGTGCCATTTGAGGCCTTTCCTTCTGAAGTGAATGGCAAAAGCATAGTCGGGCTTTTTCCTGAAGGTGCTAGAGCCATTGCTCTGTATCTAAGAGATATGATCAAGCAAGAGTTGGCAAACCAGATTCTGCAATTTGAAAAAAATGACTTTGCAATTATCGCCAAAAAAACAGGGAAGACTCCCCAGGAAATTGTAAGTACAAAGAGCCGCCAAGGCTTAAGTGTTCAGACTCTGAACCTAGACTCTTTTCTACAGATTGACACCATCCTAATTTCCAGCAGGCACATGTACAGAATGCCTTACTCGCTCCATGAAAAATCACAACTAGTGTCTATTCCAATAAACCCGGACAGGGTCCTGCAATTCAACAAGCTGGTGGCCAAGCCAGAAAATGTCAAGGTGTCAAAATACAAGTTCCTTGACCAGAAGAATATTAATGCAGGCGAGGGCAAGCAGCTCCTTGTGCAAGCTCTTGATTACAACATCAAAAGGTATGTAGCAACAGAGACAAAGCCAGTAGAAATCCCTGAAGTGGCTATCCCTGAGCAATTCTTCCCTCCATGCATCAAAATTGGCCTGCAAGGCCTAATTGACGGCAGAAAGAGGTTCTTATTCAGCCTTCAGAATTTTCTTGGATGTGTTGGCTGGAGCACCGACCAAATTGAAGAGCTTGTTTCAGAATGGAACCAAAAAAACAATGAGCCTTTAAGAGAAACAATAACCAAGGGCCAGTTAAGGTATAGCAAACAGAGGAAGCAAGTGATTATGCCTCCAAACTGCCAAAACCTAATGTATTATCTCGATATAGGCATCTGCAAACCAGATAATCTTTGCAGTAAAATAAAAAACCCTGTCCAGTATGCAAAACGCAAAACGCGCTTTCTTAAGTTGTAATCACTCCCCATTGAATATGAAATATTTTAAACTCGAGAGTTTTTTAAAAACTGATCTCTATGAGTGCAGTGGCGCCGCCAATAACACCGACATTACTCACAGAGATAAAGTGCCCTTTTAGGTATTTTCTCGGGAATGTCTGGCAGCATGAATTAAACATACCCCAAAGCATTGAACCAGTTACAGGTGCGGTAATGCATCGGCAGATGCATGATTATTATACCAAAAGGTGGACTGATGCAAGTACCTTTGTAGTTGCTTTCACCTGGTTTCTTAGACGAAGAGTAGAGGAAGCCTTGAAATTGCATATCAACCCCTGGCTGGCTCTTTATGGTGATTCTGAAATGTTACAGCGAGAATACTCTCCTTTTAGTATTCGGGAGAATGAAGCTTTGGCAAAAATTGCCATGCGCCAATTTTTTGAGGCTAGAAGGAAAAGCCAGAAAAGGCCATGGGCTTTAGAGCATCCACTGCTTTCAGAAATGAATGGATTGGAACTGTCAGCCAGAGTTGATGCCATCTTTGTAACACAAGGCTTGGACTGGGTGCAAGGTGACCAAATGGCGTTGAGTCCAAACCTCTCACAAATACTTGTAGTGGACTACAAGACAGGCTCCAGGCCGCCAGCAGAAAGCGACATAAGAAATTCTGCTCAGTTCAGGATGTATACCTTTGCATTAAGAGATTATGTGGGTGTACTTAAACTTGCAATTTATAATCCTAGGCAGCCCAAAGGCTATCAATATATCCAACTTGATGCTCGAGAGCTAAATCTCTCGGTTTTGCAGAAAGAAGTATTAGAAGCTGCGGAGAGCATTGCTTTTTGGCAAGGCCAGGAAAGATGGCCGCCTCATCCATATCAAAATAGATGCCAATGGTGTGAGTATCAGGTGCCCTGCCCGCATTACACTGGCTTAAACGGCTCTGGAAGAATTGTTTACCGGGATGAGCAGTCACAAGGTATGCCACTAAATTGGGCTTCTCTTGAAGGTGTTGAGCTTGCAGAATTGATTGCTGCAAAAACAGGGTTGAAAAAACCACAGCCTAAATTAACTCCCCGTCATCCAGACCAATTAAGCCTCTGGTTATAGCCAGTGATCCCTCATCTCTTGTAACAAGTTCTCAGGGAGCTTATTAGCCATTACAGCTTTTTCTAGCTGTGAGAAATATCCTTTTCCTTTAGTTTTTAAACTTGCTACCAACACTTCCTGCATCTCAGCCATGCTATTAGTTTTAGCCACCTTATTTGCCAAGGCTTTCTTACATATTACATCTCTTATCCAGTTGGCAAAATCATTCTTATTAGGATTCACATGATGCCTAAAAGTACCTTCATCCATGCCCTTCAATGCCTCATGCAGCTCCTGAAGGTTACTCAGCACTTTTCCATCATTCGTAAAAAAGCATTGCTCCTTTTCCATCACCATAGTAAAAAATTACCAGTATAAAAACCTTGCGTAGCCAAACATTTATATAATAGTCTAACACCCCTGAAGACGGGGATGGTAAAAGCAATCTTCTTTGATTTTTGGGGTACATTAGTAGAGAATGGTGTGTTTCCCAGTCCTGTAAGGCAGGCTAAACAGATCCTAAGACTCCAAAAGTTGCCGTTTCCTCTATTTATAATCCAATTTGAGAGAGCCTTTATGATTAAGCATTATGATGATTTATATAAGGCTTTTGAGAGTGTGTGCGAGGAATTTAAAATTACTCCAAATAAGTACATCCTTGACAGTCTAGTGGGTATGTGGAACAAGAATAAGCTCCTGGCTAAACCATTTCCAGAGACAATTGAAATCCTAGAAAAACTCCAAAAAAAGTATGAACTTGTGCTAATATCCAACACAGACTGCTTCTCAGTGCAGGCGGTTTTAGAAAAATATGATATGGCCAAGTATTTTAAAGAAATGGTCCTATCTTTTGAGGTTGGGATGTTGAAATCAAAGCCAGAAATGTTTAATATTGCCTTGGAGAAACTGAAGCTTTCAGCTTCTGATGTGGTGATGGTAGGTGACAGTATTGAATCAGATATGACTGGTGCAAAGAACGCAGGGATTAGCGCTATATTGATTGATCGCACAGCTAGGCGCGAGTTTACTCCAAAGATAATGAACTTAAAGCAACTAGAAGAGGCATTGAATGAATGACTGTGTCTTCTGCAAGATCGTTGCAGGGGATTTGCCATGCCACAAAATATGGGAAGATGACAAGCATATTGCCTTTCTGTCAATATTTCCAAACACTGAAGGTTTTTCTGTAGTGGCCACAAAGAAGCATTATCCAAGTTATGCGTTCGACCAGGATGATAAGGTAATATCAGATCTTGTGATTGCATCAAAAAAGGTGGCTAAGCTACTTGATAGCAAGCTCAGTGATGTTGGCAGGACAGGACTGATTTTTGAAGGAATGGGTGTGAACCATCTTCACACAAAACTATTTCCTTTGCATGGCACTAAGGATCTGAAAGAGTGGAGACCAGTGCATTCTGTTGATATGAACAGGTACTTTAAAAACTATGAAGGCTACATATCAAGTCATGATTCGCTCAGAGCTGATGCTAAGAAGCTTGCAGCCTTGGCAAAGAAAATCCGCAGCTAGAAATGCTGGTAAACAGGGCTTTTTTCATAGGTTTCTGGTGCATAAGCCTTGAACAGCTGGCCAATATAATCACTGCTGAAATTAGCAACCTTTTTATATGAGCGATTTATTAAAAACAAAAGATGGTGGATATCGAGTTAAAAAAGAGGCCGAAGAACCCTACAATTTTGCAGGGCTTCCCTGGTTTTGGGCTTGTGGGGACTATTACAACTGAATTCTTGCTAGAACACCTTGAGACTGAGCAGATTGGCAGGGTTTTGCTGGAAGAAACACCAGCAATGGTAGCCATTCACGAAAACAAGCTTGTAGAACCTCTGGGCATTTTTTATAACAAAAAGCATAACTTAGTAATTGTGCATGCATTGAACACACCACATGGTCAGGAATGGAGGCTTGCTGACTATATTGTGAGTTTGGTGGATGAACTAAAAGCCAAAGAGGTTATAAGCGTTGAAGGAGTGGGTTCTACAGAGTCCCCAGATACATCAAGAACTTTCTACTTTGCAAATAATGCGGAATGTATACATAAATTTAAGCAACTTGGGGTTGCCCCTTTAAAGGAGGGCATAATAATGGGGGTCACTTCAGCTTTGCTTTTAAAGCTTAAAAATGTGCCTATCAGCTGCGTTTTTGCTGAAACCCACACCCAGCTGCCAGACAGTAAGGCTGCTGCAAAGATTATTGAAATCCTTGACGGTTATCTAGACCTAAAAGTAGATCCAAAACCTTTGCTGGATACTGCTAAGAAGTTTGAGGATAAGCTCAAGAAAATTATCACTTCTGGAAATCAGGCGAGCCAATTGCGTGATGCCAAGCAGCTTAGTTACTTAGGTTGACACAGCTTACATTTACGGTAACCATACTGTCTAGTCTCTTTTTTGTCACAAAAATAGATCAGGTTGTTCTTGCTTATGTTTTTGACTAAATGGCATTTCCCAGTATGATAGACCTTAGACTCATAGCTGGCCAAAAAAGGTGAGCCAGGGACCAGCCTTCCAACAAACTTACCCTTTCTATTCAGCTCAATTTCTATAAACAATATATTACATAATTTACAATAGAATTTGGCTTCTCTGTTGCCCTTGACGTCTCCATTACACAGAGGACATCCCCTAACAACAGTTATAATCATTTTTTCTTGCTTTTGGCTTCCTTGGCCCTTTGTCTGCATTTGTCGCAATACAGCCTCAGCTTATGTTTCACCACAAACTTCTGCCCGCACCCCTTACACAACCTGAACAATTTATAGGCTTTTGGCATATAAAAAAGTGTATGGTCATTTATATATAAAGGTTATTATTTTTTGGGAATTGTAGCTTACAAAGAATGTATTATAACATACACTTTGCATTGTTTTTTAAATATTGCAATAACATTACTAAAGTTATTAATAATCGCTTAATATTTTTAGCTTTTTATAAAACTAAAACATACGGCTTAAGCTTAATCATTTTAAGCAGTAATTTGATCATAATATTTAAGCAAAACATACATAATACTGATTAAATTACAATTTTTTTGTAACTGTATGATAATAAACACAACACAATATTTAAATATTAAACAAAACCTCCACCAGCCATGAGAACAGGTCCGATATTTCATAATTTGTTCTTACCCCTTGTGTGGAAGTCTGGTGGCGATTTTATTGATGCAGAAAGCCTGTCACAGGCTCAATTTGACCAGCTAAGGCATCGAAATGGATTTGCAACAGTTGTTGCAAACCAACAGCTGGCAAATCCCTTATTAGCGACCGCCGGTACAAGATTGCTTGCGTATTATGAGAATGGACAAGAATCGATGCAAATAATAGATGGGAAACAACATACTATTATATACTGTAACAAGGGGTTAGAGGGTCAAGTAATTGGCATCAATGAAACTGCTTTTAATATTCAAGCTGCCAGGAGGGCTATTTTTGAAAGCCAGATATTACAGGTTAGCCTTCAAACTGATGACCAAGGCAGCATATCTTTACCATTCAATCTAGCGTATTCCGATGCAGAGCTGATCCGTGACTTTGTTTTTGCTCTATATGGTCAGCATGTCGGTCAATGTACCTTGCTTGGGGTAAGAGCCATGGTAACACCGGGCATTGCTAGTTTGGCAGGTAAGGTTGGATTAGATACTGTTGTTCAACTATTGGGTGATTCAACCCATGGACCATTTAAAGAAATGGTTAGACAGGCTCAAGTTGTGGTATATTTTGGTGCTGATAAACTACCAGACGCTAGGGTGTTTGATTTGGCTGAAGGTAGAGCAACAACTATTTGGCAGCCGGAAACAGCCGTATTGGAATTACTTGACTGTGGTTGCGGAAGCGCTTTATTGGATGCGGCTGCAGTGATGTATGCTATTAAAAAGGCGAATTTCCCACCAAGTCTAGGTGACCGTGTTGGTAGAGCATACTTGTTATCGCCAATCCCGATATGTAATGATTGTGGAGCCGGTAACATTCCGGTCCCATTAGAGGCTTATCCACATGTTTAGTCCAGAATTTCGGGGCGGAAGCCTTGGATTTTGGTATTAAGGCTATTAGTTCGTATAAGATACATTATACGAACATTTTTATATATGAATTGATTATCTGGTGCAAAGTGTAATAATTTTGGGTCATAACCTGACCTTTTTGATTAAAAGATGTGATTTCTGATGGTGATATAAAATGCCTAGACCAAATGAACATGCGCAAGAGTTGTTAATCTCTTATTTAGACTTCCATGGGCAATATGGTCAAGATGCCTATGACTATGGTTTGTCTTATGCGGATCATTTTGGAATTTTGGAGGAGTTGCTGGAAAGTGGTCAACCTTATCCAGTATTTGAAATGCCCACCGAAGATACTATATCTGATTGGAAAAATCATGGCCAAAGGCCAATAAGCATATGGGGATTACATGAGCTAGAAAATGCTTTTATGACTCCTGAACAAAGGGCAAAGCAGCATATTTTCCCTTGGTACTACGGGTCCGGCTGGACAATGCCCTTTTTGGTAGCTGATGCTTTTTTATATTTTGCCGGCTGGCATGAGGAAAGTAGAAGGGTGGAGTGGGTAGTGCCAAACTCTGTTAGTAGTTGCCCTGAAACAAGCCCACTTCTATTTGGTAATTTCGCATTATCAGCTTTAGATGAAAAACTTGGTAATATACCTTCAGACTATAATCCAGTAAAAAACTGTATATGGATGTCAGATCATCTTGGTGCTGCAATAGCAAGATGCGCAAGTAGAGTAGGGCACGAATCACAACTAAAACCGAGATCTCCTGTAAGATTCCCCACGTACATAAGGAATATTACGCAATGGGTAGCCAAAAATCATTGGTGCGAAATCAAGCTGGGACAATTACTAGATACATGGTTAGAAGTAATGACTGTGTGTGAAGCAGTCAAGGTTGGGCCAGATGTGGTTTATATTCTATTTGACCAGCCTACTGAAGAGTGCGGATGTCGGTTATGCGAAGATGTTGAAAATGCCATTAGGGCACAATGGTATTTTTTAGGAGGGGAAGATGTTACTTGGGAAGTGCAGAAATCTGGTGATAGTTCACTTAGAGAGAAGGGTAAAAGACTACTAATTCCTAATGATGCGTATTCCTGTACTCTGAGAATCCGTGAAGGAGTGCAAATGCTTACTGGCCCAAAAGGTTTATATAAAGAGAATCCAAGAATTCAGTGGTTATTAAGAGAGGAGAGATGAATGTAAAAGAGGCTTTACTAGTAGAGCTTAAGTTGAGAGGTTTTAGTCCTAGAACTATAAAGAGTTATATTTATCAAAATTCAAAATTCCTAGAATATATTAAAAAAGAGCCTAGAAACGTTGCTGAAGAAGACATAAAGGCATATATGGCTTTTCTTATCTCAGATAGAGGTATGGCTCCGAGCAGCGTTGCTTTGGCAAAGGCTGCATTGAAGTTTTATTTTTATGAAGTATTAAAAAAAAATATTGTGAATATTAAGACTCCAAAGATGTTTAAAAAGTTGCCAGTAATACTGACTAAAGAAGAGGTTAAAAGACTAATTGACTCTGCGTCAACAAAAAAAACAAGGTTGATTTTGATGCTTTTGTATGCCTCTGGGTTGCGGGTTTCAGAAGCTGTAAGCCTAAAATATGGAGATCTAGAACCTGATGATAATTTTGGCTGGGTAAGGTTAGGAAAAGGCGGCAAAGATAGAATGTTTTTATTGAATGATAGGCTTGTTAAGGAGTTAAATAGATATTCAAAAGATAATTCGGGGCCGTATATTTTTTCTAATGCTTTGGATGAACCAATTTCACCTAGGAACGTCCAAAAGATAGTTAGCAAAACGGCTAAGAAGGCGGGTATAAAAAAAAGGGTAACACCGCACACCTTAAGACATAGCTTTGCCACGCATTTGCTGGAATCTGGAGTTAGTATAAGGTATATTCAGGAGCTTCTTGGACATTCAAATCTGCAGACAACCCAGATATATACAAAGGTTTCAACGGATGAATTAAGAAAGATTAAAAGCCCTCTTGATGGGTTGTAATTGCTAAATATATTTGCTTTACGACTAAAATGTTTATGTACCAAATAAACTATATTATCCACTCATTGACTAAATAATTCAATTTCTATTTTAACTATATTAATTAGTCTTTGACTAATTTATTTAATATTTTATTTATTAAAAATTGTAGTTTTTAATGAAATGTTTTAATGATTTGATCGATATATACTTTAAATTAGCTATATCTCAATATAGCGGTTACAACTATTGTATGCATAAATTATTTTTTTAGAATATCCTGCAATTTAACACTGAATAAACGAAAAGTATTTAAACATTTAAATAAGGGATATACATATTACGTTTAATAACAAAAAAGAGGTGTAACAATGGTTAAAAAAGCTAGTTTGTCACTTTCTACAAATGCGATTGTTGTTTTGATAATAGCCATTACTATTTTGGGATTAGCATTGGCTTTTACAAGAAATATATTCGGCACATTGGGAGAGCATGTTAGTGATATCGGTGCTTCATCAATGCTTGAGAATCCACCCTCTTTTGAGGATCCTATGACTTTGTCAAAATCTATTGTTAAGGTGAGGATTGGCAAAGAGATAAAGCTGATGGTTGGAGCTTATAATAAATATAACGAAGATAGGTTGATAAATTTAACGCCTAGTAGCTGTACTATGCGCAGCGAAGATACATTAAATCAGTTTGAATTTACCATCCCTGGACCGAGATTAATTAAGATTAATGAAGACATAGCATTTTCTATCAATATTATTGCCAATGATAAAGCCGATTTGGCAATTACCCCCCAAAAGGAAGTAGCGCAGGCAGGGACACACGTGTGTACATTTAAGGTTATTGCGAGAATACCTGGGGTACCTGCAGAGGACGAATTGCTTTATGAAGATTTATACATAACGGTTGAATAGAGGTGATATTATGAAAAAGAGATTATCTAGACAGGAGGAATTTGAGATTCTGAAGTTGGTTTTGGATAAATACCTATGGTTAGGGACAGGAGTGATGGTGTTTGGACTATACAAACTAATGGTGGACACTGACTTTTTTTGGGGCTTTTCATGGATTGTTATAGGAAGTGTACTGCTACTGCTCTTTATGTGGCTGATGGTCAGAGAGTATGAATTCCTGAAATGAAACGAGCTGCAGTGGAGTTGTCTGCAAATTTCCTAGTTGTTATAATTATAGCCATAGTTGTGCTCAGTATGGGAATTATGTTGGCCAGGAATATGTTTGGCAAAGTTGTGAGCATTGATACTAAACTTGAGTATGAAGCTGAGAAACAGGTTTGGGAGATGGGGGATACAGGAGAGAGCGTCGTTGTGCCAATTAGTAGTAAGCTGGTTAAAAGAGGTGAAATTGTGGTGTTCGGAGTTGGTGTAAGGAACATCTTAGATACTAATCAGGAGTTTAATGTTACGGTTGAACCAAAAACTGTTGGTGGTTGCAGTTCTGATGCAGATTGGCTTATCTCCATTCCAAGAAATCCAAGAAATGTAACCGCCAATGTCCAAAAACCTGAGGTATTTACACTTGGTATTTTAATCCCTAAAAATGCACCTGTTTGTAAGTATGTTTTCAATGTTGGTGTGCAAAACGGGTCACAAGATGACTATGGGAGTATTCATAAAATATATGTGGACGCGAGGTGAATAGATGGATAAATGCAATATCTGTTGTGGTGAGTTTCTAAATTCTCAGGATTCAATAGTACTATGCGAATTTAAAGGTGGTTTTGTACATCTTGGCTGCTGCATAAATAGGTGTTCGCTGAATAAAATGCCATGCAGTCATTGCAAGGGGGTGTATGACAAACTAGAATAGGCCGTACTGTTTAAAAATAAAAGCGATAAGTTTATATGTTAGTACATCAATTAAAGGTTTATATTAAACAATTACTAAAAAGGGGGGTGACAATATATGGCTAAGAAAGAGCTAAGAAAGTACGGACCATGGGCATTCTATCTTGCATTGTTTATGGCAGTAATTTTGGCATTTGTGCAGGCAAGCTGGGCTGTTTTGGTGTTGGCAGTTATGGGACTTGTGGTAGGATTTTTGAATATATCTCAGAAAGAGGCCACTACATTCTTAATTGCTAGTCTGGCTTGGATGGTTGCAGGGAACAACCTAGGAGCAATCTTGGGAACATTGCCTGTGATGGGAATGTACTTAGAGGCATTTTTGAGTAATGTTGTAACATTTGTAGGACCGGCAGCAGCTGTTGTTTCTATAATGGCCTTATACTACATTTCAAAAGATTAAGGTTTTTTTATTTTATTTTTACTTCTATTGGTCCAAAATGCACCAATTGTTCAACATCAACCTTTCTCTCGTTAACCAAATGAAGTAATGGTATGAAAGTCATAATCTTGTCTTCTTTATCATCAGAGTCAACCAGCTGATTAAAGAAGAGTTTTTCCTTACTCTTATTAAAAAATGCCTGGATTTTTGTATAGACGCTCGAAATCAGCTGAGTTATGTCGATTTCCATCTCAGGTATCTCAATTTTCCGTTCAGGCATGGTCCTAAGGACTCTTTTTCTACTAACTTCAAGTGCTTCTTCCAACGCATCCATCAAGTCATAGATGCTAACTTTCCTGGTTCTTGGCTGGGGTGTTTTGGGAACAAGCCAGGGTATACTCTCTTTTTGGGTTTCGTGCAAACCCTCAAATTCTGATTCCAGTTCAGAGTAAAATTCATCTGAGAAGTCTTCATTCGACTCCTGTGTACTCGCTATAAGCCTGTCTAAGGCAGTAAGGTCATCTTCCACTAGTTTAGTTGACTTTAACCTTAGCAAAATAGCAGCTGCCAGAACCACTTTTCCACTTATTCTGAAATCCATCTCTTTGAGCTTTTTGAGCATTCTAATATATCTGTGCGATAGTAGGGTGATATCTATATCCCATGGATCCATCCCTTCCTCTTTTACCAGGCGGTAAATAATACTCTGCCAGGTAACCTCATCATTCTCAAATAGAAGTTTGAAGATTCTTTGCTCCATATCTGTATACCAATATACAGTAATATTTAAGGTTATTGGTCGAAACCAATAACATACTCTATTTTGGCAATGGGAACATCCTGACTCAGTATTATATGGATTTTTGGCAGTATTGCAGACTTTTTAATAAACAAAAGCGGACTTCTGGATTCCTTTTTTGCAAGGTATCTACCATCCTGCAAATCTCACGATCGTATGGAATGGTCTTTCTCTGCTTTAGATTATTTATGTTACTAAGCAAGCTAATTTCTTCTTGAGTGACATTGCAGAGCAACTTGACAATACGTTTATCACTATATATGTGTGTGGAATCACAGAATAAACCTTTAAGAAACATTTCAATTTCTTTATCCAGACTCCAAGGAACCACAATCCTGTCAAATTGTGGGTAAGGTTTTCCTTTGAATTTGATTTTCTCAAAGCCAGTTTTCCTGACAGTGCTTGTATGGGGTATATAGATTAGCAATTTTCTCATGATGCAGGCTGTAATAGCAGCATTGACACTACCATCATCTAAGATCAATATTTTTTGATTTTTTTGGAATATTCTGTTTACCCTGGCAAATTTCCTAACCCTTTTTTCGACCTGCTTTTGAAAGCAGCCATTACATAGTGCTCCTGCCAGAAAGGCTTTACTAAGGTCAACACCATTTTTGTTGCATTTGCTGCATTTCATCATATGGGGGTGGGCTTATCAGTTATTTAAAGGGTGTGTTACCACTCGCAGAAAACTAAAAGCGAAAAGTATTTATATAGGTTATATTTACTAAATAGTAGATATCAAGCGATTAATTATCAAGTGGTTAAAGTTGGGGGTGGAACAGCTTAATAATCTATCACCTCTTTTTCCTGGGAAAAACTCTTCGGAGTTTTTCCTGGGTTTTTGATCACCTCTTTTTCCCGCGAAGGTTCTCGCAAGGGAGCCTTCAAGGGTTTTATAATACTGTAACGCAAAGAATATATAGTATGCTTGCCACTCTAAAGTGATGTCTATATTTGGCGGCCAGTGTAACCCTGGTAATTTATCAGATGTGGTGGAAGAACCTACAGAATCGGGAATTTTAGCAAGGTTAACGAGGAGTTTGTCTTACTCTGCAAGCGCAGTGTTCCCTTTCACTAAGGCAGTACTTAGGTTAAGGGAAGCTGGACAAGATATCCCTCTAAGTTATATTTTATATGATGTGTTTAGGTGGGATAAATGCGCTACTTTATTAGTAACTGACGCTGTAAAATCTATAGTTCCGTTTAGTAAATTGCTATCTTCGTTGCAAGGCACACGTGAGTCATATTCTAAAGGAGATATACTGCTTGACTTGGTTAAGGTAGGGTATATAGTGGACTGGGCATTAACTACTGTTGTTAGAAAACGCCCGATTGAATTTAGTAGCCGCACAATTGTTGACATGATAACCTATGCTATGGTCTGCCTGCCCACATATTGGGAATTATTGGAAGAGAGGTGGGGTTTTGCAGAGTATCTTAATGATCTACAGCAAAAAACAGAATTGTCGTTAGGAGAGAGATTTACTCTCGGAATTAATGCAATTTGCCAAAATAAAGAACAAATGGCTGCTTTTGGGTGCGTTTGGATACTGGAAGGTTTGACTGCATTGTATTCATTTCATAGACAAAAAGGGGGTGGTGACATCCGTCTTAAGGGACTAGTGAATATCACCTCTCCACAACATTTCTTAGCTGGTTTCACAGCTTCAAGAATTGCATTAAATTATCTTGGTGCCAGTGATACTAGTGCATCTGCTTTTGAGAAAAACATGAACGCGCTGAATTTTGTACTTTTGATGTCAAACTCTTGGGAATCCTTTGAAGTCGCTATCGGCGTACCCATAACATGGGATACTTTGGGAGATATGCTTATTACTCCCGCCGGTGCAATGTGTGGAATTAATAGAGAAACCAGTGGATTTATCAAAGAATATTTTACCAATATGCTTACTTATGCCCGGACGTACTGGAATACTTTCTGCAACCTTGATTAATTGTTTTTCAATGCTGCATGTGCAGCTGCCAACCTGGCAATAGGGACCCGGTATGGTGAACAACTCACATAATTCAGACCAGTTTTGTGGCAGAATTCAACACTGCTTGGCTCTCCACCATGCTCTCCGCATATGCCCACCTTGAGTTTTGGCTTGGTTGTTCTTCCCTTTTTAACAGCCATTTCTATTAGCTGGCCAACACCTTCCTGGTCCAGCACCTGGAATGGGTCTTTCTCGATTATGCCTTTTTCAATATAGTATGGAACGAATCTGGCAATATCATCTCTTGAAAAGCCAAGAGTCATCTGAGTGAGATCATTTGTACCAAAGCTGAAGAAATCTGCCTCCGCAGCCACTTTGTCAGCAGTTAGGGCACCTCTTGGCACCTCTATCATTGTTCCAACAAGATATCTCAATTTGGATCCTGCCTTTTTGATCTGAGCATCTGCTGTTCTTACAACCACCTCTTTTTGGTTTCTAAGTTCATTTACATTGCCTACAAGGGGGATCATTATCTCAGGAATTATTTGGGTTCCCCTTTGGTTTGAAACCTCCAAGGCAGCATCAATTATCGCCCTTGTCTGCATCTCGGTAATTTCCGGATAGGTAATACCCAACCTGCAACCCCTATGGCCCAACATTGGGTTTTGCTCGTGTAGCTCTTTTATTTTGTCTTTTAGCTGTTCTTTAGTTACATTTAACTCCTTTGCGATTGCTTCTATCTCCTCTTCTGCTTTTGGGAGAAACTCATGCAGGGGTGGATCTAAGAGTCTAATGGTCACTGGAAGCTCGCCCATGGTCTCAAAAAGGCCCTTGAAATCTGCCTTTTGGAAGGGATAAAGTTTGTTCAATGCCTTTTTCCTTCCTTCCAGAGTGTGGGCTAGAATCATCTCCCGCATGGCCCTAATTCTCTCGCCTTCAAAGAACATATGCTCTGTCCTGCATAGCCCAATGCCCTCTGCGCCAAATTTAATTGCAACCTTTGCATCCCGAGGAATGTCTGCATTGGTCCTCACTCCTAAAATTTTGGCTTCGTCTGCCCATTTCATCAACTCAGCAAAGCTGCCAGACAACTCTGGATCTACTGTTGGCATTTGTCCAAGAAACACCTCACCAGTTGAGCCATCTAAGGTAATGTATTCACCCTCTTTTATTTTTTGGCCACCGAATAGACAATACCCTTCCTCTTCCTTCACATTAACCTCTCCGCAGCCTACAACACAGCATTTGCCCATACCTCTGGCAACAACAGCTGCGTGGCTTGTCATGCCTCCTCTCGAGGTAAGTATTCCTTGTGCTGCATTCATACCGATCAGATCTTCGGGTGATGTTTCGGTTCTAACAAGTATCACTTTCCTGCCTTTTTGCGCCTCTTCATGAGCTTTTTCTGCATCAAATACTATCTCACCAACAGCTGCCCCAGGAGATGCCGGCAGTCCCTTTGCTATTGGTTTGTTTTTCTTTTTGGCCAACTGATCAATTTGCTTGTGTAATAGCTGATCCAGCGAGGCAGGGTTTACCTGCAGAATGGCTGTCCTCTTGTCAATTAAGCCTTCATGCATCATTTCTACTGCAACCCTTACAGCGGCAGCAGCTGTGCGTTTACCAGAGCGAGTTTGAAGCACATATAGAACTCCTTCCTGAATAGTGAATTCAATATCTTGCATGTCTTTGTAATGCTTTTCCAGCTTGTCTCTAATCGCCAGGAGTTCAGCATAAATTTTCGGTATTTCCTTATTGAGTTGATCAATGGTTTTGGGAGTCCTGATACCTGCCACTACATCCTCACCTTGGGCATTCATCAGGTATTCACCGTAAAAAATATTTTCGCCTGTAGCTGGATCTCTGGTGAAAGCCACACCTGTTCCTGAGTTTTCACCCATATTGCCAAAGACCATTGCCTGCACATTAACCCCTGTGCCACTAACCCCCTTTAAATCATTCAGCTTTCTATATAAAATTGCACGTTCGTTGTTCCACGACCCGAACACTGCATCTACAGCCATCCACAACTGCTGAGAAGGCTCTTGCGGAAATTGCTTACCTGTAATCTTTGTCACAATTTCCTTATTTTGGCCCGCCAATTTTTTCAGATCGTTTGCATCAAGTTCTGTGTCATACTCAACCCCTTTAGTTTGCTTGGCTTTCTCTAGATTTTTTTCAAATTCATGGGGAGGAACACCCATTACCACATTGCCAAACATTTGAATAAACCTTCGATAGGCATCCCATGCAAATCTCGGATTATTAGTCTTATGGGAAAGTCCTTCCACCACAATATCATTTAGCCCTAGATTCAACACTGTGTCCATCATTCCTGGCATTGAAATTGCTGCTCCAGATCTTACTGAAACAAGCAATGGATTTGAGGGATCACCCAGTTTCTTCCCCATTTTATTTTCGAGCAGTTTCAATTTATCATTTACCTGCTGCTTCATCTCTTCAGTATATTTTTGCCCAAGGTTGTAGAATTCCTGACATGCTTCAGTTGTGAGAGTGAAACCGAACGGGACATTTATGCCCAACTTTGTCATCTCGGCTAGATGGGCCCCTTTTCCGCCCAAGAGATTCACTAATTCCTTACTGCCTTCTGTAAAATCGTATACCCATTTTTTCATGTTCACTATCGCCTCCTTCTTTCTCGGTTTTTAGAGGTAAAGAGTGTTTTATAAAGATTATTGTTTTGGAGAGTCAAGCGATTCTCAATCCATTGCCCACTATTTGCTCGGGTTGAAGCAGAACCACTGTTCTATCTGCGAGGATCACACCGAGAACTAGGCATTCACTTGAGAAATGGGCAATTTGCTTACTTGGAAAGTTAGTTACCGCAATCACTTGCCTGTTTACCAGCTCTGCGGTTGAATACAAATCTGTTATTTGCGCGCTGGATTTCTTTATGCCATATTCTCCAAAGTCTATTTCCAATTTGTATACTGGCTTTTTTGCTTCAGGGAATTTTTCGGCTTTCAGGATTGTGCCAACGCGCATTTCAATTTTTTCAAAATCATCCCACAGGATCATTTTTTCCGCTTTTTCTTTTGCAATTCCCATCTGAAGATCACCACAGCCAGTGCATACCCTACAAGCATACTCCCGAGAATTAAGGTAAATGTGCCCAAATCAAAGCTCCAGCTAAAGAGTCTTGTGTTTTTGAAATACATGTCAAAACTGCTGAGCTCAAGCGCCAATTCTGCATAAAGCAAGGAAGAAAACGGATCTGAATGGCTTAGGCTCTCTGCATACTCATAGTAGCTGTAACCCAAAATAGGGAAGATATCTCTTCTGGTTTCTTTGACAATGGTCCTTCTGGCTAAGGTCAGTTTCTTTTGGAGAAATTCTTCCACTTCATCTTTACTAATGCTTATAGAGCTCAGGATTAGGCTGGCCCTTGCCTTAACTTTTGAGGCTCGAAAAATGCATAGCTCATTATTCCCAAGCATCATGTCTTGTTCAGCCACGTCCAGATCTTTTGATAACTCATCCATGTTAACCGAGATAAAAGATTTGGTGTATTCCAATCTCTCTGTTGCTTCTGAGACTTTTTGAATGCACAGCTGCCTGAGACTTTTGTCATTGATTGCAAATTGTCTACCATCCATACCGAAAAATTGGGACCAGGATACTGCTGAGTTCCAGCGCTCAACTGCAAAAGCAAGATTATAGACAGCATTGTCAGTGTTATTGTACTCCAGCTCGTCACTGGACTCTTCCAAGTATTGCTGCGCCTCTTTAAGCCTTTCACTTACTATAAGATAGGTTTGGAGATCTGTAATTGTGGCATATTGAAACCCAGTAATGCCCTGCTTTGATGTTAGAATAAACTCTTGGGTCTCCGCAATCATCTCCTCTATTCTTCCTATTGACAGATCCTTGGAAGCCAGCCTCAAATATTGGTATTTAACATTAGCACCAAAACAGTATGATGCTGCTGCGTAGTACTCTCCATTTTCCAGCGCATTTGTTGCACTGCTTGTTAGGTTTGCTGCTTCTTCCAACTGCAAATTGTTCGGTTTGATGTAACTGATGTTAATATCCATAAGCAATGTTTTTGAGCGTTCACACAGCCCATTTGCAATTTGCATCATTGTTGCTGTGTATTGCGAGTCAATATTTATTATGTCACTTTCAGCTGCAAACTCGAACCCGGTTAACAGTAAAATCACATCTCTGATTTCAATTACTTCTGCAACTGAAATCTCAAGCTCAGCACCATACTCAACAAGATCAATTGTTGAGTTTGAGTTGTTATCTTTTTGATATCTTTTGCCTTCCGGGATGAGCACTGTTCTGAGCCCCAATCTTTGGGCTGCTTCAATCTTTTCCTTAATGCCTGCTACCGGACCTATCATTCCACCGGATTCAATAGTGCCTGTCACGGTTGCAGAGGGATCTGCTGTCAAGTCTTCTAATACAATTATTGTCAAAGCTGTGGCAGCTGCACCGGCTGATGGTCCTCCCACTATTGGCGCATCTGAGCGAACCTCATAGAAAAAATCATAATTGTTGCATTCCAGGCTAAGAAAGTCACAGGCATACTCCTTGGCAATCCTAAATGACAGTTGAGTGTCTACTTTAGTTAGAGGAAAAGTGGAGATAAATACTCTGCCAATTCCCGGTTTAATCTCAAGGTCAAGGTCTGCGCCAGCCCCCCTCAGACCCTCTTTAGTCTGACTAATAGCCAAAAGTTGCATATGCCCCTTTTTGGCATTCACTATAGGGGTAATTAGTAATACAAGAAGAATAAAGGCTACCTCTTTTTTCATTTTAGTGTCATATTCAGAATGAATATTTAAGGGTTTTGAAATCAAAGTTAGGCATATTTGCTTAGTAAGAGTAAATTTTATATACTTGCTTAGTTTTGTTGGTGTTGAGGTGGTTGTATGATTGGATATATATTAATAGGATTGGTTGTGATTATTGCCCTTTGGTTGATTAGCACTTACAACAATTTTATTGTCTTGCAGAACCGTATGGGTAATGCAGAGAGCCAGATAGATGTGCAGTTGAAGAAAAGGTTTGATTTGGTGCCCAATCTTGTGGAGACTGTGAAAGGGTATGCAAAGCATGAGAAAGGGGTTTTCACAGAAGTTTCGCAGGCAAGAAATGCTTTGGTTAAAGCAGGGGATATCTTGGCTAAGTCAAAAGCCAATGCTGCTATGACTTCTGCGTTAGGCAGATTGTTTGCTGTAGCTGAAGCCTACCCTCAGTTAAAAGCCAATGAAAATTTCCTGATGCTGCAAGAAGAATTGTCTGGAATTGAGAGTAAGATTGCGTATGCAAGGCAGTTTTTCAATGATTCGGTGTTAAATTACAATAACTCGGTCGAACGATTTCCAGGGAATATTATAGGAAATCTGTTTAATTTCAAGGAAAAGCCTTTCTTTGAGATGGATGAGAAGGAGAAAAAGCCAGTGAAGGTTGAATTTTAGGGTTTAAGAGCACTTTTGAGGTCAGTTCTGGTAAGGGACCTTCCGAATTGGTGCAGACCAAGGTGTTGGAAGGCTCTGACCAAATTCTCTACCCTTGAACCTGCACTTTGTTTAATCACATCCGAGCCAGTAGGTAAGTGAAATGAGTATGTGAAGCTAACTGGTTCATTTGGTGCACTTTTTGATAGTACCGTAGTCAGTAGATAAAAGCAGCCTGCTGCTGGACTAGCTGCGGAACACTATCCCAATTCGACAGGCTCCCCACCCGCAGTTGCTACAATAATCAGTTTTTCTGTTGCAGTGTCCTTTTGGAGCATATGAAAGCAACCAGTTGTCTCTTCAATACCATAAGCCCTTATTTCGTATTCCTTGTTTACGATTTCATCAATTATTTTCAATATTACAAAACTAGAGCCTTCTAATACCATTGAGATAACACCTCGTTCGCTAGGCCTAGTATTTTCTCTTAACGATGTCCAAATAGAATGGCCCTGGGTTAAGTAGGGCATCAGTGTATTTTCATATTTCTCTGGAAGTCCAGGGAGAACTCTTTTATCTGAACCAGCCAAGCGTTGTTCAATTGCCAATTAACTAATCTCTGGTGAGTTATAACCTATAGGACGATTAGCTTGTAGTGGCGCCCCTATTGCAGAGACCAAGCCCATCCTTTACGCCAGGCTCAAGTGCTTCTTGCACCAAATTTGGCTGGTTAGTCCCTATTCTGGGATCAGTAGGCGCAATAACCCTAAGGTCACGCCCAAGCAGAATATATCCCAAAAGAGCTGGATCTACTGCCATCAATTCAGGCCAGGGTGTCTTTTTTTGCATCTCCAATCCAGTTAGGTTTCTGTCACCTCTTGCTTCTATTGATCTTCTAACAAGTAGACCGCATGCTGTAGCTTGGTGCTCTGGTTTTTCCATATCAATCCACCTATGTTGCCCTGTAAAATCACTAAGCAGTCATGGGTCTAGATTATTATAGAAAACCCCCAAAAAATATGTGTTATTACCATTTTTGCCTAACATACGGTTTACTTCAGGATTATGCATTTTGGAGTGGTGAATTCAACTACTTAAATCTTTGCGGTGATGCTGGCCACCACATTACTCTTACACATAAACTTTTAAAGAAATAGTGGCTATTTTTTATGATGGTGGTGTTCAAGGAAGTGCCTGACTCTGCAGAAGCTATTGAGAGAATATTACACTCGGTGGTTAAAAAATGGTTTTTTACTCGTTTCAGTGAGTTGTCCCTTCCTCAGCTTTATGGGGTTATAGAGATCCATGCAAGGCAGAATGTGCTGATCTCTGCTCCAACTGGCGCTACGAAGACTCTTACTGCTTTTTTATCCATTCTAAATGAGTTGGTGGATACTGCAGAGAAGGGGATTTTGCAAGACAAAGTATATTGTGTGTATATTTCTCCGCTCAAAGCGCTAAATTATGATATTGAGGTTAATCTTGAAGAGCCGTTAAAGGAGATTGAGGCGCTTGCTGGCAAAAAGCTAGGGATTAGAGTAGCTGTGAGGACTGGTGATACCACTGCATACGAGAAGTCTAAGATGTTAAAGAATCCTCCGCATATTTTGATAACAACACCCGAGTCCTTGGGGATTATTCTGAGCAGTTCCAGATTTAGTGGATTGCTTACAGGTGTAGAGTGGTGTGTGGTGGATGAGATTCACGCACTTGCTGATAGCAAGAGGGGGGTGCACCTATCATTGAGTCTTGAGAGGCTGCAGAGGCTTAGCAATCATATATGCCGTGTTGGGCTCAGCGCAACTGTGGCCCCATTGCTGGAGGTGGCGAAATTTTTGACAGGATACGAGAATGGCGAGGTTAGACCCTGCAAGATAATTGATGTGCAATTTATTAAGAAAATGGATTTGAAGGTGTTGAGTCCTGTGCATGATTTAATTAACACAGGGCATGAGCAGATGCATCATGCGATGTATGTGCTTATGGATAACCTTATCCAGGAGCATAAGACTACACTAATCTTTACGAATACGCGAGCTGCAACAGAGAGAGTGGTCCACCATCTGAAAGAGAAGTTTCCCAAACACTACACTAATTTGAATATCGGAGCGCACCACGGTTCATTAAGCAAAGAGCACAGGCATTCAATTGAGAGCAGGCTGCGTGATGGAACAGTCAAGGTTGTTGTGTGTTCAACAAGTCTTGAGCTGGGGATAGATATTGGTTTTATTGATTTAGTGCTGCTGCTTGGATCGCCCAAGTCAGTGGCCAGAGCTTTGCAGCGTATTGGGAGGAGTGGCCATCAGTTGCATGATACAACCAAAGGCAGAATTATTGTGCTTGACAGGGATGACCTTGTTGAGTGTTCTGTGCTGTTGAAAAGTGCCATTGAGAAAAAGATTGACAAGATCCATATCCCATTAAATGCTTTGGATGTGCTGAGCCAGCAGATTTTTGGCATTGCGATATCTGAAAAAATTAGTATTGATGATCTCTTTGGCTTGGTGAAACAGAGCTATTGTTATCATACCCTTGAGAGAGCAGATTTTCTTGAGATTATAAATTATTTGGCTGGCAGGTTTGCCTCTTTGGAAGACAGGAATATTTACGCAAAAATATGGTTCGACGAAGCTACTGGAATGATAGGACGGAGGGGTAAGTTGGCCCGGGTGCTTTATATGACCAATATTGGCACTATTCCTGACGAAACTAAGGTTACAGTGAAGATTGGTGACCAGCTAATTGGCACAATAGATGAGGCATTCTTAGAGAAATTGAAAAGAGGAGATGTTTTTGTTTTGGGGGGAGACACGTACGAGTTTCTGTTCACAAGGGGGATGGTTGCTCAAGTGAAAGCGAGCAGCTTTAGGCCTCCGACTGTTCCAAGGTGGTTTTCTGAGATGCTTCCATTGAGTTTTGATCTTGCTCTGGAGATTGGTAGGTTCAGGAGGTTAATGGAAGATAAATTTGCCAACAAACTGAAGAAGGAGGAAATAATCGAATTTATTCTAAGCTATTTGTATGTGGACCAGAATGGGGCTTTATCCATTTATGAGTATTTCCGAGAGCAGTTTTTGTATGCTGAGATTCCGCACGATAAAAAACTGGTGATAGAGCATTACCAAGATGAGAGGGGTATATACTATGTATTTCACAGCCTCTATGGGAGAAGAGTGAATGATTGTTTAAGCAGAGCTTACGGATTGGCTGTTTCAAAGGTTTTGCACAAGGATGTGGAGATTGGTATTAATGACAATGGCTTCTATATTTGTCCGCCAAAGAAATTAAGTATTTTGAATGCGGTTAATGTGGTAAAGGCTGAAAAGATTGGTCTAATCATGAAGGTGGCTATTGAGAAAACAGAGGTTCTGAAGAGAAGGTTTAGACATTGTGCGGCGCGTGCTTTGATGATTCTCAGGATATACAGGGGGCATGCCAAAAGGGTTGGCAGGCAGCAGGTTAGCTCAATGATACTAATGAGCGCTGTTAAGAGAATCAATCCTGACTTTTCGATTTTAAAGGAAGCCAGAAGAGAGGTGCTAGAGGATCTGATGGATATCACCAATGCTAAAAAGGTGCTGGAGGCTATTGACAGCAAGGCTATTAGGGTGGTTGTGATTGATACAAAGATACCTTCGCCGTTTGCTTTTAATCTTATTACCCAGGGCTATGCTGATATTATGAAGATGGAAGAGCGGCTTGAGTTTCTGCGACGGATGCATCAGATGGTTTTGGCAAAGATTAGTCTGAAGAAATAACTCTTTGCATTAGTGCACTTTCTATTCTTAGAGGTAGATCCCTTGGTAACATAGCTGCTATTCTTTCTTGTGCCAGGCTTTCTTCTAAATTCACAGGCCAGGGACACCTGCTGAAGAATGGAATATCTATATATTCTTCCGTTCTTACTTGGAAATAATCCTCAGAAGCCTGAGCACCTACGTAATTTACTTGTAAAGGTATCCCAAATTGGCATCCCAGCTCCAAAGCATAGACATGGGTATTTATTGTAACTCCATCCTTGATACTGGCATATCCAAGAATTCTAGCATTGTACGGCTGTTGGCCGATTAACCATCTTACTGGATTTTTTGCAGAATCCCAAACATAGAAGTGCTGTCTGACTAGCTTTGAATACCATTCCCAGGTCATTTGTTGTTTAGCTAATGGAATAATCTGCGCTGATTCCAACCCATCTGGCAGTGTAATTGGTGTTTCCAAACCAGTGGAGTCTGCAATTGCAGAAAGCCTTATAGCCCAAGAGCCGTATAATAGTTTTACATAGTCTTGCTTATCTACTACAGGTTCTGACATAATTGTGGTTGTGAAATATTCCCCTACTGCTGATGCAACGACTTGAGTAGGGAATCTGACTATGGGCACGGCTAATGTCATTAAATTTGGATGCCTATCCAAATCTCTCCAGCCTACAAGAATTACCATATCTTCCAAGCCACTGACTGGAGCCAACAAAGAAACATCCAGTATTTGTAACCGATTAAGTATCATGTGCATTAAACAGAATTCCTATCTAAATATATAAAAGTTTTGGTTTCTCACCACTTAAAAATAAATACAAATCTTTATAACTAGTCTGCATATTGGTGGGAATATGACAAATATTGCTTGGCTCAAGGATATCAATGAAAATGAGAAGGGCTTTGTTGGAGTGAAAGCTGGTTTGCTGGCAGATATTTACAGTATTGCGCCAATTCCCAATGGCTTTGTTATTAAGAGTGTTGCGTTTGACCATTTTGTGGGAATGCACGTGGAGAAACTGAGAAAGATTTTGGCAGATTCACTAGAGGATGAGGATAAGTCGTTGCAGATCCAGGATCTGTTTAGTTCGCTGCAGCTGCCAAATGATATGGCAAATGATATATTTAGGGCATATGCTGGATTTGGCATGGATTATCATACAGTCAAGAGTGCATTTGACTTAGTGAAAAGTCAGAAAGAGCAAGAGGTTGTGGTAAGAACTGAGCTATTTGTGGGAGATGAGGCGTTTGCATCTAATTCAGAGTTGCCAGTTAAAGGTACTGAGGCATTGTTGAAAGCTATTAAGAGCAGCTGGAAGGGGTTGTTTTCAGCTGATACTGTTGAATTTTTGAATGCTGAGGGAGTTGATATTGCGGAGGTCAAAGTGGCTGTGTTGGTACAGGAGTTAGTGCAGGCTCACAAAGCAGGGATTGCATATTCAGTCAATCCGGATACAGGAGAGAGTAATGAAATTGCTATAGAGGCATGCTGGGGATTGGCAGATTATTTTATGTGTGACGAATGCGAACCAAATTTTTATATTCTCGATAAAGCTGGGTTGTCAATTAAAGAGAAAAAGGTAGAACCGCAGAAATATGTGTATATTGTTGATAGCAAAACAGGGGATATGAGTAAAAAGATGATTCCGGAAGAAGAGCAGAATATTAAGGTTCTAAAGGATGATGAAATTCTTAAGATTGCAGAGATTACAAAGAGGATAGAAGAGCATTTTAGCGAGCCTGTTGAGGTTGAGTTTGCTGTAGAGAAAGGCAGGGTGTTTATTTTGCAGGTTGAGATGATGGAGGAATCAGGCGAGGAAGTTGAAGAAGAGACTGAGCCAGAAGCTGAAGAAACTATGACAGAAGATGTGGAGATTGTCGAAGCAGATATGGTTTCATGCAGCAATTTTGAGCAAGAGCTTCACGAACTGATTGAAAAGTATATTACCATTAACAGCAATCTGAAGGATACTTTTCTTATGCTGGAAACAGATATTCTGGAGCTATTTAGAAGGTTTTAATTATTTCTAGTATAGCTTTTTGTATATTAAGCTATATATACGTATATGAATCTCCTTATTCTGTAGACGTTTACCATTATCTGGTAATAAATTCACCGAAAGTTATTTATATTAGCAATGATTACTACTAAGTAATAACATCTCGGGGGATGATGATGATTAAGAAACTTTTCAAAAGGATATGTGCAAACAAGCTAAAGAGGCTTCAGTACCGTTCTGGATTATTTGCAGCCTCAAACAAAACGGTAAGGACAGGTTACAATGTGGCTTGGATTAGGGATAATATCTACGAGGCGTTAGGCCTTGAACAGGTTAAGGATATTGAAGCTGTAAAAAGGACTTATGCTGCTCTTTTTGATGTTTTTCTGAAATATGAGTGGAAGATAGAGCTAGCCCTAAAGAACAAACCGCAATTTGATTTTGAGTACATACATGCTAGATATGATCCTGAGTCACTTAGTGAATTTAAGGAGCCTTGGGGTAATAAGCAGAATGATGCTATAGGCGCATTTTTGTTTAAGGTCGGTGATCTGTTTAAGCAAGGTATAAGAGTGTTCAGGAATGATGATGATGTTAGGATTTTGCAGAAGCTTGTGTACTACTTGGCGAGTATTGAATACTGGCAGGATCCAGACAACGGTATTTGGGAGAATGAAGAAGAGCTCCACGCAAGCAGCATCGGTGCTTGTGTTGCTGGCCTGAAAGCGATCTCACCTATTGTATTTGTACCACCAGTAATGGTCGAATACGGAGAAAAAGCCCTTAGCGTCCTCTTGCCGAAAGAGTCAGCTTCAAGAGATGTGGATCTGGCTTTGCTTAGCCTGATTTTTCCATTTAATATTGTGAATGAAAGCCAAAAGTCTCAGATATTGTGGAATGTTGAGAAGAACCTTGTTAGGGACAAAGGTGTGGTGAGGTATTTTGGAGATTCTTACTACAGCAATGGAAGGGAAGCTGAGTGGTGCTTTGGTTTTCCTTGGCTGGCTAAGATCTACAAGGATATGGGTAATCTGGAGAAGTACAGATTTTACATTGATAGGACGCACGCTGCGATGAATGGTAAATTTGAGTTGCCTGAGCTTTACTATGCTGACACAAATACTCACAATGAGAATTCCCCTCTTGGGTGGGCTACAGCTATGTATATTATAGCTGTTTCATGATCACAACTGTGGAGAGTAAGGAATTCTTCACGAATTCATCCCCTCACAACACTAACTTACTCTCCATGGTTGTTTAAATGTTGTTCTACAACTTCCCAAACTTTATTGTGGACTTCATCTATACTAAGGAGACTATCAGCGCTGACACAATCAACCCTTCTCCAGTTTTTTCTTTCTTCTGATAATTTTCTGTACAAGCCTTCCACTTCGAGCTGATAAGGATCATTTTTTTCATGGATATCCTCTTTCTTGCCATCTAGATATTCTCTTAGGTCTTTGTTTCCCATTAATAGTCTGGTGAACTTTCGTGGGACATCTAGAAAGATTATTAGGTCAGGCTGAGGTAGTCTGGATTCCATAGCGTCAATCCACTTAAGGAATTTCTGGCGCTCCTTACCTCTGAACTTAGCTCCTTGAAATCCCAGATTTGAGGGAGTATATCTATTGAGAACCACAATTTTACCATCAACCAGCTCCTTTTTTATTTCTTGTTTAACAGAGTACCTGTCGAGTGCATACAGCATTGTTGCCACTTCAATTTCAACTTGGTCTATATCACCGAACTCTCCTTTGAGATATCGGCCGACCATGGCACCAAATGGTTTGTCGTATTGAGGGAAGTCAAATGTTGATGCAGAGTAGCCTTCTTCTTCTAGTCTTTTTGACAATAATTTGAATTGGGTATATTTCCCTGAGCCATCCAAACCATCAATAACAATAAGTTTACCTTTCATTTAATCCCACTCATGTAAAGATGTCCTGAGAAGTCTGTCAGTACTAATGGGCCTCTTTCAAGTTTTAGTTGCCTGGCCATAAATTCCTGCAAGGTGGCTATCCCAAATATATTTGGGACAAAGGCACCCTCTCCCTGCATCAATTTGCCATTTTCTGTTATGGTCGCCAAATGCTGGCTCCTGAAGACCACATGAAACTCCAACTTGCCATCTCTAACCACAACCCAAATAAAATCCAGGCAGGGTGCACAAGGGTTTTCCAGATCTGATGCCGGATCCCATAGTGATATTACCATTCTCCTGCTTCTGTTAGCTGTCGGAGATCTGGTGAGCATCTTGATTACCCTCTCTGGTTGGTTGCCCCATTTTACAAAGATTCTGTCATGGTATGTATATTCAAGGTCTTCTTTGTGTTTTAAGCCATGCATAAACTCATCTATGTAATCGTTTATGTATTGCTGACTAAACCCTTCTGGGATTTTTTCCAATGGGTCCATGATGGTAATTGTAAAACTTCTGCACTCTACCAAGTGGATATTCCTTTCATCAGGAAGGTGTGAGCCATGTGAGAATACAAAAGCTGCAATTGAGTGCAGTGCATCATCGAGATTCTTGGCTTGGATACTTTGGCCAAGTGTTTCTGAATAATGTTTCTTTGCAAAGCTGACATCGCCTGCTGATTTTGCCAAATCTACTAGCATTGGGTTATTGAATCTTGCACCGTCATCGTAAAGCAAGTTGTTCTTGATTGACAATGAAAGGAACTCAATATTCTGGGAGAAATCAGCCAGGTTAGCTCCTCTACTGGGTTCATCAACACTTAGCCGAATTAGCTTCTCAACTTCTGGAAATTCCCTGATATTTCTTACAATTACTAAATCACATTGCTGTCTTATTCTTTCAAGCGCTTCTCTTGGAAGCTGCTCGAATTTTGGGTTTTGGGCTTTGGAACCGATAATTATTCCTGCAGTATTGGTTCCATTTTTCCAGAAGTTTTCGAGGGCATCTACCAGAAGATGACCATTGTCTTTTTGACCAAAAACCAGTAGAAAAAGTTTATTTACATTCGGATTTGCCAGGAGATTGCTGAAAACATATCTTGCTCCGTTGGTTGTCTTCCACAGCCCGGTAAGATATGCATAATTTGACAGGTTTTGCATGAACTCTTTGATATTTTGCGGAGGTTCATCATCTTTCCAGGTGTAAACAAAGGCAACCGCAATATTAGAACTTGGATTTCCCATTATAACATCAGATGCAGTAAACAGCTGGGTTTGTGGCGGTTCTTTGAAGATTATCTTATTAATATCCTTTTTTAAGTAAGGATCTTCACCTATTTTTATTACTTTGAAATCTTTCATAATAGTTCTATTGGTTCTATGGAATTGACCACTGGGGCAATCTGGGCTAAAACACCTTGAAAAGGAGCGAATGTATGGTAATCAAGAGTATGTACCTTAACCTTATCTGCTTCAAAGACGCTGTTATGCGCTGTTCTTATGCCAGCCAAATAAGCAGTAGGGATTCCAGCTTCACCCTGTCTATCCCTAGAATGCATTCTATCAATGAGTTCTTCTTCAGTTGCATCAAGCAGAAATGTTTCCTGCGGCAAATAGCCACTTGACATCCCTGCTTCATGTAAGTAAGGGGCCCACATCCCTGGAATAAAAATTCCAAGCTTCAATAAATTATCGGCCATGGCTCTGTGACCGCGCGGGCTTCTGTCTAATAATAAAAGCATAACTTTGTCTTCAAGTGCATCACTTGATCTTGCACTCTCGACAGCTTCTTGGATTCTTTTTCTTTGGTCAAAAAGAACCCATGTTTGGAATTGATACACTACAAAGCGGTTTTCCAAATTGCCGTTATGCTTCCACTCTGCATTCATAAACCTGCAATATGGTCTCCAATATTTGCTTCTCTCAACCTCCTCCATTATTGGAACCGAATATGCCGGGAAATCTAACATCGCTGGTAAGCATTCGGCAGCCTCAGTAACCAGTGTACTTTTACCAACACCAATGTTCCCGTCAAATCCCAGAATTATGGTTTTAACCAATTTATCACCGTAGAATCAGGAAATTTATAGATTGACTCGGGTTTTTATATTTATTTGTTGTTGATAATGTAGTTGGGATTACATGTTTTTTGTAATCACAAATTATTTAAGTATTGTCATTTGGAGCTAAGTAAATGAAGATTGTGGCAATTGTTGGGATGACAGGGAGTGGCAAGACCGAGGCAGCAAAAGTCTTTGTTGAGCAGGGTTTTGAGTATTTGAGGTTTGGGCAGGCTGTTTTGGATGAGGTTAAGAGGCGCTGTTTAGAGGTTAATGAGAAGAATGAGCGGTTTGTAAGAGAAGACATGCGCAAGCAGCATGGCATGGCTGTTATGGCAAAATTTCTTATTCCCAAATTTGAGCAGCTGATAACCAAGGCAAATGTTGTTGCTGATGGGTTATACAGTTGGGAGGAGTATACTCTGCTTAAGGAAAAGTTCGGAGATGAGTTGGTGGTGCTAGCCATTTATGCAAAACCAGCTATTAGATACAATAGGTTGGCTAATAGGAAGTATGACCCTAAGAAGGATAAAAAAGCAATTTATAGGGCTTATTCTTTGGAGGAAGCGAAGTCAAGAGACTATGCTGAGATTGTGAATTCGCATAAGACCGGACCGATAGCTATGGCTGATTATACCATTATTAATGAGGACAATGTGGAGAAGTTGAGGGAGAAAGTTGAAGAATTCATTTCTGGAATAATTGCTACTAAATGATAGAAACATTTATATGTCTAGTATAAAAACCCACAGTATGGCTAATAGTTCATTGACAGAGGTAATCTCTTCTGATGGTGTTGGATCTGAGCTTGAGGAAGCAGCAAGAAACAACGGTCATGATGGTTTTGATTTTAATGGGCTTGCTAATTTGCAGGCAATGGTTGACAATCTTGGTCTACAGCCAATATATGTAGCTAATCGGTTGAGATGTTACCAGTCTAAATTGGGCTTATCATATTTTGATTTATTGAGGACTCTGTATGGGCTCCTCGATGCAGTAGACTGTGACCTTGAAAATACAGAGTATAGAGTCAATTTACACTTTTTCAATAGTTTGGAGCTTCGAGGTGAGCGTATAAAAAGGGTTATTGTTGCAAGCACCTACAGTCTGACATTCGATGCTCTTGATCTTGTGCAATGTGAATCTCCTGTTATCGTTACAAACCGAGCAAATTATGGTGCAAAGGCATATATCGCTGGGCCACGTAGTGGTATTGAAGTGCGCATTTCTATTCCAGATAGTTATGGGGGATCCCAGGTGAAAGAGCTTGTTAAAATCACAGTTGTGCCAGAGGGAGCATCTTATTTAATGAAAGTAAGGTTTAACAGGCACTTGTTTGAGGATGTACCAAAACCCTTTTAAATACGATTGGAATCCTAGGTAATAATAGTGAGGTGGTTATATGGCTGAGTTCAAACTTGTACTCGGGTTAAAAAATGGTAAATGCGCGCAGCGCGTTGTTAAGGATGAAGAGGCTAAAGCATTTCTTGGGTTAAAGTTGGGTGATAAGATTAGTGGTGACAAGATAGGCCTAGCAGGCTATGAATTTGAGATCTGTGGGGGTTCTGATTATTGCGGTTTTCCTATGAGAAAGGATTTGCCTGGAAGTGGGAGAAAGCGTGTGCTGATTACTCGTGGGGTTGGTATGAACCAAAAGGGAGCTGGACTGAGGAAGAGGAAAACAGTTTGCGGAAACGCAATCCATGCCAAGATTTCGCAAATTAATCTCAAAGTGCTCAAAGAAGGCAAAATGAAGCTTGTGGAAGAAGCAGCTGAAGAGAAGAAAGAGGGTGCAGCAGAGGAATCCAAGAAGGCTGACAAGAAGGAAGAGAGTAAGACAGACAAAACTAAGAAGACTGAAAAGAAAGAAGACAGTGCAGCAGAAAAAACTAAAAAGACTGAAAAGAAAGAGGATAGCGGCACAGAAAAGCCGAAAAAGGTTGATAGGAAGGAAGGCGGTGCAGCAGAAAAACCGAAAAATAGCAAGGAGTCTGCTCAAGGAGAGAATAAATAATGGTTAAGTCAGAGCAGCCTGTACAACCAGTGATAAATATTGGGACCATTGGCCATGTTGACCATGGAAAAACCACTCTGGTGCAGGCGCTAACTGGTAAGTGGGCTGACACTCATTCTGAGGAGATTAAGCGGGGTATTACTATTAGACTAGGGTATGCTGATGCAGTTTTCCGGAAATGCCCAAAGTGCGATGGATCAAAGGCCTACACCACCCAGGAAACTTGCCCTGAACACAAGGTAAAAACCGAAGTGCTCAGAAAAGTGAGTTTTGTTGATGCCCCTGGCCATGAGAGCTTAATGGCCACAATGCTGTCAGGGGCAAGGATTATGGATTATGCAATTTTGCTTGTTGCTGCCAATGAGGAATGTCCCCAGCCCCAAACAAGAGAGCATCTGGTGGCATTGCAGATCTCAGGGATTGACAAGATTATTGTGGTGCAAAACAAGATAGACATTGTTGATGAGAACCAGGCATTAAAGAGTTATGCGCAAATAAAGGAGTTTCTCAAAGGAACCAAATTTGAGAATGCACCGGTTATCCCGATATCAGCGCAGCATCTTATAAATATTGATGTTTTGATTGAGGCTATAGAAAAGGAATTCCCGACACCTCAGCGGGATCCGACCAAAGAGCCACAGATGCTTGTGGCCAGAACTTTTGATATTAACAAACCTGGTGAGGATCCCTTGAAGATGAAAGGCGGGGTTTTTGGGGGTATTTTGGTGCAGGGGCAGTTAACTTCAGGCCAGGAGATTGAGATTAAGCCCGGCGTAAAAGTTGAAAAAGAGGGGAAAACATTCTTCGAACCATTGACAACTAAGATTGTTAGTATTATCACTGGGGGCTGTGTTGTCAAGAATGTTACACCAGGGGGGAACCTAGGGGTACAGACATTACTAGATCCATCCATTGTAAAATCTGATCAGCTGGCAGGATCTGTTGTTGGTAATATAGGAAAGTTGCCGCCTGTTTGGTACAACCTCAAGCTGGAAGTGCATCTTCTGGATAGGGTTGTTGGGTCGAAAGAAGATCTAAAGGTGGAGCCTATTAAAAAGGGGGAGATCCTTTTGTTGAATATCAATTCGTGCTCAACCGCAGGCATTGTGATGGATTTAGCTAAAAAGGTAGTGGAATGCAAACTAAAAAGGCCTGTGTGTGCAGACCTTTCCTCAAGGGTTACTATTTCTCGCAGAGTGGCTTCAAGGTTTAGACTGATTGGTTACGGTATCATTCAGTAATTGGTAATCAAAACATATTTATAGAATTTAACAAGTTTAGAATGTGGGAAATGGAAAGCCTAACACCCGCTATGCAGCAGTATAATCGGATTAAAAAGGATTATAAAGATTGTATTCTGATGTTCAGGATGGGTGATTTCTATGAGATGTTTTACGATGATGCAAAAGTGGCTTCAGAGGTTTTAGGTATCACTCTGACAAGCAGAACCATCCGGGGCATCAAAGTACCTTTGGCGGGAGTTCCTTACCATGCAGTTGATCCATATATTGCCAAGTTTGTTAAGAAAGGGCATAAGCTGGCAATCTGCGAGCAGATGGAAGACCCTAAGCTAGCTAAGGGTGTTGTAAAAAGAGATGTGGTTAGGGTGGTTACGCCGGGGACGGTTATTGACAGTGGTGTGCTTGACGAAAGATCCAATAATTATATTATGAGTATTTATCAAATAGGAGAAAACAATGGGGTTGCTGTGGTTGATTTGTCCACAGGCGAATTCATTGTGTCGTTGGGAGAGATTGACGGCTTTCTTGCCTCTTATTCCCCGTCTGAGATTCTGGTGCCATATTCATTGGCAGTCAATTCTCAACTTATTAAGAAATTAGAATCCAAAGCTTATGTAAACTTATTAGAAGATTGCTATTTTGAATATCAGAAGGGAGAAGAAATATTAAAAGGGCATTTTAAGACTCAAAGTTTGGAAGGGTTTGGACTTGTTGACAAACTGATGGTGAGCGCGGCAGGGAGTCTGTTACTTTATCTTAAGAGCACGCAGAAAAATTCCCTTGAATTTATTAACAAAATCAGGGTTGTTGGAACCCATACCCATCTGCAAATGGATTTGGCAACTGTGCAAAACCTTGAGCTGTTGAAAAATTCCAGAGATTCAGCAATTGAATACTCTTTACTGTGGGTTCTTGACAAAACCAAATCTGCAATGGGTGCTAGGCTGATTAAGCGCTGGATCCAGCAGCCATTAATTGATCTGAAGCTGATCAATGCTAGATTGGATTCTGTAGACGAATTGATAAATAAGACAATTGTTAGAAAAGACCTTCAGGCAGTATTGGCAAAAACAGGGGATATTGAAAGGATAATATCTAGGGTAGCTTATGGCAAATGCACTGCTATTGACCTTGTGGGATTGAAGGATTCATTGAGGTATGTACCTTTGATTAAAAAGGAGTTGGCCAAATGCTCGACAAAGCTTCTTAGGTTGTTACAAAAGATGGACGATGTTAAGGAAGTGGTAGCGTTGCTTGAAAAGTCAATTAAGAGTGAACCCTCTGCGATAATTACTGAAGGAAATATGATTATGAAAGGGTTTAATGCTGAAGTGGATGAACTGCATGAGATACGGTCGAACAGCAAGGAGTATATTAAATCGCTTGAACAAAGAGAAATTGGGCGTACGGGTATTAAGAATCTTAGGGTAAGGTATAACAAGGTTTTTGGATATTATATTGAGATAACAAAAGCCAATTTAGGGTTTGTGCCTTCTGATTACATCAGAAAACAAACCCTTGTGAACTGTGAACGTTATGTCACTCCTGATTTGAAAGAGAGAGAAGAGATGATTGTCAATGCTGAAGAGAGGATATGGGAGCTGGAGAAAAGACTGTTTATGGAAGTTGTCAGGCAGGTTTCAGAGTATACAAAACAGGTACAGGACACTTCAAAGAGATTGGCACATGTGGATGTTTTGTGTTCCCTTGCTCATGTTGCAGTCAATAATTCGTATCACAAACCCTGTTTGGATAATGGGGGTAGTATAACTATTGGGGCAGGCCGGCATCCTGTGCTTGAGTTAGCTACTGATTTTGTTCCAAATGATTGCATGCTTAACAAGGGGGAAATAATGATAATAACTGGTCCAAATATGGCCGGCAAATCTACATATATGCGGCAAGTCGCTTTGACTGTGGTTATGGCGCAGCTTGGAAGTTTTGTTCCTGCAAATAAGGCAGCGATAGGGGTGGTTGATAGGATCTTCACTCGGGTTGGGGCTTCTGATGATTTGGCACGTGGGCAATCAACTTTTATGGTTGAGATGACCCAGACAGCCAATATTATGAATAATGCCACAGCTCAGTCCCTGGTAATTCTGGATGAAATAGGTAGAGGTACATCAACATATGATGGGGTTAGTATTGCATGGAGTGTTGTCGAGTATGTTTATAAAAGACTGAAGTGCAAGACTATGTTTGCTACGCACTATCATGTGCTTAACAAGCTTGCTGACAGTTATGAGAATATCAAGAATTACAATTTTGCAGTTAAAGAAGATGAAGGTGATGTGGTTTTCCTGAGGAGGATTGTTAAGGGCGGTACAGACAGGAGTTATGGGATACATGTGGCCAAGATTGCCGGGATGCCGGCTGAGATTGTTGAGAGAGCTAAGGAGATCCAGAAAAGCTTAGAAGAGGAAGACAGATTGGCGAAAACACTGAAAGCAAAGAGGGATGTTAAGCAGCTTAGCTTAACAGATTTATGATTCATCTCTCTTATGAGAAATCTTCATAGGAGCAATAAGTCTATTCTAAAATAATACAGCGATAGAAAGATTTATAAATAAAAATGGGTGTGAGTGAATTAGGAAAATACAAAGAGGTGATTTGATGGAAAAAAAATGCGAGTGCGGATGTAAAAAATGGTTTTCTGTTTTGGTTTTGCTGCTTGGTTTTTGGTTCCTGCTGCAGGATTTAGGGTATATTAGCGGCTGGGGCATAAGCTGGTGGACAGTTGTATTTTTACTGGGAGGAGCCAAGATGATGTGGCACACCTGGTTTACAGGATAAGATTTTTAAGCTTGAGAATTTATTTTATTATTAATGCCTGAAAAATGTAGTTTTTGTGGAAAAGGAAGTTTGGTAAAGAAGAGAGAACAAACAGTGAGTAATAGTGTATACGATATTCTTGTTTGTACAAACTGCAAGCATATGGTTGCAAGAACCAGGTCATAATTTTATTCTAACCCTACACCTGTCCATAATGTGAAATCCTGGCTTGGGGCGTAATCTCCAAAGATGAAGTAAGGCCGGCGTACCCTTCCAAAGTAAGAGTGCTCAATATTCTCCCATCTTTCTGTTGGCGGACTACCATAAATAGGGGCTCCAAACTCTCTCCAGCCCCCAAGCATGGCTTTAAAATCTTGGTGGCCTGGCTCAACTATAAGGTCTTGCATCCCGGCCTTCTTCATCTTATCAACGAACTCTTTGATGGGGGCCGTGCCTTGGCCCGGAGTGACATGCTCATCATTCCAGCCGAAGTTGTCTGAAACGTGAACGTGCCCTATCATCTTATTCTTATTTAAGTCTTGCACCTGATTCAATAGCCAGTTTTGGAAAGTGGATGTATTCTCTTCCCAGCTTTTATTAGGATCGCCTTCGAAATATTTCCTCCACATATTTGCATGCCCGATGTCGAATGTGGCTTTTATATAGTCCTGTGCCAGCTCCCTGGCTTTATCCTCTCCATATTTGCCCTTGTTTCTTTTGACAAACTCATCCCTTGCATTTCCTATCAGTGCCTTCAGCTCTTCTGGATGAGAACCATACATCTCAGGTTCTATGTTTTCAACTGCAACGAATATTGGCTCTTTGAGTTCTCCTCTTTTCTTGAGTGTTTCCGACTTGCCTAATGCGAATTCTGCAGCTCTGGCTATGGTGTCTGCAGATCTTTCTAATGCATAGTCTTGGATGGGGACAGCTCTTTCGCCCATATCCTTCATTTCCATTGATTGTTGGAGCTGGCTCACTGAAACCTCTTTTGCGTATTTTGCCGACACTTCCAAATCTTTTATTTGCTTTTGCAGCCATTCTGAAGGCATTTTAACATCAGCCGGTACAAAAATATCTGCAACATATCTTCTCCCACCTTCGTGAAGTAGCTTCCATTTCTCATCTTCAGGAATGTTTTTTTCCAAATTTTGGTAGAATTCAAGGGCTTTTTTATATTTGCCAAGTTCCTCTTGAACCTCCTCAAACTGGTGCGCATGCTGAATGCCCCACGCGTAGGCATATTGCCTTTTAGCTTCTAAACTGGCCCTGTAAAATGCCTGAGCAGGGGTGATTTTTTCCCCATTGGTTGCTTCATGCTCATTATGCCATTTGGCAAACTTTTCAAAATCCTCCCAAGTTTGCTGCTCAACTTTGAATGTTTTATTTGCTTTATCCCATTCAGGAACAAACTGCCCCCATTCGTCTTTAACATAATTCCCTTTTTCATTTTTCTCCCAGACAGGCCAGAATACTTTCTGGTCTTTTCTTACTCCCTCAATTATCTTGCCATTTTGCTTGTCAACAAGATACATGACTGCCTCATTTGGCTCATTTTGAAAACCCTTGAAACCCTGGCTGCCAAAATCTTCGCTTATTGCCCTTGGGAATTCCCCTGCGTGTACGACAACTGCTCCACCCTTGGCAGTGTCAGATGCAAAATCTATTGCCCTTTGGATTTCATGCAAAGTGTGCTCTCTCTGAGACTCGTCAAAGCCGCCCCGTGCCATGCCTGAAAGCGGGCCAGCAGCATAGCTGGCATGCGTTGAGAGTTTTACCTCGTTAAGCTGAGCCAATTCGCGGATGTCTTGCCTCTCATCTGCACCATACATCCCGGGGGTTGTTTGTCTCCCTTGCATGCTGCCTTTGCCTGCTCCTGCGAAACCAAGCTCTACTCTGGAAGCGCCCTGGAATATTTTGGCTTTTAGGCCTTCAAGCTGGTCTCCTGTGGGGTTAGCACTTACGCCGATTTGGCTTATCTCCAATTCTGCAAGAGGCTTCTTGTCCGTAGCAGTGTAAGAATCCATAGCATGGGAATATGTGGGAATGTCAAAAACTACCACATTGCCCTCCTTCCTAGCGCCTCATAAACTGCCTTGTCTGCCGCAGTTATAACATTCTGAATTTTTTCCAAACGCTCATCAAGCCTCTGGAAGCGCTCTTCTTGCGCCTTCATTGTTGCATAGACTTCATGGAGAGCTTGTTGGTAGTTCTGCAGCCTTTGCATCTGGTATTCTGGCAGGTTGCCCTGCGCTGCATCTTGGGCAAGCTCGATAATTGTGTTATAATTTTGCTGAATCACTGTGGCCTTATTAAGAGCCTCTTCAAGCTGATCAGCGTACTGAACAGCTGCCTGTTTTGGCACTCTTGCTGGTTGTTCAGCTGCAATTGTATCGAGTGAGCTTTCTACTTTTCCAGGCTCTTCTGCCTTTGGCTGTTCAGAGATGAACCTTTTTGTTTTGAATACCTCTTTCTCTTCGCTGCTAAACAGCGCATCAATATTAACGGCTTTGACTTGTGGAATAGGAATATCTTTGAGTTCTTCCTGAAGCTTGATTTCTTCTTGTGAACTGGAGATTAGTTTCCTTGCTTCTTCAATCTCCTGTTTCCTCTTGGTTTCGAGCTTTCTGAGGCTAGCAATCCTCTGCTCCGGGCCAAGCTTTTTGATTTCATCAAGTTCATTTACCATGTTAGCATTTTATGACCTTTCCTGTAATTTTTGAATGCACGCCAGCAGGCGTCATTTGCATGCCTCTCTGCGCGGGACTTTGCTGCCTTTTTTTCTTCATAACTAAACTCAACTTTGGGTTTTTCACCAGGGGTGCCAGCAAAGGCCTGGAAGATGTCTTTAAACCCATCAAAGACTGAAAAGAGCGGTGAAAATGCTCCTGGATTACCTTCTCTTTTCCTTTTTTCTTCACCTTCTTTTGTTTTCCTGCCTTCTTTCTCTGCCAACTCTTTTTTATAGACGATGTCCCCTGCCTCGACAAGATATGTTTTAATATCATCACCGAGTGAATTCATAGCCTCTTTAAGAGACTCATCGATAGTAGACAGAAGCTCAATATCCTCTTTTTTCTTCATATCGAGATACGCCTGGATTTGCTTGTCATCCCAGACATAAGAGCGTACAGTAATCACTGCTTTACCCTCGTGTTTAGGGCCTCTCTGGAAGCCTTCCTGCTGGTAGGACATTGTGGGAGTGGTGGTATACTCGAAGTGGAGCAGCCCTATTGCATTATATGGCCCATAGGTAGGTTTTTTCTGCCTGGCAAGCACTTCTATTTCAATCATAGAGCCTTCAAAAGCTCCTATCAGTGTAGCTGAGTCTTGCATGCTTTCAGGGGCTTGAACCCTTCTTATGAGCCTCAAATATGGTTTGATCCAACTCATGTACAACCTAATAATGTCATAATGCTGCCGGAAATATTGCAGAGTAAATCTTCTTCTGGTGAGCAGCTCCATGAAGGTATGCTTTTTCCATTCTAGGTAGGTGCGCAGCTTGCGCTTGAGCACCTCAAGCATCTTTTTGTTATAGGGTAAATTGTCTACTGTTTTATCAAGTGCATCAATCTCTGCATCGCATAAGGTTTTCACATCATCAGCGGTAACCTCGCTGAGGTTGCTTTTTATCTTTTTGCTGTGCAATGGCCGTACTCGAAAGAAAAGGTCAGGCAGTATTGTGAAGCCCACTTCTCTTGCCAGGCCATAGACCGAAGCAGGGTTCTTACCACCACCTTCAACCAGATCTATCCAAATCCCTTTCAAAGCGATGTCTGCAGAATCTGCTTTATGCTTCTGGGGGATATAGCTATCTTTATAGAGGCTAAGTCTCTCATCTATTATACGGAGCTCGCGCACAAACTGGAAGAGTTCTTTTACCATCTTGCCGGCAGCTGCCAAAAATTGGGACACTTTGTCCTGCCACAAGCCCAGTCGCTGCTGCGATACGCCAAACATTGCTGAAAGCTCAGAGGCTGCAAAGATGTCAGTAATCTTGTAGAATGTTGGGAATCCATAATCTCTTCTATAAGAAGTAATAATCCAATAGTACATCGCCTCAAGGCTTTCATCGTGAGCGACCATAACCCACCGGAATTTACTAAGGGGGGTTGGATAAGGCTCATAATCCCACATATCAAGCTGTACTTCAGTGTACTCTGGCTCTACCTTCTGCTGTTTCAAGTACTCTGCAAACGATTGCTTGTCTGCAAGGAATTCCTCTTTTCTGTTTGGCAGGGGTTTATCCATCTGTAATCGCCTGTTCTTATTTAACTTTAAATAATTTGTTGTTTGGGTAAAACTTTTTTAGGATATATGGCAGAATATCGACTATGTCTGTTGCCAGCAAGGCATCTCCTTTTAGCTTGAAGAGTATGTCGCCAGCATAGCCATTGAGATATGCAGCATAGCAAGCTGCATCAAAGAGAGAATAGCCTTTGGCAACAAAACCTGCGCATAGTCCTGCAAGGCAGTCTCCTGTTCCTCCAACTGTCATGCCCTGGTTGCCTGTCCTGTTGTATACTCGTTTGGTACGAGTTACAATGGTGTCTATTCTGCCCTTTAATAGCAGGACATTTTCACGCAGGTGTTGTTGCATATTTTCATCTGTTAATTTTGAATTCTTTAGAAGAATTGAATATTCTGTTTGGTGCGGTGTAATGATTGCATTGCTAATTTTTTGAATCTGAGTTGCTTTGATTGCATCGGCATCAATCACTTTTGGGGTTGGAAGTGCAACAAGGTTGTTCACAAGCTTATTAGTGGAAGATTTTGTGCCAATCCCATTACCGATAAGGATTGCGTCATTTTTTTGGGCAAGCCGGGTGATCTCTTTTATTTGTCTAGAAGTGAGATGATTACCCCTAAATTTTGGGGTGATGAAGTTGGGATTCTGACAGTTGATTGCCCAGGCTACTTTTTCAGGGGCAACTATGGTTACCATATCAATGCCTGTTGAGAATGCAGCCATGCCTGCAAGTATGACTGCCCCCACATAGTTGTCAGAGCCACCCACCAAAAGCAGCCGGCCATTCTGACCTTTGTGACTGTTTGGGCTATTTGGTTTTAATCTGATTTGAGATTTTTGGATGTAGTTCATATGTGGATTTTTGCTCTAACTGACTGCAGATAGTTGATTACGATTGGTTTAAACTCTTCGTAATCTATCAGGGTTGTTTCTCTGAGCATTGCCTCACCTCGTTAATACTATTTCACCTTTCTCATTTATTTTCACAACTAGTGTATCTCCCTTTTTCCAGCCTTTTGCATCTACAATCTGTTTGGGTAGGGTGATTTTGTATTGTTTGTTGTTGATAAATTGGATTTTTACCATTTGGATTAATATGTATATTTTAAACTCTTTTTATGGCTATACTAGTATATATACTTTTTGTTTTTCAAGGGAGTAAAATATATATAGAGGCAATCTGTATGATGAACCAATGGGTGCTTTTGTGGTAGTGGACGGGATAGATGGTTCTGGAAAGGGGGTAGTGATAGATGCGTTCAGAGAGTGGTGCGAAGCCAATAAACTAAGGGTTATTAATCTTAGGGATTTTTATAGTGAAAATGGCTGTTTTCCAAGTGAGGAGGCTTTGGGTGAGTGCGATGCCATATTCAGTTCTGAACCTAGTTATGGATGCATGGGTCGGGCTATTTCAGAAGAGATGCTTAAGAATGCTAATGATTATTCAGTGGTATCTGTTGCCTGGGCATTTGCGCTGGACAGAGAGGTATTGTATAATAAGGTGATCATAACTGCGCTTAAGCAGGGGAAATATGTATTTCAGGAGAGGGGAGTGTCCAGCTCTCTGGTTTATCAGCCAGTGCAGGGCAGGATTTCGTTCAAGGAACTGATACAGATGCCTGGCAACAGACTGGCCTTAAAGCATGCTCCCAATTTGCTGATAATCACAAGAGTGGAACCGCAGCTTGTAGTAGAGAGAATGAAGGAGAAAGGCGAGTTGCAGGAGGGGGTTTTCAGAAGGCTCAGCTTCCAGCGGAAAGTAGATCAGCGGTATGCCAGTGGGTGGCTCAAACAGCTTTTTGAAAGGTTTAAAACAAAGGTGGTTTATTTGGATACCAACCCGCCGAAATCAATTGAGCAAACCAAGAGTGAAGTACTCCAGCTCTGGCAGGATTTTAAGAAATAGTTAATCTTCCTCGATTTTTTCTTGGCAAAATTCTGTGATAGTCTTGTTGTTAACAATAGTTTTGTAACTAATACCATTAGTCATAATCGCACCTCTTTTGCTATCGCCTTTTTTCCTGGAAAATTAGATATATTTTAAGATGTATAACAGGTATATAAGTAATGTGGCGCTAGAAAAGATATGATGAAAAGAGTTATTATTACGTCGGGAAAACAGTATTAATTGGTTTGGGCTCTCCTATGAGGCTTGTCCAGAAAACTGGATGAATGGCTTGCTACTGTGCTCAAGTATCTTTCCGGAGTTGGCATCAATCTTGATGTTGAGAATATCAAAGCTTTTTCCAACAAGGGTGAGGTTCCATAACTGACCCATTGCCAGATTTTGCAGTATTACCACGATTTTTTGTGAACTATTGTTAGGATATTCTTCTTTTGCCAACTTGAAGGCAGTTTCCATGGCTTGCATTGTGTCAACTGCTATTTTGGGTGTGTCAATGGCTTTGATTGGTTCTGCTGACTCTGCAGGGTCACACTCTTCAATTATTCCAAATTTGGCAACCTTTTTTTCAAACACTGTTATTTTTCGAGAAGTGTTGCTGTAATAGCCAATATTCCAATCCCGGAATTTATGGTCTTCTACCATGTTGTACAAGTACATCAATATTGCATCCTTGTGCTGCTTTTTCCACGCTTTGAAGCAGTCTGAAGCTTCTAGGTTTTTGATAAGTTGGATAATTTCCATGCTATGCCTTGATATGGTAACGCTTGATGTAAAACTTAAAAAATAATGGGCTAATGATAGTTGTGAAAAACGCCATTAATACAAGTGCAGAGAAAATCTCTGTGGTGATAATATTGTTTTGTCTGGCTATCTCTGCTACCACCAATTCAACTGCGCCTCTGGTGTTCATTGCCCAACCGATTGTTAGGGCTTCAACCAGCGTACCTTTGCTTAGGGCTGTGCCAATAATACTGCCAATGAGTTTGCCTCCAAGAGCTGCTACTATTATTATGATCCCCAGCCAGGGGTTGGTAATTAGGAAGGAAAAGTTGGCATGCATTCCGACCCAAATAAAGAAGAAAGGGGCCATAAAGCCAAATGTTGTGAGTTCTATTGCCTCGATAATCTGACGCTCATACTTGTCTTTTTTGCCATCCTTCAGAATGGCATAATTCATGATCATACCAGCCAGCAATGCGCCGATTATTGACCCAAGTCCCATGTATTCCGAGATGACTGCCATAAATAGGCTTAGTATGAGTGATACGATGAACAGGTCAATTTTTGGCTGTCTTCTGCTAATAAATTTCATAAGGAATGGCACAATAATATAACCTGAGAGGTAGACCAGGATGAAAAAGAGTATTGCATCAAACACAATAATTAATATTCCATACACAGGGGTTTGGAGATAATGGATAAAGGTAACAATAAAAGACACCAATAATGCCTCCACAATATTGTCAAAGAGATCTGCAGCGATTATTGTTTTACCAATTTTTGATTTGAGCAATCTGAAATTGGATAGCAGATCTATGGATTCAGTCTCTGCAGTTACTGCAATTATTCCCCCGACTATCAGCCCAACAATATTTGGGTTTGCCACATGGATTAATCCGAGGAGTGCAAGGAGTTTTACTGCTAAGAAGCCAAAAACAAATGGAACAACTGCGTTAAAGAGGGCAATGTACCCAGCTGATTTGGAACTGTTTTTTATTTCAGTCAAATCAAGCCTAATGCCGACATAGAACATAATAAAAATAACGCCTAGATCAGCAAAAGCAAGCAATAAGTTCTCTGAGAATGGATCAAAGAATTGCAGCTGTATTAGTGGTAAGCCAAGGAATACTCCGACAAGGAGGCTTCCCAAGACTCTTGGTAGCTGGAGCCCTTCAAAAAACTCGCCCAAAAGATAGGAAGCAGTAAGACACACCAGAATAATAACAAGGGCTTCCATTTGACCTACTGGACTGGCAACTTCGAATATTTAAAGGTTTTTATAGAGATTGCGGAAAATGAAAAGCTCAGATATGACTTGTTTTCCCTATCTGCTAGTTTTTAGACCTTTCTAACAGATTATTAGCATTTTCACATAGATAAAACTGCTTTTTGTTTTATTTATTATTCTCTAAACTATTTTTGTAGTTGTTTTACCGTACTTATTCTAAATTAAAGAAACATTTATATATAGATAAGGTAATTTGATTGGTTTAAAGCAAATATTATATTATATTGAAGCCTAAATTGAGCTTAAAAAATCATAATATCTGCCTGGTTGATGCCAAAATGGTTCAAAAAGCGAAAATCGATGCTGAACAGAGAAACGGACTTCAGATTGCCCATGAAGTATGGGAAATTCTGGCTGCAGAGTGGGCAAGCTATGAGCCAAAAGATGTTAATGCCTTGAATGATGAGAGTTACAGCGCATTTTTTGCTGTTGTTGACGAACCCACAGCAGACAGGGTAGCGAGTAATTTCCATTGGGCAGCTGCTCCGTTTCCAGGCGGTGACCTTGAGGAATATATCAGATATTATTCTCAGAAACCAGGCGTGCATATTATTACTCCTGAAGGGAAATTTTTAGATACAAGGCTAGTTGAGTATGTTGACCCTTTAATGTGTGAGCAGGTTGTGGGGAGAGGGGCAGGAATGGCTGCTGCTGGCTTTGGCTCTTTGTTTGGCGGTGTATGGATTAAGGCTGGAACAAATGGTGTAGCGTTGTTTGGGAGCGGCAAGGTTCTAGTTTCCTCCAGCCAAGTGGATATAAGGCATTTGGCTGAGCCCAAATATGAGAGAACACAGGCAGCAGAGCCAGGAATAACAATTGATGAGCTTGCCGCCAGATTACAAGCTAATTACCAAGGTACTGAGGTTTTGAGGTATGTTCAGGGTTTTCCAGAAGTTGATTTTTCCAAGTATCCTTTAGCTGATAGAGACTTGGTTGACCCAGTCATCGCTGCAGCCAAGACATTGGCACAGGATCAGGAGGCTCATGGATTGCTGCTTGCAGGTCCTTTGGATTTAATGGATATGGTTACAGTTCCACTTAACGGAAATTATTGGCATGATCATTACAGTGTAGTGCCTGAAGTAGGAAGCGAAGAGTTTGCGATGGCTCTAAAAGAAGTGTGTGTTTATGATGGTGCCCAGTATTTTAGTCCGATTGGCAGAGATATTGGTCCAGTTGGTTCCAGGCTGTTTGTGAGGCGCGTATCTTCTAATGGATTGGAGCGGCAGGTTCTGGCTAGGATTGATGATGCCAGAAAGCTGGCTGCTGCTTCAATGTCTGATCTGTCAAAAGGTACAATTGCAGCTGTGGTTGTGGACAAAGGCCAATACTGGGTTTTTGCTTCAGGGAATATTGAGGAATATGGCAATATGCATTGAAATATGTGGATGATGCAAATGGAAGAAGAATAAAAACAATAAATTTAAATACCGCCTCCTTGTGTATTTTATGCATGGTTGGGGTGGAGCACAGGCATGGCAAACATGCTATTTCCAAAGAGGTTGGTGATGCAAGACTGCTTCTGAGTTGTCAGGGCAGTTATTTTATGCTGGGTTCTGGTAACTTGTCTAGGTATGATGGTTATTTCTTTTTTGACAAGGACGAGATGGAGATGTACAAGGTTGTGGAAGATTTGGGTTTGCCTGTTGATAAGATTGTGAACACTTTTGATGGAGCTGAGATTGGGAATTCAAGGTTTGTGCTCTCAGAAAAGGGACTGCGTATCGATACTAAAATGCCCGTGTCTGTTAACCTGGATTGCAGAAAGAGTTATGATCTGAGGCAATGGGGCAGAGATTATGAGATCATTGACGATGAATGCATTATAGTCAAATTCACAAAGAGAACAGATTACCGTGAGGACAAAACAAATGGGGTTGTTGAGTATGAAAGATATATTGCCATTAAGCATAATGGCAAACATGAGAAGATTGGGGCTTGGATCCAGAAGCATTACGAATATGATCGCCAACGCAATTCTGCTCCGTTTGAGAGATATGTGTTCCAGGCTTTGAAGATTGATGCAGAGCGGGTGGCTGTTTGCGTAGCCAAAGATCTGCAGCTGGCCAAACAATTGGTTAATGAAGTTTTCGCTCAGAGTTCAGCAAAGGGTGCTTTGAAAAAGATGGCAAAAGAGGAGGAAGTCAATTTTGCCTATTTGTGTGCAAAACAATCTCTGGATAATCTTGTTGTGGATAATAGGATTCTTGCTGGCCTGCCCTGGTTTTTTCAGTTCTGGGCAAGGGATGAGGCAATTGCTGTCGGTGCATTGCTTAAGCAGAAAGATAAGCAGGCAAAGGGGATTCTCTTCAGTGAGCTTGGGAACATTCAGTTAAATGGAAGAATACCTAATAGGATGCCTGCAAGCGGTTTGGATGCTGCTGATACCAATGGGTGGTGCGTGTTGCGGATGCAGCAGTTGGTTGACAAGAAGGAGTTGGACAGCACTGAGAGCAAATTCCTGATGGCGAAGCTTGAGTATATTTTTAGCAGGATTGATTTGAATTTTGTAGAGCAGTATCTGGTTTTCAACAGTCCTCAAGAGACATGGATGGATACTGTGGAGAATGGTGACAATAGAGAAGGAGCAAGAATCGAGATACAGGCGCTGCAGCTTTGCTTTTACAAACTGCTGTACTCCATAAGTAAACAAGATAGGTTTGTAGAATTGGCGAAAAACCTTAAGGCTAGAGTAAAGCACGAATTCTTCAATGGGGAGATGCTTGCAGATGGTTTGGGCGATTTCACTGTTAGGCCTAATCTTTTTATTGCCTTCTATGCCTATCCTGATTTGCTTTCAAAGCCTGAGTGGATAGCTGTTTTTGATAATGCTTTGAAAAGATTGTGGCTGGAGTGGGGGGGTTTAGCTAGTATTGACAAGGAGTCAAACCTTTTTCATCCAATGCACACGGGTGAAGACAATCATAGCTATCATAGGGGGGATTCTTGGTTTTGGCTTAATAATCTGGCAGCAATCTGTATGTACAGGCTGGATAAGTATAGATATTGGGATCATATCCAGAAAATCCTTAGAGCATCGACAAATGAGATACTGTGGATGGGTGCAGTAGGGCATCATGCAGAAATAAGTTCAGCTTTTGCAGAGCAGAGCAGAGGGTGTTTGTGCCAGGCATGGAGCGTAGGGATGTATATTGAACTAGTGCATGAACTAAGGTGACTCTTAGCATTTTGTTTGGGATGGCATTGTCTGGTTTTTTGCTAAGTATTCCTGTGTGTCAGGTTGTTTGATGTGGGCTACTTTATGTTTTGTTACTTTCGCGGGGTCATCATCAGATAGCGTGTCCAGGATTTTGATCAGATTTTCACCGATCGAGACAACTGCTCATTTTCTGTTACCACTTATGGATAAAAGTACATTTATTTATAGTCAGATTGCTACTGACACGCTATGACTATGTTAAGCCCTGAGAAATACTTCTATGTTTGTGATGGTTCTGTTATTAGATATATGGGGGAGGTAGTTGGGGTTTTAAATTCAATAGCTGATGAATCTTTCAGCTACCATGTGAATGAGCACAAGAATGATTTTGCCAAATGGGTGGGTGATGTTTTTGGCCGCACAGAATTGGCAGAAAGGTTGATGGCTGTCCGGACAAGGAAGGATATGATGGCTTTGCTGGAAGAAGAGATACTTGAGCAGGAGTCGATAACTGTGCCAATGCCGCAGGATCAGAGTGAAGATATTTTGAGGATTGTACTGGACAATTGGAAGGAGCCAATAACCGAGATGGTTCCTCACGCACTACCTGATTTGGGGGAACCAGCCATGCAGGATGATGTATATAAGGAGATTAGGAACTCAATTGAGGAAGAAGGATATGTGCCAACTGCCCCACCAGTTACTATTAAGAAACCAAGGCAAATTGACATGGTTGGGCATCTGCATGAATTAATTGGGAAAGCTCAGTTGTATTTAAGGATTGAACAGAATGATGATGCTAGAAAGCTACTTTCGGATGCAAGAGCGTTAAGTAAAGCTCTGCTGCTTGATGACAGGGATTATGCCAGGGTGCAAAATGACCTTGATGAGATAGAAGTTGTTTCTAGATTAAATTCCTTACCTAAAATAGATTAGGTTTAGGCCGATTTCTTCGCTAAACTTTCTGTCAATCTCACCATCAATTTTTTCCAATATCACCTCAAATGTTGCGCTAACATAGGCAGAGGTGAGATGCCCACCAAATGAGTTGTGGTTTTTATCTGCTATTGTGCAATGTAAATGCAAATACGGCTCTTTATCCATTGTTGAGATATTGCCTGTCAGGGAGCAGATTTCAAAATCACCGGTTAGTTCTGACGCATGATACTTTTTAGGTGCAGTCTCAAACAATCCGATCTTTATCTTGTTGGTTGCACCTACACCAGTAATCTTGCCAAGTTTTACGGAGTGTTGTTTGCAGAATTTAGTAAGCGTTTCGACAATCTCTTCTCCCTTGTCTATTCTAATGATGAAGTGGTCGTTGAATTTTTGATATTGCATTTTGGCTAGGAATAGGTTTACAGTTTTAAATTTAACCCAAAGCGATATTTATAAAAAGCTAAACGGATTTGCAGCCAGAATGGATCATAAAAAAGAGTATATCATTATTTTTATTCTTTTGGTTACTGAGGTGTTTGGTTTTTCATTGATTTTGCCATTTCTGCCTTTTTACGCTCAGGAGTTAGGAGCGACTCCATTTATGGTAGGGATGATACTGGCAATTTTTTCCATATGCCAGTTTATCTCAGCACCGATTATGGGTAAGCTTAGCGACCATTATGGTAGGAAACCTCTGCTTGTTTTTGCCCAATTTTCCACATTTTTGGGTTTTCTGATTTTGGGATTGGCAAAGTCGCTGCCAATGATATTCTTGAGCAGGATCGTTGATGGAATGTTGGGAGCCAATTTCACAATTGCTATGGCTTATCTGAGTGATATCTCAACAAAGGAGAACAGGAGCAAGGCTTTTGGGATTTCTGGTGCTGCATTTGGTTTTGGATTTTTGTTTGGGCCTGCTATTGGTGGGTTTCTGGCACAGTGGGGATATTCGGTGCCCTCATTTATGGCTGCAGGAGTATCCCTGATTAGTATTTTTATCACAATGGTTTTGCTGCCTGAGACCATCAAAAAGAAGAGAAAGTTGACACTAAGTATGAAGGTATTTGGGTTTGGCGATTTTGCCAAATATTTCAGGGAGAAGAGTGTGGCTCCAAAGCTTTGGGAGTTCTCAGCTTACAGTCTTGCGCATGTGCTTTTAGTTAGCTCTCTTGCGATGTATGCAGAGAGGCAGCTCGGGCTCGGTTCCAGCAATGTGGGAATTTTGTACACCTATGTTGGGTTTTTGAGTATTGTGCTTAGAGGTATTATGCTGCCAAAATTGATTGACAGGTTTGGGGAGAAGCGATTGCAGTTTGCTGGGATTACATCGATTCTTATTGCAATGGTTGGTGTGCTGTTTGTTTCTGAGTATTGGCATTTGTTCTTGTTTATCACTTTTTTCTCTTTTGGCACGGGTGTTGCACGGCCGGTGATGACGGGAGCGATATCAAGGAGTGTCTCAGATAAGGAGCAGGGTGCTGTGCTGGGTGTTACCAATTCAATTGGGAGTTTAGCGCAGATTGCGGCTCCGCTGATTGGCGGTTTTATGATTAACTATTTTTTCCCAGGAAGTTTTGCATTGGTGGCTGCAGCTGTTATGATATTGGCATTATGGCTAATGAGAAAGTCCGAGTCTAAACAAGGCGTTTAATTTTATTGATATCAATTCCTTTTTGCCTGTAAATTTGCTCGGTTGTGAGTGTTGTTGTATGCTCCATAGAGAAGCCGAGTAACGCCACTGCTTTTTTTAAGTTTTCCTTGCTGTCAGATTCTATCTCAAGATAGGGCTCAAGTTTTGGCCAGAAGTCAATGCAGAACTCTGTTTTGCCAAGCTGGTATTGGATTCTTTTGTTCTTTTGGAGTAATCTCTCTTCCATGCCAATACTATTGAGTAGCTTTCGTGCAATCTCAAAGTCACTTACAGTAATTTCAAGCTCTTTTATGCCGTCTATAGCTTTGCTTTGAATGCATTTGTATGCTATTGTCGTTTTCTTGCCGTCTGTCCTTAGCCTTATCCATTTGTCAAAGGGCACAGGGGAGTTAGGCAGTGAGAAGATTATTCTAGTGTAGTTTTTTTGTGCTACTCTTTTAGCGCCAATTCTCTCCAGTTTTGTCAGGGCATCTTTGACATCAATGTTAAGAATTTTGACTTCGATTTCTGCTGGCATACTCAGAATTGGATGCTATAATATTTATACTTTTGGTTCTATTGGATTCGCACTGTATTGTACATAAAAGGCAGTCTGACTATCCCCGTCTAAGAATCCGTAGTTGCCTTCTTTAGCATTGCTAAGTATCATTAATAAACCAAGTGGTTGTTTACGTCTTACATGATTAAGCTTACGAGGATTATCCCCCTTGTTCAAACCAAGTACTCTCTCCACTTTTCTGATCTCTGCTTTCCAATTTCTTAGCTGCTCAGGATTCATTTCACTACATAGAACAACAATAATTGAAGTGCGATCCTCAGGTGCGTATATTGCTACTTTGGTTGGGCATTTGTCTAAGTGTTGTGCAACATTATACACGAGCTCTTCAATTGAACCTTCGATTTCCAAATCCAGACGAAGACCCTTTGCTTCCAAATGTTCCACGATTTCCCGGCAATACTAGCTGGCGTTAGTCAATGGATTCATAGATTTTCCATTATAGCATAATTTAAGGTAATCATGACGTGCATCTGGGTAAGCTGCATGGTATACTGGCTTCATACCTCTAACAATATCATCAATTTTGGCTTTTGGCGTATGTTTTTTTACCATGAGGTAATGTAGGTTTTTCCAATATATAAATCTTTCTATTTTTTACCACTTCCAAGTGTCAAAGTCTGTTATAAAGGTGTGGAAGCTAGTGAAAGCTTAGACCCATATGTAAATGGAACACCAAAAAATTAAGAAAAAATTTCATGGACTCGGCGGGATTTTCAACCACGAGGCTTCGACGAAGTCGAAACTCCTTCTTTTGGTCCAGCTTTTGGCTGACAAAAGGTGGAATTGAACCCGCTGTCTTCTCCGTGCGAGGGAGACATCTTACCGTTTGACCACGAGCCCATATCAACAGTGTTTTCTCAAAGGTTTAAATAACTTTTCGGATAAACAATGACATTTGTCATAACTTTTAAATAACAAAC
>JBDRLT010000025.1:0-18547 GCA_043812815.1 Candidatus Woesearchaeota archaeon | reverse complement strand
ATAAATATATGAGTTGCAGATAGTAGAGAATTGGGGGTAGGATATGGCTGAAGAAAAAAGACCTGCATTGGAAGCATTGTCTGCTGAGCAGAGGGATTAAATATTGTGGAAGGAAACTTAGCCAGGAATATGCAGTAAAGGTTATGGATTTCATGAATGAGAGTTATCCAGCTATAAGGAGATTAGTCAAGCTATGATTTCTCTCTCCAGGTGTTGAACTCTTGTTCACCAATGCCAGACAATGCTAGATCTCATCAATTCCTTTTAGGCAGACTTCGATTTTGTCCTGGCAGTTGTCAAGCATCTCTATCAAATCATCATCAGGGGTCGCTTTTCTTATCTGGCCTATTCTGTCAACGATTTGCTTGAAGAATCTTATAAGGTCGCCTTCAAGCAGGCTGCTATTTTCGATTATTTCAAAGATTGTCTTGCTGCTGTAGCATGGATAGACCAATGCACTCAGATTGTTCATTTCAGAGAATTTTTCCCTTGTCAAGAAAATATTTTTCCTCAGCTTTGCATTTAGGTCTGCAATCCGGCTGGATTTGAATAGTTTGTAGAATTCCGTTTTTTCTTTGGGTTCGTATACAAGGCAGGCAAGCAGCAGCATAATCTGGTATTCATCCAGGCTCTTATAGAAGGAGGTAGCGAAGATTTCTCCTGTAGTTATTTCGTCTGCGTAGATTCTTGAGGAAAATCTGCCTTTTTCTGTTAGCGTATTGTTTTTAACATAGCCCATCTTGATAAGCTTTTTCTTGATGGTTTCAAATCTCAAGTAGATCTTGCCTTTTTTGGCAAAGTTCCTGCCAAGGGTTTGGAAGGTGTAGAAGTTCATGCTCAGGATCTTGTCAATTTCGTCTTGGGAATGCTGGTCTATGAGATTTAGTACTGTGTTTATGGATAATCTGAACTGGGATTTGATTGGTTCAGTGTCAGCATCTGTAATATTCTTAATGGTTTTATAATCAAAATCACGCCTTTCGATCATGGCATACACAAAGCCTTCTTTGTCTATTCCACGGCGGCCAGCTCTGCCAGCCATCTGAAAGTATTCTTTGGAGTTGAGGAACCTGAAATTTGCACCATCAAATTTTCTGAGGGCTTCGAAGCATACTGTTTTCGCAGGCATGTTTATACCTACGGCAAATGTTTCTGTTGCATACAATACTTTTATCAGACCATCTGCAAATAGTTCTTCTACAAGCTCTTTTATTAGGGGGATGAGGCCGGCATGGTGGAAGGCTATGCCCCATGGCAGTGTTTCCCTTAATAATTTGGTTGATTCGAGGTTCCTTATTTCAGGCATTGCCATTTCTAATTTTTCCCTTATGATTTTTGAGATTTCCGGATTGTATTGGAATATTCTCTTTTTGGCCAGTTCTTTGGCAAGCTGCTGGCATTTCTGCCTGGAGAAGCTGAAGAACAAGCAAGGTGTTTTATTTGCTATTAGCCTGACAAGTTCTATATGGTTGGGCTTAATTGGTTTTTCAGATCTTTTGCCCCTTTGTCTTAATCTGGGAATGCTAGCAATCTCTTTGATTTCTTCCAGGGTTGTTATTTCCAATCCAGGGTAGTAGAATGAAAAGTGCAATGGCACGCTTCTTGTGGTGTGCTTGACAACTTCAACCTCCTGGTCTTTTGTTGATTGTATCCAGTCTGCAAAATTTGCTGCATTTGGGATCGTTGCAGAAAGGCACAGGAATCTTACATCTGGTTTTGAGAAGATTATTGATTCTTCCCAGACGTAGCCCCGCTCAATATCATTGATATAATGGATCTCATCAAAGATTACATAGTGGACTTTGTCAATCATCTCATCATTTATCAGGGCCATGTTGCGATAGATCTCTGTAGTCATTATCAGGATTTGGGCTTCTGGGTTTCTAACAATGTCTCCGGTTAGCAGACCAATGTTATCTTTCCCAAATTCTTTTGAGAACTGTTTGTATTTTTGGTTAGAGAGGGCTTTGATAGGTGCTGTATATATCACCATCCTGCCTTTTTTCAGGAATTTTTCAATGATGTAGTCTGCAATTAATGTTTTCCCTGAGCCAGTGGGTGCAGAAACAACAACGGAATTGTTCCTTTCAACAGCTGCTATTGCTTCTTCTTGAAATCTGTCTAAGGTCAATCCCTTATATATCATTAGGACAAGAGTTGAGCTTCCACTTTATTAAACCTTTTCATATTTTGAGCCTTGCATAGTGTTCCAAAATCGCAATTCCTGGAATTATTCAGGACATTCGCAACATCTCTAGACTTTGCTGCAGCCAGATCAACATATTAAGTAGTCCTGAAAGACAGGTGTGTGAATATCTTTTATACTCAAGGAGTGTGTATGTCCTGTCTCTTCAAACCATCTGCTGCAGCATATCTCCGAAATCAGCTTCCGGTGAGGAAAGCTGTTATAGTTCATAAGGCTAATCATGCTCTAAACCTTGAAAACTGTTTTCATTTTGTAGAATACTCCATTTCCGTAGTCCTTGCGTTCACTTCTTCAAAACCTAAAGGTTTAATAAATTGTCTATATGGCCCATGACTATGCAAGCAATTGGTTTATTCTCAGGGGGATTGGATAGCGCATTAGCTATTAAACTTGTCCAGGAACAAGGAATAGAGGTTATTGCACTTAATTTTGTTAGTCCTTTTTGCACTTGTGTTGGAAAAGGGTGTTCAATAGTTGAAATGGCCAAAAGTCTGGGAGTAAAGATTAAACTAATGAACAAGGGAAAGGACTACTTGAGGATTGTAAGGCATCCTAAATTTGGGTATGGCAAAAACATGAACCCTTGTATTGACTGCAAGATCTATATCCTGAGAAAAGCCAAGCAATACGCAAAGAAAATTGGAGCCAAGTTCATTTTCACAGGGGAAGTACTCGGCCAAAGACCAATGTCCCAGCATTACCGAACCCTGATGCTTATAGAGGAAGAAGCAGGACTGAAGGGAAAACTGGTTAGACCCTTATGCGCTGCACTTCTGCCACCTTCAAAGGCTGAGGAAAAAGGATGGCTTGATAGGGAAAAACTCCTCAAGCTGCAGGGTAGAACCCGCAGACCCCAGCTGGAACTGGCAGGGAAGTACAAGATTGACGGATTCATGTGCGGAGGTTCTGGATGCAGGCTTACAGACAAGGAATATGCAGGAAAGTTAAGAGATCTATTTGATCATAAGAAAAGAATCAGAGTCAATGATATAAAGCTCTTGAACCTTGGAAGGCACTTCAGGTATGATGGGAAAAAGATTGTGGTTGGGCGCAATGAGTCTGAAAACGAGCAATTGTTGAAACTGAAGCGAAAAGCTGATCTGGTTTTTGAAGTGAAGGAATATGTTGGACCAACCACAGTGTTGGAAGGCAGAGGTAAAAAGGCAGAGATAATGCTTGCAGCATCATTAACAGCCAGATATTCAGATGCTAAAGGGAAGGTCGTGGTGAAATATGGAAAAGATAAACTGGATAGAGAAATATCTGTGAAGCCAATATCTGATGATGAAATAAAAAATATTAGAATATAATACTGCTATCTTTTAGGATAACTAAAATTGGGTCGTTAGATTTCTGGTTTAAATGTTATAGCTGTAGTTTTTGCAATTTGGCATCGTTTGGATATGCTGTTATGTAACATTCTCTGCAGTAATATCTACTGTTTGACAATGCCTTAACAAACTCATACATCAACCCACAATGGTGGCATCTTGCCAACTGCTTGTATGCTTTGCCATCTGACTTCCCGATAATACTGAACATTTGCATTTTTGCCTCACAATCCCCTGGCCAACTTTTATGCTTCTGTTTCCATGTTTGCCCCCTAAATAAGGGATACTGGGATAAACAATAAAACTAGGGTAAATCAGCTGTAAGCTGAGAACTCGCTAATCTATCCACTCCTTGTGTCCAATAAGGTTATGCCTAAAATCTCTATCCACTGCTCCTCTATTGGTGGCTTCTTGAATGTTTTGCCTATGCTCTCTAAAACCACCTATCTCTGTCATTCTGCTTATTCCTGTCATTTCTGTCACCTCTGCGGTTTTCAACTGGCGTTTACCAGTTAGTACTTAATAAGTGAGTCGAGTATATAAATGAATGTATTGCATTGTGTATTTCACAAGAAGTATGAGAAAATAATTATTTTGTAGTATTATGGTGTGGTCTGCTGAACTGAACGTCTGCAGCTCACTCTAGATGTTCAGTTTTCAACAGCTCATTCAAGACTTCTAACATCCTTGATCCAAATGAGAAAATCTTGCCCATTATTTCCTTGCCCCGGATCCTCCACAAATGGTTTGAGGTCGGTTATTTCTTTGAACATATGTTTATTATAATGAACACTTGTTTAAATATTTTTCTGCTAGTTAAATACTTAGCACCAATATATTAGCGAAGGATTTGTATAGTAAATGTTATTTATTTCTAATATAAAATTAGAATTACATAATGTTAGAAATGATGGGTGATGCATATGGCAAAGGCTAATGACAAGAGGTTGATGGGAATAGCGCTGGTTAGCATGCTGGTGATTTCAACTGGAGTTTTGTGGGCACTAAACTCTTTTACTAAAGGTGAGATTGCAGGGGTATTGGCGGATTTGTTATTGCAGTAACAATACTTGTGTTTGTCATTTTTGTGTATGTTAGAGGAAATCAGGATATGAAAAACGGGTTTCCCTTGCATGATGAGCGCAGCATAATGGTAATTGAAAAAGCGAGCTCGAAAGCATTTTATGTTTCGCTTTATGTGCTACTTGCAGTGGGATATTTTTCTGATAGTGTGCTGAAGTTCAGGGATGTGAGCCAGGCAGCCGTCATCACTGTCGGTATAATAGGACTTTTATTTGCGGGTTTTTGGCTATACTATAGCAGGAAGGAGTTATGATGCGGACGAGGATACGGGAATTTAGAGCAAAGTATGCTCTGACTCAGGAGGACCTGGCCAAGAGGGTAGGGGTGAGGCGGGAAACAATACTTTTCCTGGAGAAGGGGAAGTACAATCCTTCGCTGAAGCTGGCGCATGATGCGGCAAAGGTACTGAAGACAACTGTTGAAGTGTTTATTTTTGAGTGACTAGGTTAAGACTACGTGATAAGGCTTAAATGCAGACCTCCAACTTGAGGGACAGTTCAAGGTTTCTTATGTTAACAGACCAAAAGATTTAAATAAACTATACTTTACACATATGGATTAAAATGGATGTATATAAACTTGACTTGACAGTATTAGAACAGGAGATATTTTTATTACTATGTGTAAGAGCAGGGGAAAAACTGAGCCAAAGAGATATTGCGAAAAAGCTAAATGTTTCTCCGACTGCAGTTGGGAATTCTTTAAAAAAGCTGATTTCTGGTGAGCTGGTTAAGATCGAAAAGACCAAGACAATCAACTTTATCTCTTTTAACAGAGATAATATGAAGGCAGTTGAGCTGAAGAGAGCTGAAAATCTCAAGAATATTTACAAATCTGGTCTTTCAGATCTTCTTGAGTTTAAACTTGCCGGCTCTACAATCATTGTCTTCGGGAGCTATGCAAGAGGCGAAGATACAATCGATTCAGATATTGATATTGCGGCTATTGGGAGAAAGCCAAAACCATTGGGACTTGGAAAGTATGAGCAAATTCTCCACAGAAAAGTAAATATCAATTTTTATGGGGCTTGGAAAGACATCAACAGGCAGCTTAGAAACAATATACTAAACGGGATTGTTTTGGGGGGGGGAGTAAACCTTTGAAAAGCTTTCATGAATATGTCAAAGAGGGGACAATGAAAAGGATTTCTCCTGACATTCAAAGAGCGAAAAGCCTGCAGCTTGAGGCAGAGAGAAAGCTGCATAGCCTGAAAGAGAAAATTGGAAAAGTCGGTATAAGAGATGATAATGCTAATGATTATGTGGAGTATTGCTATGATATAATAATGGTTTTGATAAGGGCAGTATTATACACCAAAGGGTATTCATCTGGTGGTGCTGGAGCTCATGAAGCTGAGGTTTCATATCTATTGGATTTTGGCTTTAGTGAAAACGAGGTAGATTTTGCAGACAAATTAAGATATTTTAGGAATGGTATCCTTTACTATGGCAAAAGGTTTGATAAAGATTATGCATTGAGAGTGATTGCTTACACAAAGAGGGTTAATAGCAAAATAATTTTTTAAGGACAGAGCATGCTCTTTTTCTAGCGCTGCACTTGGACTTTTCCATGGTGGTTATCACTTTACAGGGTAGAAAGATTTATATAGGCTAATCAGAAAATTTTCTACATGGGATTTGGAGAGATTGAATCTTTAGAAGGGATAATACCCGGAGCAATTATTGGCTATGCACGCCTGAAGCAGGATGAATTTCCGTTAACCATCGTAGGAGTTGGCAGGTTTTACGGGTATGACGGTACTTATATGCATCTGCAAGAATTACGTAGAGGTTTATGGAAGGCTGCTTTAGAACCACCAGCAATACTTGAACTGCTTGCCCAGTTGGCTGAACTGACTTCGCAAGTTGATCAGGATATCTGTGTTAAGGGTGGCTGTACAACAATAAAATTGTATTCGCAAACATTTTGAAAAAAATTATTGCGTATGCACTAGGCTATGTTTTGCTTTGCATTCTTAGTGATTTTTTCATAGCAGGTATCACAGTAGATAATGTGCTGCTGGCCTTTCTCCACAAGAAACCGCTTTTTGCATATATTGCAGTATTTGACTATTCTGTAGCCAATTGCCATTTTTGCCTCCTGATCTTGAAGATTCCAAACATGATTTCCAAAAAAATAGTGCAAGCGCAATGGGACTTACTCCCAGACTGGTGCATTTCATGATTTCTCTGCTTTCCCATTACCCTGTCTGTTTCTGCATTGCTGTACATTTCGATTATCTCTGTCGTGTCTGCTTCCAGTTAATGGCAAGTAAGCAAATCCAGTATATAAATGTACTCCTTTTGAAATATATTTCTTAAAAATTATGATGGAGAATAAATTGAAACAGAAATTGCAAACCATTTAATATTCGCTCTGTTCATTTGTTTTATGCCGAATTTTTGGAATGTTGTTAATAAGGTGATTGGAGAGGCAGATGTGCTGCTGCTTGTGCTAGATGCCAGGATGCCTGAGCTGACAAGGAATAGGGAGATTGAGTCGAAGATCAGAAGGCTGGGCAAAAAGATGATTTATGTGATTAACAAGTGCGATCTTGTTGGGCGTGAGGAGCTTGAGGCCATGCATAAGAAGTATGTGCCCAGTGTGTTTGTTTCAGGGAGAGACAAGCTGGGCGGGACCCTCCTGTTCAAACAGATTATGGAAGCTTCCAAGGGAGAGAGATGCACAGTTGGTGTGCTAGGCTACCCTAATACAGGTAAGAGCTCGATTATCAATCTGCTAAAAGGATCCAAGTCTGCCCGTGTCAGCAGTTTTGCGGGCTATACTCGGGGGGTTCAGTTCTTTAGTGCAAAGAACCTCAAATTGATTGATACGCCGGGAGTTTTGTCTTTTCAGGAAAAAGATGTTGAGAAGAAGGTGCTGATCGGGGCTGTCAATCCAGAGGATATTGATGATCCTGATGTGTATGCTGCAAAGTTGATAGAGATGAACCCTGGGCTGTTTGAGGAGTATTTTGCTGAAAAGATTGAGGGGAATCCTGCTGGTTTTCTTGAGAGAGTAGCGCTCAAGAAGAATATTATAATGAAGGGCAACAAACCGGACATTATTAGGCTTGCCAGGACAATCCTGAAGAATTGGCAGACAGGCAAGATGCATAATGGAAAGACATATAAACGGAGCCGCAGACCCAGTTAATATGAAAAAACGCAGGTTTGAGCGGAGATCAGAGGAAAGACCTATGCGGAGATCTGAAGAGAGATCTGAGAGAAGACCTGAAGGCGAGAGATTTGTTAGAAGGTCTGAGGGGGACAGATTTGAGAGAAGAGCTAGTCCCCGAAGATCAGATTTGAGGATGTATCCAGCAGTCTGTGACAAATGCGGACGGAGATGCGATGTGCCTTTCAAGCCAACTGCAAGCAAGCCTGTGTACTGCAGTGATTGTTTTAAGAAGGATGACCGCGGAAGTTCAGATTTTGATAAGATTAACAGAAAATTGGATATGATAATGGAGAAGCTAGGGATCTAATCCAAAGGTTTATATATTTCTTTTATTGGATGAAACTAATGAATGGGCGCAAGGTTCTGTTTGCAATTGCTATCTGTCTGATTTACATACCTATGGTTTTTATGGCTGTAAATACGTTTTTTCCTAAAACACCTCTGAATGAGTGTTATGCTAAGTATCGTCTTGGGCCTATGGTTGCTGAGAAAGCGAATGCATCACAGATGGCTGCATATAATGTTCAGATTGCAGAGTATGATGCTGAGATGCAGGCTTGTGACATGGAATATGAGCAGATTCGCACCAAATATGATGGCTGGAAGTTCATTGTGATTATGCTGGTTAATATTATGGCATCATTGGTTATTCTTACGAAGCTTGACAAGAGTGTTGTTTACGGTTTGTTTTTCGGAGTTGTGGTTACTGCATTTGTTTCAAGTATTAGGTATGGTGAGTCGAGGAGCATTCCGGGATTTGCCCTACTGGTTGTTTTGTTTGGGATAGTAATTTATTTTGTGAATTCTAGAAAGGATTCCTAAGCGGGTTGCTCAATGAGTCTTGCTGTCTGAATTAGATATGGTCGGATCTTGATGATATTGGGTGTTGATTGGGATTATTCTTTTTATAGTAGTTAAAATCACAAATTTAATATATCTGATTGTGTTAGACTGCCTTATGGCAGCTCTTGACAGTGAGATGCAGATGGTGGCATCACTTGAAAGGAGGTTGCGTTCTGTTGTAATTATTGAGCCAGAAGTCGGCCATTCTGAAGAACCAGATATTCCTCCATGGGATGGAACAGCAGGAGATCGGTATCTGGGTAAAGGGTATTGGAAACCCACTTGGGTTGTGGACCGGAGAGCAGTCACAGCGCCAGATTGCACAGCACGCAATGCAGCTTATGATGCATTGAGACAAGTTGTTTGGACAACCACATGGCATAGCGTGCAATACCGAGCATTACATGCACTTGGGATACCAAGAATAATACTAAATTGCACAGCAAGAGGGTGGGCAAGAACACTGCATAGTATGGTGGAAAATGGGGCTAGCCCTGAGTACGCCTTGGATGAAAAAGAGCTCTATACCTTGATGCATCCGCGTCTAGCAAGATTAAGGGGCTTGGCTTCAATTGTTGGATCGGACTGATTAGGGATATGGGTTTTCTAATTTTGAATAATGTTTAAATACTAGCTGATTATATTAGGGGTTATGGTTATCAAAGTGAAGTGCACTGTGTGCGGCCAGGACTGGGATGCTAATGATTTTGTGCTGGATCCTATTTACAGGAAGGTTGTGTGTTCTGCGTGTGCAAAGAAAAGGCGCCAGAGGGTAGCCAATGCTAAAGCAGAAAAGATTGAGGTTGTGCCTAAAAAGCCTGCTGGCTGGGATGCCGAGGATGAGTATTTGGACCGGGTTGCCAGAGTGAAGCAGCAGGAGCCAGTGATTGATGTCGAGAAGGTTGACAGCAACAAGGTGAGATACACCTGCCCGAAATGCCGGTATTCTTTCAACTACAATATTGAGACCCATGCTCCGTCGAAATGCCCTTTTTGTTCTCGAGAAATATCCAAGTTCAGGTCTGTTTAGTCGAAATACAAGGGGTCATCTGATCTTACGGTTATCACTTTTCTTTCTGATTGGCAGCTATTTAACTCAAGCGCCTTTGTGAGGTTGATATTGCCGCAGTTGATGCACACAAAGAAAACTCCGAATTTGCCGTGCTTGATTTCAAGGTAGGAGCCGCAGGCACATTTGAGATCATTTAGCTGAGTGTTTTTGTGGCTGGTGCAGACTGGTAGTTTCTGGCTGTTTAAGGTGGTGGCTTGCTGGCCGCAGAATGGGCATTTGTCAACTCTGCTTTTGCCGTATTTTTTTGGAATGTACATCTGGTGTTGGATTGATGATTGATTTATAAAATCTTGGGTCTACTATGCAATTGCGGAGCTTAATATTAATTTTGCAGTAATCTTAAGGGACCCTAAAATTATTTCAAAATATATTTTGGCGCCCAATCTGCAGTTAACAGCTTGAAGCCGCGGGAACATTGCCAGAATTTCCCTTGCTTGTTGTACAGTATGGGACTTCAGCATGCTTGCGGAGCTTACGATTATCGGATGAAAAAACCCATCGTAAGCGACCCTAAAATCATCTTCAAAAAAAACAATATTTTCACGAATCAAATATTAGCCTTTTTTGGGCTTTCTTTTCTGCATATGTATAAGGCACATAGACTTGCTCTTTGGTCTTGGGGTTTAAGCCGGTGTAATACATGCAGGTTGAAACTGTCATGGGTGTTGGGGTGAAGACTTGCACATTCTCGGCATGTTTGAGTTTCTTGACTGCTTCTGCCAATTCTTTTGCTTCCTGCATGGTTGAGCCGGGATGGGCTGTCATGAAGTAGTATGAGAATTTGTCTGCTGGATATTTGGATAGGCTGTCCAAGTCATTACTTTTGTTCATGAGTTTGAGCACATATTTGTTAATATGCTCTGGTGCTACTCTGAGTGTGTCAAATACGTGGTGTTTGAGCAATTCAGCTATAAGCTCGGGTGAGGCAAGGTCAAACCGGATGCCGCTTTTTACATAGACGTATTGCACTCCTGGAATTACCCGTGCTTTTCTTAGCAGGCTGAGCAAACTGGTGCCTATATCTATTCCGTACATGTTGGCTGTTGGGCCAGTGAGGTCGTCGATATTGCCTTTGAAGTGGGGAAGCTTGGTTATTGCTGTGATTTCGCGTAATATGGATTCTTCAGATCTTGAGACAACAGCGCTTTGCATGAGCCTGACTGAGCAAAAGTTGCAGTTGCCAGTACAGCCTCTGTGAGTTACTACACTGAATTCAAAGCCGCGTAATTTCAGGGGGGTTGCTCTGGTGAATGGCAGCTCATAGTATTCATCAAGGTCTTGTGATGTGTATGGAGGTGCTTTGTATTGGATAACATAACGATTGTCAACTTTTTGGCAGAGGGCATCATTCGAGAGCATGTTTTGCATTTCGCAAAATTTCTCTTTTGATGCGAGGACTTCAGCGTAAGAGGGGAGTTCTGGTGCAGCGGGTTTTTCTTTGGTTATAATACATGTACCTGGGATTGAAACTAAGGCTTGATGCTTTTTGATTTTTGCTGCAATCTCCAATATCTGCTTCTCAGCAAAACCATATGCCAGAATCTGGGCGCGGCTGTCAAGAAGGATTGGTTTTCTGAGCTTGTTGTCCCAGTAGTCATAATGGACAAATCTTCGCAGGCTTGCCTCTGTGCCTCCAAGCACAATGATTGAGTCTTTGAAGTATTTCCTTACCCAGTTGCTATACACGATTGTTGCGCGGTCTGGGACTGTTTCAGTGTAGTCCAGATTTGGGTCGTCTTTTCTTGGCTTTTTTAGAGGGGTGTAATTTCTGAGCATTGAATCAATGCTGCCTGAAGTAACTCCGAAGAACAGGTTGGGCTTTGCCAGGTTTTTGATGGCTGACTCATTCGGCTGCTCCACAACATTGACAGTGTACCTATGTTTTTCAAGAAGCCTCTTGAGTATGGCAACTCCGCATAGCGGGTGGTCGAAGTAGAGTTCGCCTGTTACTAGTGTGATATCATGTGGCATAAGATTGCTGAATTTGTCTTGGTATTTATTAGTTTTGTACTTCGATGTGGGAGAAGAAGTAGCATCCGATAAGGTAGATGATAGTAACAGCTATAGCGAGTACTGCAAAATCAAGGGCAATGCCTAGCTGGAAGGTTCCTGTGAGTGTGCCTCTAAGGCCGTCCACCCCATAGGATAGTGGGTTGAGCGAGGTGACTGTCTTGAGCAGGGCTGGCAGGTCGTTTAGAGGGAATAATGCTCCAGAGAGGAAGAATGTCGGCATTATGAGGAAGTTCATTATGAGCTGGAAGCCTTCCATGTCTTCCAGGCGCGAGGCTATAGCTGTACCAAATGCAGTGTAGAGGAAGGCTATGAGGAACATGAAGAGCAATGCCAGCGGAAAGAAGGCTATACTGGTCATTCTGAAGCCCACCATATAACTGATGGCGAGCACAAGGAGGCCTTGGATGGTGGCAACTGTGGCTCCGCCAAGTGTTCTGCCAAGCATAATACTGCTTCTGGAGACTGGCGCTACGAGTGTTTCTTTTAGGAACCCGAATTGTTTGTCCCAAATTACTGAGATACCGTTGAACATTGAGGTAAAGAGCACGCTCATGGCTATTATGCCTGGCGCCAAAAATTGGATGTAGTTGCCGCCGCCGGCTTTGGTGTAGATTGGGCCAAAGCCAAAGCCCATTGCCACCAAGAAGAGTAGTGGCTGCGCTAATGACCCTATGACTCTGGGTTTGGAGCGCCACCAGCGCTTGATTTGCCTGAGCCACATTATATAGATCACTTCCATTTTATCTCCTGTGGATTGCCCGGAACATTTGCGAAGGGGCTGCCTGCTCTTCTCTTATTGAATAGCCTGTGAGTTTGAGGAAAGCCTGTTCAAGGGTGCCAGTATTAGTCTGCGATTCGATTTGAGCAGCTGTGCCTGAAGTGATGATTTTGCCTTTATCTATGATTGCTATCCTGGTGGCAACGCGTTCTGCCTCAGCCAGGTTGTGAGTTGTAAAGAATATTGTCATCTTCTCTTTTTTATTGAGGTCGAGGATGTGCTGCCAGAAGAAATTTCTTGTCTGAGCATCTAATCCTATGGTCGGCTCGTCAAGGAACATGACTTTTGGGTGGTGGAGCAGACCGCGGGCAATTTCCAGACGGCGTTTCATGCCTCCTGAGAATTTTTTTACTAGAGTGTCTTTCCTGTCCAGCAGGCCGACAAAGGTGAGCAGCTCTATTATCCGTTTTTCCCTTATATTCTTTGGAAGGCTGTAGAGGATTGCATGGAATTCCATGTTTTCGTAGGCAGTGAGCTCAGTATCAACGCTTGGGTCTTGGAAGACAATGCCAAAAGATTTTCTGACTTCATTCTGTTGCGCTATGTCAAAGCCATTTACTTTTATGCTGCCGGCTGTTGGCTACAGTACTGTTGTGAGGATTTTGATAGTGGTGCTTTTCCCTGCCCCGTTTGGGCCGAGAAATGCGAATATCTCACCATAGTTTATTTTGAAGGAGATATTGTCTACTGCTGTTAAGCCGTTGTATTTTTTGGTGAGATTTTTCACTTCAATTGCTGCTTGCATTAATGTGACTTGCAAAGTACCATTTATAAATTATGCGGTGAGAATAACGCTTGATGCAACCTTATAAATCAAACAGGTCCATGAAATCTGTGACAACTCTGTACTTTTCCAGGAATTCACTGCCTTTCACCTTCAGGGAGTAAGTTTTGCCTCTATTTCCGACTCTTTCTTCAAGCATATCCTTGGCAATTAACTCTTTCAGATATTCCTGCATCATCTGGTGTGAGAGGTTGGACTTGTATAGAATATGAGTTGGCCTGGCTGCATTGCCTTTATCTTGAACAACCTTGAGGATGTCATAGATAACCTGTATTCTTTCCCTCTTCTTCATTTTCTAATCACAGACACCAGATCAGCTAGCAACACCAAATATCCCACCAGTATAAGGAAATTGCCGGTTATATAGTAAAACCCGCCTGAAAGCCCAATTAGGAGCACCAGGTCACCAAGTGCTAGGCAGATAAATGAGACAGCCATGAATAGACTTTTCCGTTGCCTTTTCCTAATGTATACCACTGAGTAACTATATATTAGGTAGAATAGTAAAATCGAAGAGAGGAAGTAAAAGAAGAACAAAGTCCTAATACTAAATAGAATAACTGATAGAATAATCCCCCAGAGGAGAATATATGTTCTTAAACTTTTCACCTTGAGAGAAATATAAGCCAAAGTCAATAAGCCTGTAAGGAAGAGGATCATATGGATGTAGATGGAAAAATCAATAAGTGAATTTACAATACATATACTAATCCAACTGCATACTGAGTCTCCAATGTATTTTATTATGGACAAGTTGAGAATTGACCACACAATATAGGAGAATGAGATGAAAGAGAATCCCAAAGCTAATAGACCGACATCCTTCTTTTTTGATAGTTTGTATATCTTATAAGCCTGGATACTGATAAACAAAGTAATAACAAAAAAGGCTATCTGCAAGTAGCTGTCGAACCCTTTAAGCAATTCTGGAACATATTTCCCATCTATACCGAAAAACCATATCGGTTCCAGTAGTGGATTTATCATAATTTTCTGTTTATAAGCCGCTTTTTAAAGTTTGTGAAAGAGACCTCTTGAATTTGGTTCTTGATTGGTCTTTAAAAAGGAATTAATAAAGGAGGCACCCTTACAATAGCATTCAAATACGCGGAGGTGAGCAAAGGTGGTGTCAGCGCAAAAGATTGAGATGGAGTTGATGTTGGAACAATTGGGTGCTGTGGACAGACCAACACTGTGCAGGCTACGGGTTTTGGCTTATCAACCAAGAGGGATGGTATCAGGTGGGGGGCAGACAGGCCAAAGCAGGGAATTCGCAAGCTTAAATCGAGAGCTAGTTGCTGCACCTTAATGTCTCACAGGAGAATTTTACAGAGGTATACAGGATGGATAATGTGAGGTTGGCAGGAAAAGCAAACTTTGGCTATGTTGAAGGCAACCCAAAAGATCATACTGATTCCAGAAAGTATTTTTGGAATGCAATTAGATGGCAAACAGGGTACTTTGAAGTGGGCAGCAATGCATTAAGGTTTAGAAGATATTAGGCTCTTGACGTTATCAAATGCGTCAGGCCAATAAATGGGAGGTATTTGGAATGACTAAAGTGAAAAAGAAAGGTGGTGGGTTTGAGGAATTTAAGGAGTCCAAAATTGTGGCAGTGTGCCAGAAGGCAGGGGCATCAGCTGCTGAAGCTGCTCAGGTTGGAAAAGAGGTCACAATAAAAGTGGCAAAGATGGCAATTGTCCCTGCTGAAAAGATATTCGAATTTGTGCAAGGCTCGCTTAGGAGGGTTAATAAAGGTGCAGCAGACTCTTATAAGAGATTTCGTAAACAAAAGACTAAAATAGCCTTGAAAGGGTAACACTTATTCTTTCTGGTTTTGGTGACCCTGACAGCATAGGGTTCCAATGGGATTTATTGATCAGAAAGCATCTATTGTTAGGCATTTAAATGGTGTGGTACTTAACTAAATAATGGCTTAAATTAGGTGAAATGATGCAAAAAGACATATTTAATAAGAAAGTGATTCCTATATTCACTCTTAGTTTGCTGATCGCTACATTAGGCGTGGGGATTGGTTTTTTTATCCCGCCTGTTCTGTTTATTCCAGTAATGATAGCAGAACTGGTAATATTGCTGGTTACATTCCTTTTTAAAAAGAAGATTGGTTTCCCAATATGGTTGTTATTCTTATTTGTATTGCTTACAGGTATTACGACTGCACCTATAGTTGCTTGGGTAGGTTTGGAAGGTGGTTCTGGAGTCGTGCTTCAGGCTCTGGGTATCACCACGCTTGTGTTCGGTGGTCTGGCAGGATATGTATATGTAACTGGAAAGGACTTTAGATTTATAGGAACATTCCTTACTTTTGCCTTGCTGGGGTTGATACTAGCATCCATGGTCAATATCTTCTTAAAACAAACTCTGTTTGGTTTGATTATTGATGTTGCTGTTTTGCTGGTTTTCCTCGGTTTTGTGATGTATGATATGTCTAAGATATTAAGGGATTACTCTGATAATATGATTGGGGATGCAGCATTAGCGTTGTATCTGGATTTCCTGAACATATTCATAAGAATATTGCAGTTGCTTGTCCTTTCGAGGAAAAGGGAGTAATAGAAAAAGGGTTTGGGTGTGGTACTTAAGAAAAAAGCAAAAAAATGCAAAAATAATATTTCAGAAGCAGAGCCCAAATTCTCTGAAAAAACAGGGCTCACTTCTGATTTATAAACAAGTGATGGTAAAATGGAAAATAAATCAAATCAGTTATGGTTTAGAAAATTTCTGGTCTTGAAACCAGCGTTGGGCTTAATAGTTATCATATTCTTATCCATGATTTTGACATCTTGCAGTAAGCCAAACCAAAGCCAAAGTGTTGTTTGCCCGGAATTATCAAACGCTATACTTTATGGTTATGATACACAAGCAGAAACATGGGTGGCTGAAAAGATGGATTATAGCACAGAAACTGAAAAATTAATATTTGATGAAAGAGTGGAGTGGAGAACTTCAACCCCTGAGGATAGAGGATTTCCCGATTTAGTACCAAATAAGGTCTACTATATGTGTGATTCAGGAAGCAGACACATTGAGTTAGGGAACAAGGGGGACTACAAACCAGATTATGTCTATTGCGGAGATTTTATCAGACCCATAGTACTTTATGAATTAGATCCTAATGGAGATATCATAAATGAAAAAAGAACAAGTGTTGAGATTATATTTGATAGTAAAACTAAGAATTATGTGGATACAAAATGCGGAACTTATGAACTATTAAATGCTGTGCAAACAGAAGAATCGCCAGGTATGCCTCCATCCACTGAGCCATCTGCACCTGCTCCATCGATAGACCTAGAACCATATGGCGGACCTCTATCAACCGGCGGGTATGTTTATGACGATAAACTCAACTATGGTTTTGAGTATCCAGATGGTTGGGAAATTTTTATTGGTGAGGATTTACCAGATGAGAATATAAAAAGAGTTGTAACATTCGAAAAGAGCTTCAAAAAACAATTTGGAGGAAGTGATTACGAATCAGAAGTTACAGTTGACATTCAATTCATGGTAAAATCAGTCACAGATTTACAAGAAGTTACAGATGAATTCAAAAAAGAAGCAGAGATGTCGGGGTTGCTAATCTTAAATGAGGCTACAATCTCGGCAAATAATATTGATGGGTATGATATACTCGTTGGGGAAGATATTGGGTGGAAACTGAGAAAGGTAGTCTTTTTCGCCAATGGAACAGCCTATATTTTCACATATAGCTCTCAAGACGAGTTCTATCGCATGTATGAAGAGACTTTTAACAGCATAATAAATACAATTAATATTCGACAATAAGAAGATATATATTCAAGAATAAAAGGAGGTACAAAAAATGGTTGAAAAGAAATCTGTTCCAATAGGAGTAAAAATTATTTCGGTTTTTTATTATATTGGTGCAGTTTTGGGAGTTATCGCTGGTTTGCTTTGGATTTTTGCTGCTAGATCGATTGGTACAAACGTAATGCAGACTCCTTTTGGAGCTCTGGGATCCAGTTTGATTGTTGTCGGTGGCATTGTATTTATTGGATTGGGTGTTTTCGGCTTCTTTGTTGGAAGAGGTTTGAGGAAAGCAAGACCTTGGGCCAGAATTGCTGTGCTAATTTTCGCGGCTTTGGGGATTTTAGTGTCGTTAATCTCTATGGTCTTAGGAGATATAGCAAGTAATATCCCCAATCTTGTGATGCAATCGGCTATTGGAGGATACCTTTTGTTTAACAAGAGTGTAAAAAAGGCTTTTGCTTAAAATAGATTTTTTCTTTTTTGTTTGTCAAATAGTTGGGGATTTCAAATTAGATATAACACGTTATTACTTGCCCAGGATTGAGTTAATCGCCTAACATGGAGAAGTGATTCAACCAATGACAATCAGATCAAGCATAGAAAAATAAAGAAGATGGTTGGCCAATAAGTCTTGGCAGGGTAAACCTGTGAATTGTTGGTTTTATTCATATCTTAGAGCATCCACTGGTTTGAGTTTTGAAGCCTGGTATGCAGGTACCAATCCAGATGATATGCCAATAAAGACAGAAATCCCAACCGCCATTATTATGCTTTTTAGGCTGACCACCCCACCATTTGAGCCAAATCTGCCCATGATGCCTCCAGTCGAGCCCATGAGCGCAGGGAGGAATCCTGATAACATTATACCTGCAAGTATTCCGAGGACTCCCCCAATAAGGCCGATTAATGCTGCATTTAGGAGGAATATCATGAGGATATCTTTGTTCCTTGCGCCAATAGCCTTCATGATGCCGATCTCCTTGGTTTTTTCTAATACGGAGGTGAACATAGTATTAGCAACTCCAACAGCTCCTACTAACAGTGCAACTCCAGCAATTGCTGCAAGGAATGCTGTAATGGAATTCATCATCTCTGCCCTTGTTTCATTTGACTGCTGGTTTGAGTAGACAGTGAAGTCTTTTGTGTCTGCGGTAACATGTCTGTTCAGCATCAATTTATTTTCGATATTTTCTACTGCCTGCTCCAGCTCGTCCTGATTTTTGATTTTGATAACAACAGAGTCATATACCCCTTTCTCCTTGTCTTCAAGCACCTCGTATGCCATGTTTATTGGCATGTAAACAGAGTTGCTATTGTCATCAAGGATCCCAACAATCCTGAAAAGCCTCTCTTCTATTGTCAGTAGCTGATTTATTCCCAGCTGCTTGTCAAAAAAACCATTGGCAATTCGGCCTCCCACCACAATGACATTTGTGTCTGCAGGACCGAGCATTCTGCCTTCAGC
>JBDRLT010000024.1:0-18939 GCA_043812815.1 Candidatus Woesearchaeota archaeon | reverse complement strand
AGGGCAGTTCATAGGCTTAATCGCAAAATCCTCATTGTCAATCTTGAGGGTATACATATTCTCCCTGTAATTCATCCAGTGTTTGCTCTGCTCCCACAGCTTCCTATTCAGAATCACAGGAGTTTCCACAAGCACATACCCGGCCTTTTTATGCACCGCTTTCCAGTAATTTATCAGCTTGCCCTTAATTAAGGTGCCTTTAGGCAGCCAAAAGATAAAGCCAGGGCCTTCATCATGGATTGAGAACAGTCCAAGCTTTTTTCCCAATTTGCGATGGTCACGCTTCTCAGCCTCTTCAAGCATCCTTATATGCTGATTCAACTCATCTTTGGTGGCAAAAGCAAGCCCGTATATCCTCTGGAGAGGTGCATTTTTTACATCAGCCCGCCAATTGCAGCCAGAAACCTTGGTTAATTTGAACGCTCTCACATAACCAGTTGATGGTACATGCGGGCCTCGGCACAAATCAATATAATCACCATGCTTATAGGCAGTCAACTCACCCTCAAGCTCATCAATCATCTCAAGTTTGTACTTGTTGTCCTTATACAATCTCTTTGCTTCCTCCATGCTCAGCACAACCCTCTCAAACTTTTGGTTAGCCTTGACTATTTTATACATCTCAGCTTCTATCTTCTTCAAATCCTCAGGAGCAAATGGCACCTTAACATCAAAGTCGAAATAAAAACCATTTTCAATTGCTGGTCCAATGGTCCTCTTAGCATCCGGAAATAACTTAACAACAGCATCTGCCATAATATGGGCAGCGCTATGCCTTAGCGTATCCAACCCCTCATTAGACTCCAAACTGAAAAACTCAACCTTTCCATCCTTATCTACAACCTTACTCAAATCTACTAACTCGCCATCAAGCCTTGCCACAACAGCATCCTTTGGTGCAATCTCCGCTAGCTTTACTGGCTTATCATATTTTTTGCCATTAATTTCCATTTTTTCACCTTCTATTGATTTTTATTTTAGTCTTTTTATATCTTTTCAAACCTCTGAGTTTAAAAGAAACAATGAGCAGCTTACGCTGTGGTTGTAGTTGTAACTAAGAAAAATGCAATTTTTTGTATATTAACTCCAACCATTTTCAATAAAAGAATTGAAAACACTATATAAATATTTTGGCTAAGGATCTGAAACACCCCCTGCCAAGTCCCTCAGATTTTTCAGCCGCCTCAACCTTCTTCTAAACTGAATCCCTGGATATCAAAGTCTGCCAATAAAATATCAAAGTCTCCCACAATCCCATGATCCCAGTAGTCCATAAATGAGGCTGAAACAACCGCGCCTGCCTTTTCACAATTATACCTTGATTGCTCTACTGCAATTGGTCTTGAGTTCAAGATGCAGCAATTCAGAACATCAGGTTCAACTCCTTGCACTGCCATCAGATTTTCCACTGCTGACTCCAACCCGCGATAATTACCTGAACCCTTTCTTGCCTCAATCAAATCCACTCTGAAAGCTCGTTTGCCATAATCTGGATGAGCAAATTCCAATAAAGGCACAACACCATTACTGCCCATCTGCCAGCACCACATTGAGAGTAGCCTATGATCTATTCCCTGACTATTTGCCAAAGGATGAAAAAGTATGTCAGCTGCATTACCCTTCTCACCCCTGTCATGTTCATCAATAATTGCAAGGTTGATTCCCGCTAGCCCATCATATGCCCCTGCAATCAGCGCTTCTCTATTCACCTGCATAAGTCCCATTTTCCTGCCAACCTTTCTGGCGATCTCTGCATCATCCATGTAGGCAATCATCAATCCCTCTCGACCTAATTTTCCTGATTTCCCAATTATATCATATTGAATGTGCATTTTATACCTCCATCTATTTTAATCGAAATAAACCCATGAGCTCATATGAAGAAACTCAGCAAGAAAATGCCTATAACCTTACCAGAGTCAGGCAAAGTCTTGAAGAATCCCAGAAAACAATGAGCTGCAACTATGCAGCGGTTGGTGTAGTTGGAAATACAATTCTTTGATATTTGATAAACACCATAGTGCATAAGGGAATCTGAATATTATTTAATATTTTTCGGTTATTGATCCCAATAGGTTCAGCAAAAAATATTTTCAAGAATACTTTAGGGTCGCTTAAGATGACTGCAAGCAAGATGTTAAGCTCCGCAATTAAACATCAGTACTATATAATATCTGTGATATTTGTCACTATTAGCTAGAATATAACACAAATCAGCAAAATATTTAAATATAACCTGCCGAAAAGTGATATTTAGCACATGAATAAACCCAAGCCTAAAAAGTCTAGAATCTGGCTCAGAATAGACCAAGACATTCTCAAATGGGTATACAAAAACATAGAAGAAAAAGTATATGCCAATGAGAGCCATGCATTTGAAAGTTTAGTTATGGAAAAAATAAAGAGGGAAGAAGATGAAGCTAAGTAAACCCCACTTATTATTCTTGGTCATAGTAATAACACAAACCGTACATGCTAATATTCTCGAGAATATTACGCTGTCAAATCTGACCAACCAATCAGTCATCATAACATGGGACACTTATAACAGCAGCAATTCCACAGTCAACTATAACACAACCACAAGTCTTGGAATTCTGGTGCATAATACCTCCTATGTAGCTCAAGGTCACAGGGTCGGGCTAACAGGCCTAACTCCAAACACACTCTATTATTATAATATTAGCAGCTGCAACCAATCAGTCTGCATAGAAAATGGTACATTCAACTTCACGACAGTTCAGACTCAAATCAGCTGCGGCAATATCTACATAAACACCACGCTTACCGAAAACCTAACCTCAAACGGCACATGTTTCACCATAATGAATGACTCAATTGCACTTGACTGCAATGGTTATTCAATAACGGGAAATGGAAGTGGCATAGGAATAAATGTGACTGGATGGGATTTTATCACCCTTAGAAATTGCAGCATTCACAATTACAGTTACGGGCTCTATTCAGACACTTCAACAAATCTGTCATTCGGCAATATTACTCTGAAAAACAATACCCTTTATTCTCTTTATCTCTCAAATAGTAATTTAACGCTACTCACCAATTTACTTCTGAATGGCTCACAGGATGCATACTTATATCAATCTAACATTGGTACACTAGACCAATTAGAGGTGTCAATCTGGACAGAAGGAGATATGGATTTCACTGTAAACTTAAGTGCAATAACTTTTTTGGATGAAATCTTTTTCGAGATTACCAATCTTCACATCTTTGATTCAACTATTGTTGCCACTCCATTCATTAGTGGACAAACACAGGCAATGATTGTCAATTCAGTATTAAACCCTATGTGTAGAGCTAACTCAACATCTTTCATCAATAATATGACAGGAAGCGGCTCATTTTACGGCGATTCTGAGAATGTGATAGTCAACTCTAGCATGGAAGCTGCCTGGTTTATGGACAATTCAAAAAGTATCGTCTCAAACACAGTAATGTGGGGTAACAATTCTGAGGATAACTTGTATATCGAAGGATACGGATTAAATATAACCAATCTTGGCTACTATGTTAAGTCTAAAATAAACATTCACTCTCTGTCAAATCAGTTTGAACTTAATATTACCGATACTAACATTAGCTATGTAAATATATTGCTTAATCAACCAGAAGGAGTGTCAGGCACAAATTCTTATATCTACCATTCAAACATCTCTGAGTTGGAAGTCTGGGATACAGAGATCGTTGAAATAATCGATGTACGTATAGATAATGTAGCATGGTTCAAAGGGAATTCTGTCAACACCATTAGAGACTCTTCTATGGTGGCTACCTCGTTTAGTGATAATTCATCAAATTCGATTTTCAATTCAGATATTGATGATCTCTATATCAGTGTAGAGAATGTGGATCTACCAATTAATAACCTAAAGAACACATCAAATGCGCCGATCAATGTAAGTATTTCATCGCTGAATTCTGCTTATTTCATAAATTTATCAAATATTATCATCTCCAGGGTCAATATCGAAGGAGATTATTCAACCATCTCCATATTTAACTCAGAAATAAATAGTCTCTCCATATACATGTCAAATGTGACAATAGGGAACGCCACCAATATCTCCAACTTTGCTTTCTCCCATGCCCCCATCATCAATTTCTCATCGGCATCAAGTATTACCTCTTCTATTACGGATAATTACCCATCAAACTCTTTTATTTATGGTTTTGTTGATATGCCAACCAACTTTACATATGGTGGTAGTAACATCACCCGCTTCTACCCAACTTCCATTGTTAATCAATCAGTATTACCGGCTTTAGGACAAACAATTTCGGTGTATGACGGCTCAACACTAATGTGGAGCGGAACCACCAACTCCACAGGCCAGCTGATGATCAATTTAACCTTCAACTCCACCAACTACAACCATATATTCAACATAACATATAACTCAACAGTAATCGGCACAATTGGTTTGCTCACAGACACCCCCCTAAATGAATCTCTGGACACAACACCCCCCAACATAACTGGCTATACTCCAACAGACACAGTCTCTGACTCAAAAACAATATTCACACTCACAGTAAATGAATATGCCATCTGCAGATACTCTTTCCAGAATGTCAGCTTTGCTGCAATGCGCGCTTTTGATAAAGATGGACTCAGACCATGGGTAGAAATAAAAAATCTAGACAGAGGGCTGAACACAGTTTATGTTGTATGCAGGGACAAATCATTCAACTACGCTCCAAAATACACTGCAACCTTCACAGTTGACTACTGGTACCGCGGTGGCAAGGGGTACAGTGTTTCAGTTCAGCAGCCTAAGCCTTCAACAAGCCATTTCTGGGCTGAGCTCATCCCCAATCAGCTCAACACCATGAAAGTGCAGGACATGGCGCTCACCGCCATAATCTTCTCAGTCAGCAAGCCAGCAGAGGAGGTAGAACTCACAATTGAAAGCCTGACCTTCAAGCCAGCAGCAATCCCTGCATTGCAGAATGCCTACCTCTACTTTGAAATCTCCAAGAAAAATCTTGCCGATTCTTCAATATCCTCTGTCAGGCTGCAGTTCAAAGTCAACCGCACATGGCTTTCAGACAACCACCTCAATGCAGCAGACATCAGGCTGTACCGTTATACTAAAGGGTGGGTTGAACTCCCAACAAAACTCATCACCACAGAAGCGCAATTTCTCCACTATGAATCAGAATCACCTGCCTTCAGCACTTTTGCAATAGCGCCAAAGCGCACCTCTGTCAAAGACCAACCACAAACTCCCCAAACCAACCAAACAGAGGAGATCATAGTGCAGCGTATCCCACCACAAACTAGCCAAGCAAAAACATCATTACTTCAAACCCTGCTCTATCTTCTTGGAGCACTTATTGGTGTAGTTATCCTGGGGGTTGTTTTGATAGCAAATCATAGAAGAACACAATTCTCAAAAGGTGCCATCTATTCGTATATTGACGAGCAGAAAAAACAAGCGGAATTGCCTGTTTTTGAGAAATCCAAAACACTCTATCCTGAACTTGAGCAATATATAATCCGCTGCTCAGCAGCAGGGATGCCCCTTCAGCAGATAAGGGAGAAGCTGCTCTTTGTAGGCTGGGACCAGGCATTAATTGAAGAATACCTGAGCAAGTATGCATAGATGCAAACCGAATTGCAGTCAACCAATTATTTAAATAGTACATAACCATCACCCCACATATGGCAAAAAAATCGTTCCTTTTGGTGTCATTACAAGATAAAAAGACCAAAAAACTTGCCCAGGTGATAAGCAATGACACCTCCAGAAAGATATTGGATTACCTCGCTGAGAACACTACAACCGAGACAGAACTTGCCACTAAACTGGAATTGCCACTCTCCACAGTCCACTACAACCTCAAGCTTCTTGTCGAGGCCAAACTTGTAAAAACTGATGAATACCATTACAGTGAAAAAGGTAAGGAGGTAAACCATTACTCGCTTGCCAACCAATATATCATCATCGCTCCTGAATCACTCCTAGGGCTCAGATCAAAGCTCCGCTCGATTCTCCCTGTTGCCTTAATCGCAACCGCAGCAGCAGGGCTACTCCAAGTCTTTTCAAATATGTCAGGCAGTGCTGTTAGCAGATACACCCCTGAGTTAGCGCCAAAACTCAGTGCAGACGCAGGCACAATGCTAGCTGCGCCAGTTACTCAATCATCACCCCCCATAGCTATATGGTTTCTCCTTGGCTCTATCTTCGCGGTTTCTGTCTACCTGCTGCTGGAAACCATCAAATCGCGTATGGAATAGTTCTCACTCAAAAATAATATCGTTAAATTTAATAAGTTATTATATATATGGTGCAATATGCCAGATGATATCATCAAAGTGGTGAATACCACAGTAAAATTCGGGAAAAACACTGTGCTTAACAACATCTCACTCGAAATTAAGAAAGGTGAGACTTTTGGCATAGTCGGCATGAGCGGCAGCGGAAAAACCACCTTCCTCAACACCCTCATTGGCATTATCGACCCTCAGCCTGGCGAGGTGCTTTTCAGATTTGAAACCAAGAAAGGCCCTGAAACCAGTTTTGAATACAAGCCAGTGACCAAAGACATCCTAAAAGTCCGCAGACTTTTCGGGTTTGCTGCTCAAGATCCCTCATTCTATATGCAACTCACAGTAAAAGAGAACATGGAATACTTTGCAGCTATGTATGGGCTCTCTGCACAAGTCAAGAAAAACAACATCTCCACTCTGTTGGAATTAGTGGGTCTGAGCCATTGTCAGGATCTCCATGCAGAGCAACTCTCAGGAGGCATGAAAAAACGGTTGGATATAGCATGTGCTCTAGTACACAACCCAGAGGTGCTCATCCTTGACGAACCCACTGCTGACCTCGACCCACTGCTCAGGGAGCAGATGTGGGATATCATCCACAAGATAAACAAAAAAGGCACAACCATCATCCTTGCATCGCACTTCTTAAGGGAGATGGAGCTCCTCTGTCACCGTATTGCCATACTCCACAACAGCAAAATTAACACTATTGGCTCACCTGATTACATAAGAAGCGTCTACACAAAAAACGAAGAGATCCATCTGGAAACATTCCCTGGCAAATATGATGCAATTGTCGAGCAGCTCCAAAAAATCAAAGGGCTGAAAATGCCAAAAATTATCAATAAAGGCCATAAACTGATTATCTACACTCCCGATTCGATGAATGTTCTCCATCACCTGCTGCATGCAGTTGAAAAACAGAATGAGGGACTCATTGACGTTGATGTCCATAAGCCATCCCTAAGGGAGGTTTTTGAATCACTGATAAAACGAGAGGAGAAGCAAATCAAAAATGCCAAAGCTGCTGACAATAATCCATAAGAACTTCAAGCTGATAATCCGTTCCAGGATCTCAGCCCTGATAACCATCTTCGGGCCATTAGTTATAACACTGCTGGTGGGTCTTGCATTCAACAATGCCCAGATGTACAGCATAAATATTGGAGTGTATGCAACCGAATACACCTCCCTTGTTGAATCCTATCTGAGCAAACTGAGTGAAGCCCAGTTCCAGGTCATCAAGCTTGAGACCCAGCAGAGCTGCGAGGAAGATATCAGGCAGGGTATTATCAACATTTGCATGGTGTTTTCTGAGAACTTCAAGATTGCTGACAATCAGACTGGCAATGAACTCACATTCTATGTCGATCCTTCCCAGATCAATCTGGTTTACAGCGTTATTGACATGATCTCAACACGGGTAGAAGAAAGAAGTCGCGAAATAAGCTCTGAGCTAACCACTGTAATCCTAATCACCTTAGACAACACCCGATCAACAATTGAGGAGCAAAACCCCAACTTTGCTGAAATCATCCAAAACAACGAAGACATATCTGCAAAGCAGCAGCTTATCAAAACTCAATTGGGCAACCTCAACTTCGAATTCAATTCAAACAGGTTTAGTGTGACTAGCCTTAAAGCAATCAACACTGCACTGGGGAGGTCTGCAATTGGCGAGAACAGTACAATGCGTGACTCAGTAAATAGGAGCATCCAGCTAATCGACAGCATAATAGATGACATCGAATCATCTTTGCTGAACGGCAGCCCAACTGAATCAGACGTTGAAGCTCTCAGCAAGGAGCTGGAAGACATTGAAGAGGCACTCAAGACCGTTGATGAGGATGCGCTTGGCGAACTTGGCGACGCAATTTTGAACATTGAAAAAGAAGTGAATGCAACCACCCAAAAATTCTCAGATGCAAAAACCGCACGCACCGAGATAACAAGGAGTATAAGCGAGATCACTTTGTCACTCCAGTCAACCCTCACCAAGGCAATGGCAATCAAGAATGATCTCAACGAAATAAAAAAGCAGATCGACACAATTCAGGTTACAGAGGCTCAGGCAATCGTCAGCCCGATCAAAACCAGAATCGAGCCAATTGTCTCTGAAACCTACCTCAATTACATGTTCCCCAGCCTAGTCGCTATGGTTGTGATGCTAATCTCTCTGCTCTTTGCCGCAACAGTCATTGTCATGGAGAAAAAATCAAATGCATATTTCAGGAACCTCATAACTCCCACACGGAATTTCCTATTCTTACTTGCAGCCTTTATCAGTACACTCCTGCTGGTAGCATTGCAGGTAGTCTTAATCCTCTCAGTCTCCAGTTTTATCTTCAAAGTGGACATTGTATCCAATGTGGTGCCAACATCTCTTGTCATTATGGCAATAACCACACTTTTTACACTTCTGGGAATATTGACTGGCGTGATGTTCACCTCTGCAGAAACTGCAACGCTTGCAGCAGTATCAGGCGGCAGCCTCCTCATATTCTTATCAGATATAATCCTCCCTCTGGAATCAATGCCAAGATACCTGCAGGAAATTGCCAGATTTAACCCATTTGTTGTTGCTGAGGTGCTGCTAAGAAAGTCAATTCTCTTCAAAGCACCCATCCAGCAGCTGTTCACCAGCCATTATTTCTCCATTCCAGTATCCGGACTAGTTGTGCTTCTTGGCTATATTGCAGTATGCATTTTGGGCTTAACCATCCTGGACACAATAATAATGAAACACCTGGTTAAGAAAACATTATTCAGATTTACCCACAAACCTGACAGAGTAGTTGATGTCACTGATCAAGGCACTGACCCATTGGCAAAAACAGACAGCCTGATCCAAATAGCTAATGATTTGATCAAACAGAGAGACTACAAACAGGCAAGACTAGTCTATGCCAATCTAAATGAGCTGTATGCAGTGCTGCCTCTTGACAAAAAGAAAGACTACTTTAAGAAGATAGTGGAGATCCACAAACAGCTTGATCAGAAAAATTGACTTATTTGGGTTTCATTACTGGAAACAAAATTACATCTCTAATGGTTGCTGCTCCTGTTAGTAACATAACCATCCTGTCAACCCCTATACCCATCCCTGCATTCGGAGGCAAACCATATTCTAATGCAGTAACATAATCTTCATCCATAGGGTGGGCTTCTTCATCACCGCCCCTACCCCTCTCTGCCTGTTCCCTTAACAACTCCCTCTGCAAATCGGGGTCACTCAATTCAGAATAACCATTGCCCACCTCCCATCCATTGATAAAAGGCTCAACCCTTTCAATCAGCTCTGGGTTTTTGCGGTGGGGCTTTGAAAGTGGGCAGCTCTCTTTTGGGTGATCAATAACATGTGTGGGTTCCATTAATTTGGCTTCGCACATTTCAAACAGTAGCAAGATCAATTCTCCTCTGCTTGGGTTCTTATGCACAATATTGTTCTTATCTAAAACACTCTTAAGTTCAGTATCGTTCAGTTTGTCAACATCAACATGCGCATACTCCTTTATAGCATCCTTTACACTAATTCTTCTCCAAGGTGCCTTCAAGTCAATCTGCCTGCCCTCATATTCGATAATCGTGCTTCCATTCACCTTTTTAGCTACATACTCATACAGCTCCTCAGTAAGCTTCATCATATCATTATAGTCAGCATAAGCCCACTGGATCTCCATCATCGCAAACTCTGGGTTGTGTGTCTTGTCCACTCCCTCATTGCGGAAGCAAGAGCTCAAATCATATATCTTCTCAAATCCGCCAACAACCAGCCGCTTCAGATGCAGCTCATAGGCAATCCGCAAATACATCTGCATATTCCACGCATTTATCCTGGTCACAAAAGGTCTGGCATTTGCACCTCCATATTGCGTCTGCAGGATAGGCGTTCTCACCTCAACAAAGCCCCTGCCATCAAGGAACTCTCTTATAGCCTTGTAGATGGCTGCTCTCTTTAAGAAGATCCCTTTTACTTCTGGATTCATAATCAGATCAAGATAGCGCTGCCTATACTTGATCTCAGGATCTTTGAGTCCATGCCATTTCTCAGGCAGAGGTCTGAGCGACTTGGTGAGCAACACCAGCTTTTCAACCTTAACAGTCACCTCACCTTTGTGGGTTTTAAATACACTGCCCTCTGCCCCTACAAAGTCGCCAATATCAAGCAGCTTCACAATCTTATAGCTATCCTTGATGTCATCCTCTCGCAAATACAGCTGGATTTTCCCCTTCCCATCCTGGATATGCGTAAACGTGACCTTCCCCATGTCACGCAAGGTCATAATCCTTCCAGCAACCTTCACAGTTTTCCCTTGATAAGCATCAGAACCATCAACAATATCTTTAGAGTAATCATTTTTTGCAAAAGAATACGCAAATGGATTAACACCTAAGCTCTGCAACTCTTCAAGTTTCCTCCGCCTCTCTTTGATTAGGTTCTCTTCCATTTAATCTCCAGAGCCAACAGCATTATTTAAATTTTTTGTACTCAAGAGCACCCTTCAGCTTAGCCATCACAGTATCCACATTTTCCTTAGAAAAAATCAGTGGAGGCAAGAACCTCACCACAGTAGACCCAGCAGGCAGCGCAATGACTCCCGAATCCTGCAATCTCTTCAAATACTCAGAGCTTTTCTGCTTCAAATCAAGGCCAATCATAAGCCCTAAGCCTCTAACCTCTCGTATCAAATTGCTCTCAACCCCCTGTAACCCATGCATAAAGTAATTGCCAACTTCTTTAGAATTCTCCAACAAAGCATGCTTCTCTATGTATTCAATAGTTGCCAATGAGGCCGCACAAGCAAGCGGATTCCCCCCAAAAGTGCAAGTGTGCGCGCCTTTGTGGATCTTTTCGGCGACTGCCTCATCTGTTAGCGTAACCCCCATGGGGATGCCTGCTGCAACCCCCTTGGCAATACACATGATATCAGGCTCAACCCTATAATGCTCTGAAGCAGTCCATCTCCCTGTTCTAAAAGCAGTCTGAACCTCATCAAAAATCAACAGCACACCATGGTCATCACAAACGTCTCTAGCAGTTTTCAGGAACTCTTTGGTTGCTGGCCTTATCCCTGATTCGCCCTGAATAGGCTCCAAAATTACAGCAGCAGTCTCTGAATTCACACCGCTCTTGAGAGACTCAGCGTCATTATAAGATACAGTTGAGAAACCAGGAAGCAAGGGCAAAAAATCCTCCCGGTATTTCGGATTGGAAGTGGTGGCTGAAAGGGCACCAACAGTCTTTCCGTGATAACCCATTTTTGCAGCAACAATACCTCTCCTTCCAGTGGCAGCCCAGGCAAACTTGATTGAGGCTTCCACAGCTTCAGTCCCTGAATTGCAGAACCAAACCCTGGTCAATCGCTTAGGAGTTATCTCAACAAGTTTCTCTGCAGCCAATGCCCTTGTCTCATTATAAAAACTGCAGTGCAAATTGGTAATCAGCTGCATCTGCCGCCGCACAGCAAGGTTGATTTCAGCACAATTATGCCCAAGTATGTTCACCCCGTAATTACTCATGCAATCCAAATATTCCCTCCCCTCTCTATCATACAGCAACACACCCTCTCCTCTGACAATCTCAAGCTCCCTTCTGGCATAAGTGTCCAGCATAAAATTATCCTCTTTCATTTTATTATCGTACCTCTCCCATTCAAGGCATTGGAAATAGGCTGCGCAATCCTGCCATCAGCCACATAAACCTCTTTTACTCCTGCATCCAATGCCTCTTTTATTCCAAGCATTTTTTTCTTCATCCTGCCCTTGGTTATCGCAATATATCTCTCAAGCTCCCGCCTATCAATATTCTTTACCACAGAACTTTTATCCTCAATATCACTCAGCACTCCTCCCTCTTCCAGCAATATTATCACCTTGTCTGCCTTTAATGCACCACCCATGACAGCTATAGCTCGGTCATTATCAAGATTAATTGCCTCGCTCTCATAACTTATGCCTGGAATTGTAAGCACCGGTACATATCCATTATCCAACAGAAGAGTAAGCAGCTCAACATTCACTTTCTCAACCTTGCCAGTGTAATCATCCCTCAGCAACTTGACCTTACTCCCTTCCCGTATCTTTATGAACGGTTTCCTGCTCCCCTCCCAAAGCCTGCCATCCAGCCCACTCAGCCCTACTGCATTCACCCCGAGCTTCTGCAATTTCTCAACAATCCGCTTGTTGACCAGCCCGCTATAGACCATCTCCAAAATCTCCAGAGTCTCCCTATCAGTCCTTCTACTCTCAAAGCCTGAAACAGAAGTAACCATTTTTGGTTCAATTCCTAGCTTCCTCGAGATAATATTCGCCTCATAATTTGCCCCATGGACCAGTATTTTCTTATCTTTCAGCTTGGCAAAATCCTGCAGCACATAATCCAAACTTACATCTTTACCGCCGCCAAGCTTGACAATTATCATAATAACCTAATCTCCCCATCTGTAAATTCCTGGAATTCATAAGGCTTGTATGGATCAGAGCACACAATTTTCAAATCATCACCTTCGTAATAATGCAATGTAAAATACTCTGGCTGTTCGCCAAACCTGCACAGAACAGCGCCGCCCTCTCTGTTTATTACACCAACATTTAACGCCCGCACATATTTTGCATTAGCTTCAAGCTCTCTCTGCGTCTTGCCCAAAGCAGCCTCAACTCCCTCTGTAAGATACCTCTTGAAAATATTAAATATTTTTTCTGATCCGATTTTACCAGGAACTTTGAGCCTCATCCCCCTCAGCTCTCCGTTAAACACAAACACCACTCCATTATCCAAAAAAGGCTGGCTAAATTCCATAACAGCCCCTTTATCCTTGAAAGCGCTGCGCGCGTGCGCCACCAGCAACCCTGTTTCTGGCAGATGCTCAAAGATATTTTGTTCCTCCCATATTGGCTTTACTGATCTATAAAGCTTCCAGTCATTGTCAAGGTAGCAAACCCCCCATCCATCTCCCTGAAACTCCTTGCTGTTCTTACAGATCTCAGCAAACCTCAGCAGATGGAATTTGGGATCAAACATATGCTTCGCTTTAACTATAAGGAATCTGCACATTATGGATGCAACCCCGCAAACCCGAGTCCTGTTCGCTCATCAAAGCCATGCATCACATTCATCGCATGCACTGCTGAGCCTGCTGCACCCTTCATCAGATTGTCAATAGCAGACATAACCACCACCCTGTCAGAACCAGCCTCCTTGGCAAACCCAATATCACAGTAATTCGTGCCAGCAAGAATCTTTGGCTCTGGGTACCTATATATGCCTGTTTTGGAGTTGACTAGCCTTACAAATGGCTCTCCACCATAACACTCCCTATATACCTTCCAGATATCCTTCTCTTCCAACTCTTTTTTTAGAAAAACATGGGCAGTTGCAAGGATTCCTCTAACCATCTCAATAGCTGTGGCTGAAAAGTGGATCTGCTCAGTTTGCAGCTCCTGAAGCATCTCTGCAACATGCCTGTGGTGCACAGGTGCATAACTCCTCACAGCACCACTCCGCTCAGGATGATGACTCCCTAAACTCGGCTTATTCCCCGCCTCAGAAGAACCAACCTTTACCTCAACAACAGTCCTTGATTCATCTATCAGTCTATTTTTATATAGTGGATAAAGCCCCAAATTAACAGCAGTAGCATTGCACCCAACCCCGCTCACAAACTTCGCACCTTTGATCTCTGCCCTGTGAAGCTCAACAAGCCCATAAACAAATCTCTTTAGCATATCAGGAGTAGTGTGGTTATGCCCATACCATTTAACATAATCTTCTGGGTTCCTCAGCCTAAAATCAGAGCTCAAGTCAATAATCCTCTTGGCCTTCTCAGCAAACACATTAATCTGTTGCATAGCCATTCCGTGCGGTAATGCAAGAAACAACGCATCACAAGCTCCAAGCTCTTCCACAACAGAAAATTTCAAATCTGTCCTTTTTCTGAGATTTGGATGCACAGCATGCACAAACTTGCCTGCAAACCTGTTTGAGGTAACTTGGCTAACCACAACCTCAGGATGATCCAGCAAAAGTCTCAGCAACTCCCCGCCTGCATATCCGCTACCGCCGACAATCGCAACCTCCATTTTACCTCCTTCCCTGGCTAACCACATAGTCAACCATCTTTTCAGGAATATTCACCCCTGTGGTTTGTATAGAATTCCTGAACTCCATAGTTGGATTGATTTCATTAATAATCAACCCATTGTCTGTTTCAAAAACATCCATTGCAAGTATTCCGCCGCCCACAGCCTCTGCTGCCCTGCAGCAGACCTCATTTAGCTCAGGAGTAACAGGACAGTTGGTGGCTTTACCCCCGCGCGCAGTATTGGTGATCCAATGCTCTGAAGTCCTGTAAATCGCGCAAATAGTTGTATCCCCAACAAAAAATGCCCTTATATCTCGCCCGGGTTTTTCAATATACTCCTGGATATAAAACACAGAATGGTGGTACGTTCCTAAAGTATTCTTATGTTCCAGCAAAGCCTCAGCAGCAGTACGGTTATCAACTCTTGAAATAAGCCTTCCCCACGATCCAACAGTAGGCTTCAGCACAACAGGATACCTCAGCTCCTCGATAGCTTTCATTGCAGACTTTTGCGTGAATGCCACTCGCACCTTGGGCGTGGGCACCTTATTTTTCTCAAGAAGCAAAGAGCAGTTCAACTTGTCACCGCAATTGTTGATCACCCCATACGTGTTGACAGTGGTCATCCCCCTATCCTCTAAAATCTTGGTTCCATAAAGCGCATGGCTATGACTGATGCATCTCTCAAAAATAACATCACACTCAAAAAATCTCCTCTTTTCCAAGTCAAACATTGCATCACGCATGTCAATCTGCTCAAAATCCAGCCCCCTTCTTCTAAACTCAGCAAAAATCAGCTTCTCCTCAGCTCGCAGCTTTGAAACAAGGATGCCCACTCTCATTTGATCCTCGCCACACAATAATCAAGCATCTTGGCAACCACTGAACTATCCAATTCTGGAAAAAACTTACTAAACTCCACAGTATATTCTACCTCAATAACCTTTAACCCATCAGCTGCCTCTACTATGTCTACTGCAACAATCTCCCCCATAACAGCCCGCGTTGCCCTTAGCGCTATCTTCTTTAGCTCTGCTGTGACAGGGCATCTGCTCAGCACAGCATTCCTGTCAACATGCGTGATCCAGTGCTCTCCTGTTCTGTATACAGCTCCCACAACCTCATCTCCAACAACAAAAACCCTAATATCCCGGCCAGGCTTTTCAATATACTCCTGGATATAAAACACCGAATGATGATAGCTCCCAAGCTTTTCCTTATGGTCAACAATCGCTTCAGCAGCGTCCATATCATTCGCCTTTGCCAGCAGCGTCCCCCATGAACCAATAGCCGGCTTGAACACACAAGGCAATCCCATCTGCTTTACAGCTTCCAGAGTAGCCTCTTTAGAGAATGCAATACAAACCTTGGGTGTGGGCACCCCATTTTTTAATAAAGCCTCAGTAACTAAAAACTTGCTACCGCAGATTTCAGCGCATTCAGCAGAATTGATTGTGGGAATGCCCAATTCATTAAAAATCCTCAGAGAGGCCAAAGCCCGTGCATGATTAATGCAACGCTCAATAACAAGGTCAAAGTCAAAACCATTGCGTTCCAACTTGAAGACTACTTCCTCATCATTTATTAGCTCAACCTCAATGTCTCTTTTTTCAGCAGCCTCGACAAGCAGCTTCTCATCTTTCCGCATCCGCTCGTGTAAAATGCCGATTTTCATAGTCTCTCAAGCACAGCATCAGTGACTTGCTTAGTATTAAGTGTTCCTCCCAAATCAGGGGTAACCTGACGCTGCTTTAACACCCAATTTACTGCCTTTTCCACCCTGAGTGCATATTTTTTCTCTCCAAGATAATCAAGCATCATCTTAGCTGCCAGAATAGCTGCCAAGGGATTAGCTATACCCTTACCAGCAATGTCAGGCGCAGAACCATGCACTGGCTCAAATATTGCTGTTTGATCACCAATATTCCCAGAGGCAGCCAAACCAAGCCCGCCCACCAGCTGCGAAGCCTCATCACTCAAAATATCACCAAAAAGATTGGTTGTAACAATAACATCAAAACTCTCAGGATCTTTTATCAAGCGCATAGCCATTGCATCCACAAGCATCTCCTCAAATTCGATATTAGGGTAATTGGTTCTCACCTCTAAGCCAACTTTCCTGAACAAACCATCTGTCTCTCTCAGCACATTCCCTTTATGCACCAAAGTGACTTTTTTCCTTTTGTTTTTTATAGCATAGTCAAAAGCATATCTGATAATCCGCTCGCTGCCTTTCCTGGTAATTACACGCTCTGTTATTGCAGTATTGCCATTGTCCTCAACTCTTTCCCTGCCAGCATACAACCCCTCAGTGTTTTCCCTGACAATCACTAAGTTGACGTTCTTCCAACAACCTTTGATGGGCACGGTCTTGCTTGGCCTCAAGTTTGCATAAAGCTCAAACATCTGCCGCATCTTAACAATCACACTAAAATAATTTTCAACATTCGGCGGAGTAGTCACAGCTCCGAACAAAGTAGCATCTGCAGTTCTAACCTTTTCAAGAGTTAGGTCAGGTAGAGGTGTAAGCTGTCCATTTTCCTGATAGTACTGATAACCAGCCTCAGCATTCACAAACTCCGAATCCAGAGGCAATCCCTGCAAAACTCTTACAGCCTCTGGTACAACCTCTCTCCCAATGCCATCTCCAGGTAACACACAAATTCTGTACATCCTTAATCCCCCAAACTCTCAATCCCTTTAGCTTTGATGTACTCTATAATACCGCCTTGCTCGAATATCTCGAGTACAAACTTAGGCAATGGCTTTGCAAGGTAGGTTTTCCCATTAACCCTGATCACGCCTTTTTCCAAATCCACTGCTATCTGGTCTCCATCCTCAACACCCAAATCACATATAAGAATTGGAAAGCCGACATTAATGCAGTTCCTGTAAAAGATACGGGCAAAACTCTGGGCAATAACGCATCTCATCCCAGAATATCTCAAAGCAATGGCAGCATACTCCCTGCTAGAACCGCACCCAAAGTTCTTGCCAGCCACAATAATGTCTCCTTTCTGTTTGCCAGCAGCAAAATCAGGCCTCAGTTCACACAAACAAAAACCACCCAAGGCCTCAACATCCTCCCTAGGATAATATCTCCCAGGAATAATCTGATCAGTGTTAACATTATCACCAAATTTCCAGACTCTCGCCATCACAGCACCTCCCGGGGATCAGCAATCTTGCCTTTGAGTGCTGTGGCAGCTGCAGTTGCAGGGCTCCCCACATAAATCTCAGAATCAGGGCTCCCCATTCTGCCTTTGAAATTCCTATTCATAGTGGTGAAAGCAGCCTCCCCTGGAGCTAAAGTGCCTTCATGCCTGCCAATGCAGGGCCCGCACCCGGGATTGCAAACAATACAGCCAGCATCATGAAATATTTTGATCAAGCCAGCTTCCATAGCTTGGTTGAAAATGCTCACACTTGCTGGAATAATAATCGTCCTGGTAAATCTGCTAACGCGCTTGCCCTTCATAATATGAGCAGCAATCTCCAAATCATCATATCTGCCATTTGTGCACGTCCCAATAAAAACCTCCTGGATATCAGTTCCCTTAACATCCCCAATAGGCTTAAGCACATTAAGGTCGTGAGGGCATGCCACTTGCGGCTCCAGATTGCCAACATCAAAGTCAAGCTTTCTCTCATATTTCCCATCAACAGCTTTCACTAACTGGTATTTTGCATGGGCCATGCCTTTCAAAAACTCAACAGTCTTGTCATCAGGTTCAATCAGCCCGGCCTTGGCCCCGCACTCAACCGCCATATTGCTCAAAGTAATCCTCTGGCTAATAGTCATTGCACTTATTGTTTCTCCAGCATATTCCAGCGACTTATAATTAGCGCCATCAACATCCAGCGTAGCAATAATCCAGAGTATCAGATCCTTTGGATAAACCCCTTTAGTAAACCGGCCTTTTACATTAATCAAAAAGCTCTCTGGAATCCTAAACCAGCTCTTACCAGTAGCAAAAGCAACCCCCACATCAGTACTTCCCATTCCAGTGCCAAAACATCCGAGAGCGCCGTAGCTACAAGTGTGGCTGTCTGATCCAATCACCACTGTACCAGGCATTGCAAATCCTTTCTCAATCATCAGCTGATGGCATACACCCTCTTGGAAAAAATTAGGCAGATTATGCTTTTTCACAAAATCCATAATCTTGCGCTGAGTCTTGGCATGTTCAATATTGGCAGGCGGCACAATATGGTCAAAGGGTATCACTATCCTATTCGGAAACTTTGGCTTGGCAGTTATCTGCTCCATGGCCTGGATAGTCAGCTCGCACAGCGAGTCATGGCTCATCATATAATCCACATCAGCCCAGACCACTTCCCCAGCCGTAACCTCCCTGCCAACTTTTTTTGAGAAAATTTCTTCAGCTAGAGTCCCCATTCTGCAGCCCCCCAAATCTTTTGAGTACTATTTTTGTGCTAGTTGTTTTTATTCCAGGCATTGTCCGCATCTCTTCCACAGCGTTGTTCAGTTCAGCAATACTGCCCACCTTAATATAAGCGCTAATATCATGGTCTCCTGTAATCTCAAACACGCTATGC
>JBDRLT010000023.1:0-45542 GCA_043812815.1 Candidatus Woesearchaeota archaeon | reverse complement strand
TATAACTCCAAGGGTGCATTGGATTATAGAGGAATGAGGCTATTTTAAGTAGAGCAAAAATTCAATAAGGAGAATGGATAAAATGATACCTGAATGGATGAATCATGTAGAACTTGTTTTGCTGGCTGTCTTTTTATATGTTGGCGTGTCGTCTTTTCTTTCTTCTGTTATTCAATGTTCAGTACAAAAAAAGATGTTAAGTCCTGATTGTAGCAGATGTTATCCAAGCAGAGCTGTTCCTGTAATAGAGGGAAAACAGGAAAAACTCAGAGAGGAGATTTTACCTACTTTAAGAGAGGATATAACAGAGATTAAGAGTGATATTAAAAATATTCTAAATGTTCTTAATAATCCTCCAGCGAGATGGAGAGATGATAGTTAAGAAATGACAAAACTTGAATATGATGTAGAACCTTTGTGGAAAGTGTTTGATGATTGGGCAGCAGACAGAAGGAATAGAGGAGTAATGTGTACTTTGCCTTCATTAAAGGCTTGTCATTGTTACGCTAAGAGATTAGACAGAAGATGCGGACAATGTTTTGAGAGATTTATGGAAGGAAGGAGCGAAAAACAGTAATGGATGTGACAGCTTATAGCATAGCAAAAAACTTCATTGGGATGAAAGAAGTTCCAGGGATGAAAGATAATCCATTTATTGTGTGGTGCCTCTCAACATGTGGGCTTCCTGAAATGCATGATGAAGTTCCATGGTGTTCTGCATTTGTTAATGGGATAGCTTTTATCCTTGGTCTTTCAATGAGATCTAATAGCGCAATGGCAAGATCTTGGCTATTGGTAGGGGATTCTGTAGAACTGGATAGTGCTGGAATAGGGTTTGATGTATGTATTTTTAAACGTGGAACAGGATGGCAGGGACATGTTGGATTTTTTGGAGGAATAGAAGATAATAAGATAAAGCTTCTTGGAGGAAACCAGAAAGATTCTGTCAGTGAAGAACTATTTGAGACTGACAGGCTCTTAGGAATAAGGAGGTTAGTATGAAAGAGCTGCTGACGTCAGCAAGTAAACTGGTTTTTTTGCTTTTAACTCTTACTGCTTGCATCGCATTTTTAACAGGAAAGTTTGAAACAAAAGACTTCATGGTTCTTGCAAGCATGGCATATGCATTCTACTTTACGAATAAAGGAGAAACAGAGAAACCATATGGAGGGAAATAACAGATGAGAAACATTAAATTCGGCTGGTTAAAAGATAAACCAGACCATAGAGACTTTCAGTATAGGATCTGGAAGCAGGTACTGCCCGCAATTTTGCCCTCTTGTATTGATCTGAGAAATAAGTGTTCAGCTATTGAGGATCAGGAAGATCTCGGATCTTGCACTGCTCAAGCTGGAGCTGGATGCATTGAGTTTGTGGATTTGCTTGATCCTGGCTTTAGAGATGTTTCCAAGCTGTTTCTCTACTATGTTACTCGATACCTGCTTGGAACAGTTGATGAGGACAGTGGAGCCTATCTCAGAACTACTGCAAAAGCAGCTGCAGAATTTGGAGTATGTAGCGAGGATCTTTGGTCTTACATTGTTAGTAAGTTCAGAGATAAGCCTCCTGAATATTGTTATAAAGATGCTATAAATCACCAGATCACACACTACTTTAGATTGACTTCCCTTTATGAAGCAAAGGCATGCCTTGCAGAAGGATATCCATTTATGTTTGGATTCATGATATATTCTTCTTGCCTAACAGAAAGGGTTTCTACAACTGGGAAAATTCCATTTCCTTCGTGGTGGGATAAGCTGAGAGGAGCTTTGGGAGGACATGCAATCGATGCAGTAGGATATGACGATGATATAAGAATAGGGGCGCACAAAGGAGCATTCCTAATAAGAAATTCTTGGGGAAAAAGCTGGGGCGAACAGGGTTATGGCTGGCTACCATATAACTATATTAAGAAAGGGCTGGCAGATGATCTCTGGACTATAAGGAAGATAGAACAATGATACAGCCATTAGACATCATTACATTAGAGGGAACTCCTTGGTCAGTGTCTAACTGGATTATTCAGTGGGCATCCATGTCTAAGGAAACTCACTGCATTGTCGTGAGAGAGTCTAATGGCAGGATCTTTGATCCAACAGTAGGAGGAGTTTTAGATTCTCATCTAAAAGAGTATAATAAGAGAACCTGTAATCTCTTGCGATACAAAGATTCCTTTGATTCAGACAGGCTTATGGAGTGGGCAGTTAAAAAACAGTCTCAAAGCAAAGGATATGATTATCTCGCATGGTTAGGATTTGCTCTACGCTGGAAAGCACTAGAGGATGAGGACAAATGGTACTGTTCAGAGTTCCCATACTGGATGTTCCAGGACAATGGATACAAGCTCACACATGAAGATTTGGTGTTTGTATTTCCAAGCGATTTGACACATAACATGTGTTTCAATATCGAATTCCACGGTAAAGTGGAAAAACTTTTAGAAGGAGGTTTGACATGAGAAAACTATGTATTCTCATCAGTATGGCAGTAATGGTCGCACTGCTTTTCTGTGCGACAGTGGCATCAGCAGCAGATGGATATGATTTAGGGAAAGCATTAGGGATAGGGAATGAAGCTACTCTGGTGTTAGACACAGAGGTGAAAGCTGCAAGACCATTTGACGCTTCTTACAGTGTTGAGAACAACATTGTGAGTCTCTGAATATTACCTCAAAAGAACATGAATGGTTTCTGAGCGCAGAGATTGGCCTTAAGTTATTTGATTTTGTGAGACCCTATGTGGCTCTTGAGACAGTGACTGAGATATATGCAAAGAGAACTTATGGAATAGAGATACTTTATCCTATCGCTGGAATTGATGTGGGTGTCTGAGCGGCATATATCAGTCAGGAAAACTATGGTGTGTTCAAGGATCACTACGGCATGGCCGGAGTTGTTGGAAGGTTCTAGGGAAAATCATAACAAAATATATCCAAGGAGGTTAGAAAATGTTTAATCAAGCAACTGCAGCAGGATCCTCAATATACAGAAAAACAGCAGCCATTAAATTAGCTCATTTCCCTGACTGGATGACTCAGAGAGGACAGGGATGGCAGCCAAGAGGAGGAACAACTGATGTCCGTGCAATTCCGCAACCAGCTGGAAGTAGTCCAACTGTTTACACCACTCAGGGAACTGTCAGTCCTGAGCTTGCATCTCCTTATGACAATGTGCTTCTTCCAGAACAGCCAACACAGCCGATAACTCCTGAGCAGCTTGTAGCTTCGGCCGAACAAGCTCAAGCTACTATAGCTGGAATGGACACAAAGACATTCATGATAATTGGAGCAGCAGCTCTTGCTTTTTTCCTATTAAGGAGGTAATTGATTATGGGAAATCAGACTGGTTGCGGAACAGTAAGATCTGGAAGCCAAGGAGACTGTGTTGCGTTCTTGCAGAGCGCATTGAACATTATCATGAGCACGAAACTTGTAGAAGATGGTCAATTCGGCCCTTTGACTCAGAACGCAGTTGCAGTATACCAAAGAGCAAAAGGCCTGACAGTGGATGCAATAGTAGGAGACAACACATGGAATGCAATTTACAATGATCTAGCAAAAGGCACAAAAGTAACTCCAGGAGCTACTACTGTGCCCAAAGCAACGACAGTTCTTCCAGGAACTACTCCCTCAGTTCCAGCTCCAATGGGAGGAGTAAACTGGACTACTGTAGGGATTGTTGTAGCATTATCTATATTCGCGTTCATGATGTTCCAAAAGGAATTTCCAGATGAAAGGGATTAAGGGCTTAGGGTTAGATCCGAATTTTCCAATCTTGCCTGTATTACTAGCAGCGCTCAGTGCATGGTATTTCGGATGGGTGACTGGCCGGAAAGAATCCGAGCAAGGAATCCCTTACAGGGAGATCATTATTGAAGGCCAGTCATTCCGAATACCTGCAATCGTTTATGATGCAATACTTGGAAACAGACAGATCCAGTTACCATAACAGGAAGATGTATGACAATATCTGCATCTTCAAAGATTTTAAGGATATACTTGGCTGCTGCAACCATAAAGAGTAATCTTAAAATAAAGCTCTGTCGGATTGCCGAGAAGGAGCACAGAAGCTCTAGAAGGCAATATGCCCATGTAAACCACTTGCCTGGAGTCATTTGTGTCTCTAAGTCAATCTGGGAACTTCCTGACTCACACCTGTCAGGAGTCTTAGCTCACGAAATTGGGCATCTTTTCGCCTCTAACTGGTCTGAGGAAGCAGCAGACAAAGCAACAAACAAGATGTTCGGGATAACTATCCTCTATGCATCAACAGACTTTGGAGAGAACCTTCAGTATCTTCAGAGAGACGACATCATGAAATTCCTACAGAAGTGCCATATCATGTTTAAGAAAGAAACCAAAAGGCAGAACTAGAAAAGATTGCTCTGCCTTTTAATCCTCCTTTTCATACTTTTTCTAATATGAACAAAGGTATTATGTCATAGTTGCCCTGCTCTGCGCTGTCAAGACAGAAAAACTTTAATACTTCCTTTTGTTTTTTTAACTTAAGATCATTAAAGTAAATTTTCAAAATCTTATTTTTTGTATTTTTTTTTCATGCCTTGAGCAGACTGTGTTATACCCTGCCTCTTGGATGCTGTATTGTCGTCATTCGTATCAGTTCTTCCTGGATTTTCATTGCAGCTCTCATAATCAACTGATAAGCTGCTCCAAGGTCTCCTTTGTACTGCTCCATATTGATATTAGTGCCGAGAACTCCTTCTGTGATTGTTATCTGGCTGACTTCAATTGGATCTTCTGCCATCGATGTTTTCCTCCTTATTATTTATTTAATAGTATAGGCTGGGTTTTGTAATATCCAATGAGCCAGATGATAAGAGTGTCAATCTGATCTTCCAGTTCCCCTATTTTCTCTCTTTGAAACCTCTGAGCGCTCTCTCCTCCTTCTACTGTTATTCCCTTGGAGTACTCTGGCGGGTCTGTTGTAAAATAACCTGTATTACTTGCAGTTGTCAGAGACAGGGTTGCAGTATCAGTGATTGTTCCATGTTCCATGCTACGCCACTGTTTGTAAGTGCTATAGCTTTCTTCTTGGTACGTTATCAGCGGCTTGTCGCTCTTCTCGTACTTGACTGTTACGAACATCATTCCATCTTCTTTATTGGCTTCTCTTAGTGCCTCCTCGTCTTTTGGTATGAACTTGAATTTGTTTCCTTTTGAGAGTGTGCCTGTATCAAGAAATCTTTCCAAGTTTACTGTCTCACCAGCTCGAAGTATTAATCCGCCGAGTGTGACGGCTCTCCCATCAATCATGATGTTAACCAATGCTCTCCGGTTTTCGTCCCTGTTTCTTAAGTTGATTTTGTACTCTTCATCAAATGGTAAGGATACTTTTATATTGAGAGCACTAGATTCATCGAGCTTATTTCCGCCACTGATTGATACCCGCACATCTCCGAACGCAGTTCCCATCAGTAAGAACATCAAGCAGATTATTGATATTAATGTTTTCATTTTTCATCCTCCTTATTTTTTGCCTAAAGTATCAATGACATTTTTCGCAAACAGTTTTGCTTTAAGATATTTCTCCATCCCGAGCTTGTCTACATCACCTCCTTCCATGATGTATTTGCACACATCTACGAAAACTTCAATTTCATCTCCTGTAACAGTTACTCCCATCAGCTTGTCCTTGTAATCCATTATGAAACCTCCTTCCATTCTGTTCCATTATTTCTTTTGTCACACATCTCCCATTTCATTTATATTGTTTCCTTCTTAAAAAACCTCCTGGATTGAACGTAAATAGAAACTTCTCTCTGCATCTGTCCACAACATAGTTATTATTCTCAGCAAGAAACATTGTTACTGCATCAGCTGGGCCGGTCATGTTCGTATCCTCAACAATAATATAAGCAGGATTCAGCTTGCTGTAGAGAGAAAGCTCCTTGTAGACATGATCTGTTGTGTGATCAGAGTCCAATATCAGAAGAATCTTCTCTTCTCTGGTTTCCATAACAAGAATCTCTCTGCACTTGTCAAAACACTCTTGGCTTTCTGAAGGATATGCCAGATAGGTAATCTTTGGATGCTTTGGCAGAAAAGTCCTTCCATTAATGTCAATGGTTAAAATCTTAGAATCCAGGTTTAGGAGATCTGTTATGTGAGCGTAAAACAAAGCAGATCCTCCTTGGAATGTTCCAGTCTCAATAATAGCGTATGGACGGATTTCTGCTATCAGCTCTTGAACGATCCACATATCCATTGGGTTCTTATAACACTGAACTCCCATCCATGTCATATTGTTCCAAGTGAAGTCTGACATATTGTACCAAAGTTCATGAAACTGAAAAATTATCTCTTTTGGGTTCATTTGACCTCCTTAAAATTCTGCCACTATCATATGCACATCATTAACCATCTGACCCTTGAATCCTGTATGTAGGGTTTAACCGTAACCGGAACCGTCACCGTAACCAGAACCGTAACCATCACCGTCACCGTAACCAGAACCGTAACCATCACCGGAACCGTAACCGTAACCGTCATCGTAACCGTAACTGTCATCGTCACCGTAACCGGAACCGTCACCGTAACCGGAACCGTCACCGGAACCGTCACCGTAACCGGAACCGTAACCGGAACCGTAACCGGAACCGTCACCGGAACCGTCAGTTATTGTTTCCATATTTTTACTCCCTTAATGGATTCTACAGCCTTTTGAGTACATGGAACAATTTCAATAGCTTGCAATAATGTCACATCTGGTACAGCTTCAGGGAATTTACAACCATCAGGTCTGGATGTACCATCAATAGCGAGTTGAGATAATGTTGCTGCCCCCTGCCAATACCAAATTCTCCGAGCATCCTTCAAAATTACCTCCTGCCCATTCCTTGAATGTAAATGCCCAAAGAAAACCCCTGCTGAATATGTCCGCACTATCACATAATCCTGATATGTTTCTTTCTGAATAGAGTCCTTGCGGACATATTCAACTTCATCAATTTTGATTACTTCTGGTTTACTCATTTAATCCTCCTTTTAAAATTCTACTTCTGTTAATTTAACCTCACCCATTGTTTGATGACCATATTTTGACCCATACAAACAATGCTCAAGCTCATGTCGAATCACTAGCAATCCCATGCCATCACTATAGAGATCACTTGCATAGTAATTACTTCCCTGTGTAAGCCAACCTTTATTGCCCGTCAATTGATAGAAATATTCTTTTGTCTTGATGAGGTCTGGATTAGTCTGAAATGTAGGATATTCATTACCCTGCCAACGGGCATAAATCACACCTTCAATGTAAGAAATCATATTAGTCCGGCCGTAACACATACCTGTGTCACTCTCACACCGGAACATATAATGATTATGCAAGATATAGAGTTTAGACTTGGCAATGTCACGGCCCCTAACTTTATCGGGATAATCAAGCAAGGTCTCTTCAATGCGTATATCAAGCCAATTCATTACCACGTCTCGTATATGAGATTCGTCAAAGACAACCCATCCCCGGCCATACAGGACGTACATCCTTGGCATTGTGCATCTATAGCCACCAGGAGTCTTATATATCGGTGCATTATCAGAGATGCGAGGGAACATATTAAGAGTGCCTTCATCACCACAGCCGGAGAGAAGCAGAACTACGAATATCGCAAGCATAATAAAAAATGCAGCAATCCATAAGACATTACTTTGATATTTCGTCATCTTCCTACCTTCTTTCACAACCTCCTCCTTATAATAATCTCAACTTCCTTGTCTGTGAACTTCTCAAGTTCCTTCGGGACATCAGTATAAAAATGCAGGGAGTTTCCCCATACTCCAAACAGCCTTGCTGTAAACCGTACTTCAGTTGTTCTCCCAACGATGTCTTTAATGAGATTTATCAGCTTTCCCATATCAGTCTCCTTATGTGCTCACTGTTTATTAATTCTCCGCAAGCATGAACAAGAATACCAGTGTTATAATATATATCCGCTTCATATCGTCTTTTCACAGAACTTCTGATAATTGTCGATCGCTTGTGAACAAGCTTCTTGCGGAGTATTACCAGAACCACGGAACGTTGCTCTGGATTTGTTCCTGTTCTCCACTTCAAATTTACAGTCACAGTCCTCCATGTATGAGTAATTTCCGCAGGTAACGCCTGCGTATTTAACATTCGGAACTACAATGAGCGTTCCCATTGCATTCTCTCCAATGAATGTAAATCCTGTTTTTGGTTCTGTATCGCAAGATACAAGAAACACGAGAGCTAAAACCAAAATTAAAAACATAATTCTTGTCATAATTCTTGTCATGACTATCTCCTTTCAATCAAGAAAATTATTTTGTCTCCTAACATCTCCAACCATGTCTTCTTAATGATATATGGAGCACTCTTCCTATAGAACACTATCTTTTCGTCAGGCTTCAATTGAGTCTTCATGTCTAGGAGTGTTCCAATAAGGCCAAATGTCTTCATTTATTCCTCCTACTTCTCTCATCTTATCTTTCTCCGACAATTTTTACTTCTGGATCCTCTATTATCTCAAAAACAGTCATTTCTATACCACTGAGAACACCCCAATGTCCCCATTTCTTTTTATCTCTTAGTTCCTTAACTTTTGCATCAGTTCTAATCTTAAAACTTACTACTACTATTTTTGGATTCATTTATTCCTCCTTCCATTTTTTAGCCATCTTTTCTCCCCATGCTGTTGTCTCATATACATAAGGATTCCTTCCTCTACCTCTTTCCTTTATTCTAAGACATCCCCATTTTTTTAATGTTGCTAATCGGGAATGGCCTTCAGCACTCCACTTTAAATCAAATTGTTCAGCAACATCAGTACCTATTACTTCAGATAATCTTTCATCATAGATCCATATTAAAACATCTCTTGTTCGTAAATGAGGATGCTCTATCTTTCTGGGATCTCCTCTTCTTGTTGGATTTGGGTTTGCCATTTTGCCTCCATCTTATGTAATATTACATAGCTAATATATAGTTATATTACGGTACCATAATATAACTATTCAATAACCTTCATATCTTTTATCAATGTTCGCTTACCCTCCAAGTCCATAGTGGTATAGACATAAGAGCTTCTGGGACTTCTATGTCTCAGCATAACCATCACTGCTCGTATATCTTTGAACTGCTTATAAGTTTCTATTCCTTTAAAATGTCTTAGGGAATGAATACTATAATGAGGGTTCAATTTAGCCTTACGAGCATACTTCTTAAAGATTCTCTTTGCCTTCCAATCTGGAACATGAGAGCGCTTTGCTCTCGCTGCACCCCTCACCTTTTCATTATCTAGAAAAAGCCATCCCATTATTCTATGGTTAATAATATATTCTTTAATCTTTTCTGTCATACCTTCATCCAAGGGAATATCAATGTATTTCTTTGGAAGTTCTCCCTGTTTTATTGTTCCCTTAGAAGATCCCACCTTTGTCTCCTGCTTTAAAGTAGGAATACTAATATATTTTTCCTTATAATGAAAATCTTGCCTTCTCAATCGAATTAACTCTCCCACTCTCAACCCTAGGTTTCCAGTAAGATACAACATCATATAATCACGATCATTATCTCTAGCAGCCAGCAGCAATGCTTTAAACTCCTCCAATATGATATACTTCTCTCTTTCTGCTTTCTTTTTCATATCTTTACATAATCTCTTCGTATATAATATCCACAATATTCACAGTCAGGATTAGGTTTCGGCTGTTCACCCCGAGCACAAGCTACTGCTGCATTAAAAATTTCTTTAGCATTATCTGGGTTCACAGATATACGTATTACGCTAATATCAAACTGAAAAATCCCTATACTTACAGTTAGTGTTTTCTTCTGAACCTTAACAGCATTAGGAGTATAATAAATAATCCAGGCATGATCTGCTATAAGATACCCATTAGATTTTAAAAACAATGTATAACAATCCAACTGGTTTTGATAGTATTTCTCTGCTTCTCCTTCCTTAGGTATCGAAGCCTTTGTCTTATAATCTAAGGGAGCATATCTGCCGTCCTTACCAATAATACAATCATCCATCCCTCCTATACACATAGCATTGAGTTCTTTATCATGATAGCTCAGCGCTGTCTTCCAATATCTCCATTTTTTTTTATAATGTTCACATTAGGAAGAAGTTTTCCCTCTACTATTCCCAGTAACTCTGGAGGAAGCTCTCCTCTGAATTTATCATAATGACTTTTCAAGGTAGTATCCATACCTCCGGGCAAAGAAGGAAAAATTCCTCTGGGACGCTTTATACCTTTATTCTGCTGTAACCAAAAACACAAGGGACAATCCCTGAATAAATATAATCCAGAACTAGGAGATAATCGTATAAATTCCTTATTCATCTTTATGCATTCTTCTTTCCTCTTCTCGAGAACATCTTGATGATACTACAAGGCATGAATAAAAAATTATTGCACAAATGATCAGTACCAATCCTCCAGCAACTATTATTATTCCTATCATATATTTTCTCCTGCCTACTTTTATTTATAAATTTGGAAAATATGCTCTGCCTTCAGAACAGGCCGACCTTGCTCTTTGGCTTTCCTACAAGCTGTACGAAGAATCTTTTCTACAATTTGATTCAACGCTGGAACTGATGAAGAACCAATTTTGAGTCCCTCATCTCTAATGGTTCTCTTTACTACTGTACTTTTAACATATTCCATACTTTTACCTCCTTGCCTGCTTTTATGGATAGAAAAAATTCATTCCAATTGAGCTCATGCTGTTTCTTATTTTCATCTACCCAAAATAATGTTATTATTTCATTCTCTTCCTTGTCCACTGTTCTATCTACGAGAAAAGTCAAGGCTCCATGAGAAGCCATTCTAGCAAGAGTTTCTCTTTGAATTTCAGTAAGCTTTCTACTCTGAACCTTAGCTTCAATCCAATAGATAAAACCATTCCTGATAATAAAAATATCTGGTATGCCAGACTTAAATCGCTCTGTAATCTTACCAACAAATGCCTGATTCTTAAATAGCTCCTTGAGGAATAATTTAAAATTGGACTCCTTGTTTTTCTTCAAGTATCTTCACCTTCTTTCCTAAAAGCATTTCGTTCAGATTTAATATTTTAAATAGACAGATCCTATTCATTGTACTCAGAAGTAATTGCTTATTTCTCTGAGTAAAATTCTTATCATAACAAATATGCCATAAATTATAATTATCATCAATTACCTTTAAGACTACAAACTCAGTAAAACCATTCATTTTATATCCACGTCTCTGAACCTTCTCTTCCTCATTGTGATCTCTTAAGTTTACCAGCACAACTCTTCCCATAGTTATACTTTCAGAATTATTTCGATCTAAAATATCCTCAAATGTTACTATTGACTGAGAAAGCTCTATTCCCTTCATATCAACTTGTTCTTTCATAGGAGTAAAATTCATCCAAGGTAAACCATCACTCAAGGCAGCTTCTATCTTGGAAGCTATTCCCTTGGGGATCCTACTTTTAAAATCTTCTAAGGAATTATAAGGCTGTCCTACAATTATTTTATTAGCTGCAGATTCACCAATACCCTTAATATTAGTAAATCCTCCTATAAGAGTTTTACTATCACTGTTAACAGAAAAAAACATTTTGCTCTTATTGATGTCTAAAGGAATAACTTTACCACCAAATTCCTTCAGTACAGGCATAATCTCTAATGGCTCTGTTTTATTCTTAAGAATCCGAGCATAAAAATATTCCGGCCAATGAGCCTTGCAGTATCCAATCCAATAACTTACCAAGGCATAACTCACTGCATGGGATTTATTAAATGACCAACTTCCATGGCTGTAACAATGTTTCCAAATATAATCAGCTCTGTTTTCTGGTATACCCTGTTTTTTGGCTCCTTCAATAAACTTGCTCTTATATTTATTAAAAAACTCTTCACCTAAATTCTTAGACATTGCCTTACGAATTGAAGATGTATCCTCCCAGGAGAACTGTCCTATATTTTTCACAATATTCATGACCTGCTCCTGATAAACAACGATTCCAAGAGTTTCCTCTGTATATCGCTCAATTTCTTTATCTATTACATATTTCTCTCCTCTAAATCGTTTAATATAGTCTTTTGTGCTTCCTGAGTTAAGAGTTCCTGGCCTCCCCAGTGCAGTTATGTGAACAAGATGGTCAAAATTGGTAGGATGAATGTCTTCACATACCTTTCTAACAGATTTTCCTTCAAATTGGAATACACCAGCAAGCCGAGAAGGAGTGAATACTTTTTCATATGTTAGAGAATCATCCAAGGAGATATCATAAAATTTATTAAAATCAAATTTTACCTCTTTACAAATATCCTGAATTATATCCAAGGTTTCCAATCCTAGTATATCTATTTTCAGAAGTCCATAATCTTCAGCATGATATTTATCTATAGAAATAACATCTTCCTTTACAGCAAAAATCTCTTCCAAGGGGTCTGCAGCTATGGCAACTGCTGCTGCATGCTTTCCAAGCTGTCGTACTTGACCTTCCAGCTTAACACAATCTTTTAATTTAGGATATTTTTTAAATAAATTATTAAGTTTTTCATATTGCTGTAAGGAGTCCATTAAACAGAAATCAGCACGAGAGTCTCCTCCAGAACGCTCTATAATCTGAGAGGTAGCCTCTTTGGTTTCCCATATTGGAATCTTCAATACTCTCGCAGCATCCTGAATTATTGCTTTGGGCTTGAAAGTATTAAATGTTATAAGCTGTCCTGCTTTATCATGACCATATTTATCCTTCAGGTATTGTATAATCTCATCTCTTTTATGAGCTGGAAAATCCAGATCTATATCCGGTAGATCTTTTCTATTCATATCAATAAATCTTTCAAAGAGAAGATTAAATCGCAAAGGATCTATTGCTGTAATATTCATTAAATAGCAAAGCAAAGAGCCTGATGAAGAGCCTCTTCCTGGCCCACAAAGCATCTTGCTGCGAGAAAACTCCATAAGCTCATATATAATCCAAAATAATCCATGAAGTTCTTTTCTTTAATAAGCTTCAATTCATAATTGAATCGCTCAACATATTCTTTTTTCTTATGAAGCTGCAACTGCTTCATTCGCTGCCATGAATGCTTCTTAATGGTATCTATGGATATATTAAGATTGATCATTGAAGTTTTAGGTAACTCCACATTACATTGCTCTGCTATTACAAAACTATTATTCACCCATTCCTCTTTCCAATTGCTCATCTCCTCGCAGCGCTGGTTTACTTCCTCCAAAGAAGGAATGTGCAAGGGATAATCCATCTTCAATCTATCTGGATCTGAAAGGGGCCTATTAGTATTTATTGCCAGCATAAAATCATGAGCTGATTTATCCTCTTTAGAGGGATAATGACAGTCGAATGTTACAACACAGGGCAAACCTCTTTTATTGGCCATATTAGTTATGATATCCCACTTCTGCTTTAGATCAGGGAAGGGCTGCAGCTCCACATACCACTCCATTCCCTTAAAGACCTTTAACCAATATTCCTCTCCCTCTGGAAAAACTATAAATGGGCCATCATTAAAACATCCACTCAGAACTATTAATCCCTTAGAGCTTTCAGAAAGTTGCTGGAAAGTAATTTTAGGTTTATAGTAGATCTGTTTATAGGAGATATTCACAAGCTTCAAGAGATTATGGTAGCCCTCATTGCTTTTCGCTAAAACAGTAATATGAAAATATCCCTTCTGCCGTATAGAAAGCTCATCCCTTACAGCATAGAACTCACAACCGAAAATTAACTTCTTATCTTGCTTTTCAAATTCTTTAGCAAAAGGAATGTGTCCATAAATATTTCCATGATCAGTTATGGCACAGCCAGAATATTTTAACTTCTCCAATTGAACTGCAATCTGCTCTGGCGTTCCATAACTATCAAGGAATGAATATGTTGTATGCTGATGAAGATTAATAAATTTCATTGCTTTTTAATGCTCTTTACCACCTGTGCCTTACATAATGGACAGGTAAGCTCTACTGTCTCAGTAGGATTCACACAGGAAATATATGCATACTCCCAGGAACATTTAGTACATTTTAAGATAATAGTTTTATTCATTATCCTTCTCATCGGTGTATTCTTTTATCTTCATCAGTTGTTCATCCCGACATTTATCACAATATCCATGTGATATATCAGAGACGCCCTTCCCTTCTTTATAACCCATGATTTTATAACAGATACAGCAAACCATTTTGATCCATGTTTGTTTAGGCTTAATCCCTTTCTTATTTGTCATTTTTTACCAATCAAAAATTTATACAAACAATATATCATTACACACAATAAAAGAATCTCTGGAATACTATACCATCCTCCAAACAATGTCATGTTCATTTCTCTTCAGCTGTTACCTCTTTGTGCAATGTCTTACAAAATCCATAGCCCTTACTTAGTCTTTTACACATACAATCCAATGGTTTAGCAAAAATAGGATTGATGGTAGCAATAGCCTCTCGCATCTGCTGGGCAACTTCCTTCCATTCTTCCTGAGCAGATACGCACATACGCTGTCTCAGTAATGCAAGTAGAGATCTATAAGTGCAGGCCATTGTTATGGGAGAATGAATATTCAAAGGCAAAATTCCACGAGCATCCTCTGTTTTTTCTCCCTCCTGATCAATCATCTTCCGATAAGTCTCCTGCAAGTGCCACATGGTTTTATCAAATTCTGCAATATTCTTTACTGTTGAGGGTCTTGTATATTGTCCCTCATCGAAAAATTTAGCAACATCCACTACCCGAAGACTTTGAATGGAATAACTGAATCCAATTCTATGCCGAGTGAGCTGCTGCTGAAAAGCACGAGAGCAATTCTCTATTAGCCATACCATATGAAAATATTCTAGAGGAGTCTGATGAGGCTGCTTCATAAGCCAGTGAAACTGCTCCTCTCGATAGGCAATGGTTTTTGTTTTAATGATTTCCTCCACAGGATGATGCCAGATGTCTATAGCGATCTGTATGGCCTGCAAGGGATTTTCTGTACTGGTTAAAAGGGTAATCTTTGGTTTCTTTAATATTTTAATGGATTCCACAACCATCGTCTCTTCCCTCCCCTTCAATATTTTTTAAGGCAGCCATGAATGCTGTTCTGTTTTCCATCAAAGCTTCTTCTGTCTTACTATCTTTCCAGACAACGCAATACATCACACAGTAAACCAGCAGATCCAATGCATCCCGGTAGAGCTTTAGATCGAATTGTCGAGTTTCCATGGCTGCTGGAAATCTTATAGCCTTACGCCAGATATCAGAACAGCGTCCTGGTAGGCCAATGGCCTTATAAAGATCTTTATCCTGTGCATTGTAATCTTTATGTTTACCTCCTTGACCATCCTCTCCAAAGGCAATCCTACGAGCCTCTGCAACTATCTCATCAAATTGAGATGGTTTCATTTTTCTCTCCTTTCTATTCTTGTTTTATATCAAACTGCTTCATGTATTTGCAAAAATTCAGCAACAAATCTTTATAATCTTCTCTTGTAAGCATTGACAGTTTTTTGCATCTCATTTTTATTGCTGCCCCAATAACACAATAATAATCAAGCATATTACATACTCCAGAGCACCTGATAAGTTCATACTGTTCCATAATTTCTTTAGTTATTTTCACAGTTCTTTTTCCTCTTCAGATACTTTAATTCCAAGATCCCTCATGCATTCTTTATAATGTCCTTTTGCTTTCAACCAGACTATTATCTGACCAAACATTTGTTCTTTTTCAAAAATGATCTCTAAATTTTTCAGCATATCATCTGTGAATTTCATTATATGCTCTGTCCTCCACTAACCATAAGATCATTTCCGGTACAGTAACTACTTTCATCACTCAGTAGCCAGATAACAGCCTTTGTAACATCTTCCTTATTGCAATATCTTCCCATAGGAATTTTAGAAAGATATGCCTTCTGAGCCTCCTCCTCTGACCAGCCATATTGCTTCCGGAATTCTCCATCAAGATATTTGGTAAGATTAGTTCCCTCTGTTATAGAAGGATGCACTGCATTAACTCGAATATTATGCTTGGCAAATTCTCTCGCTGCAACCTTAGTAATAGCGTTCTGAGCAGCTTTAGAAGCTACGTAACTCCCACACATTGTATGCCAAGAGAAACAGGACTCACTTACTATATTGACTATATTTCCCGGTTGTTTTTCTTCAATCCAATATCGAGCAATTGCCTGCATAGTCAACATTGTACCTTTTGCATTAACTCCTAAAATTTTATCCCAATGATGCTCTTTTATCTCGATGATAAAATCCACTTCACTAATGCCTGCACAGTTGATAAGATAATGCACCTCTCCATAATATTTCAAAGTATCTGTTAAAGCATTCTGGACATTATCTTTATCTGAAACATCACAATAAGTAGGATATGCCATTATTTTATAATTGAGCTTAGAAAGTTCTTTCATAGTAGCAACACAATTGACAATGTCATTACCCCATATTGCAACATTGCATCCATACTGAGCAAGACAATGAACTATAGCTCTCCCTGTGCCTGCACCACCACCAGTTACAATTGCTGTTCTCCCTTTGAATTCTTCATACATTGCTCTTCTCCTTTTTCAAAACAATATTTTCAAATATTCTTGCCTGCTCCTTTGCATAAATCCATTCTATAATCTGTTTCGTATCATCCCAAACATCATTAGCAACCTTGAATGTCCATGCACCATATCTTCCCAGACAAAATATATCATGCCTAACTGTGAGCCAATAGAAAATTGATTTACGCAAATTGTTATCAATAGGTCGAAATCTTCCTGGTTCTAATTTTCTCAGAGATATAGATTGGCCAGCAGAAAATATTCCCTTATAGAGATCATTGATAAAATAATAATCATCTTTGCTTAAAGTTGCAGAAGTTGATTCAAGAAAAAGTTTACTATTCATCAGAGTTACTCTGGTCAGAGAATTACTCATATCTGTAATGTAGATCATTTGATACATATTTGTATCATTCATATTGAGCATTGTTGTATAGAAAGGAAAATTCTGAAAAGGTATACTGAGATCTAATCCACACAATTTCAAAAAGTTAGGTAGAGGAACAGTATTAATCAGATAATCATATTCCAGACACCAGCTTTTATGCAGAGAATCATTGAGAGAAGTAATTGCTGTGGTCTTCTGGCTAATATCAATTCCAGTAACATCACCTATTGCCTGAGAAGCCTTATTCTCCATAACAGCTTTCAATTGTGGCAAGCTTATAGGATATATCTTTATAGTAGGCTGAGTATAGAGATTAGTTATCTGAATGCACTGGAAGATTTTATAACTATAATTGTTGATATCTTCCAGATTGGGCTGCTCCTTGATCTCTCGACCATTCCATACATTTGTCTTCAACACTGCTGATTTCAAATTGCTCAATGCTGGGAAGTCCTCTATTGGTCTATGCAAATGAAAGGGATGCAGTTTTACTTCCTGCTTATCCACAATGGTTATAGTCTTTTTAGGCATCTCCATATTCAATCTCTTAGCCATCATCTGTCCAGAAATTCCACCACCTAGTATTAATATATCATAACGCATATGTGCTCTCCCTTTTCTGAAAGCAATGTATGGTTAGGTAAGGTGCGCTCACCTAAAAGTTAACAAACTCCCTACGTTCCCTAAATACATTGCTTTCAGAAATATTATTTAAAATGGTTTCTTATCATCCTCCTCTTCTAGGCTGCCAGCTTCATAATCAGCTGTTGAGGCATATGCCGTCATAGCACCTGTTACAATATCTGAATTACGATACTCCTTTATAGCGCGATACTCTTTCACATCAAGAAATTTACCTTTATTCATGCAGGGCCTAGGATATTCCACTGTTGTGTCAAATGTAAATCTTGTTGTTAATGCGAACATAGGCAAGGCAACCTCTCCTCGAGAAAGCTCCTTGAGATAATTATTAAGGAGCTTTATTGAAGTTGGTGGTAAGCTCATAATAACAGGCAGATCCACACTCTGAATCTTCAGAATAATCCGTCTTGTATTATGGCATGCCTTGGAGCGTCTTTTACCATCCTTGCCCACAGCAGATCCAAATTTGTTCATTTTACAGGTTATACAGCTTTCAGATTGCCTAGCTACACAGGAGGGGTCTGGTTTCAATCCTCCCAAAGACCAACAATCTGGTGCAGAGGGGTTAGATGAATCATAGACTGTAGAATACCAGATGTTCACAGGCATCTCTTTCAAGATTATAGCTTCAAATTCCACTCCCTGATCCCCTACTAACTGATTGTCTACTCTAAACCTGCCACCTGTTATGCCAATACGATAGAAGGCATCATGAACATGCTCCATGTTTTCTACAGCATCCTGCTCGTATTCAGCGACAAGTTCTGCTGGCAAATTCTCCAGGTCTTCCTTCGGCACCAATTCCAGCTGTTGTGCACACTGTACAGATTTCTTTTTTTTCTTCATAATTTTTCCCCTTCAAATGTGTTTATTATACAGAAATGATCTTCCTTTTTTCTTACACAAGGAACAATTAAAAAAATAAATCTTTCTTCCTACCTTGTCCCTTTTCTGATCCTTAATCTCCACCTCCTCTCTTTTAATAAACTTATGACAGTGAGGGCATAGAAAATACAAATTCAAATCCTGCTTTAAATCTATCATGGTTTTATTTTCTCCTAAATTGTAAGGTATCCTTCTCGAAGGAATCTACACCAGGAACTTTTTGACCTGCTTCAAGCAATTCTCTCCAGGCCTTAGAATTCACCTTTTTCGTCAGTAAGGTATATTCTTTATATTTCATAACATAATTTATAAACTTATTCCAACCCATCAGAGAGGGATATATTTCATGCTTCAGAAAGCAGATGCCATAGTGCTTCACAGTAACCCTCTGAACACCATCAGAGAGCATCTGGTTGATAATTATACCCTCCAAGTAATCTTCTTGTTTCTGCAGCTCACTCACTTGTGCCTTGAACTTCTCTCTCTTCGTTCTAATTTTTCTAAGAGACTTTATAAGATCCTTATAGGATTCCATAATCTACTCCTTTCGATCTCATCAGTGCCAGCTTTACTGGCAGAGAGGGAGATCTGCATCTCCCTCTTTCGATCTCCAGCTACACTATCTTGTGGAGCTTACCATCTCTGGTTTTATACTGGAGGATGCGTATCTTCTTTTCATCCTTTTCGATCTTCGCTTCTCTTGCTGCAGGCCATTGAATATTCAGAGGCTGCACAATACCTGAAAGAAATCCTTTTACTGCTGCACCACCTATCTCGTCAAGCTTATTGAATGTCGTACCCTTCTTCAAAAGCTTGAAAATCTCTGAACCCTTACTGCCAATCCGAAATCCATCCTCATCAATGGAAACCTTCTTCTCTTTTGCTTTTGCTGTTTTCATGGTTGGCTCCTTGGACATTTTATCCTTAACACTATCAGCCAATTCCTTAGCATCCTGCTTTTTGTACTTTGCAACTACTTCTGGATTGTCAAGCTCTTTTGCTCTCTCCTTTACCACATTAGGAACAGCAGGACGAAGTTTTGCCTGGATAAGATATCCTACCTTCTTCACAAGCCAGCGCCTACCATTATTTGTATTCAGATCTTGATCGAATTCCTTCTTAGCATATTCCACCAACTTCTTTGCTGATAGTTCTCTGATGGACTCCAGTGCTTTTGCTACTGCTGCTACACCAGTCTGATCGACTTCACCTATGGGTTTGCTTTCTGTCATCATAATATTGCCCTCTCCTTCTTAATTTGCTCTATTGGCGAACTTTTCTGTGAGCAGCCAAAGAGCCTTGTTTACCCGAACTACTTCAGAAATGCTTCTGATGCCCTTGTTTGTCCTGAAATCATTACCCCTAGCTCTCTGGATGAATCCCACACCGCCAGTAACCAACTTTTCCTGAAGAATATTGTAAGTATTCCAGAGAGTAGAATCTTCATCTTCTTTCCGAATGGGACGAATCAGTTCTGCATAATTAATCTCTTTCTTCTCAGCTTCTTCTTCATTCCAGCGAAGTTGAACTGCTGCCATAGCATAAACTTCCTGGTCATCCCTGGTCATCTCTATGGTATTGAATTGATTTATCCTACTAAAGATTTTTGGTATAGTTTCCAGAACATTTTCCACAGCCTCTCTTACTAAATCCTGAGTATACCCAACATGCCTTATTTTGAAACTTCCAAAAAGGCTGTCTGCCACAACCATACCATTCGAACAGATCAACCGAAACAGCCCTATGAAAATCTGATAAGCTGCAGAACCGTCATGAGAATTATAGAGAAGAATCTCAGGTACTGTTTTGTACTTTCCCAGAGTAGGGAAGGCTGGATTTCGAAAAACTACCATATGCTTCTGCAGGCCAATTGTCTTGGGAGATCTTGCCTGCACCTCAGAGGCTCTTACTGGCAACCAACCATGAACCTTCACATCTTCAATAACCCTTGTGGTTGGTATAAACTGATATCGTTTTGATAAATGACTTGCTGATCTTGTAGCCATAACACTTATCAGCTCACTAACATCTTCCATCATAGTTCTCTGCTCCATATTTTTCTCCTTTTTTATTCCTGTGTCCTCTTAAAATTTAGGAATGATTCATGGTTCATTTGTAGAGATCACCCTCGACAGTCTCGAGATTAGGAGCTTCCAGTTTCGCCCGTGCATAGATGGAGAGGTCGCCACCGACAGTCTTGAGATTATCCAGTTCCGCCTGTGCACCAATGGAGAGGTCGCCACCGACAGTCTTGAGATTATCCAGTTTCGCTTGTGCATAGATGGAGAAGTCGCCAGATATTTCATCAATATCCTTTAATTTTTCTTCCCAAGAGACACGATTGTTTTTATTAATATTGACATTACCTTTGTAAATATTCTTTCCCATTAATCTACTCCCTTCTTTTCATAATTACTTTTGAATCTGATACTATGAGTCGTGGAGACCTTACCTATATTCCTCCTTCCCTCCTTTCTTTTTTTAATTATCTCCTTCTAACTGATAAAAAGCAACATTAAATTTGTGAAAATATTGTCGTTTTTGCTTGTTTTTGCCAATATTTTCACACTTTTTTGTGGGTTTTCCGCCATTCTTAACATCATAAAATAACTATTTTTCCTTTATTTTACTGAATGTTACACTTCTATTCAGCAAAGCTTCACTGAAATCTCTATCACTTCTTAACACAGTCAAAACCTCTTCATCAATGGAATCCTTCATAACTAAATCCACATATGTCACCTTAATGGTTCCCCTTCGATGGTTTCGATCTTCCGATTGTGTTCTGTTTTCAGCAGAGTAATCATTACTATAATATATAACAGTCGTCGCATTCACAAGATCATTTATACCCTTTCCTCCAGTAGCAGGATTCCCTATAAAAACTCTTACTTCTTTATTCTTAAAAAGCTCCCTAGATTTTATCCTCTCCTTAGTAGAAACTGCTCCATAAAATTTTACTGAACTAATTCCTTCTTTACTTAGTCTTTCAAAGATGAGCTCAACTTCTTTACGGAACCTTGCCCATACAACAATCTGCTCCTCTATTGGAACTTCTTGAATGATCTCTAACAATCTCTCTATTTTTGGATTAATCTTTAATGCTATTGCCTTGCTGCCTTCTTCAAGAGGAAAAAATCCACCTGCAATCTGGCTCAATCGTAACATTTTAGTAATAACAACTGGTGCTGCACAAGTCTTATCCTCATAATATGCAATAGCATCCTTGAACATCTTATCATAAATCTTCTGCTGCTCTGCATGCATGGGGATATGAATGGCCTGATAGACCTTGGGAGGAAGATCAAGACACTCCTGTTTTGTCTTCCTAAAGGCTATACTGTGAAATTTTCTCTCAAATTCCTCCTTCTCTTTATATCCAATTATCTTATTAAAATAATCTGTTATGAAATATTCATCTCTGAATTTCGTATAATTTGTACCAAATATTCCCGGCTCAGCAAAAAGATACTGACTGAAAATTTCATCAGGAGATTTTGGAGTGGGATTGCCTGACATTATTATTTTATAAGGAACCTTCTGAAATAATTTTACCACAAGCTTAGATCTTTGAGCCATTCTGTTTTTAATAGTGGTAGACTCGTCCACTATTGCCATATCAAATATCTTCTGAGAAAACTCCTTCTCAATAGTAGCCAATCCCTCTGCATTAATAACATACCAGTTTAATCGATTTTTAATATAAGTATCAAGATGAAATATCCGATTTTTCTTTACTCCGATCAAAGCGCTCCATACGCTGTAAGAAGAATGCAATGCTAGTTCTCCTTTTTCTCCACACCAGACATCTACTATAGATAATGGACAAATAACAATAATAGTTCTAATTATCTTCTGAGAAAACATCAATTCAGCAGTATCTATTACTGTCTTAGTTTTCCCTACTCCCATCTCACAGAACAGTGCTGATCCCTTACTCAGAGCACTCATGATTGAACTCTCTTAGAATATTTTTCATACCTTCCAACTGATGTTTCATTGGATTAGTTTTATATTTGTGCTTAGACAAAATGAATTTATTTCTTTCCTTAGCCTCTTCGACTTCAACTTCCGCACAACTTATATTAAAGGCTTCCTGCAACTTTTTATAAACCATCTTTGTACAGGGAAATTTCCAATACTTTCTTCTCGGCTCCCATCTTGCTCCTGGGAATGCTTTCACCTTATCAATAAGGAAATCATTATAAGGAAAAGACAAACACAACCAGCCCTCTTCAATAAATAAGTTCATCATTTTACAAGATTCCTTTTTACCTCTTCTGTTAGCATATTCTCAAACAACCCCTCCCTGATACCTAATAAGATAAATTGCAGAAGAGACAGCATATCATATCTGTCATTGACAATCTGTACATTCTGTTCGAAAAATATCTTCTTAATTTTCTTTTCTATACGCAGCGTAAGTGCTATGATTTCTGATTTACTAAGTTCTTTAAGAGATCTCTCCTCCATCAAAATACCTCTTTATCTGGAGTAATGAATACATAATCCCATCGATCCTTGCTGATATTTCTTATCCTCTGAAAGCCATAACTTCTACCCAAAATATTACTGCGATTAACAATCCACTTTCCCAATCCCTTTATGCTAGAAGGAAATGATCTAATTCCTCTCTCTCTCACTATAGGAGAGAGATCCTCATAAAGTTGCTTAGCATTTACTGTTATGTGACCATTTTCAGAAAGATAAGTTTTAGCCTTCTCCATATACCATACTTCGAAAACATCTAGCAAAGGGTCAAACTCTGCACTGAACTTACTTTGAGCACTGTCCATTGAACTAAAGGTCTGCAGACACAATTCTCTCTGCTCTGGAAAAACCTTCCATGCAAAATTTGCCATATCCAGCTGCCGACAGTATTGTTTTAAGGGAATAGTTTCCTTCTGGTTGTTTTTCATATTGTTAATTATAGATTGCAGGGTGTGAAGTATATTCCTAAATATTGTAGGACGACTTTCTTCCATCTTTCTAAAAAATACTGATTCACTAATTGGTTCTTGTTTCGGCATTTCTAAATTAATAATGCACAATCTCTGAGCAATGTCCGGCTCTCTAAACTTTGGAGAATGTGCTGAAAGAGCCAACCAGATATTTGGACGAAATTTTATTGCTGATCGAGCATACTTTGGTCGAATAACAGTCTCTTCTCCTGTTACAAGCATTCGAAGTTTAGATTTTATATTAACATTTCGCTCATTGACTTCATCAAGAAAAAGGTATTTATATTCCTTCAGCATCATAGTCAATACATAATCCTCTTCAGGAATGCTATTGGGATTATATACATTACTGTGAAATCCAAAAAGAATTCCCTTAAGAATTTTCAGCAATAATGTCTTTCCGCATCCCGGTGGGCCAACTATGCAGAGAACAGGTTTGATGCCTGGATTAAAAAAAGTATAGTAGAACCAAATCTTCAGAAGATATTTCTGAGTACTAGAATCTTCTTCTACATCATAGGAAAAAATTTCAAAGGCATCCTCTATGGTTTTAATATCCAGATTAGAGTTTGGAGCCTTCTCTTCACACATATGCTCTAATTCTTTTTTATTGAACATATTAGAGCTTTTTACATAAATATTATTTATTCCCTGCAGCTCCATAGAACAACCATCTTTTTCGACAATTATCAGTCCCTCATTTTTTATTCCTATATAACATTTCCCATTTTGAAAAGTTGAATAAAGATCCACTATAACTTCATCATACTGCAAGGATTCATTATGCAAACGATCTTTAACATATCTCCAGAGAATATCTGAAGGAATATATTCATAGCACTGCTTAAGAAATACATCGATTTTTTCATCAAGCAGAATTTTCTTACCATTTAAAACAACTGCAAATTCCTGGTTGTTATTAAAAGGCAAAAGTTTTCCTGAGCTAGTATATATATCTTTAATAATAATATCTGTTATTATAGAAGCCTTAGTTTCTTTATTACCCTTGCCTAGTGCAATTCCAGCAATTTGCTCTTTTATATTTACTACTAAAGGGATTGATTTATCAATAAGCTGCTGAAGGAATTCTTTTATGGTTTTAAGATCTGCTGCCTTGAATAAATCTGAAATATCTTTTACCTTATACTCTTCTCCTTTATATTTTACTAAATAAGGAAGAGTAATGATCTTAGTAGATCTAGCGACAATAGAGATTCTTTTACCATGTTGTTCAGCAAATTGTCTTCCTGGTTCATCATTGTCAAAAATTATAAAAACATCTTTGCCTCTAAACATCTCAATCCACTCGTCTTTAAGATTATTTACTCCAGGTAGACCCAAGGCTGGATAATCATATTGCAGCAAGGTCAAGAGATCCCATATTCCCTCTGTAAGAAATACTGTCTCAGAAGTTACATCAAAAATGTTCTTTCCAAGAAAATCAATTTTAACTTTCTGTTTCTCTCGGGAAGCAGCGTTCAGGAATCTTGGTTCTTCTGGATAATTAGTATAATTGATGCAATGCCAACAATCTTCCATTGGGAAAGCCAATACGGGTATATTGCCCACCAAACCCTGCGTAGCACCACATCGTAAGAGAAGTTCTTTGGGATAATTCTTAGAGAGAGTCTGAAGCTTTGTTAAAACATAATCATGAACTGTAGTAATATTCGTAAGGGGAATTTTCGCAGCAACTTCTTTTTCCTGATTATACAAAATTTCTCCCTCTACTTTCCTATTGTCCCACTCCCTCTACTCGGCCCTGATCTCCAAAAGAGGACAAACTGGAGATCAAGACTGAAGTAGAGGGCTGTCTGCCTTCAGATAAAATTATGCCTTGATATCTCGAAAAAGGCAATGAATATTCACCCCAGTAAAAATATTCCAACAATAATATAATTCAAAATTTCGATTTACCTTTATTTAGATCTAATTTAAAACCATAGAAATTCCTATTCAGAGGTTAATAGAAGGTTTTAATTCTATGATCAAAAAAATATTTAACAAGAGAATATTTCTTAATAAATTGGCTTATTTGTTTATATTGTTTGTCTTGTTTATTTATTCCAGAGCAAATTCGGCAATATATTGCTAAAAATAAAATTGCACAGCAGGCGCATTTCTTGAAGCAATTCTGGATGCTTTTATTACTATTTTTATTTTTTAATACAATTTGATTAATAAATTATAAGTTATTGTTTTTAAAATATTTACCGCTTTACCGCTTTCTTTCTCCAGAAATATAAAATTGGAAAGTTATTAGATTATAGAGGAAGATTCTATTATTTTTAATAATTTTCTGATTTTCAAGTCTTTGTTTTATAACAATAAAAAAGAAAAATATTTTTACCGCTTTACACCCGTTATAGAATTTCCATAGCGGGCTTTTAACTTTCTGTTTTTTAAAAAAAAAAAAAAAATAGAACGACAGAATTCCCCCTCCCGTGGAAATCGTCCCTTCCTTTATATATGTGGGACTTTTCTTACCCCCTAGTTTCCTTTTTCAAATATGTAATACGAGAGGAAAAAGAAAGCGGTAAAGCGGCACATCGGGAAATCCTTTTAAAACACACTCCAAAAATCACCGCTTTACCGCTTTACCGCAATAGACCTAATATTCAGCAATATATTGCTGAATTTGTTCATTTATTGGGGATTTTGTAAATAAAAGATTTTCCTTGCCTTTTATTTTTATATAGAAGATAATTTTAACAATAGGGAGTGTTATTGGGAATTATGAATTTAAATTAAGGGGAGGACAAATATGGTAAAGAAGGGGTCTTCAGTGGATGATGCAATTAAAAAAACAGTAAAAGAAGGTATTAAAGCCGGCATGGAAGAACTTAGTCAGCTAGAAAATTTAGATGACGGAATTCAATCACCAGTCTTGGAAGCAGAATTCCATCAGGCTCCTGGAGAAGAAATTTCTCCAGAGGAATGGCATCTGGACACCCTCTTAGAAAATGTTCCTCGCAGCAAGGGATATTATATCAAACTTTATAAGTATGATGATTCTGTTCCTACCAAATGGGTTTTCAAGGAAAAAATTACAGATTATGAAAGCTGGAAAGATCTTGAAGATGATCTACGTAATTATGTAGCAAAGAAGACTCAGAAAAATCCTCATCGATGGGGTAGTGGAATCTATAAGATTATGATTTTCAGAGAATGATATAAAGGATTCCACAAACGTCCTATGGAGATTCCCATAGACATTGACGAAATCATTTCTGATAATAAAGATGTTAAGGGACAGATCTCTGAAGTGGGCGAAATTCTTCGAGCCGCGAAAGATATTCTTACTGATAAAAAGGCTCCTGAAGATATGAGTAAGACTATTGCAGAAATATTTAAGTCTGGAGTAGATGTGATGAAGAACTCCATGCCCGTAAGTAAGGAATCAGACAATTCCTCTATGCTTCAGGCCGTTAGTCTTTTGAAAGAATTGGGGTTGCTAGGCGGTGGAAACAAAGATGATCTTATGATAAAAATCCTAGTTCCTCTTATTACTAATTCTCTCCAGCCTAAACAAGACGACTTCTGGGATAAACTTGGAAGACTTAAGGAACTGGGGGTCATCAAAACAGGAGATGACGGATCAGGAGACGGTCTGGGAAGTATTGATAAAGTTACTCAACTGGTGGAACTGACTCAGACTCTCACAAACATGGGACTGGGCGGAACTGGAGAAAAACCATCAGTCGGAATAGAGATTGTGAGACTGGTAGCTCCTCAGCTACAAAAAATCATTGGAGATATCACAGGAGCAATAAAAGCATATTCAGATATGAAGAAATCATCAGTCATAATTCCTGGCGGCATTTCCCCCAGTGTCCGTCCTGTACTCCCCATTAATCAAGGAGCGTCAGAAACTGACGCTCCTTCTCACTCCGCTTTAATAGAAGGAAAACAGCCAGAGCTATTTGATCCTTATGCCAACCTTAATCTAAATTCTGCTGAGACTCCATTGGGAGAAGTCAGACCTGAAACTCCAGCAATCAAGGAGGTAAAGCCAATGAATCCAGTTATCAGAAAGATCTATGATGCGATAGAGGCTAGAGACAAGAATTTCTACCTGGACTTGAAGAGTATGATGACAATGTATATTGGACCTCATATCCTTGAGTCACTAGTGTCAGGATCAATCACAACAGGCGCATTTCTACAGCAGCTTGCGACTATGACTTCAGAATCATTCTTTATGGAAGATAGGTCGAAAGTATACTTCAATGAATTTGTTGATTCTGTCAAACAGGAGCTGGAAGCTTCCATGGTCTCAGCGAAATGTGGAACTTGTAATGAGATTTATGATTACAGCTCTGAAGAAGAATTTGAAAAAGATTCCAAGACATGTGATAACTGTGGAGGAACAATTGAAAAAATACAAGGCGAAAAAGTCGGAACAGCATAAGGAGGGGAAGTGGGAACATACTTCCGTAATCCAGCTATGATGAAAGGTGGGCCATTCAAATGTCACAACTGCAACAAAGAGTTGGCAATAAAAGTTGGCGGAACTCAGTACGAATTGGAGCTCCACTGTTCAAGATGCAAGACCTACATAAAGATTAAAACTCGTGAGCCAATACCTTTTAAGGCTAAGGAGCCTCAGCCAGCATGAGCATTGCAAGCCAAGTTGCAGGAGTAAAGTACCGGAAATTCTCTATTGGACATGGAGATGATGCCGTGACTAATACGTTAAAAATTATGAAGAACATGATCAACTCTGGAGCTCAGAATTATTATGTCAGGCGATGGGCAGAAAACATTGTATCAGGTCATAATGGAAATGACATCTCTAAGATCCAGATGATTTTTGCTTTCCTCGTAAACCATACCCAGTACCTTAAGGACACCCATGGAATTGAACTTCTGCGCTCTCCTGAAGTAATCCTTCATTTATTGGAGGTAGGAGAAATTCCTCAAATAGACTGTGACGACTATGTCTTATTATCTCTTAGCCTTCTAAAATCAATAGGATTTCCAGTAGGAATGAGAGCAGTGGCAGTAAAACCATCAGGAGAGCTGGAGCATGTTTATGGGATGGTTTTTACAAATAAGAGATGGATGCCGTTAGACTTGACAAAGCCTCAGTATGGCCTGGGGTGGGAGTACTCCAGTCCAGCAAGAGTTTTATCAGTGGAGGTGTAAAAATGTTCGGTGATTATCTTATAACATCAGCTGTTCTGCAGAAAGGAAACATCTACACATTCACCTTTGAACATGGGAGACTGTTCGAGTACAACTCAGATTCTGCTGTAACAGAAGACATGAAATATTATATGAAGAACTACGGAGAAGTTATTTCAGCAAGCAGAGCATTCTTCTCTGATAGGTATGTGATCATAATCCTCTCTACATCTTCTTATACTCTCAGCGATTGGCTAACTGCATTCAAGTATTCTTGGGATAATATGGGATACGGCAATGCTAATTTCCTCTTTGCTGAAGGAGGCTACGGCTCTTCACAAGCTGGAGGTGTTACTGCAATAACAGCAGGAGTTGGTTCAAGCGTAGGATCAACGATTGCTGCAACTCTGAAGCCTCTTACTCCTTATCTGATAGGAGGAGGCATTATTCTTATTGCAATAGAATTCTTTAGGAGAAAATAACATGGCTGATGCAAACATGCAATACATCGAAGCTGAGGTTCAGAAGAGACTAGCAGAATTTTTAGTCTGCAAGGATAAAATTCTGCGTCTTATGAACCATTCAGATGTTAGAATAAAGGATCGCGCCAAAGTCCTCCTGGGAGTTCAGGACTATCTGCAAGTGCAGCTTACTCAAGTTCTGAACGCAATTGAACGAGCAAAACAAGGAACCATCTTAGCAGAAGACATTGTAATTGCTGCCTCATTTGCATATGCAATGGAAAAACAGATCAAGGATGTGAAGAACCTTGAAGTAGATGCTGGAGTTCAGCCAGCAGTCTCGTCTGATTTTCTCATATATGGGTTGATAGCAGTTGCAGGGATTGTGCTTGGATCGGTATTAATGAAAAGGAGGTGAAAATGGCGAAAGAAGAAAAAAGGGTTTCAATCCAATAATAGTGAATATCTATGATTCGGATGGAAATCATGTTGAGGGAAAAACAGTTTCCAGCCAGGAAGAGCTCAACAGCATCATGAAGATCAACAGCACCGTTGAGAAGCTGGAAGATGAAACCCTGAAGATCCAGAGAAAATAATACAAAAGGAGGTTAAAAACTTATGGCTCTTTTAGGAGCATTTATTGATGAAAGAACATTGGTATCAGTTACCAGCAACTCAAGCGCATCATTCGCTCATGGATTGCCTGCATCTCCAGACTGGGTTCACATCAGAGAGACTACATCAAGTGCGTCGAGCGTCTCAGCAGTAGAGATCACTCCTCTCTGGGATGCAACGAATGTTTCTCTCTACAATGCTGGAGAGAGGAACAGTACAGTTGTAGAAGTTCAATCAGTAGTATATCACAGTTTAATCCGGTAAAGGAGGTTAAAGCATATGGCTCTTCTAGGAGCATTTATTGACGAGAGAACATTGGTAGCTCTGGCTACAGACGCCAATACTACATTCGCACATGGATTGCCTGCTTCTCCGGATTGGATAGGGATAAGAGAGACTGCATCGAGCGCATCTGGGATATCCCACATTAATGTGGTTCCCATCTGGGATGCGACAAATGTCACCTTGTATAATTCTGGACAGCGTGACACTGAAGCTCTTGAAGCTCAGTCAATTGTGTATCACAGCGTAATCCGGTAAGGAGGAAATAAAGTTGGGGAGATTGGCAAAAAATAGACGCCTTCCAAGGAATGGTGCAAATATGTCCAGTCTCCCCTCAGATTTCACGCTGAGCTCTCAGGCAGGTATCTCACAACCTGTTCTCTAGGAGATGCAAATCTCTTTCCTGAGAGCCAGCAATTTTTCACGAAAGGGGATTTCATGAAATATTCTCAAGATATGGAAGTAATTCAGGGATCGCATAGACGACCGACATTTTTTATAGGACTGCCTACATTTGGAATGGTTCCTATAGAGTTCCACCTGGCTGCACAGAGATTGCTTATGCCTGTTAATGCTAAGGCTGAAAATATTATTGTTCCCATGGATTCTCCTTTGCCCGGACAGGATGGAACTACTGTTAAGCAGAAGGAAATCGCAGAAGCAAGAAATATTATTGTTCAGCGTGCTTTATCCAGACCTCTTCCTGCAGAATATATTTTTTTTATTGGGGATGATATGATTCCTCATTGGGATGCTCTTGTGCTTTTATATGAGGAAGCAGTAAGGGGAGATTGGGATATTCTTGGAGCACTTTATTATATGAAACAGGATGGAATCATACCTATGCCAATTCTTTGGAGAGACGATGTTGTGGGATATCTCAAAGAGGGAATTCATTATCAGTTAGGAGAGGTAGCCATTAGTGATGTTATAGGAATGGATTTTACTCTTATAAAAACAGAATTATTTAAAAAATTACCTTATCCATGGTTTAAGACTGGACCAATACAAAACACAGATATAGGATCTGTCTGGTATTTTACTGAAGATTCTTTTTTCTGTCGTTGTGCTAAATATGAATTGAATGCGAAAATGGGTGTATATACAAAAGTTAGAATAAGTCATTTGGATATTGTGACGGGCGAGGTATACTAAATGCCAAAAGGTTATACTTCGTGGAATAAGGGAATGACAATGTCAGTAGATCATTGTAAAAAATTATCAGAATCTCACAAAGGTCAAGTTCCTTCAGAATTGCATATGAAAAAATTTATGAAAAATTGTGCTGGTTGGAATAAAGGGAAAAAATTATCTGAAAGTCACAAGAAAAAATTATTGCCTATTTTGAAAAGAAATAGTATTCTGTGTAAGGGATTAAAACGTTCAGAAGAAACTAAAAGAAAATTATCAAAAGCAGCCATAAGAGCATGGTCTGATCCTATAATAAAAGAGAAAACTGTTAGGGCTGTGCTTAAGGCTCTGCAATTGAAACCTAACAAATCAGAACTAAAATTATTTAATATCCTTCAAGAACTTCAGCCTAACAATTGGCAATTTGTAGGTGATGGTAAAATTATTATAGAAGGGTTTTGCCCTGATTTCATAAATGTTAATGGTAAGAAATTAATAATAGAGCTCAATGGCGACTATTGGCATAAAAATACACAAGAGAAAGATAAGAGGAAGATTGAGGTATATAAATCTAAGGGATTTAAAACACTTACTGTATGGGAGAAAGAATTACAAAATATTAATGAAGTTAAAAATAGAATATTGAAATTTTCGGAGGTGAAATAAAATGAGCTTAGGAAAAATTCAGGAAGTAGACAAGGACGCAACTATAATCCAGGACGAGAAATCATTCTTGCGCTTAGATTTAGCATGCGGCAACAACAAGAAACCTGGATTCATTGGGATGGATATTTCTACTGATACCCAAGCAGACATTATTTGTGATCTTAGTAGATTTCCATGGAAACTTTATAGTAATAAATGGTCAGCTCCAGAAGGAATTCTAGATGAGATAGATAATGGAATTCTAATATTTAAAGACAGTTCGGTTGGAGAGTTTTTTTGTTCTCACTATATTGAGCATACAAAAGACATCAAGTCATTTATGGAAGAGGTATACCGAATCCTTATCCCGAAAGGTAAGGTTACTTTCATTGCTCCATATTACAGCTCCATCCGTGCATTCCAGGATTACACTCATGTGCGCCCAATATCAGAAAGCACCTTTCTCTATTTCAACCAGAGATGGCTGGAAGCTAACAGCCTTCAGCATTACAATGTCAATTGTAATTTTGAAGTGGTATATATGAAGTTTCAGTATTATCCAGAGTGGAAGACTCGTTCTGAGGCTGCAAAAGAATGGGCGAGAGTGCATATGATCAATGTTGTTATGGACATTGAGACAATGCTGGTAGCAATAAAGTAAAAGAAGAGCAAGATGCCAGAAAAAAACTTCACTCATGAGACTGTAAAACACAAGAGAGCGTTCGATAAGAGATCCTTTAGGACAAAGAAGATGGGAGCTCATCGGGTGACGTTCGGATGTAAAAAAGGAGAATGGATGCCGAGAAAAAAGATATGTAAGGTACCTGTTGAAATTCAGAAGATCCTTCACCCAGTAGGAGAGAACCCGAAAAAATGTAAGGCTAATCCTATCCTCGAGACAGCTCTCGGAGTAGGACTGGGAGTTACGGTAGGAGCTCTTGGACAGCAGACATTGAGAAAAGCTGGGATACTGAAGAATCCATATCTTCTTTCTAAGTGGGCAAAGAAAATAGGGAAAACCACTGATCAGCTCACTGCAGCTGATATGAAAGCTATATATTATGCGATAGAGAAGAAAAAGAAAACGCCGTTCATCCAGCAGACTGGAGAGGAGGTTTTGAAGAAGATGGGACTGAGGAAGAACGATAAGTATTATGATGATTATTGGAAGGCAGAAAATTACTGGTCTAAACTATCTGTGGATAAACGAGAGGATATATTAACACTATTAAGCATACAGAAAAAGACAGTATATGCACATATTCCAATTCAGTCTCTCAAATATAAAGAATTTGAAGAAATTCCACAAGCTATTAGAGGAGCATTAAAATTATTACTTTTGAGACTTATGAGAAAGAATCCTGGCGCTGCTTGGCATGTAGAAGAAATGAAACATTATAAAATAATGGCTGATGCTTTTAAGAGACAAGGTAGAGAGAGATTGCAAGATATGAGCTTAGGTGCTGTTCAAGCACACAAAAGATCATTGCTAGCATCAAAGCGCCTCAGCATCAATCCATCTGTAAGATATTACATCGGAGTCCGTGGAGCTGGAAGCTCAGGAGTTCCATTCATGTCTGCTGCTATTCCTACGAAGAAGAGCCATGGAGAATTCAAGAAAGTCATTGGCCCATTCGCGAATATCCAGGGTCTTTTAAACTATGCAAGCAAGAACAGCATTAAGATACCTGGAAGGGAAAATCCTAAAACCAAAAGCAGTCAATGGGATGTGTTTGATAAGCATCAATATAAGATTGCAGAAGACACACTGAAAATGACTCCTGCTATGGCTCGTATCATGGGTGGACCATCAGTTGAAGAAGCTAAAGAGATAATAAAAAGATTAAAAACTAAATATAAAAGAAATCCAAGATTTGCAATTACAGATGACGATATCCAAAATGGTAAGCTATTTCTTCAGCGATTCTTAAAAGGAGAGAGATTGGATATTCTTATTACTGAATTCAAATATTCTACTTTAATAACAAATGGATTTTTATCTTATCTTAAATTAAAACTTCGTCTACATGACTATAAGTTAATTATTGGGAGAATAGGGAGAAAATATAAAAAGAATCCAATATGATCACCGATACCGAATCCCGGAGGGATGACAAAAATCTATGATAATATCACAGCTGTTGAGGCAGTAAAAGGTAGGGAGTCTCTCTGGCCTGGAGAACCATTTCGTCATGATTTTAAGCGCACTAAAGGAAAAGCTTCTGTTTATGGTCTCGCTGATGGGAGCTTAATTGTAAAGGGAAAAAAGAGACTGTGGAAGAAGTTTAATTATGAAAAAAAAGATGTATAGTAGAAAATCTAAAATGAAAGGAGGTGTAATGAATGCATGAGCCGTTTTTAATCAATCCTGTGCGCAGAAGAAGGCGCAGTAGGAGCAGAACATTGAGAGGTGCGACTGGAACAAAGACAGCACGGAAACGTGCAACTGGACTTCCATCAGGTCTTCTCAGCAGGATGGTCAAGAAATACGGTGCAGCAAAAGGGATGAAGGAAGCTTGGAAAGCTCACAAAGCTGGAGGAGTCACAGATCCTTGGGGCGCTCATCGTAAAGAACACGGTATTGCTTCATTAAAAGGATGGGGCAAGAGAAAACGCAGAACAAAAGGAAGAGCAAAACCAGCTGGGGCAGTGTACCCTCGTTGGAACCCATTAGGAGAGGAGGTGATAGTAGTGGCAAACCCAAGAAGGCGCAGACGTAAAAGGTCTTTAGTACCAGTCCGCAGAGGAAGGCGGAGAATTAAGAGAAGTACAGTTTTTTCTCTGAATTCTCCAAGAAGGAGGAGAAGAGCAAGGAGCCGGAGAAATCCTGTTATGTATGCTAACAAGCGAAGACGTACTTATCAGAGCAGGCCTCGGAGAAGGACAAGAAGGAATCCAGTATCAGTTCCAGCATTGAGCTTGAGAAACCCGATGTCATTGCTTATGCCTGTTGCTACAGGCATCGCTGCAAAGATGGCGTGTGATAAAATTCCAGGCATGCTCGGATTGACAGGTCTTCCTGCATCTGCAGCAAAACTTGCAGTTGCGTTCGGAGGTGGAATGTTGCTCCGGAGATTTATTGGAGCATCAAACGCAACAATCTGGACATTGATTGGAGCAATAACAGTTGCGACCGATCTCCTGAATCAGTATGTTCTGAATACTTCGCTAGGATATCTCAGTGTTCCAGCAGGACAGTTGGGAGCATTTCCAGGTAATGTATCAGAATCATATCCTCCGCTCGGATCTGATTTTGGGGCGTTTCCGTACGGTGAAGTAGTACAGTATTAGAATAACATCCCCTTCAGAGGCCATTGTGCCCTTGCCGTTCAGTAGCCATTGTGCTCTTAAATATTGTGCCCTAGTGGCCAGAAAAAATAATATTTAGGAGGTAGTAAAAGATGGTTTACGATCCAATGCAAGCACAGCAGTACAAAACTCAGAGAAGTGAACTCCCAGAGGATCTCTGGCAGCCATTGTATGACAGGGTCAATTACCCGAATGCTGGTGCGACTTCTCTGGCGTTTTTCAGCACAGCGAAAGGCCAAGCTGCAACCCTTATCACAGGTGTAGCAGCAGCTGCAGCTAAGGTAAAAGATTATCGTGATACCAACATGGAGAACTCGAATGTTGTCCCGACAAAAATGTTCAAGTTCATCGGGATCAGCCTTGCGTTCATCGATCAGGTTCCTGGTGCCGTCGCAAACTCTGCAGACCGTGACAGAATCAGAAACAATGCCTGGATGCAGTTCAGGATTGTGGACAAGGACATTCTGTATATTCCCTTGGTAAGTCTCCCAGAAGTAAATCCGTACATAGTAGGATCTACAACTGCAAACAACTCTACCATTCTGGGAACGGCTGGCGGAGGAGGAGCTAATGTTGCAATGTACAGGCTTCCCATTCCGATTGTCTTAAATCCATATGAGAATTTCTCGGTCACGATCAACCTGTCAGCCGCAGTGGCTCTGGCTGGAACCGGCTCAGTGGACATCTATGTAATCCTTCAAGGGTATATGCGTAGACCCACATAAGGATGTATAGATGAAGAATATAGCCAGAAAAGATTTAGCATATTTAGCTGGATTTTTTGATGGAGAGGGATCTATATCTATTTATAGATTAGGCAATAATCCTAATCATATAGAAATAGGTATAGTCCAGACCATAAGAGATCCCCTGTTACTTTTTGCTATATATTTCAAGGGTTATATTCAGTGTAAAGGTAGAACAAAAGGAGGTCTGCAATCATTTTCCTTTAGAACAGCTGGAAGAGAAAATGTAGCAGACCTCCTATCTGTTTTATATCCCTATTTAATAGTTAAAAAAGCACAGATTGAATTATTGAACAAATTGCATAAGATTAAATTAAATAATAATGGTAAGGATGAGAGGATTGCTGAAAAATGGGAAATTGCTAAGAATATCATTAATATCAATTCTGCTAAGGGCAAGCATCAATTCAGCAAGGTTCTGCAAAAAGTAATTTAAAAACTAATGTGGAAAAACATTAAGATCCTGGAAGGAGACTAAGGCAATGGCTAAAAGCAATCCATGGTGGAGGGAATACTTCATCTATGATGTAGTAAGAGCACTGACGCCTGGAACAGGCGTAGCATATGACTTATCAGTAGTAAGGATAGACTCAGATTCTAACTTCGAGTTTATCAAAACAACATACGTCGCAACAAGCGACAATATTCTTTTGCGGTACAGAGATGATTCAACAGGAAGATATTTGATGAAAACTGGCATTGACGTAAAGGCTTGTGCTGGCAGGAACACTCTTCCAATGGGCCTATCCAATGCGTTCATTCCATTTGTGTGGCCGAGACCGCATGTGATAGCAGCTGGTGCGAACTTTACTGTTGAAGCATCAGATTATTCTGCTGTAGCAAACACATTAAGGCTGTCATTTCATGGAGCAAAAATCAGACCTGGAACTGCTCCATGGAATCAATCGAACTATTATGCAGAAGTTCCTGCTTTGTACAGTTTTACAGCTGGAAGAGTCAATGTGGCAGCTCTGGCTACAACAGTTCAAAGAATAGAAATCGACATGGACGCTGACTTTCTGGTGCAGAAGATTACTGGCACAAGGACAGGCGATGCTTTAATCACCGTAACAGAAAGCGCAAGAGGGAGAGACTGGATGAATTCGGCTGTTCACATCGACAATCTCATAGGGAACGGCTCATTTCCAAATATTCTTCCAGCAAACAGATTTCTTCTAAGGGGATCTGTTCTGGTAGTAAACATCCAAAACCTTCTTGGAATCCAGAATACAATAGACATCTGCCTGTCAGGAGTGAAGCTCTATGCTTAAACCATACTCAATAAATAATCCTCAAGCTGGGATTGTGCCATTTCCAGTAAAGGTTTATGATTTAAGCTCTGTTCCAGGCCAGCCTGTAAATAGAGAGACTCCAGAGTTTTCTTTTCCTCCAGAAGCACTGTACTTAAGCAGAGGTTTGATTGGAGAAGTCATAGCGGTAGGAACTGCTCCTGTTCTGATAGCTAATCCTTCAATAACTACTCCATATCTTGTGCTTAATCCTGCAAGAGACTCTCTTCTTGCAACGTCAATCACAGGCTTGACTAGCACAACTGCTGCAGCAGCTGGAAACTCTGAAGCAACGTACATTGACGTTGCTGGATATGAGACTGCTCATTTCTTTATTGACATTACAGCGAATGCTGGTACTTGGGATATCGCTCTTGAGTCTTATGATAATCTTTCAGGAAACTGGGCTGCAGTAGGAAACCTGCTGGCTGGTGTAGCAGTAACTGGAACATTCTATGCAGGAGGAACAAATGTCGGCATAGGTTCTAGGATTGCTTTTACATGGAATCCAGTAATAGCTGGAGCGATAACATTCTCCATAGGAGTAACTCTCAAGAACGGTCTTGGGGGAAGCTCAGCTGGAGTGGAGAGAGTGGTATATCTTGGAGCTGCTAGTGTGACCTCTGTATCAGGATATCCCTTGCTGGAAGGATGTCGTGAAGCATTTGTTCTTGGAGCAGGAGTAGCACTCTGGGGAGTAGCAAACACAACTGTAGAAATCAGGAGGTTTCAGTTATGATAAAACGGATGATATTAATCTTTCTTTTGCTTTTGGCCTTGCTATCTCCGGCCAACGCATCTGAATGGGGATGGGAAAGTTATATAGTAGCGACTGGAACTGTTACGACAAAGACAGACATTAAAGTAATATCTTCTCCTGTAATTGGAGCGGTCTATAGTGATGGAGGAGTTATAAAATTTGTTAAGTCTTCTAATAATGGGCGAACTTGGGGCGCTCCAGTAACAGTCGTTTCGGCAAACGGAATTCAGCCAGCTCTTGCAATAAAAAACTCTACTACATATTTTATTGCTTACTATGATTCAGTCACTTTAGACGCTAAGTTTGCTAAGACGATAAATTCAGGCGCCACATGGACGATTTCTACTATAGAAAGCACGAACGACAGAGGAAGACAACCCAGCATCGTTTACATCTCTGCGTCCGGACATATGTATGTCGCTTATTTAGATACCACCGCTAGTGATTTACGGTATGCGAAGTCCATAGATGATGGAGCTTCTTGGTCAGTTGGTACGGTTGATACTGTCGGGGCTGTTGGAGTATACCCTTCCATAGATGGTTATTGGACTCTTGTTCAAGATGCTTTAGCTATAACATATTATGACACTACGAATACAAAACTAAAGATAGCTTATTCTGCTGACAGTGCTGCAACATGGGCTACCAATGATGTAGAAATCTTTGTGTTAGGCGCTCCCAGCGTTCCAATCAGCTCTATGAAATGGGTTTATTACGCTGGCAACTATGATGTTTTTGTTTCATATAACAATGGAGACACTAACACGATAAAATTTGGAAGATCTACTGACAATGGCGCCACCTGGACTTTAAAAGATATCCTGTCAGGAGAAGTGTATTTTGGTTCTTCTTTAGCCGTCAGTCCTTACGTTCCAACTTCAGCCTATCAGAATGTGGATATTATGATTGTAATGAATGATAACACAAATGGTTATCTTCGGTTAGCAAGGTCATTCAATCTTGGAGCATCTTGGACTATTGAGATTGTAGACAGGTATCCTGGGCTTTTTGCAAACATTCCTCTAATTGGTTTTGATTATGATTCTTCTAACGGAAATGTGTTTGTTTCATATTTTGACAAGAATAGCGACTTTAAAACAGCCAGATCTCTGAATTTTGCGTCTTATCCAGTTATCATGAGTCAGAATTCAGGGATAGGCGTACAAGAAAAGCCTCAGCAATGGAACATTGTCAAAGACGGAGCTGTTGGAGACAATCTTGATCGTGGAATTTTAGCTGTTACCCCGTATGAGTGGGACGGAGATCGTTTTCAGAGAAAGAGAGCACCTGCTGGGAAACAATTTTATGCTGTAAAGCGAGATAATGTTGGAGCAGCTAGCATTAACATACCATTTGGATTCAGGGCAAAGAAGATTGCTATAAACACTCCTGCAGCGAATACAAACGAAATATGTATTGACTGGACAGGAGGAACTGCAGTATGTCCAGCTGCAAATGCTGCTGGAGACGACAGAATTCCTGCAAGCACATCTGTTATTCTTGATGACTATGGGACATCATCGATCAGCGTAATAGCTGCAGCAGGAGCTCAAGTAATATATGTCAGAGCCTGGGAATAAGGAGGTAACATAAAATGTTTTCACAATCTCAAACGCCAATTTGGCTTATAGCAAAGTTTAAAGAAACAGTTTCAGACTCTAGGGTCGATGCACTGTTTAAAGCTCAGGGTGTGGGAGCAATGATGAAATACTTAGTCAACTCTGATGGCTCATTGACAAAAGTATTTCTATTCTCTAGTGGATGGCCAATTGAGCAAGTCCAAGACTTGATCAAGACTCAGATTACTGAAGCAGAATGGGTTCAACCCTCTACTGGAAAAAATCTTATCGATATGCCAGGAGGAAGTGCAGTTGGACAGACTTCTACTGGATTTTTGGGAATGGATACAACAACTCTTCTTTTAATAGGAGGAGCTGCTGTTGCAGCATTCATGCTCTTCAGGAGGAAAAAGTAATGTTCAGCCAAGCAGCTTCTCTGAGAAGATTTACTCCAAAGATAAGTACATCTCAAATTGTTTCTGCTCCTAGATCAATTGTGCGTTCTACTGCTCAACCAGTTCCGGTTACTCCAGTGATAATTCCGGTTGTTCCGCTAAGTCCTGTGACTTTAGTTCAGACTCCAATAGTTACTCCTGGAAGAGGACAAATGACTCCAGTAGTATATCATACTATGGAAATTGCAAAACCTCGATCTACTATCATCTCAAGACCAGTTTCTGTAATTCCAAAACAAGGAGGAATGGCTCCAATTCTGTACCATACTATGGAAATTGTTCAGCCATCCATAACTACTCCAGCTCCAGTTCAGGCTTTAGCTCCAATAACTACTGTTCAGCCATCAGCTTTAATCCAAACGGCTCCATCTCAAGCTGTAACGACTCAAGATCCATTAAGCATCATGTATGTTCCTTCTAGTGTGGTGCAGGAAAGTGAGCCTCAAGCTGTTCAAGCTTCAATCTTTGATACTCCATGGACATGGGTAGTCGGAGCAGCAGTTCTTTTTATGTTGCTAACAAATAAAAGGAGATAGCCATGTATTCAAACAGTAATGGAATAAAAAAATTCACAGAGCAGAAAGCAGAAAGCAACGATAAGCTTATGCTGTATAAGAAGGGATCTTTGTATCCTGACAATCTTCCTCCAATGCCTGTTGTACTAAGGTTTCCATATAACGGCATTTGGTCTCTTCCCTGGACTGAGCCTGATAAGTCAGTTCATGCAGGAAACGCAACTGGCACATTAGACAGGTTTCGTACTCCAAAGACTCTTAGAGAAATGGGAAAAGAGAGGAATCTTTTCAGGCTAGCAATATTCCCAGACTACCACACAAAAGAGATTCCAGAATACTCAGGAAAATCAGAGTTTGGAGTACAACAGCTTCCGATAGCATATCCAGAGTTGGCTGGATTTAATGACGTTCCAATTGGAGCTGCCGCTGCGACTAACTCTAACTCATCTGATGCAGCAAGAAGTATTTGGGGATTTCTTGAATCTGGACTTAAGTTTTTTACAGGCTTGGAGCAAGCAAAATACCAGACTCAGATTGCAGAAGCTCAAGCAAAGCTTATCCAGGCTCAAACAGCACAGAAAGCTTCAATTACTTCTGCATCTTTAGTATCAAATCTTTCATTGCTTCTAATACTTGGAGGAGTAGGATTTGTTCTGATCTCTTCATTAACTAAGAAAGGAGGTAAATAATCAATGTTTGGAGCTACATCACTAACAACTAATACTGCATTGCTTCCTACTCCAGCTGGATCAGGAGTTTCCAGTGAAGGAGGAGGATTTCTTGATTTTATTACTGGGTCTCTTCTTCCATCACTGACATCATTGGGGACTGAGTACTTAAAACTTCAGCAAGCGAAATCAACTGCTGAAGCTCAAATGAAAGCGGCAAAATCTGGAATGATTCTTCAAGGAGCTGGCGGAACAATTCCATACTCTACTGGGATAAACTCTTCTGACTTAATGAAATATGTTTTGATTGGAGGATTAGGGATTGCAGCTGTTCTGCTTCTGACAAAAGGAAAATCATCTCCTTCAGTGAGAACCGTGTATCGGACAGCTCCGAAGACTGTAAGGAAGAAATAACTATGCCTCCAGTCATAATAATGAAACGGAGAAAAGACGGAACGTTTGTCCCTGACCATGAGGAAGAAGAGCTTGAGAAGCAGCCTTCTAAGCACAAGAACGGAAGACAGAAAAGTGATCAGCTTCTTCCTGTCAAACAGAACTTTTATGGATACCAACTGGATCTTCAAACACAATGTATCATCCAGGAATTGAGGACAGGGTTTAAAATAGGAGCGGATTTTGCAGAGGAAGTTATTGAATTCTTACGAAGAATAGGGTTTAGATAATGAATATTTCTGTTACACAAATTTCATATCTTCCTGAACAAGTAGCTTCTAGACAGCAGCTGTATCAGACCCTTCCAAGTCCTGTTCAAGAGGGAAATTTGTTTAGTATGGACAATCTGACTTTCAGTATGATTGCTGCAGCTGGAATAGTTGTACTGATATTGGTATTGAGGAGATGAGGTGGGAGTAAGATCAAGAGCAATAATGCCTCCTTCTGCTCAGATGATAATTATCGAGGGGTATGTCGAAGACATTTGCAGGATTATGGGAGTTCCGGAATCCATCGTAAAAGGAGTTATCTGGCAGGAGAGCAAGTATGACATATATTCTTATAGATGGAATGATGATAATCCTAACGACAGGAGCTTTGGTCTGATGCATCTGACTATGCCTACAGCGAACGAAATAGCTGGAGTGCAGCTGAAACAAGAAGATCTTTATGAACCTATCTTTAATATATATTTAGGAACACAATATCTCCTGAATTTATATCAGAGATATAAAGACTGGTCAAAAGCTGTAGCAGCTTACAATGCAGGATCTCCAAGGTACACTCAAGCTGGAATGTTCATTAATCAGTCCTATGTGAACATCGTATTCAAAGCTGCACAAATTCTTAAAGACTCTGTTATCAATTATGCGAAGCTCTTGGTGAGACGATGAACAACTCAATTTTTTATAGCATCTCAGCTGACAAGCTTACCGCTCTCACTGCTTATGGAGAAGCACGGAATGAGGGAGCTGAAGGGATGATAGCAGTAATAAACGTAATTCGTAACAGGACAAAAGATTCAAATCAGTTTGCAGATCAGAGCATCCTTGCCGCTACAGGATCGGTCTACCATGCTGTTATCTTAAAGCCGTATCAGTTCTCCCCTTATAATGCTTCTGATTCTCAGCGTCCAAAAATGGAATTAATTGCTGCAGGTTTTGATTCATATCTTTTGTCTGATGCGAATTTATCTAAAGCATATGAGCTTTCAAGGATGATGTTTACTGGAGTTTTAACAGACAATACTTATGGAGCCACGTACTTTCATGCAACGTATGTTACTCCTGCATGGGCTTCAACTATTCCATTAATCGGGCAGATTGGGAATCATATTTTTTACGGATATAAGACGATCACAGGTATTATTGCAGATGTTATTGCAGAAAATCCAGTTACTACTGCAATAGTTGGATTCTTTGCTACGCTGGGAGTTTACTTTATTTTAAGAAGGAGACATGTAATATGAAAACTCTGTATGTACCAGGAAGAGTCTGGCTCAGTTCTAAATCATTTGTTGACAACTTTCCACAAGCAGCTTTAGCAATGCTTGTCCTTTTAGGAGACGCTACTCTTACGAAAGAGGTCAGTGAAAAATCTACAATAATATTAAAAGGAGAATCTGATGTTTGGGGTTATGGAACTATTGATTATGATTTAGGAATTGACCAGTATAGATATAATAAAAAGGTTGAAGCATACAGGGACATAATCAGGTACATTATCTCTCCTCAAATGCCGATGACAATAAACTTTTTATCTAGGTATGATAAGGAAAAGCGTATTCCGCTTTCTTTCAAGACAGCAGGCAACTGTGAAGACATGAAACTGGAAAAAATGCAGCTAGCGTCTATCTTATTTGAATATCTTAATGAGCTAAACATAGTTACCAAAGATAAGTTATACGGTAAAAAACCACAGTATCTTTGCTCAATGGTTTATAAAGCCCAGCTTATCAAAGAATTTGCAGAAAAAGCATTTCAGTATTTTGAAGTTCGTTCATCTCAGGAGAATATAGATTTTAGTGAAGTATATAATGTTCTGAATCCTTCTCAGATGCAGCCAAATACTATATCATACTGTGTTGTGAAAGAACCTCCTCCAATTTCAGAAAATGTTCAATGGAACAATGTTAACTTCTGGTCAGCTGTTTTTGAAGAGGATGTAGGTAAAAATATTCTTCAAGCAGTTGCAGCTCATTTGCCGGTAAAAATTAAAACTACTGTCACAAACTGGAAAGATCCAAACTCATATCTCTCGAGCGCTACTCGTAAGGAAGCAGACGATAACTGGATTATTCTCACCTACACTTATGTTTGGCAGAATTTTGATATTGAGATTTATGAAGAAAATAAAATCATTGTCAGATATAACAGAGATACTGCTACAAAAACACTTCAATGGCAGAAAGATGAGAAACCAGCATGGCTTGAGATTCTGAAAGGAGCAGCTTTTCTTATAGCTTTTACTGGAGCTGGATATGTTTTGGGAGCATGGGGAGGAGCGACTGGTATTGTGTCTGGAGCTGCTCCTACAGCAACTGGAATTGTTTCTCCAACAAGCGGGATAACTTTAACAGCTCCTGGGTATGTAGCTCCTCATCTTACGGGAGTTACTGCTCTTACGTCTCAGACATTTACCATTGGAGGGTCTACATATACGGCTGCTGCTGCAGCAGTTCTTCCAGCAGCTACTAAAGCAGCAGTCTGGTCAACTGTTTTGAAAGCTTCTCCTTCTGTTCTTGCGTCTGTTGTAAAAGCTGGTATTGGCTTATGGTCTTCACAGCGGCAAGCTAAAATCCAAGAAGAACTAATGAAAGCTGGATATGATCAGTACTCTTCTGCGATTCCAAGTGGGATGACAGCAGATGGACAATTTGCATATGCTTCTGAAGCCAGCTTGTTTGGAATGGACACTACAACGATGTTAATGCTAGGAGGAGGCGCTCTTGTTCTTCTACTGGCTCTGAGGAAAACATAAAATGAATGGAGGTAACATGAAATACGTAATCTCATTATTCTTAGTTATTTTTCTAAGCATGCTAAGTCCAGCATACGCTTCTCAATGGGTAGTGGGTGTAACAGGTGGTGCAGGAGGAATTGGTGATGTAGTTGGCCCTGTATCCTCAACTGATAATGCAATTGCTCGTTATCATTTGGTTACTGGAAAAATAATCCAAAATTCTCTTATTACAATTGATGATACAGGTATTATGACTTTACCTGCGGGCTCAGTCACAGCCCCAAGCATAGTCTCTGACGATGCAGACAGTGGCTTCTATTTTGGCTCTAAAGGGTTCAACTGGGGTGTTGATGGGGTGAATGTTTTCTATGTAAATAGTGCAGGCGGCACAGTAGCTTCAAATGGTTTTTATGCACCAAAAATTTCTACTGTAGCTGCAAATTCTACCTTAACATTACAAGATGCAGGCGGTTCTGGATCAGCAGCAAAAAGCAGAATAATAGCAATTAGCGGTACAGATACAAGTACTGCATTACAGCAGAATGGATTAGTATTATATCCAACTTATAACCAAGCCTCTGGTACAGCAGCAAATACAGACTTACTTATATTGAGAAATCAAACTAGAGTTGGTTCTGGTCTTCAATACTTTTTCGATATGCAAGTCAACGCTACCTCATGGTACAACTTCCGTCTCGGCACGACTGCAACCACAGGAGCGTTTGATTTCACGGCAGATGATACAGCTAAGGTAGCTGTTACTTTTACACCCATTCTTGGAATTATGGATGCAGGAGATGAAATATCAGTGTTAAAACTTGCACCCACATCAGCAGTAAACCACACAGGGGGAACGCTTAATGGGTTAACCTTTGATAATATCACAGGCGATGCAGATGCAGCCGAATATATGTTTAATATTACAGGTACGGGTTGGGATGCGACATTCAGAGGGACAGCATCTTATTCTACTGCCGATGCCGCTGGTGTAGAACCGACAAGACCTACTAAATCTCCTTTCGTTCACACCCGCTCTCTTGCAGCCGATACAGATGATGCTTGTGGTACTGAGGACGATTGCTTGACTTTGCCTATACCCACAACTATGGGCTTTCTTGAAATGTGGACTGATGGAAGTCTCTACCTA
>JBDRLT010000022.1:0-21856 GCA_043812815.1 Candidatus Woesearchaeota archaeon | reverse complement strand
GGGTGAGCTTTTTACCGGTATTGAACCTTAATTTTTTCCTTTTTTATAATGCTACGTGCACAAGCATCAATTGAATATCTTACAGTTTTCTCTTTGGTATTTGTGATTTTGATCCCGACTGTCTATGTATTCCAGGATTATTCAGCAAGATCCAGTAAGAGTATTGTTGATGACCAGGTTAGGATTATTGGCAATGATATTGTGAATGCTGCTGAGACAGCATATTATATGGGGCAGCCTTCAAGGCTCACTCTTGAAGAGACAATGCCTCGGGGAATTGCACTGATCAATATTACCAGTGACTGGAGCAATAACTACAATGAGATTATGTTTGTGATGGATGATGGCAGAGCGCTTAGTTTTTTTTGCAGTGTGAATATTAATGCCAGTATAACACAGGAAGATTACTCTGCTGGCCTGAAGTACGTTGTGGTTGAAACAAGGAATACAAGTACACAAGGGTATGTGTATATTGACATAAGATGAGAAACGCTCAGTCTTCCATTGAGTTTGCATTGCTTGTAACCTTTATGTTTCTGATTTTCACTGTATTCTTTGTTGCGGTGAGTGACCGTCTGGCCTCTATCTATAAGGAGAGAGAGATTATCCTGCTGGAAGAGCTTGGAGCCTATGTGCAAAATGAGCTTAGGCTTGCCGGTTCTGCAGTGGACGGCTATTACAGAGAATTTGAAGTGCCTTTAGACTTGAATGGGTATGATTATGAGATAATCATCCAGGATTATGCTGCAGAGGGACTAAACCAGACAGATCTGATTGTGCACTATGCTAACCACAGCCTTGATTATGATCATGTGCTCCCTGTTTCTAAGTTGGTAACAGGGTCGATTGTGCCAAAATTAAACACCACTGTGGTAATAACAAAAACAGACGGTGTGGTGTTTGTTCATAGCGGATGAAAAAGTATTTATATATAAAACCATTTGGATTACCTGAGGTGATAAGAATAAGCAGTAAATCCCAGACATGGTCGCTTGATATATTGATTGCGGCAAGTATTTTTATTGTTGGGATTATTGTGTTTTTGTATGTGATTTCCTCTTCTAAAGAGGGGGATATGGGGGAAGTGCTCTCAACAGACTCTGAGGTTGTCTCTGAAACCCTGATTGCTATTGATGAGAATACAGCAAGCCCTATTGCCCCAATTATCGGGAACAAGGTTGACAGTGTTAGGCTGGAGCAGTTGGCTGCCATGGATTATGAAGATATTAAAAATGCTTTAGGGATTGCGAGCGAGTTCTGCATACACTTTGAGGATGAAAGGGGCAACATTGTGGATATTGATGATGATCCTGGTGTGACTAGGTATAGTATCGGTAGTTCTAAGCTGAATATTACGCTGTTAAACTCAAGCGGCGGTAAGGTTAATCGGCCTTGCGGCAGTTAGGTTTCAAGAAATAATCTGTATATCTGACCACTATTGTTGACAGGGTGATACTGTATACCATGAAAATAAGGGTTAGGTTTAGCAGGCTGGTTATTCCGTGCATATTGAACAATACGCTTGTTTCATCCTGGTAGAGAGTGGTTATGGCGAAAACAAGGGTGGCAACTGCAATCCCTTTTGAGACATTGAATGTCATATACAGCTTTTCTCTAAAAGAGAAGTCAGATCTGAATGTTATGTGGATTGATGCATACCTGACGAGCAGGTATACGGCGAAAAGCAAGATTGAGCGAATGAAAAAGCTGATGGTGAATGGAATCTCAACTATTAGGCCAATAAAGACAAAGACCATAATTTCCAAGGCGCTGGCAAACAGGGTTGAAAATTCCATTAAGTGGTCTTTTTGAGCCACCATCACATTGCCAAAGAAGATCCCAAGTGTTGTTACGGCAAGTACACCGTTTCCTCCGAGGTTTTCTGCAAGAGTGTAGGTTAAGAGTGCAGCTGTAATGAGTGCAAGGGGGCTAAACTTTTCCGAATATCTCTTCCTCATCACCTTAAAGAAGATTATGCCAACAAGCACGCCTGAGCCGATTCCTGTTACAAATTGCTGGATGAGTGGCTGGACCTGCTCCAGCAGCGTGGGAAGGATAAAATCCAGTTTGATGCTTTCCATTAGCTCGATTATTATGAAGGGAAATAGCACCATGAAAGGGGTGTTCATGATCGATTCTATTTGAAGCAGTTTGGGGATCTTTTCTCTGCCGTGGTCTTTTACAATGATTATCACTGTTGCAGGATCTGTACCGCTGTTGATAAAAGAGAATATTAATGCCAGGCACACCTCCAGCAGAAGCGAGCGCGCATTGAAAGGGAAAATGAGCATAGTAGCCAATGTGAGGAAGATTACATTGAGAAATATGAAAGAGATTACCAGTTTGAGGATGCGCACTGAAAATGAGTCAATATCTCTCCATTTGAAATTTGAAGTGCCATCAAATACAATCATGACAAGCGCCAGTATTCCAAGACTGCTCAGGAACATAGGAGAGAAGTTGATGAGTTTTTCTCCCTGAAAACTGAGTCTGCTGAGCAAAAACCCGATTAGAATGAGCAGCAGCACATTTGGGATTTTCAGTTTGTCTGCAAGCATTGAGCAGAGAATGCCAATTAGGAGTATCCCTGCTATAATGGTGAGAGTGAATGTTGCTGTGATTTTATCCTCTTTTTAGGTAGTAATCAAGGGGTTTTTCCTTGCTCTTGGGAACTGGCTTTTCAGTTTGTTTTTCAAGGATTGTCATGAACCTTTTCTTGGATCGGTTGCTCAGGAGCTGGGTGTTTATTGCGTTGAAGAGTTTGTCTGGGTTGCTTAACCCTGACTCTTTCAGAATTGCCATAATAGAAGGTTCAAAACTCTTTTTTGCCAGGATATTTATGTTTTCCTGGTCCTCTAGGAGATAGTTGAGCAACGCACTCCTTGATTGGTGACTGAGAAGCTTACTCTGTTTTGCCATGAGCTTGGAAAGCCCTTTCGGAGAGGTGAGGGCAATGAATTTGACTAGCTGGAGTGTTCTAAGAATTGGATCATTGTAATTTTGCTTATCAAGGCCCTGCAGTACTTCTGTTATCACATGGCTGAATGGGACATCTTTGATGCCCGGGATGTTGTAAGGGGTCGTTGTTATAAGCATATTCTCATATTCAGGAGCTTGCCCGAAGTGTTTGCCAAGGTAATCTTTGATGGTTTTGTGAACGTGTTTGCTGTTGAATTTTGACTGGATTGCTTCAGGTTTGTCTGCGGTCTTGGTTACAGAGCAACTTACTTCAATATGTTTGACTTCTATTGGCTCGCTTCTCTTGAGCTTGATTGCCAGAGTGTCAACTACCTGGTTGCCTGCGTTGATGTTATTAACAACAGAATAGCCTTGCTGGTTGAGCCAGATGTTGACAATCTTTTTTTCTGGATACATGTAAACCCCCAAGGCGATTTTGGTTTTTGGAGTTTATAAATGTTGTTGTTTTAATTGTTTTTGATCTGGGAATTATTATTGAGACGATGATGCTAATGGCTCAGACGGTCTCTATGAGCCCTACTCTGCTGACCAGAACCCTATATGGCATAGAGGAACCTGGTCAGCTTGGCCACATCATGTGGCAGTAACGAAAAAATAGAATCAATCTTTACATCCGCTCAGGGGCTTCAATGGAGAGCAGGGCAAGCCCGTTTTTGAGTACAGTTGCAGTAGCCTGGCAGAGTACTAGCCTAGCTTTTCTAAGCTCTATTTCTGCTTTGAGGACTGGGTACTTGTGGTAAAATTCGTTAAATAACTGTGCTAGGTCTATTAAATAACGTGCTATCAGATTCGGTTTTAGGTGTTGTGCTGACTCTTGTACTTTTTGTGGGAATAGCGCAAGCTGGGCTACTATTCTTTGCTCAAGCTCTTCTTGTAAAAGTGAATAGTTGGGTTTTTTTGGCTGTTCAGATTTTCTGAGGATTGAAGAGATTCTGGCATGGGTGTACTGGATATATGGGCCGGTTTCGCCTTCAAATGAGAGTGCTTGTTCTGGGTCAAACACTATCTCTTTGTGGGCATCCTGGCTGAGCATGGTGAATTTCATAGCTCCAAAAGCTACGGTTTTTTTGATAACTGCTTTTTCTTTTTCTGGCAAAGCAAGAGATGCTATTTGCTTTGCAACCTGCTGGAACAGCTGCTCGCGGAAGTCTTCATAAAGAACAATGTTGCCCTGGCGTGAGGACATCTTGCCTTCTTTGAGTACTACCAGACCGAAGGAGACATGTTTAACTTTGGCTGCATCAGGATAACCAATAAGTTCCAGTGTTTTGAATAACTGCCTGAAGTGGTGGTCCTGCTCAGCACCAACCACGTACAATGAAGTGGTAAATTCGAATTCTTTTGATTTGAGATATGCAAGCGCGATATCTTTTGTTGAGTAAAGTGAAGCACCATTGCTTTTCAGCAGGACAAAAACCCCAAGGTTGTAGTGTTCAAGGTTGAGGATAATAGCTCCGTCGCTGTACTGCGCTACACCTTTTGCTGCGAGCTCTTTCACGATTTTCTTACCTGGCTGCTCAACTTCGCTTTCGTAGTATACACGGCCAACATGAGAGTCGAGTTCTTTCAGTATTGCCATTATATCTTTGAGACAGAGCTGTCTTGTCTTTTTCCAGAGTTTTATAAGCGTCTTGTCACCATTTTCCAGCTTGCTGTGCAGTTCGTGGATCTCTTTTTGGTAGTCTGGATTTTCCTGGCTTAGCTGAGTTGCTTTAGTGTAGATTTCGCCTGCCCACTTTGTTACGTTCTTATTAGGAATATCTCCTTTGTGGAATTTGGTGAAGTACCATAGCCATTTGGCTACATGTGTGCCTACATCACCCATATATGCACATCTTATCACCTTGTTGCCCTGGTATTCAAGGATTCTGGCAAGGCTTTCGCTCAGTACTGCATTCCTGATATGTCCAATATGAAAGGCTTTATGGGTGTTGGGCTGCCAACCTTCAATGAGTACTGTCTTGTTGGTTTTTTTGCCTTGGCCATATTTGCTTTTCGATTTGGTTATTTGGGCCAGGATTGTAGTAGAGGTTGCTGTTGGATTAATGAAGAAATTAACATACGGGCCGGTTGCCTGGATTTTGGTAATGATTTTTGTTGGTTTCAATTTATTGGCAAATTCCTGTGCTATCTGGTTTGGATTCTTTTTAAGGGATTTGGCTAGAACAAAGGTTGGAAATGCAAAATCCCCAAATTTTGGGTCAGGGATTTCAAGTAGGGATAGCAACTGGTTCTTTTCTAGTTTAGTCACTTTTTCCAGCTCTTTGATAACTTCTTGCTTGAATTGTTCCATATAAGAAAAAATGAAATAAGAGAATATAAATGTTTTGGCTATCCCAGAAAAAAAATAAAAAAATGTTCAATTAGCCTAGAAGACTTTCAATTGTTTGATAGACTCTACAGTCCTCTTTCCTATCTACCTTAGGGTGATTTTTTGTTCCCCGTAGCAAATAGCATACTGGTGCTTGAAGTGCGTAGCATCCCATTTGATGGTTGAGCCACAGTCTTAGAACATCTCCCAAATTTACAAGTTCTACCGAGTCTTCATTTAACTGTAATCCGCATGCTCCGCTTGAACCAAGCATTGCAGTAATTCGCTTTCGCTCTGCTCTTACAAGAAGACTAATTACTATTGGAGCATTATAGCGGACTTGCTGAAGGTCCTCTTCATGACTCGAACAGTACTGCTCAAGAACCTCTACCAGCCTTTCCGGACACATTGCCACTACTTTGCTCATTCCTACAAGAGCTTGCTGGGATAAACCGCCCCATACTCTATACATTTCTGCAAGATCCTCCTCTGGCCGAAACCCACCCCATTCGTAACAGATTTTAATGATTTCCTCAGGAGGTAGCTTCCCCCACCTCTCAGCCATAACAAGTCTATCCATGCAGCCGGATTTTGGTGCTGGAATTAGAGCTGCCAGGACTACACGATGTTCTGTGTTAGAACCTACTCTTACACCTGAGTAACCAGAGAGGAGCCTCGCACACAGGTCTGTAAGTGGTTCACCCTCAAGTGCGCCGTCTTCTAGTTTAAGATTTAGACTCCTTAACCAATGGGTGTAAGGAGATCTCCATACTTCGTGTAAACCGATAATTCTCATTTTGAACCTCCGCATTTTAGAGTCTGCCGACTATTTTATTATATTACACACTGAAATGATTGACGAACAGAATCTGATTTTTCCTTCCGAAGCATTTGGGCTTTCAACCCTGCGAGAATTGGAAGTTATATCAGTAGATCAATCTAGAAAAAGGCAAAAAAATTCATAGTATGGTACTTGTTCATAGCAAAAAGGGAGTGCATATCTTATATAAAAGTCTTTTCAATATCAGAGCAGATCCGCGCCTCCTGCTGGTATGAACCTAATAATCTCATCGAGGTCGCCACCTATCTGTCTCTGGATTTTTTTGCCGATTGCAGTTGTTTTGCCTTTTCCTTGTTTTAGGAGAGTATATTTGTCTGCATTTTTCTTGATTGCGTTTACTGGACCGCCTATAATCTGGTCTTTGGTTATTCCGACTGCGATTTGGACTGCGGCAAACATAAGGTTCATTTTGCCGGATATTGTGAATGCGCCTTTGCCAATGTATTCACCGGTGGGCGCTTGCTTTGAGAGCTGGTCTGGAGTGACATAAAATACCTCCACTCCTGAAAGGCCAAGTCTCCAAGCCCTGGAGTAGGATGCTGTGGCCTGAGCAGTTTCTTCCAGTGAAGCTTTGCCTGGCTTTTTGCCTTCTGCCTTGATCACAAAGAATGGTGAGCCTTCAATTTTGGTGTGGAACACTATGTCATTACTTTCTGTGTGTTTCTTGATCAGAATCTCATTTGTTGTCGCGTCCCGGCCACCCACACATAAAAAGCCTTCTGAGCTAACAAACCATCTAAATGAATCATACCACTTTTTTGTACGGGTTGCTTTTATTACTGGGGTTTTAACTTTAGATTTCTCCTGCTGTAATAGTTTTATTTTAGTGGTTTCTAGTGCTCTGAGTGCTCCTTGTAATTTCTTCTTGGATTTTTTGGCTTTCTCAAAATAGAGAGCAGCATTTTGTTCGATGGTTTTGTTGATGAAAAGTTTGAGCTGAATCATCGTGGCTTGTTCTGCTTGATGTATTCTTCAATTTTCTGGGTGTACTCTTTTGGGGTAATTGGTTCGCAACCCAATTCCCGGATTATTGCCCTGATGTTATCCTTGTGAGCTCCGATATGCCTGGTCATGCTGCAGAATTCAACTTCCAGTATGTATGCAAAATTCTCAATGTGCTGGACACATGCGATATAGTCATAGCCTTTGTAACTGTACAGAAATTCATGTTTGTGCTTAATCCACGGCGGATCATGCTCTAATCCCATTAGCTGGAACAGCTGGTTGAAATATTCTATTTCGTTTTTGTTCCTCAGGGGGATGGAGATCTCTTTTCTGCATAGCTTGGTTGGATCCCCTTCCTTGCACACGATCTCTGCAATCTTTGGCGAGTGCCTCAAGCGCAGGTCTGGCTTGAATTTGAGGGTATATATCACATCTGCGTTTATGAGTTTTTTCTCTGCAAAAAGGCGGTTCAAGAGCTGAGTGTACTGCTCTTTGGACAAAAGGGCTTTGTACTCCATTTCATAGAAAATACTCGGATTCGGCATATGCGGAATAAGGCAGATACTGATATATAATAGTTTCTAAATCAGGGGAATTTTTCCGCCGTACAAAGCATGGAACTTGCCATCTTTAAACTCGAGGGTGAAAATATCATGGTTGCAATCCGTGCCCCTCATCTTCACCACTGCAATTTCCCTGCTCACTTTCCTCTGATGCCTAGCCAGATCAAGTACTATTATTCCATCAGCAAGATAGTCTTCAACCTCATATTCAGAGTATTTGTGTTTGCTCAGCGGCATTTCTGAGATGAGGAATGAGGTTATTTCTAAGTCGCGCAAGAATTCGAAAACATGGAATAGTTTGGTGCGGGCATCATCAAAGTTTGATAAAACATACAAAGCAGACATTGAATCCAGGCAGAACAAATCGCACTTTGCCTTGTCCTTAACCTTTTTAACAATGTTCTTGATAACATTGAGCCAGTCTTTGGTTGAATCAACTTGGATCTGCTTGACTTGTTTCCTAATTGAGCTAAGGTCTGTGATTATGAGTGCTCCTTTGTTTTCATCTATTTGTGCAATCGCCTCATTAATTTTTGAAATATCGGACAAGATTACCAGGTTAACCTTATCCATTTTGAAGTCCATGTTAACCATGTGGTTGATAAGTGATGTGTAAGACTGTTCAAGGGAGACGTACATGCAGACTCTGCCGTTGAGCGCTTCATTGTAAAGCACATTAAATACAAAAGAGGATTTCATTGTACCTGCAACTCCGCTAACAAGCACAATATGGCCTTCTGGAATCCCGCCCTGAAGATGCTCATCAAAGCCTTCGACATATGTTTTTATTCTGTTTATCTGATTTTTATCTGTAATAATCTCTCTTACCATTTTTTCTCCTAATCTTTTTCGTGGGAGAAAAGCTTGAGTTTGCCTGCTTTGGTTCCCACTATAATGCTATTTTGACCTTTATTTTCCATTGGCTTTGAGCCAACAATAAAGCTATTGGTTTTGTACTGCCAAAGCTTTTTGCCTTGGAATTGGCCTGGCTGGGATGTCATAACATCAGCATAACTGCCTGGCTGCTGGGCAATACCTGCTACCCCGGGCATGTAATTCAGGATAAATGAACCCTCGGCGTCAAGTATATAGAGACTGTGGTCGAAACTGCCAACAACAACCTCCAATTTTCCGTCATTATCAAAGTCAGTCACAAATGGGCTGGCCACTATCCAAAAGTCTGTCTCATAATTCCAGATTTTGTCACCTTTATAACTGAGTACATATACATTGTTATCGCACGACCCAAAGATAATCTCGAGTTTGCCATCGTTGTTGATGTCTGCCAGACATGCTTTTGAGTAAATAGAGCCTTCTGTCTGGAATTTCCATAGTAGTGCACCTGATTCGTCAAGAACGTACAAGGTACTGTCCAGGGAGCCTACCACAATCTCTTCTTTACCATCTCCATTGATATCAGCAATTGCTGGCTGTGCAAGCACCTTATCATTGGTCTTATATTTCCAGTTCACTGCACATGCCCTGTTTAGCGAGTATATAGTGCCGTCGTCTGACCCAAAGATTATCTGGGGTGGATTCTTCTTGAGTACTGTGCAAGGGGACTGGATAGGGGAATCTGCCTTGAATTTGCTGAGAAGTTTCCCTTTGTTGTCCAGAATGTAAAGGAATTGGTCTGTGCACCCGAAGATAATTTCCGGCTGGTTGTCATTGTCAAGATCTTCAACCAGTGCAGATGCGCGGATTGGTGCTCCAACAGTGAAATCCCAGAGGAGCTTGCCTGTATCAGAGATTACCACAAATAGCCCGCTGTCTGAGCCAACAATTATTTCCTTTTTGCCATCATTGTTGATGTCTGCAAGTATTGGCGGGCAGCGAATACTTTTTACTGTCTCTTCATCCAAAAAGAGGAGTTCAACCTCTTCCCTTTTCTGCTGGAGGTCATAGAGCCACTTGACTTTTGACTGTTCGTCGAGAGTGTAGATCTTGCCTTTCTCTGTACCGAACACAATGACGTTTTTGCCTTCGCCAAGGTCTCCGACAGCAGGTGATGTGAGTATTGATGAGTCTGCCTGAAACTCCCAGGTTTTCACCAGTTTACCTCTTTTTTGGCCAGTGAGTCGCTTTATCAGATTTTGTATTCCCATTACTAAATGGCTATGTGGAGAGGGAATTATTTAAAAGTTTCGCTTTGTATTGTTTAAATTTTTGAGGAGTAAAAAGAAAATTGTGCTAAAATTTCGATAAATTTATATAGCGTTTTGCTGCAGAATGTATTATGCAGGATATTGAAAAAGAGGTGAAGCTCGGATTAGAGGCTAACAAGAGTCAGTATGCTATTGAACAGGAGCTTTCTGAAAAGGGGTTTTTGCACGATGATGTGCAGAAGGCTATTGCAAATGTTGTGGGGAAGTACGAGAAATCCAGGCAAACTGAGGAAAAGGGGAATGAGAATAAGTTCGTCCTCACTGAGCTTCTGGACAGGATTGGGTATGGGTTTGGGAGCCAGCAGTACATCAACATACTTTTTTTACAGTCTGGTGCTGGGCTCTTTCTTATTGGTGTTGTGAATTGCATTAGGGTTGTGCTGAGTTCTCTTCTGTCTGTGTTTGTTGATAAGTATGCCCATGAGAATACTGTGAGCAGGAAAGTGATTGGGATGAGTGGGATAATGTATGGCTTCTGCTTCATTCTCATGGCTATTGCCAGGGCTATACAAAGCCTGCCTTTGTTTGTTTTTGCTGTTGTGGTTGGCGCTATCGGGGTTGTTTCTTATGGCGAACTGTACAAGAGGCTATTAAGGGATGTTCTCAAAGACGAGAAGCGCGGGCTGCTAAAGCTGATTTACAATTATGGCTTGATTGTGACTGTTGCTGTGTTGCTTGCTGGAGCATACCTTTTTGACCATTTGAAGATTGTGCCGATAGGTGTAGATTTGTTTGGGAATCAGGTGATTTTTAGTGTCCCTGGTTATTTGCTTGTTTTTGAATTGGCTGCAATATGTTTTATTATCTCAGGATATGTGCTGTCATTTATCAGGGAGAAGGAAGTTGTGAAGAAGGCTGACACCTTCTGGAGTAAAATTGGTGCATATTTCAGAGAGGTGAGGAAGGGGAGTGTGCTTGTGAAAAGCAAACTGGCGCTTGCCCTGGTTTTTGCAGGGAGTGTTAAAGGGTTAGTGCAGGTGCTGGGGAGCTGCTATTATGGGATTTTTATTTACCAAAGTTTTATGAACCAAGGTTTTGGTGGGTTTATGAATGTAGCCATGATCTTTGTGTTGGCACTTATTTCCAGTCTGGTTACCCCTATGCTCACAAAAGAGAACACAAAAGCATATGGCAAGTTTCCTATGCTCATTTTTGGAACAGTGCTTATGGCGATAATGCCTCTGACATATTTTTTTAACCCAAATCTGATTTCGATTGCCATGGGCACAATCCTAGGGGTTATTGGTGCTGCAATTGCTGGGATTGCAGAGGGTTTTTTGGCAGTGGAGATTTTGCCGCCTGATTTGAGGCAGAGGTTCTTTGAGATGAACAGTTTTGTTACTGCCGTACCCTATCTGATTACTATGCCCATTGGTGCTTATGTTGGGCATGTCTACGGGCTGAATGTTTTGTTTCTCGTTTTGGGAATAACGCTGTTGGTATTTGTCTTGCCAGTTTATTTTGTGATTATGGTTTTGCAGGAGATGAAGAGGATTTGAAATGATTGGGAAAGGTTTTGCAAAAAGAGGCGTTGGTTTAATGCATAATAGGAAAGGGGTTAGTCCTCTTATTGCCACTATCTTGCTGATATCATTTGCTGTTGCGCTTGGTGCTGTTGTTATGAATGTTGGGAAGACAATTGGCGGGCTTGACAGCCCAACTTGCAGTGCTTTGGGTTTGGAGATACTGACTGTTGGAGACAAGCAGAGAATATGTTTTGCTGAGAAGGGTGAGAAATCCTATGTGGAATTCACACTTCAAAATGGCGCAAAGACGATTATTGATGACCTCCACGTGTCTATTATTGGGAATGATGTTTTTAACATTGATAAAGTGCTGACTGAGCCTCTGGGGATAGCAGCTGGCAGGAGGGTTAGAATCGAGTATAACGGAGCTGTAGGGAATGTGGAGCAGGTGATCATTATCCCTGTTGTTGAGAGTGATGGGGAATTTGTTCTTTGTGATAATAGTAAGCTAATTGTTGAGAATATTGGCAGATGTTGAAAAGGTTTATAAATGGCTGAAGATTAGTTTCTGGGATGGGGGTCGCTGAATTTTGGGTTTGGGCCAGTGATTTTTTTTCCAAAGTGTATTCTCGTTTTGTGGTTGCCATAATTGTGTTGCTTATTGGTATTATTGTTGGTAGGCTTGTTGGCAAAATTTTGCAGAAGATTCTTGCTGAGTTTGAGGTCGACAAGGTTGTTAAGAAGACAACGCATATTCGGGTTAGTGTTGAGGAGATAATCACCGGATTTGTGACTTATTTTATCTATTTTGTTGCGATTATTATGTCGCTTGACCAGCTGGGTGTGACAACAACTGTGCTGCATATTGTATCTTTGGGGATTATTGTTATCGTTATTGCCTCTATTTTGCTAGGGGTTAGGGATATTTTGCCTAATGTTGTCTCTGGGTTTTTCATTTTTCAGAAAAGGTTCATTAAGAAGGGCGATAAGATTAAAGTTGGAGAGGTTGAGGGTGTGGTAGTTGAGGTCAACCTTGTTGAGACAAGGATAAAAACCAAGAAAGGTGATATTATTTACGTGCCCAACTCACTTCTGATGAAACAGGAAGTGGTAAAGTTAGCTTGAGACCGATTCTAGCATTGAGACAATATTCCATATTTGCGCGCGGGTGTATGGTTGGGTGTTTGGGTCGTTAGCCATCTCATCTAATTGCTGCATTGCCTTGTCGATCCTTATGGAGAGTTCCTGGTTGCTTTGGAGAGCAGCTGCAGCAGCTTCGATTTTTGTCCGCACATTCCGAGGCACAGTCAGATCTTCTATTAGCTCCTTCATTGCCTCGATCACTTGTTGGAGTAAATCAGCTTGTTTCATCCTGCTTCATGTCACCGAGCACCTCTTTCTGAAGTGCTGTCGCCTTATCTCTAAGCTGTTTCTCCTGTTTTTCAAGAGAACTAATTCTGAGCTCGATTATCTCCTTTTTTTCCTGAAGCTCATTAGAAAGATCCTGCTTGCTAGCTTTGATCATGATGTTTGCAACAATCTTGTATGCAACCTCTGTTTGGCCAAGCTCTTTGAGCGCTGATTCGATTTCGAGAAGCTGAAGCTGGAAATTCTGTTTCTGTACAGAGGTTGCCTGCATGTTCTGCTCCAGCAGGCTGAGTTGCTGGATCTTGTGTTCAGTCTCTTTATTCATTTTGTGCTCACTTTTTCATAGACTTTGAGGAGCTGGATCATGGAATCTGTTGATGCCCTGAGTGCAGTTGCATCATCAGCAATGATCTTTATCTGGGTTGAAATTTTGGTTTTGCTAATATGAGTTGTTGACCTGCCTTTGTCTCTGATTTCTGGTAAAAGTAAATCATATAATTTGGGGTCGCTTATCTCCAACTCAAGAGTGTATTTCATCTTGCCTGAACTTTGGTGATTGTAGTTCTGGGCTTGAAGAGCATCTTTGAGCCACAGTAAGGGCATCTGATCCTTTTCCTGAGATTTTCAGAGAGTATCTTTTTGTTGCAGTGGAAGCATTTGTATTCTACCAATTTACACTCCCTCTTTTATGGTGTAGGCTTTTCCTGTGAATTTGGCTTTGCATTTTCTGCAGTTCCAAATGCCAAGCGCCAGTCTTTTTACCTGAAATGAGCTGCAGAACGGGCATTTGTGTTTTTTGCGTTGTTCAATTTCTATTTCTGCAAATTTCTGTTTTATGGATGCACCATATCTTGGACCAAATCTTTTTGCCAAACCTAATTTTTTTGCCATTTTTATCACACAAGATGGGGCTGCCCGGATTTTCAACCATAGCAGCCCGCAGTTCAGCTTTTGGAGCTGGTTAACGTGAGCACGATTGGTTTTGAACCGGGGTCGTCTGGTCCCAAACCAGAAAGGATAAGCCAAGCTACCCCACAGCCCCTGATACTTGAAGTTGGGTGGGAGGGGAGTATTTATAAACGTTTCGTATATGAAGATATGACATTCAAAATGATTTTGGTAATATTTCAGAGCTGTAACTCGGATATTTGAAGAATTTCCTGTTACCAAATGACAGCTTGTTATTATGGGATATAACAATCTTTATATATTGGTGTATCTTTTTGTATATTGATGAAAAAGAGGTTTAGAGAGGTTGTAGATGATATCTCTTATGAGGATCTTATCAAAATTAGTGATGATCTTAAGAATGGGGGGCTGCACCTAAAAGCGCTTATCGAAGAAAAGATTAGGGGAATTGAAGCTCAGGAGCTCAAGTTGTGCGCAACCTGCGGCGCTGTGATAAATCCCCATTTTACTGATGATTTCAGACTGGAGTTTGGCAGGTATGATTTCAAAAAAAGGGCGTATTTCTGTGGGCTTGACTGTATGAGGCATTTCATTAGCGAATTGGAAGCGCGTGAGAAAGAGAAGCTTGCCAAGTACTAATATTTAAAAAATCACCTATGTTAGTTGTCAAAATGGCTGAATATATGCATGAACTTAGGATCCCTCGCGAGAGAATAGCTGTGCTTATTGGCAAGAAGGGTGAGACAAAGAGGCATTTGGAAGAGCTGACTGGCACCAGAATTGAGGTTGACTCAAAGGAGGGAGAAGTGTTTATTCATGGAGAGGATGCCCTCAAGTTGTATAGCACAAAAGAGATTGTGAAAGCTATTGGCAGGGGTTTCAGTCCCCAGAATGCCACAAAGCTTTTGAAAGAGGAGTATTCATTTGAGCTGATTGATTTGCGGGATTTTGCAAATTCAAAGGAGCATCTGCCCAGGCTGAGGGGAAGAGTGATTGGCAGCAATGGCAAAGCAAGGGCAGCTATTGAGATGTTAACTAGTACTACTATTTCAGTTTATGGCAAGTCAATTGGGATAATTGGTGAGATCCAGAATGTGGCTATTGCCAAAAGAGCGCTTGAGTCACTGCTTGAAGGCAGTACGCATGCCACAGTTTATACTTGGCTCGAGAAAAACAGAGTTGAGTTTAAGAAAAAAGAGCTGATGAATCTGTAATGGAACCTATTGCGAATGAACTGGCAAAGAAGCAGAAGGATATTAGTGTAGCTGAGTTTTTCAGCAGGAACAGGCACCTTCTGGGTTTTGATAACCCTAAAAAAGCATTGCTCACTACTATTAAAGAGGCTGTTGACAACAGCCTTGATGCCTGTGAGGAAGCGGATGTTTTGCCTGAGATCAATATTGAAGCAATTGATATGGGCAACAACAGATTTAAGGTAATTGTCGAGGATAACGGGCCTGGAATCGTGAAGCAGCAGATCCCAAAGGTTTTTGCCAAGTTGTTGTATGGCTCTAAGTTTTTCAAGCTTTCTCAGAGTCGCGGCCAACAGGGTATTGGGATTAGTGCTTCGGTGATGTATGGGCAGCTTACGACTGGAAGGCCTGCCAAGATTGTTTCTAAGATATCTAAGGAAAGCCCTGCGGTTTATTACGAACTGCATATTAACACGCAGCAGAATAAGCCTGAGATTGTTAAAGAGGATGTGGTGGAGTGGGAGAAGGAGCATGGCACAAAGATTGAGATTGATCTTGAGGCTATGTATCAGAAAGGGCTGAGGAGTGTTGATTCTTATCTGAAGCACACTGCAGTGGTTAATCCGCATGCCACGATTTTTTACACTAACCCTGAGGCGCAGCAGATTGTTTTTCCGCGAGTTACTGATAAACTGCCGAGCAAGCCAGTTGATATCAAGCCGCATCCTTATGGTGTGGAGCTTGGCAGATTGATCAGTATGCTCAAGGCTACTGAATACCGAACCCTGCAGAGCTTTTTGAGTAATGAGTTCTCGCGGGTTGGCAACAACACTGCCAAGCAGATTTGCGAGAATGCAGCCTTGCTTCCCAATACGTCCCCATCAAAAGTTTCAAGGGAGATGGCAGAGAAGCTGATGGCTGGCATTGAGAAGACAAAATTGATGACACCACCCACTGATTGTATTAGCCCTATTGGTGAGGAGCTGGTTGAGAAAGGGCTGCGCAAAGAGATAAATGCTGAGTTTTATTGCGCTGTTTCAAGAAAGCCTTCTGTGTATAGAGGCAACCCTTTCCTGGTAGAAGTTGGGATTGCTTATGGCGGAGACCAGAAGGCTGATTCCAGTGTTAGCTTGATGAGATTTGCGAATAGGGTGCCGTTGTTGTATCAGCAGAGCGCATGTTCGATTACTAAGTCTGTTGCACAAACTAGTTGGCGGGCTTATGGGCTATCGCAGAGCAATGGGGCTTTGCCTGTGGGGCCCTGCACTATATTGGTGCATATTGCCTCAGTGTGGGTGCCGTTCACTTCTGAGAGTAAAGAGGCGATTGCGCACTATCCTGAGATAATTAGAGAGACCAAGCTTGCACTGCAGGAGGCTGGGAGAAAGCTTGCCAGTTATGTTAACAAAAAAACCAAGGTGAAGTTCGAGCTCAAGAAGAGGAGCTATATTGAGAAATATATCCCGCATATTTCTGATGCCTTAAAAGATCTGGTTGGTTTTGAGGAGGCTAAGAAGAGGGAGATTGAGCAGCTGCTTGAGATTATTCTTGAGAAGGAGAGGGGGAAACTGGACACCATGGATTTTAACCCAGATAAGAATGTTGACTTTGATGAGGATTTTGCTAATATTGGCAAGGTGGAGGAAGATGGAGAAAGTACTGAGTGATCTGAAGGGAATTGCCACAAATGTTTATGATAGTATTTTGAGGAAGAAGAAGCCTCAGGTGAGGATGCCCCTTAGAACATTGAGTAATGTGAAGTATAATGAGCATGACGGTTTTTTTGAGCTGGATAACAAGTTCAAGCAGCGTACTCTCACTGCCTCCACGATAAAGACTTTTGCCCAGACTCTGAGGATGATGAGCTTTTCTAAGGAGATCTTGGAGAGCGATGATATTGCGACGAAGAGGGAAACCTATTATGTGAGCAAGAATTGGGGCGATGCCAGATTTTTAGAGCAGAGTGAGTCTGACATGATCATGGATGATATTGAAGCTATGCTTATGGTTAACAGGGAGCAGATGGGGTTTATTCCAGAAGAGAAAGGAGGGGATGTTTCTGGCAGACTGATTGTGGTTGACAAAGATCCTGAGAGTGGCAAAGAGATCCGGATTGATTGCACAAAGTTTGGGTCTGGAGCGTACTCAATTCCCATTTCAATTGAAGAGTTAAAGTTCGAGACTGATGCCAAGTTTATTCTTGCTATTGAGAGTGCGGGGATGTTTCAGAGGCTGCAGAAGCATAATTATTGGAAGAAAGCAAATTGTATTTTGGTTTCGATGGGCGGAGTCCCTACTCGTGCCTGCAGGAGGTTTATCAGGAGGCTTTCTGATGAGAGGAAGTTGCCTGTTTATGCTTTTGTTGATGGTGACCCATATGGTTGGCTGAATATTTACCGTACACTCAAGGTTGGGTCAGGGAATGCTGCGCATATCAACAAGTATTTCTGTGTGCCTAATGCCCATCTTTTTGGGATCACTGCTGATGATATTGAGAATTACCAGCTGCCTACACATCCTCTGAAAGAGGTTGACCTAAAGAGGATTAAGGATGGTATTAAGAATGATCCTTTTGTGCAGCATTACAAAGAGTGGCAGAAGGCTTTGACCAAGCTGGCGAAGATGAAGGTGAGGGCAGAGCAGCAAGCATTGGCTAAGCACGGGCTGAATTTTGTGATTTCTGATTACCTTCCTGACAAGCTGAAGGATCCTGAGAGCTGGCTGCCTTAGAGTTACAAAAATATTTAAGCTGTGTATTTGGCTTGATTATTATGGCTCATTTGAAAGCGAGAGTTGCCGAGTATGCGATTATTATTAATGGCAAGAAGTTTCTGATGATCCAGTGGGGAAAGGAGTTTGATTTTGGCTGGCACTTCCCTGGTGGACGCATAGATGTTGGCGAGCAGGAGGTTGAGTGTGTTGTGAGAGAGGTTAGGGAAGAGGTCGGTGTGGAGATTGAAGATTTAAGGCCGGTGTATACCAAGTTTTTGCCTGCAAAGTATGAGCAGCATATGAGAAGCCCTAGATATACAGTGTTTTATTTAGCAAAATTAAAGGCAGGGTCTGAAGTTACGCTTAAAGAGAAGGATTTTATTGGCCATAAGTGGTTTTCTAAAGATGATATAGCAAATATCCATTTCTGGCTTCCTTTTTATAAGGATATGCTTGAGAAGGTATTGCCATAGGTTTTCAGTGGATATTGTTTGGTTTTGCTGAGAAAGATTTATATATGGTTTTTAAACACATTTGGGTTACGGATCCGTAGCCTAGTCTGGATAGGGCGACAGCCTTCTAAGCTGTATGTCGAGGGTTCAAATATGCTGGAGCATCTGCTCTTGCTTGAGTATCCCTCCGGGTCCACTGCAGGAGTCGCCAAACCTGGTAAGGCAATCGGCTGCAACGGGATGATGAGCTTCGGCAATGACCTGAAGATCCCGATTATTCGAGGGTTCAAATCCCTCCTCCTGCTTTTTTTCTTTTATATCTTAATAACAATGAAATAACTTTGGTTAGTGGTTCCAATAAATTAATATGTACTGGTTTTTTCATGAGTTATAAAACACAATAGTTGGTAAAGATGATTGACGAATACAAGAATAAACTCAGGACTTGGTACAACAAAACTGCCAGCAGGTATGATAAGTGGGGAGAGGCTGAAGGCCAATATACCTCTGGCAGCAGAAATACTGAGATAGTTATGTTCAACCAGCTGCTTGACTCTGTCAAGATCAATGCCGGTACCAAGATATTGGATGTGGGCTGCGGAACAGGGATCTACCTTATTGAAGCCCTGAAGAGAGGTGGCATAGGATCAGGTATTGATATATCCAAAAATATGATAGAAGTTCTTAGTAAGAAACTGATTGCGCTTGGTCTTAAGCAGAAAGTCAAATCTATCCGGGTTGGTGACGCGTTTAAGCTGGATTATCCTCGTGGTACATTTGACCTGATTCTCTGCATTGGTCTCTTTGATTACTATGATCTACCAGATGTTAAGACAATCCTGCTTGAGATGAAAAAGGTAGGGGTCAAGACCTGCCAAATAATAGTAGATTTCCCAAATATAAACAACCACGAAGTCTTCAAGTTCCAGGCAGCTGAACGCAGCGTAGGGCATGAGGTGTTTATTCATAATCCGGTGCATATACGGAAATTCCTTGTTGATACAGGATTTGAGATTTTAAAGGAACACATTGCTGGAACAGAAATCCAATTTCTGATTAGAATCAAAGGATAATCTAAATTCATATATCTTGCCCTATCTACCAACAACAACCATCACCTCATTGGAAGTAAACGCTTAAGTGATTTTACACCCTATGGGTATGAATCCTTCCTCCTGCTTTTTTATTAAGATAATTTTCGCAGACCAACAGAACTAGTCTAGTTTAACTTCAGACTTTTCATCATATGCCGGGCAATGCACTAGAAACAGTTTCATTTTGCCAGTATAATCATATGTTGTGTTTTTTGGTACAATAATAACGTCATCCTTCTCAACTTCAACTATTTTCCCATCAATAATATACTTCCCAGACCCTTCCAAAACGAGATATATCCTATCAGAGTTGGTTGATTTCACTTTTCCGTGAGACCCATTAACCTCGAAATATGCAGCACTGGCATTCTCAAAATCCTCTTTAGAGTTATATGCCCAGCCCTTCAATCCATCCCAGCCAAACTTGTATGCATCCTTAAGCTTAAACTTCATACAATACTCTATTTTACCGCAATATTAATATCTTTGCATGACAAGTCTACAGGCGCGTCAGAACTAAACCGCTAGCATTTTTCCTGCTTTTGTCCCAATGGGTATGAATCAATCCTTCTGCTTTTTCCCTAGATTCCCAGTATATTCCTTACTCGTTTGAAAGAATGATTACTTAAAAAAATATGATTTATCAGTATATTAAACAAACATCAGGAAGTATTAGTTAGCCAAGTAAGCCATTAAGCAATTTAAAACTCTCATAGATCTCGTTTACTGTTTCTGTGACCTCTTGCTGGAGTTCATGCAATGCCGTTTGATTTTCGCGCTCTGGTACAATGCTTTGGTTCTGCGCCCAGATAAATTTGTAGAATCTCATCCCTCTTTCTTTGGCAATGTTTATGACCCTTATGGCTTCTTTAATATTTCTTGCTTCAATCTCTCTTCTAAGTTTTTTTACTGATTGAATTGCTTCTTCTATCGTATTTTTCATCATGATTTCATCACCTTGACTGAGGGGGCAGTTGTTGTAAAATCTTAGAGCAGTAAACTCATGAAACCAATATTTGGCGGAGTTTTTTGCCGCCTCAAGACGGGCTATTACTCCGTCCAGTAAAATTCTGGTTTGTTCATTAGCATCCTTAATTTCTATTATTGCACTGCAGATGTGATCTATCGCTCTCTGAACTTCAAGGACACCAGCTTTAGATTTGGGATATTTCCTCAGTCTTTTTTGAAAGTCTTGTGCATCTTCTAATATATATTCAATTGCAATCAGATGGAACAATAAATTATTATTTAATAGAAAACATATATATCTTTTTGTACTTGACGGGGCAGCGTTTTAAATTTCTTTTTTAATTCATCAGTATAAAAGTAACTAGTCCATTGACTACATGAAGCTTGCACTTTCAGAAGATGATCCTTCGCCTTTTGGATGGGATTATCCGACATTTTTAGCCTTAGTAGACAGTTTTTCTGGCAGTTAATATAAGAAATATTAATTTTTATATTTAAATATTTTGAAATTAAGAGACATCGGATTTCAGTTCTATTTTTTGATACCGAATTGCTCATCCAGAGGCGGATGCGAGAAATAGGCTAGAACCTCAGAATCAGGATCCATCAACTCAATCATCTCAAAATTCTCACGAAGTAACAGTTTGAAACCTTTCTTAACAAGATATTTTTGCTTGAATGTCGAATAATCAGAAACTGTGAAATCAGCGTCCCCCAATTCATGGCGGGCGCTGTCTGGCAACCGTATCTTCAGTAATTGCAGTGCTCCCGATACAGTGTTAATAGGCTTGATGTAAAATATTGGTCCCATAGATGTTTTGTGTATTACCTTCCCTATTATTGACACCGTTTTCATCAGCTCATCATACTCTTCCCGGCTCTGGCAGAAAATACAGGCGTAGTTTACTGGTGCCTTAATCTCATTAGTATGTTTGTCCTTCAGGGCACAAGCCTTCTCTACAATCTCTCGAATCAATAGTTTAAGATTATCTGCATCCATAATTTATCCCTAATAATCTTGTACTAATATATTTTATGTATGGTATTTGAATTCTCAAGCATAAGGGATTCTACCGTTTATTGGTATAAATCCTTCCCCTGCTCCTTTATCTTTTTACTTGTCTTTCAATGCGTCGTCTGGCTTGACCAAACGCATGCCACCCATTCCCAATCTGTCAGAGAGCTTCCATCTCTAAGCGCTCTGAAATCTTTAGTTTAATTAGTAACCTGAAAAGATTGGACTAACAGTAAACGCTATTATTACTATTAAGAGACGAATAACAGAAAGATTTATATAAGTGTAGCTTTTCCAAACTATTGTGAATGCCGATCAAATTGAATATACAAAAGTGAGACTACTGAATCCTAAGATGTCAGCAATCGACTTAGGTTGTACTTTAATTTCAGGATTAACAACATTAAAGTGTATAGCCTTAAGTGATTTAGTGGGTACTATGGTGATTGGAGGTATTACTCTTTACTTTGGTATAGAGACAGTGTTGGGCTATGTAACAGACAAATTTTTCGATCAGGAATTGGTGCAGGTAAACGCACAACAACCCTACTATCCTAGTGAACAATCCATTGAATTAATTATTGATGACAAGAAGGGTTTAGGTTATTTGCGAGACCTTACTGCAGAAGGTATGTTAATGGAATGGGGTACCTTTCTATTTGCACATCCGGATAGGACTAGAACAATCATTGATTATATCTCCCCCCACAAACAGCAAAAGAAAAAAGACTAATTGGATTAAGTTCACCTTATATGCTCTTCATGGATGTCAATAGGGCAGCAAAGGAAAGTTATCAAGGATGTCATCATTACCATAGCGCACGGGGGGCGGGGAGTTATTGGGTCTCAAAAGGGGATCGATTAAAACCCTATG
>JBDRLT010000021.1:0-27144 GCA_043812815.1 Candidatus Woesearchaeota archaeon | reverse complement strand
TCTTTGGCAAATACACAATAGCCAACCTCTTTCCCATCTTCGAGTCTCAATTGATAGGTGTAGCCGAGCCCTTCACAGTATTCCACATCAATTCCATACACCGCTGGATATTTGTTAGGCGAAAGGTTCACTCCGGAGTTTGTGCCAACTTCCCCATTTCGGCCGCACCCTAGGATCACTGCCAATATCGCAAACAAAATTACCTTCTTCATGATTTCTCCAACCCATCACTTGGGTTCAAAAACTTTTCTCAAATTCGTTAGCATATCATACATCAGTTGCCTAAACTCTTCGCCCACACTACTTTTTTTCCTACTCCTTCTCACTCTTTCACCTCCGACCCAGAGCATCTTTACATACCCACCAATCAAAACAGCAAAAAAGACAACAGGGTACACGACAATATAGAACAGCCAAAAAGGGAAATTTATCCCAGCGCTCAACCCCAGGAAATTGAGCAACCTAAAAACAAATGTCAGCACCAACATAGCACCAACTGCATTAATCACTGGGGAAATCAGATTAACTGGAAAGCCAGCGACCATAAAAATATCTGCAACCAAAAATACAGCTGAATAAAAAAAGATAAGCAAAATATTTCTCTTTAAAAATGCAACAAAAGCTGCAGCAAAACCGTCAATAACAAAGATATCTGCCACTGCGAGCACTATCAAGAAAAAAAGCAACCCAGACAATCTGGCAAACACAACCCAGGATAGTGACTTTTTCATCTTAACAACAATACAAATCCTTTGGCATCTTCCCCTTCTCAATCTTACCATAAGGATTCCCCTCTTCTTTCAGATTTGTTATCATAATCTTGTTCTGCTTTGTGCCTTTACCTGCCTCAACCATCTCCTCACGCATTTTCTGGATCTCAGCAGGCAGGTCAATCCCAGATGGGCAGACCACTTTGCATGCCCCGCACAAAGAACATTGATAAAACACAAGATCCATAACATCCTTCTTTAACAGGATTGCCCTCCCTCTTGCGCTGTTGGTCTCTTCAAGCAGTACCCTGAATACAGGGCAGTGCGACTTGCAGAACCCGCAGTTGGAGCATTTCTCAAGCCTCATATTATCTTCCCCCTGTTTAAGACTATATACGGGTCGTACTTCTGCTTTAGCCTCTTAATCAAATCAGCATATTCTTTCCTCACAAATTTCTTCTTGCTTATCCCAACTCCATGCTCACCGCTAAGATCACCACCAAGCTTGTTGACAAACTCAAACATCTCATCAATAAGTTTTTTCTGATCAGTCTTAAACTGCGGATGCAGAATCCCCAGCCCAATATGGCCAAAGCAGGGAATATCATGTTCTTCCACCCACTTCAGGAACTCGCCGAGCTTCGCAGCCGGAATCTTAGGATCTTCCATAACAATATAGCCAGCACCTGCCCCTACACAGGCCATACTATCTCTCTTCCTCCAGTAACTTTCAAAAATTTCCTCATCTTTATCTCTTCCCTCATCAGACTCAAAGGCCACCAGCAAATGATTAATCTTCCTTAGATTAGCCAGGTCTGCACTCTTTTTATTAAAAAACTCAATTGCCACAACATCCCTTTTTCTGTAGTCTTCAACAGTCCTAACAACATCTTTGATATCATCAATCATAACAAATTCCATACTCTTTATTCTCTTTGGCAAAGTCAGCTTAAGCTTAGCCCTAACAATAATCCCTGTAGTCCCCTCTTTACCAACAAAATCCTCTAGCTGTTCTTCCCTAACTTCCATCAAATTCCCATTGCCATCAACCACCTCAAGCTCCTCAACCCAATCACCAGTTTTGCCATACTTGATAGCAGTATTTCCCACTGCATTTGTGGCAAGCATACCCCCTATTGTGCAAACAGAATGGCTGCTGGGAAGAATCGGGAACCGCAAATCTGGCTTCAGCTCCTCATTCAAGTCATCCAAAATCACGCCCGCTTCAACCACTGCAACTTTCTTTTTTCTGTCAACCCTGAATTTGTTCATCTTTGACAAATCCAAGACCACTGCTTTATCAGGTACAGCTCCGCCAGCTAATCCAGTGCCAGCACCTCTGATCACTATATGGGCATTTGTTCTGACAGCGAACCTGACCAATTCCTGAACTTGTTCCGTACTTGTCGCAAAGACAACTGCTTTTGTCTCACCCTCGAGCATTGATGCATCAGAGCCATAAACAATGCAATCAGCTTTTTCACTTAGCACATTCTTGCCGAATATTTTCTCAAGATTCATACCAAAACCTCACTCAACTCAAGCACCTGGATCCCTTTTGCATTCTCTTTGAGTTGAGCATAGCACATAGGACAGCTGGTAATCAGCCTATTGGTCTTAACCTGTTTTAGGCGCAGCCTAGCCACCTCTTTGGCAAGGCCAGCATTGTTGGTTTTCAAGCCGCCCCCTCCACCACAGCACAGGCTTTTATCCATAGTATCACGCAACTCCTCCACCTCGAAGCCAGCATGCTTAAGTATCTCCCGCGGTTCAGAGTAAATCCCTGAATATCTCCCCAAGTGACATGGATCATGGTAGCTGACTTTTCCAGAATATCTCCTGGGAAACTTGTCGAGGTGCTGCACAATTAATGTGGTAATGTGTTGCACATTGACCTTGTACTCCTCTTTGAAGATATGATAACAGGCAGGGCAGCTAGTAATAACTTTTGTAATATTATATTGCTTGAATATCTCTATATTCCTCTTTTTAACCGAATCAAACTCATTGGTGTAGCCACCTCTCAGCGCAGGGCTTCCGCAGCATAGCTCAACATCCTCCAGCATAATAAAATCCACACCAATAATCTTAAGGATTTTTTTGTAATTCTCAAGAATCTCCGGCTGCACGAATTTAATCATACACCCAGGATAATAGAGGGTATTTCCTCCTATTCTGGCAAACGCTTCAAGTATTTTTTTAAACATTCGGGCACCTTATAACCATCCTTTCATCAATGCAACAGCCAGTCCAATAAGCAGCAACCCAATGCACAGCTTCATATATCTCTTTGCCTTGATGGAGGCACTTTCAAAGTATGTTGCCTTATACCCTAAATATGTGGCAGCTGAAATTATGACCAGCGGGACAATAAACATTAGATTGTACATTAAGATATGCGGCAAAACCGCACCGACTGTCTGACCCTCTGATTTGAGAACCTCAATCACAGACAGATATATTGGGATACTGCACGGTGCTTCTAACACTGCCACAGAGACGCCCAGCACAACTGAGGCAGCCACCGAGGCTTTGTTGATCATCGCCATAAGGAACTTTTTGCTCGACTTAGGAATGCCCAGGCTGATACCCTTGCCATAAGCAAAGAAGTCTTTAATGTTGATTAGCCCTGCAACCAGCGATACCCCCACGACCACAGAGCGGATTACAGCAGGAAATCCAATCTGTACAGACAGCCCAAAATACAGCAAACCCAGCAAAAAATTAGTGACAAAAATCGCAATAATATATGTTAATGTGACCTTCAACAGTCGTGTTTTGCTCCCGCTGATCTTCTGCAGAAAAACCATCACAAAAATCAGAATCACAAACGCACAGGGGTTGACGCCATCCCCCAATCCTGCCAAGATGATGATTGGCAATACCGAACTAAATCTCAAGTCCAGCAGATTTGGGATTAGTGGATCCCTGCCATTACCATTCAGGTTGCACTGCTCATTTTCAAGAGGGCATATTTTCTCATCTAACTCAATCCCCTGTTGTATCTCCTGTTCAAGTCTCTCTTTTATCTCAGTCTCTCCAACAAGGATTTGATCATTTATGCCAATAAGCGGAATGCTTTTCCCAGAATAGTCTCTCAAAGCGCAAAGCTGATTGTAAAGCTGAATATTCTCGGGCTTGCTTACATCATACCTTGTAAGTCTGATACTGTCTCTGTATTTATCTTCCAAACTATCAACAATCGGCTTGACATTAGCGCAGTGGGAACAGCTTTCACTATAGAAATACACCATACACACTTTGTCAGTTGCCTTACTCAAAAAAGCTTCAGTTTCAAGTGGGTTGAGTGTCAGTGAACCCTGCTCCACATCGCAGGCACTGGAATTACTAATAGAACAAAAAGGCTCAGCAGCAACATTCTCAAAAACTACAAGTAGAAAAAAGATAAAAAAAAATTTAGCTTTCTTGTAAGGCATTTAACCACAGCTTCCGGCACTGGCCGTAGTACTTGAGTCAAAGCCAAAGCCTGGCCCTGGTGTCTCTGAACTTAGCTGGGTGTTGCACTCAGCAGGCAGATTTTTGAATCCAACACAGACAATACCCAGCAAGCTTGCTGGGTCTCTGCCAAAAGACTCTACGTTGACACCATTCACTGCAAGTCCTGGCGAACCGCCAATGCCATACTTATCATTTTCTGTCTTGAAAATGTTGAATTGGGGATAGTTCCCCCCCACCCATGTTGACTTATCGCTGAAGAGCTCTGTAACCTTAAACTCCCGGTCTGCAGCTGCAACACAGCTATCAAGTTGGGTTTGGTCAACATTGGCTTCAGTGATACACCCTTCTGACTTGCCCTCTTTGAGGAAGCATTTCAGGTATGCAATAAACTTAGACGATTGCTCCTTCTGTACGCAGTATTGCCTTAATTGTTCATCAAGCTCAGTTTTTCCATGCATAGCATAGTAAACAAATTTGACCTTGAAGTCAATCTTAGAGCCAAGCAGCTCCACAACAGGAATGAACCCTTTCTCGGTCTGTGTTCCATACGGACAGTGGCTCATGACAAACAACTCAACCTGCGGCACCTCTAGCTTCTGGATGCAGGCGAATTCACTGGCGCATTCAGGGTCAGCACAATCTATCTTGCTATTGCCGTTGTCATCCTTGTTGTTGTCGCATATCTCCTTCTTGGGATCAAAGCTGGCGCCTATTCTAAGACTTGTGTAAGCTCCAGCTGCTTCAAGATAAGCCTTGACATTTGAGTAGCCCTCTCCATCCTTGACGCTCTCATCAAAGAGCAGTGCAGGAAGCATCTGCAATTTCGATTCATCATACAGTTTCTTTCCAGCAGCCTCACCATAGTCAAGATATTCTACCTCGAGTCCAGGGAATATTCCCCTCAGCTGGCTCACAATCCCAGCAACTTCGCAGTTTTTGCAGCGTTGGTCATTCAGTAAAATCATCTTAACCTTTTTGGGCTCAGGCACATCATCACATGCAGACGGTTTTGCCTCAAAAGCATTGCAAATAGCTCTCAGGAAATCAGCCTCAGTTCTTCCGCCAGTGTAAGGTTCACCATTGAGCGAAATCGTTGGACTTCCAAAACTGGTCAGCTGTTTGGCAACCCTGTAACCTTCAGCACTCTTAATCGATTCAGAAAGCAGGTTTTTGCCCTCTGTTCCTTCAGAGCAGCTCTTGATTTTGTTCACATCAAGCTTTGCCGCTTTTGCACAAGCTTCCCAATTGGCAGGTATAGCGCTCATATTCGCATTCATGCACACAACCATATCCATATACTTGTCCGCATACTTCATTGCGCAGAGCTGCACAATATTCCCATCAACTTCTGGCTGACCATGCAAACTGCTGAAGCTACCATCAGCATTTTCATTGGCAATGAAATAAATGTTGAAATCAACATTATTCCCTATCTTGTCAAGCACTGGCTTAATTGCATCCTCCACTTGTGTTCCATACGGACACTTGCTCATAACATAGAAGTCCAATTTAGCCTGCTCTCCACCAGGCTTTGATAGTCTGCTAACAACAAAAATCAATACAACAAGCACAATCAATGCGCCAACAAAATAAGCACCCATTCTCAATGTCTTTTTCTTGATCTTGATAGTGCCCTTTTCCTTGGCAGCCTTCTTGATAGCTTTTTTTTCAACAGAAACATCTGTCTTATGTTTTCTCCTAGCCACTTTAACACCCCTCCTCAATTTTTAGTATTTATGTGAGAAATTAACCTCTTTTTAAATATTTAACCTAAGCAACCAATGATATTAAACCTTTAATAAAACTAGGTTAATCAAAAAACGCTTGAAAACCGTTTAGAACCAGGAAAAAGCCCCAAAGTAACCGCTAGTAACTTCTTGGAGGCATTTCTTTGTAGTATTGTCTCCGCATATCAGTTACCTGCTGTTGTTCAGCATAAGCAATTCTCTCAATGTTGGCAAGCCTTTGATTTATACTCTCGGTCATTGCTTTAATGGCATCCAATTTGCTGGAAAGCAACTCAAAATCTCTTGACATCCCGAAACTGGAGTCTCCACGCCCAGCCTCTGTCTTTGGAAAACCATACTCTGGTTGAGCTCCAAAAACCTGCTGGCTGCCTTGATTAGGGTCATTTATTTTAAGCATAGGATCATTGCTGGTGGGTGCCCCAATTGGCGTATCCAGGTCAAGCCCTAAATCATCCTTTTTCCAGAACATCAACTTTTTCAAATCCATAGTCTATCAGCTAGGGTGATACTATTTAAATTTTGCGGCACCCAAACATTTAAATATACTCTGATTCTTTGCAACCCTATCACTAAAAAAAGGTGATCTGATGGTCGATGTTGTTATATGGCCTGCTGTGGCTATGGGTTTGGTTATTGGGTTAATCGAGCTGTTGTTTGTCCATTCTGACGAAGGAGCAATGGGTTTTACCTGGGTAACACATGGGTTGCACGCATTGCCCTTTACCATACTCTTTGTCTTTGTAAGCATGAACATCAGCTTCGCAGCAGGGATGGTGGGGTATAGTCTGCAAGAGAGCTTCACTGTTGACATGGCAGTCAGAGGGTTAATCGCCTTGGTAGCAATGGTCAAGATAGCAGCTGCAGCTGCCATAGCTCCTGGTGCTCGCGGTGTCGGCGAAAAATTGCCACATACAGTCATAATTGGTGCACTTGTTTTTGGAGCACCTTATATCTGGGATTATGCTCTTAGCGGCATTATTGGGCCTTACCTGCCATAATGGCAATAAAAATCATCACCAGAGAAATCAGGACAATTCTGTATGTCTGTGCAGCTGTTTTAGTCTTCTATTTCTTTCTTGGGAGAGTAATACCTCGTCCTGAGTGTGCGCCCTGTCCAGAATGCAATGTCAACTGCGGCCCCAAGGAATATGTCCAGCAAAACTTCACCAAGTATGTATGCCCTGATCGTACTATTGTCACCAATCTTTCTGATTGCTTCAGCCAACTCCCTGAGCTCAATCCCCTCACCAAATTTGAAAACAATTCCCTCACAAAATCAATCATTATCAAACCAGCATGCGTTGCTGGAAAGCGAGGAGGTTACATCTTCTATGAAGTCCAGGCTCCAGCCCACACTGTAACATATCTTGTTAGAGAGCAAAACACAAATTACACCACCCGACTTAAAGAGAAAGGCTACCTCAACGCACATCGCTACTTTACAATTTGCGATGTGACATGTCCGAGAGAGGGAGATTTCAAGCTAGAAGCAAATAAACGTTTTCTGTTAAAACTGGAGTTCAACCGCACTGCACTCTATAACAGAACAGAGTACTCAAATGAGTACATTATTGATCTCACTCCAAAGTCAGATTATATGACAAAAAACTGCTAATCCCTCTTGCCAGGGTATGGCCTTTTGACTGTTATTGGCAAAACCCCATTCTCAAGTTCAAGCTTGGCAATCTCAATAGGGTTGAACTTGATCTTTTCAAGTTCTTCCTCAGAGACCTTTATGAGGAAGGGAGCTCCCATAGCAATCTGCAATGCCCGTGAGCCAATCATGCGTGCATTCTCATACTTTGTATAACTCTCAATTTTCTCACTCATTTGAGCACCTTTCTTAGCTGAGCCACATTCTTTATGGCTATTCCAATCATTCTGTCGATCTGATCAAGGGACAGCGGAGCACTCCCTCCTTTCTGCAGAGAGCAAATCTTGCCATCCTCTGTTGTGGTAACAGTAAGCCTTGCATCAATCGCCTTTTCCTCTTCAGAGGTGGGATCAATCAAAAAACTGTCCCCTATCTTAATCACTGTAACAGCAATAGGGAACTTGGTTAGATTTAAACCCTTTTCTGTTTTGTGCTTGTAATCAACCGCACCATCCTTAATCTCAGGCAGCTTTGTGTCCATAATTGCTGCCAACGAGGCCAGTGCAGAAGCATCAATTAGGTTCCCTGCATCATTCAAGCTAACAATGTCAATACTGACAATCCAGCATTTCTCACCTGGCTTGATGCACAATTCCTTAAAATTAAGAGCCTGACCCTCCCTAATACCTCTATCAACAACCCTCGCAAGCTCAACACCCTGAATTGTCGGAGGGCCTGCCTCGAACTCAGGGTTTGACAGCGGGATTAGTTCTGCTCCAACCATAATAGTGCCCTCATCAGGTTTGTCAGGGTAAGGTGTTCCAAGCTCCATCTTGACCCCAGCAAATACCTCTGTTTCACCAATCTTCACCTTCGCAGACCCCTCAGCAGTATTTGTGACACCAGTCTCCAACTCAATATCTCTGAACTCCTCTGCTTTTCTGCCATCAAACCTAATATCCTGCTTGAGTGCCTCAATCATATGGACTTTCAACTCTTCATTCATCTGAACCACCTTTATACTGATCTTTTAAAACCTTTTTCTGTACCGCATAAATCTGCTGACATGCTTTCATCCCCATTTCAATCAGTTTCCTCAAGTCCTCTTTCTCAATAATCCCATCCATCTGGAGTAAGGTAATCTCATTTGTACTTGGGATCATAGCAATAGGGATGTCAGCAACCTCTCCCTCCATTGCCTCTTCATCGTAACTCAAGTCTACTACAAAACTCCCGTTTACTTTGCCAACAGCGACTGCTGTTACCAGGTCTTTCATTGGAATCCCTGCATCTGCAAGCGCCATTGCCGCAGCGCAAATTCCAGCACACCTGGAGCCAGCATCTGTTTGCGGGAAGCTGATAAACACGTCAACAACAGCATTTGGGAATTCAGTGAGATTCAGCACAGGCTTCAGAGCATTTTCAGTAACCAAGGAGATCTCCTTTGATCGCCTGCTTTGTCCTGGCCTGACTCTCTCCCCAGCTCCTGCAAAAGGCATCATACTGTATTCACACCTGAGTAAACCGCATTTTGGATCTTGTAAGAATTTTGGATGCAGCTCCCTTGGCCCATAAACAGCAGCATATGCTGCAGTGTTGCCTATCTTGAAATAAGCAGAGCCGTCTGCCCTCTTAATAACACCAGCCTTAGCTTCAATAGGTCTCAACTCATCTGCCTTTCTTCCATCCAATCGCTTTGAATATACCATTCAATTCACCCCCTCCTTAATCACTTGGCCGGTTTGTTTTTCTAAGAACATCTTCACCTGGTCAGTTAGGCCATGGATATGGGAATTGCTCTCAATCATCTTAATGGCATCAATGGCAATCAGTTCTTTGCTTGGCTGCCCTGACACCCACACAAAACCGTTTTGGCCAACAACTATGTTGCAGCCTGTGGCCTGCTTAATCATACTCACCATAGAACCACCCTTGCCAATAATCCTTGGCACTTTAAAACAGTTCACCGTGATAATCACTCCTCCCTTGAGTTTGTCCAGCCCTGGCCCGCGCATTGTGACATCCACCAGATTCTGACTAGTTACATTGACTATTTTTGTAACCACATAATCCCCAATACAGAAGAATTTTGTTAGGTCTTCTCCTTTCCTCACATAAGCGCTGGTCCCATTTTTGAGAGAAAGCATAGCACTGTAAGCAGAATTGATATCAAACCTCCATCCACTAATTGCAATGTCAATCACTCTCGCAATAATCATATCGTGTATTTTTGGCAGATATCTCCCTGACAGGGGAATAATCTTAATTAACCTGTTGTCCAGAGCTACCAATCCCAGCTTTGCTGCAACAATCTTATCATTGTCTCGATACGTTCCATTCGCCGGCAGAAATTCCATTCCGTCTGCAAGCACGTCACCTGGAACAACGACGTCTTTCTCATTCACTTTTAGTCCTGTCACGTTATTCACCTTGTTTTCAGTATTTTTGTATCAACATTGCCTTTTGTGATTTTGTTGACTTTTGCGAAAAAATCCTCTCTTAGCCCTGCCGGCAGCTCAACCACACAAACCCACGAACCATCACGCTGCCATTCATCTCTAAGAATCTTTGCGTTGCTCTTAACAGTTGAAAATGCTCTAACTGCATGCTCTGCCGGGATTTTCAATGCGATCTCATCAATCTCAAACTTAATTGGTAACAACACCCTCAATGCTTTGATGACATCCTGCAACTGCTCCTCTGCATTTTTGAATTCATCAATCCTAACCTTTGCCTCTTCCATCGCCCTCTCAATCCTTTCTGCAGGGTGAGGCAAATGGGTGGTTGGATCAACTGCATTGCTGTGGATCAAATTAACAATCTGGAGCCTTTTCTGCTCTCTCAGCCTTTTCCTGAAATCTGCTGTGAGCTGTATCTCTCCTTCCCTGATAATAATCTCTGCAATCTTAAGGGCTTCATCTGTCTCAAAAATCTGTTTCAGCTCATGCTCTGGAGCAAACAGCCCTTTCTTGGCGTCACTAAAAATATTCTCACTCTTGAGTACATCCTTAACATCGATAGCCTTTCCTGCTCTCAACTGCACTGCCAAATCTGCATCCACCACAACCTCAAAATCCTTCCCTCCCTTTTTTATTCGAGCAAGGTTAAGCGAAATCTTCTCGTCCCGGGAATACATCTGGTCTGGCATTTTACCCTTTCTTCACCTCTTTGTGCAATCTATCAATAATCGCATTTTCAACCTTCACCATCTCCGGTTTGTCTGTCTTTATATATGCTGCATCCACCCTGTCAACATTGAAATTCTTGCCCAAGAATGCAGTGAGTGCCTTAATAGCCAGCCTCAAACACTGTTCTACTGTGAGACTCTCTTTGTATTCCTTATGCAGTAGCTCTTCAACTTCAACTTCACCCTCACCTATAACACTTGCCTTATATCTGAAAAAGATCCCTGTCGGATCAGTCTCAAAAAGTTTTGGGCCGTCTTCATCAATGCCGGCAATCAGCAAAGAGACTCCAAAAGGCCTCAATCCACCAGACTGGGTGCAGAGCTGCTTAAGATTGGCAATATCTTTTACAATCGCAGAAGTGTCAATCGGTGTGTCATAAGTCACCCTGTGTTGCTGTGCTTTTAGCTGCGCTCTCTCAATTAAAACTCTTGCATCTGACAAGATTCCCGAAGCAGTGGAAATTATGTGGTCATCTATCTGGAAAATCTTTTCGACAGCCTCGGCAACCACCAAACTGTCAACAATTCTCTTATCTGTAACCAACAACACACCATCCTTACAAGTAAATCCAATTGCAGTAGAACCTTGCTTAACTGTTTTTTTAGCATACTCAACCTGTAACAATCTTCCATCCGGACTGAACAAGGTTATTGCCCGGTCATAACCCATCAACTGATGCGGCATTGCCTCCATACTTTTCACCTCACATATTTGTTTTCTGCCTTTCGCAATATTCCTGAAACACCCACGCATCTAAAGATCACGCGTTGCCTTCCAATCTTAGTAAGCAGGGTCAATGCAGCTTTGACCTTGTCCACATAAATATGGTTGACCTTGACAATCAGTTTTTGCTTAGGGTAGTTAAACCGCTCTCCTAATACCATAACCCCTGCTTTTGCGTTGTCAAATAACCCAAGGGCAGCAAGGCACTGCTTCCTAATCCCTTCCTCAATCAGCGTAAAATGCTTCAATCTCTTATTTGCAATGATTTCAAAGACCAAATAACGCTTCTTTTGCCTTAAACTTGGTAAAATGGGCTTCATCTTCACCAATACCCTTCCTCTTTGTTAGTGCTACCTTATTTATCGAGAAAAAAGCTTTTTAGCCCTTATTCTCCCTTTTCTCCCACATAGATAGAGTGATTTAAAGCTTTATAAACTTATCGCACCAGAAGAGGACATATACTATCCAAAAATTCTATTAAAAAACCCTTTATCCGGAGCAGCATCTTCGCCAGACTCCTTTGCAAAATCTATCAACAGTTTTTTCTGTTTCTTACTGAGTTTTTGCGGAGTTTGCATCACAACCTTCACCAACTCAGAACCATTCCCTCCGCCGTCAATGTGGGGGATACCCTTTCCTTTCATCCTGAACACTGTGTTGGTCTGAGTGCCTGCCGGGATCTTGAGTTTGGCACTGCCCTTCAGCGTAGCCACGATGATATCATCTCCGAAAACAGCTTGGGTAAAGCTTATCGGCACCTCAATATAAATATCATCCACCACCCTCTCAAAAACATTGTGCGGTTTGACATTAACCACAACATACAGATGGCCTGATTGCCCACCTTGGTCCCCAGCCTGACCCATCCCCCTCAAACGCAGGCTGGCTCCGCTCTCAATCCCTGCAGGAATTTTTACCTCAATACCCGCATGTTTCCTCAGCCTCCCAGAGCCACCGCAATCAGGACATTTCTTCGTAACAACTCTACCCTGCCCATTACACACCCTGCAGGTTGATGTGGTGGAAAAAATTCCAAAAGGTGTCCTGCGAGTGCTCTGCTCAATCCCTCTGCCCTGGCAATTCTTGCACACATCAATGTCCTTGGGTGAGGCTGCACCACCCCCATTACAGCTTCCGCAATTCTCTATTCTTGGAATTGAGATCCTTTTGGCCGCCCCAGACGCAGCCTCCTCAAGAGTTATCTCCATCTCATACATCAAATCAGAGCCTCTCCTGCCCCCGTTTCTTGCCGCAAATGAAAAGCCGCCCCCAAACAAATCATCGAAAATATTGTCAAAATCAAACCTGCCAAATCCAAAGTCAGAGAAATCAAATTTATTAAAATCAAACCCTGGGCTGAATGAGCTCTCAGCCGTACCGAACCGATCATAATTTGCTCGTTTCTGGTCGTCAGCAAGCACAGATGCTGCCTCATTGATCTCTTTGAACTTTTCAGCAGCCTCCTGCTCTTTGTTGAGATCAGGGTGATACTTCTTTGCAAGGTTTTTATAAGCTTTCTTAATATCCTCTTTGCTTGCTTCCCGCCCAATACCCAAAGTATTATAATAATCTTTTACCATTTAGCCTCTAATTCAGAGAGAGATGCTATTGTCTTGGCATACTTTTGTTTCTCTTTCCGCATAAGGTAACCATTTTTCCTTTTTATAAGTATTGCATCCATGCCAGCTTTTTTTGCTCCCAGAATGTCTTCTTCATAATTGTCACCAACCATAATGGCATCCCTGGGCTTCACCTTCAGCCTCTTCAGTGCAATTCCAAATATTTCAGGATCCGGTTTGAGCAAACCCACATCACAGCTGAAAACCAGTTCATCCATATATTCGAATAATCCCAGCTGCTCAATCCGCTCGACAGAAAAATATTCTGTGTTGGAGACAATCGCCAGTTTATACTTCTTGCTAAGTTGTGTTAGCGCTGGAATGACATCATCAAACACAACAGGATTTAATCCGCGCTTCCACATCCTGACCAACACTTGCTTCCATATTTTTCTCTTAGACATTATCCCAAAACTGTTTAACACAGCCTCTGCAGTTGCCTCAGGGCTGGCAAAATGTCTTGTGGCAACTATCTCATCGAGTTTCCTTATATTTAACACATGGAATCGCTTTTGCAGCTCAACAATAGGATGCCTCTTTTTGTTATACACCAGCGTGTTCCACATGTCAAAAATTATTGCTTTAACCATAGTTAGCAGCATAGATTAGTGAATCCATAACCTCCTGCTGGCTGTAATTCCCTTCTCCCAATCGAGCATTTGCCCTTCCAAGTATTATTGGTAAATTATCCAGGGAATTAACCACTGGCGCCTCAAAATCACCCAACATAATCCTATCCGGTACTTTTCCCCTCCTCTTTATCCACATAAACGGAAATCCGTAGTTAACTGCACCCCCATCTTGTGCCAAGTTGTCTCCCACAAAAAGGCACTGCCCCGCCTCCAACCTCAACTTTTCCAATGGTGCCATGAATGCCTCCCAGGCAGGCTTAGAAGCTCCAACAAAGGGCGAAACAAACTGGTGCATTTGGGGCACATAACTACTGAGAAGCTCACCCATTCGGTCAACAAAAACGCTACACGTATTCGACAAAGTAGCCAATGAATAACCTCCTTCCGCCACTGTTTCCAGGACAGACTCAACCTCAGGATAAAACCCCATCCACTTTGCTCTCAAGTGGAGATATGCTGCAACTGGTCGAATAAGCTTGCTGCTTAAGCCATACTCTCTTAACAGCGTGGCAGCAGCATCGCTCTCCCCAGTGAAATGCGGCAAATTCATTGCTCTATCCCATTTATCTCTGTTTCCATGAGTGAGATAATCATCTAGCATGAAAAAACCAGTACCTCTCAACAAAGTGCCGTGAACATCAAAAACAATACCCTGAATAGCTCGGCTCTCAAAATCTGTCATAGATCACCACTACCTCAAATTTATCAGACTCTTTAGATCTGAAGGTTCGAAATCCAGCTTTGAGAAAATCTCTCTTTCAACTTCAAATAGCTTGGCGTTGGTTTTCCTTGCGAGCGCTTCCTCCCCATCGCTGCAAGTCTTGTATCTCTTATGAAAATAATCAAGGCGCTCCTGCATTGAAACAACATTTGCCATACCCCTCTTATCAGCATAATTAACCACTTTCTCCTCCCAGCTCAATCCATCTTTGTTAATGCACCAATAAACATGGTTTTTCACAATCCTAGCAATCTGTGGATAACCTTTATTGATTAATATCTGCTCAGCAACCTCACCATGCACCCCCCTGTGTTCTCCTTTTGTCATAACACCGTCAAGGTCATGCAGCAGCGAGGCCCTGTCCACCAGCTCCACATCAATATCAACCCCGGCCTCTCTAAGCTTTTGTGCCAAGAACACTGCAATTCTGTTAACTACCTCAACATGCTTAACAACCCTGTCAGGAACCTGGTAGTCTCTCAGGATCTGATAACACTCTTCATGTGATGGGATACTGAGCTCGGCTAGTTCAGCCATGCTCGTCCCCACCATTATCGTCACTGTAGGTAATGTTCACTTACTTCTCATCCTCCACTTTGTAATCAGCATCTACCACCTTTTCATCCTTCCTTTTTTTACTTTTCGGTTTCTCTTGCCCGCTCGCAGTTTTTTTCGCAGCTTGCTCTTGAGCAACTTTCTGATAAAGTTCAGTGCTAATTGCCTGCACTTTCTTGTTGATTTCATCCATCTTAAGCTTGACTGCATCGACATCTTTCTTCTCTGGCTGCAAAAGCTCCTTCAGCTCGGAAACCATCTTCTTGACTTCATCAAGTTTGGCGTCATCAACCTTATCCTTGAACTCATCAAAAAGCTTTTCAGTTGAGTAAACAAGGGTGTCAGCCTGGTTAATTGTCTCCACGTCTTCTCTACGCTTCTTATCAGCATCAGCATGTTCCTCAGCAGCCTTTTTCATCCTTTCAATCTCAGCATCATTCAGTTTCTGCGAAGATGTGATCTTAATAGACTGCTCCTTCCCAGTTCCCAGATCCTTTGCATTGACATTTACAATCCCATTGGCATCAATATCAAAGGCGACCTCTATCTGGGGTATGCCTCGCGGCGCAGGAGGGATCCCAATCAAATCGAAGTTCCCAAGCAGCTTGTTGTCTTCAGCCATTGGGCGTTCACCCTGGAACACTCTGATTGAAACCGCAGGCTGGTTGTCTGTGGCAGTGCTGAAGATTTTGCTCTGCTTGTAGGGGATTGTGGTGTTTCTTTCAATCAGCTTGGTAAACACTCCACCAAGAGTCTCTATTCCCAAGCTGAGCGGTGTAACATCAAGCAGGAGGACATCCTTGACCTCTCCTGCTAGCACTCCTCCCTGTATGGCTGCACCCATTGCCACGCATTCCATAGGGTCAATACTTCTCTCAACCTTGTCTTTACCAATAAATTTCTCCACAAACTTCTGTACAATAGGCATTCTTGTTGGTCCGCCAACCAAGATCACCTTACTGATCTCCCCTGGCTTCATCTTGGCATCGCTGATTGCCTGCTCCATTGGCTTGTTGCATCTATCAATAATCGGCCTGATAAGCTCCTCCAGCTTTGCCCTTGTTAGCTTCATCACCAGGTGCTTTGGCCCCTCTTTTGTCGCAGTTATGTACGGCAAATTGATATCTGTCGTCAAAACATTTGACAGCTCGATCTTGGCCATCTCAGCAGCATCCCTTACACGCTGCACAGCTTTTGAATCTTTAGTTAGGTCAACACCCTCCTTTCTCTTGAACTCAGCGACGATATAATCAATCAGTGCTTTATCCATATCTGTTCCGCCAAGCTGGGTGTCTCCGCTTGTTGATTTGACCTCAAACACACCGTCTCCGAACTCCATTATTGTCACATCTAATGTGCCGCCGCCCAAATCAAAAACCATAATCGTCTGCTCCTTGTTTTTTTTGTCCAGCCCGTAAGCTAAAGAGGCAGCAGTCGGCTCATTAACAATCCTCACAACCTCCAAACCAGCAATCGCGCCCGCATCCTTTGTTGCCTGGCGCTGGTTATCGTCAAAGTAGGCAGGCACAGTGATCACTGCCTTCTCTACCTTTTCACCCAAGAACTTCTCTGCATCTCGCTTGATTTTCTGCAGGATAAAAGCAGAAATCTGCTGAGGGGTGTATTCCTTACCATTAATCTTATACTTGAAATTGGTCCCCATCTTCCTTTTGGTGGCAGTTATTGTACGCTCCGGGTTGCTCACAGCCTGCCTCTTGGCAGGTTCACCCACCAAAAGCTGGCCATCCTCAGCAAAAGCCACCCAGCTGGGAAAAGCCTTTCCATAAACTGTAACTCCCTCTTCACTTGGAATTATCTTTGGCTTCCCTGCTTCCAAATAAGCAGCTGCGCTGTTGCTAGTTCCTAAATCAATCCCGATTATCTTAGACATTTTGATACCTCCTGCTTGAAAAAGTCCTGCATTGCAGGCTCAAGCTTTTTTATTTTTTTTATCTCTTCAAGCGTTACCCACTTGTGATCAGTAATCTCATGCTTATCCATTTTCAGCTCTCCTCCAAGAGCCTCACACTCAAAATATAAAACAATTCTGGCCTTTTTCTGTTGAACAGGCTGTACATACACATAATCCTGGCCGAACCCAAGGAATTTTTTCACCTTGATTTTGATATTTAGTTCCTCTTGCATCTCCCTGGCCAAAGTCTCCTCAGCATGTTCTTGCCCTTCAACTCTGCCGCCAGGCACTCTCCAAAACCCGTCTTCATTGAAGTAGGGGGCATATACAAGCAAATAACGCTCTCCCCTTTTTAGGAAAGCGCTGCAAACCACAACAGGCCCCTCAGCCATCCCAACCCTCCACGATCTGTTTCAACTCCTGCAACAGCTCGCCTTCAATCACACTGCCATGGCCAGGCACTATCACATCAGCAATCTCAAATATTTTTTTTTGCACTCTGGATATAGTCATTACTCATGTAATCTGCGAGGCCTGGATTTCTTATCACCAGCTCCTTAATCGCATCACCAGCAATAACATATGTTTTGCCATGGCTTTTGATAACAACGGATTGATGGCGCTGGAAATGTCCTGGTGTGCTTATCAGCTTCACCCCCTCAACCTCAATCTCTTCCAGCTTCCGATAAAGCACATAACCTCCAGTTGAATGCCACAAAGCCCTGCCAGCAATCACCTCTGCATTTTTGAACAAACCCACATTAGCACAATGATCAAGGTCGTTGTGGGTTATGATAACAAGGTTAATATCCTCTGCTTTCAACCCCTGCTGGCCAAGCGCTCCCAAAACATTATCCCCAAAGCCAATATTACCAGTGTCCACCAGTATATTCTGTTTGCCTTTGATAAGCGTGACACTCGAGCACATTGCTCTGCAAATCACCTCATACTTGCCACTCTCCTTAATATCAGCATCCTGAACCCCTTCAAGAAGCACTCTAACCTCCATCTTTGTCACTCAATGCCTCTTTGCGGAGCTCCTCTACACGCTCAGGAGTTAGTATCTTACGCTCCCCAGCTCTCTCCCCATAACTGATAATATTTACATTCTCCAAGAGCTTCACCAACTTCCTGAAATTAAACTCATCGTACTCCTGCAATGAGCCAAGTGCCTCGTACAAGCTCTGATCATAACAGCTCAACTCAACATTTTCGGGCTTACACTTAATCAGGGTGTCAATTCTCTCATTGGTCCCCAAAAAATATTTTAAGAGCGCACTGGCTTTCAAAATCATGCTTTTTCTCTCAACATCAACTCTCATCTTTCTAACCTCTCATAATTCAAAATCCTCTTGAGTTTATCCTTGTCAGGCACAAGCTCTTCCAAGCTCCCGCCAGGGATAGGCTCCTGAAATTTCAAAAACTGTGCATACTCTCTCAGTGCCTGGGGATCATCCTTGTCAAGCACATGGTTGAGATAAAACCACTGGGTCAAATCAAACCCATACGGCCTGCATGTGTAAACTCTGCAATGCAGCGGCTTAACCTCATGAATGCTGCAACCATTAGCTGTCAAAAACACGCAGTTGCCATAAGGCTTTCCTCCCTTGACTCTCTTTGGTCTCAGCACTTTCTTGTTGAACAGACTAACCTCCTCAAGATACCCCGATTTGAGCTCATCTTCTGATATCTGCATGAATTTGGCAATCTGCTGTAGATCTCCTTCTGCCAAATAGCCGCTGCTGAACTGGCAGCAGTGATTGCTCCTACTGCAATGTTTGCCCAGTTCCAGCATCTTCTCTTTTGGTGTTTTGCTGCTGATTATCATTTCCTTTGCTAAGTTTTACCATCGGATGCCTAATTATCACATCACCGCAAGCATACCCTGGCGCAACCTCCTCAATAATTTCACCTTTTTTCTTCTCTGAAAAATCTTCACACACGCAATCATGCACATGCGGATCAAATTGTTTGCCTACGCTGGCAATTTTATGGATACCCTGACTTTCAAGCAGGGAGAAAAGCTGCTTGTGCAGCAACTCCACCCCTTTATCCTGCTGCCTGGCGCTCTCAAGACTGTCAACAAATGGAAGCAGCTGTTTCACAAACAAAACCTTTCCCAAACCCATAAGGCGCTGCTCCTCTTTTTCAGTGCGTTTCCTGTAATTTTCAAAGTCAGCCTGCACTCTCTTGACCAAACCAGTTAGCTCCTCTATTTTTGCTTCGCTCTTGTTTTTCTTGGGCAAACTCATCACCAAATCAAACGCGCTATTCTATTTCAATCTTTCTCTTCCCTTTATGCTCGATTGCTTTGGGTATCTCTATCCTGAGTAACCCATTTTTGTAAGTGGCTTTTGCCTGATCCGCTTTCACTGCTAAAGGGAATGGCAGCATTCTGTAAAACTGCGAGCTAGCCGAAGCATACCTATAGGCCCCTTTATCCTCATGCTCTTCAACTCGCTTCTCAACTTTTACTTCAACATACTCGTCTGTAACATTGAGTTCAATCTCATTTTTATTAGCTCCAGGCAGCTCAAAACTGGCCACAACACTGCTCTCTGTTTCAGCCACATCGCACTTTGCCGGCCGGATACCAGTAGCAAGCTCCTTGCTCCTATTCTCAAGCAAAGGCCTTCCTAAAAACATATGGGCAAACTGCCTGTCCATCTCGCGATGCATCTGCTCCATCTCATCAAAAATATCCCACCACATATTTGCCACCTCCATGTGTATTCATCTTGGTTGACCTTAGATCAACTATGTTTACGTAGAGTTGACGCCATCTATTTAAATCTTTCGGGTTAAGTTTAAAAACAGCTGTTGCTCTCTACCATATTATGTATATTTATAATCAAAAGATTACCATTATCAGACACAAAAAACCCTCTTCTGAAGATACCAATGCAAAACTCCAATGGTTTGGCAGTTCGCTTGGGCTGTTTAACCTCAGAGACAAAGATAAATCATGCTTCCGCATTTTTGTTGAGCTCCTCAAAAGCTCAAAACAGGATCAAGGCCTAACATCTGATGAGATCGCAGAAAGATCAGACTTGTCTCGTGGCACAGTAGTCCATCACCTTGACAAACTGATCAAATCAGGCATGGTTGTCCATGAAAAAAACCAATACGAGCTAAGAGTTGATAACTTAGGGGCGCTTGTTGATGAAATAAGAAAAGATATTCAAAGAACAATGAATGATCTCAGGGAAATTGCAGAAATAATAGATAAGGAAATCTAAACTGCATCTTCTCCCTTTGGCTTTGATTTGACTCTGTGGATCTTGGCAAATGCCGGCGTACACACAATATAATCATCTCCAAACCCTGCAATATCACCGTCAATAGCGTCACATGTTTTCTTGAGCTTGTTTATTGCTCGCTTCAGCTCAATAAGATCCTTCTCTTTTATAGGTTTAATATTCACAAGAGCAATAGTATAGCCTTCTCTCAGGCAATCCAGGATTTCCTTGATATCTGAGAAATCTTCAAGCACAAATGGCCTCACAATCACCTGGGCTTTCTCTTCCCCGCCTTCAGTGTCAATCTCAACGTATTCCTTCTCTGCTTCTTCAAACACAGAAGCCTCCTCGCCGAATCCCAACCCTTTTTTGATTTTTGATAAGAATTTATTCATTTTCCCCTCCTAAAAAACTAGATATATGTAACTTGCCAACAGGTATTTAAATGTTTCGTTGAGCTAAAACTTCAGCAACTGGCATCTTATTCTCTGAGCTGCAGCAATTTAATGCAATCCAGCCAAACTGAATAGCAAGGTATTGTCTCTGTTGAATCTATCCCATTTTTGCCTACAAAAATATCCTCGACCAACCAGAAACCATCAAGCCATTTATATATATATATAATTCGAATACCACAATAATATATTAGTTATATTACAAATATTTAAATATGCAAATGATTGGTGATGAGACATGAAAAGAAAAGTAGTCAAACAAGGCCCCACCACGCTTATGGTTAGTCTGCCATCGCAATGGGTCAAACGGTATAGCATAGCCAAAGGAGATGAGCTTGAGGTTGAAGAGGTTGAAAGAAGCATCTGTATCACAACTGCCAAAGCAAGGGCGTCGGAACCTGTGGAATTCGATGCCCGTAACCTCGACCAAGACACCATAAAAAAGTTTCTCAGCGAGCTATACAAAGCAGGCTATGACGAAGTGAATATCCTGTTTGACAGCGCCAAAATAGTCCCCCAAATCCAAAACATTGTGAGCTCTGTCATGATAGGCTTTGAAATTGTAAACCATTTTGAAAATTCAGTTGTAATCAAGAGTGTCTCTCAGTCTATTGAGCAGGAATTTGACTCAATACTACGCAGAATATTCCTCCTCACCAAGCAGCTTGGCACTAGCTCATATGAGCTCATCGCAAAAAAAGAGTATGCAAGATTGTCTGAAGTGGTGATAATTGAGGACACTAATGACAAACTGACCAATTTTTGTATGCGTATCCTAAACAAAAGGGGATACAAGAAATACAGCAAGACCCAGTTTATGTACTGCATTATCTGGCAAATTGAGAAAATCGCAGACGAATACAAATACATCTTTGAATATCTGATGCAAAACCCAGACACCAAGATCTCTGCCCATGCCCTTGCGCTCTATAATGAGGCTATCTCCCTCTTTAATGATTACTACGAGCTCTTTTACAGCTATAACAAAGAGGGTGTTGTGAAACTCACCAAGCGATCAAGGAAACTCATTGAGGAGTCAATGCAGCAGCTATGCAACTCAAAATCAAAGCAGGATGTATTTCTGACGCATTGCTCTGTGCTTCTGAATCGCATATACAATCTGATAAGCCCCCTTATAGGCCTCAATGTATAAATTTAAATACTCTTTCTAATCTTTTTGAAATATGCGAACGCCCATTATTCTGATTAATTTCAAAAACTATGAAAAGGCAGTTGGCAAAAATGCAGTGAAACTGGCAAAAATCTGCGAAAAGGTGGCTAAAGAGACAAGAACCAACATTGTTGCTGTAGTCAACCCTATTGACCTGCGAGCAGTTGCCTCTTCTGTTAAGATCCCTGTTTTTGCGCAGCACATTGATCCGATAGAATATGGTAAGCACACAGGCCATATTTTACCAGAGTTAGTGAAGCAGGCAGGGGCAAAAGGCACTCTTATTAATCATTCTGAATTTAGATTGCAGCCTGATCAAATTAAAAAGGCAGTGAAAAGGGCAAAACTTCTAAAACTCACCACTGTGGTGTGCGCCTCTACTCCTAAAATTGCAGCTGCTGTGGCAAAATTTCATCCGGATTTTATCGCAATCGAGCCGCCAGAGCTAATCGGAAGTGAAAAAAGTGTAAGCAGTGCAAAACCAGAAATAATCCTCAAAACAATTGCCATGGTCCGTAAAGTCGCAAAAATTCCAGTAATCTGCGGCGCAGGAGTGAAGGATAAAAACGATGTTATTGTCGCCCTCAAATTGGGTTCAGTCGGAGTACTGGCTGCCTCGCACATAGCCCAGGCTTCAAATCCTGAAAAACCCCTCAGAGAATTGGCTTTAGGTACAAAACATGGGACTTAGAGCAATCATTAGAGATGTGCTTCTACTATACTTGGGATTCAAGCTTCTTATTACCTGGCTCACCAACCAAACCATCTCAAACCACAGCGCATTCCTGCTAATAATTGTATTAATCCTTACCCTCTGGTTCTTCTTTGAGCGCTTTGGCATTGTTCCTAAAGTAATATAACAACCAATTTAAAGAGAACAAACTTTTTACTATCAATGAAAATCCAGCCAGGCATTGACATTGTGGACCTTGCACTCTATCTCAAATCTTATAAGACCCTTGTTATTGCAGACCTGCACATCGGCTATGAAGAGGCACTCAATAAACAAGGTATACTTATGCCCCGGTTTCAATATAAAGAGTTAAGCAAAAGACTACTCACAATCATCGATAAAACCAGACCAGAAACTATCGTCATAAACGGCGACTTCAAGCATGAGTTTGGCGAAATATCAGAAACAGAGTGGAGGCAAGCGCTCCGTGTTTTTGACCTTCTAGCCAAACATTCTGACATTATCATTATCAAAGGCAACCATGACACCATACTAGGACCAATCGCAGACAAACGCAAAATTAAGGTGCTCGACCATTACACCATAGTTGATATCTACATCACGCACGGCAACACTATTCCCAAGGATATGCACTTCAAAAAGGCCAAAACAATAATTATCGGGCATGAACACCCTGCTGTCAGCATAAGAGAACATGCACGCTCAGAGACTTTCAAATGCTTCCTCGTGGGCAAATGGAAGCAGAAAACTCTTATTGTTATGCCCTCACTTAACCTGATAACAGAGGGCACTGATATTCTACATCAAAAGCTGCTCAGCCCATTCCTTACAGATGTCAGCAAATTTGATGTTTATGTTGCAGCAGACAAAACATACCCTTTTGGCAAAGTGCATATGCTCATGCCTTAGAAGCAGCCACCAGCAAATCGCTTTTGGTAATAACTCCCTCTATCTGGCCGTTCCTGGCGACAAGTACAATTGGAAAATGTCTCAGCAAATGGGACATAACACCATGCTTTGTTGTATAGCTTACAATAGGCGGAGCCTCGCCCATCACATCCTTTGCTCTCAGCTTCATAACGTCCTGCTCACCAATCCTCTCCAAGATTGTTGACTCAGAAATCAGGCCAGCCACAGTCAAACCATTCATAACAGGCACCTGGGATATTTGGAATTTGCGCATCTTGTTGATCACAGCAGGGATACTTTCTTCAGGCTTGCAGCTTATAATTTTCTTCACCATAATATCTGCAGCCTTGAGCTCACTCCTCTCCCCAATGCTGTCCAAAGCCTCAAATAGCTTTCTCACATTAGTGTATGAAGGCTCAATCCTGCCAGCCTCAATCTTGGCAATAAGACTTTGAGATACCTCTGCATGCTTTGCCAACTCAGCCTGGGTTATGCCAAGGCTCTTCCTAATCCTCTTGATATCCTTCAGGTCAAACATAATTAATAATAATCTGTTGCAGTTTTTATTCTTTTTGGAATGCCTTCAAAATGGCGAGATCCCTCTCCTTCCTAAACCGTGCATCATAATGGGTGGAGGTATCATTTTCAATGACAGATATTGCCTCTCCAATGCTCACCCACACAACACTAAAACCCATCTCCTTCTCATCTTTTGTATAACAGGGCTTGCCCTTTGACACAACTTTCCCAAGGTAGAAGTATGAGGTATGCTTCACGTTTTCCCTAGATTTGTATTCGATAATTTTGCCAATCTCACCAGAAATCTCAATTTCACAGCCAACCTCTTCCCTCATCTCACGCACCAGCGCTTCAACTCTTGTTTCACCCCCTTTAATCCCACCTCCAGGAAGCTGATAAAAATTATACCTGGAGCCAAACAACAAAGGCACATTGCCTTCCTCATCAAATAGCAAAGCTCTCGAAGATTCCCTAGTCCTCGTATGCTTATCAGGTTTACCATCCATAATCTCTTTAATCAATTCCATGCTGTGCAGTGAATAGTGGCGTTATTTAAAGTATTCTGCAATATTTCCAAAAGATATTTAAAACACAAAATCCACAACCCAAAAGGGGATGAAGCAGACACTATTACTACTACTCCTGGTTATGTCAGGATGCACCCAAAACAAGGAGGTGGTTAACATGCCAAAAGTTCTTTTTATTATTGCCCAGCAGGGTTTTAGAGATGAGGAGCTGCTCGAGCCGAAAGCTGTTTTGGAAAATGCAGGAATAAAAGTGGAAGTTGCCAGCATAACAAGGCTCCAGGCAGTGGGTTCAATAGGTGTTAAGGTTGAACCAGATCTGGCAATTGAAGACGCTATTCCAGAAGACTATGTATATATAGTTGTTGTTGGCGGCCAAGGGGCGCCTGAACTTGCTGAACATCAGGAGGTCATTGAAGCACTGCAGAAAGCCAACAACATAGCAGCAATCTGCATTGGGCCGACAGTCCTGGCCAAAGCTGGACTGCTCAATGGCAAAAAAGCCACAGTCTTCAAAACCCCAGAATCAGTCGCAATCCTTGAAGAGGGAGGCGCAATTTTTGTCGACCAAGACATAGTTGTTGATGGCACTCTTGTTACAGCCAACGGCCCGCATGTTGCCAAAGAGTTCGGCAAGCAATTATTGAAATCAATCACTGGCAATCGTCAATAGCTATTTGCCATGCTTCAGTTAAAGCAGCCAACTCATATCTTCTTGTGCCCCCTGCATTTGTTAATCTCCTCATGGCGCTTTTGTTCCCCTGAATGTATAAATCTGCAGCCTTACGCATTTCTTCTGCAAAAATATTCAATCCCAAGTCATGGGCAATCTGAGCATAATCTACATATGCAGATAAGGCAATAGTGAGCTGTTTGTAAGGGTTATCGCTATGGCCATCCAGTGTTCTTATATTATGCATAACATCAGCTAGTTTTATAGCAGCAGCCGATGGTATTAATATCTGGGTCCTCGTGATCCGAGCATAATTATCTCTTCTAGCTGAGGGGCCATGGCCAATAGTGTGAGTGGCTCTAACCCTTACGGATACTTCTTCACCAAAGATGTCCTTTATACTAAGCATACCATCACCCTCTCCAAGAGTAACCGCTTTACTCTTTTCATGCACATCATGAATAATAATGGCAATATAGTCTTCAGCAGATAATCTTATACCTGTGTTTTTTTCTAACTCAGGTCTAATCTCTGTGTGCAAAATATATGCTGATTCAACCATGTGCGCAAAAAATGAAGAGCCATCTTTCCTGAGAGTTTCTTTCAAGTAATAATGGGCAAACCTATATGCCTCAACTACCCTGTCAAAATCAGATCCAGAAAAATAGGACAGCACTGCTGTGATATGCTCTGCAACCACCCCCTCTGCCTTGAACTCACTCACCAAAGTATCCAAATCAGCCATTTTAATCAGTTAAAAGCTTCTGGAAGCCATTTCCATATATAAATGTTATTATTGGTTCGTAGTTATTAAACTGAGGGAAATGCTTATTAACAACAAAAATATTCTACCTTTATGGAATGTACAAATTCAAAAAACCTTAAATTCTGCAACTGCACCTATCCATGCTCTCGGAAAGGCAAATGCTGTGAATGCCTGCAGTATCATCTCAAGATGAACGAGTTGCCAGCATGCTGCTTCCCAGATGATATTGAGAAGAGCTATGACAGGAGCTTTGAGAACTTCATAAAGACTCACACCCACCAGCATAGGCTCCCACATTGACTGGCCAGTTAGCAACCCCAATAACATTTGCATTTAGTTTCTTATAAGCAAATTCAAGTGCTTCTCTATCTCTCCTTCTGGCCTTCCTACCTTCATACCTAGTTCCTTCAAGCACAGGATCAAGATATTTGTTCAACCACCTATACACTGTACTTTTAGACTTGCCAATGTTCTTAGCAATTTCTGCAACAGTACTTTCGCCAGCCACATATTCCTCAAGCATATAGCTGACAGGATCACCTATGACCTTTGACTCGAGCTGTTTCTCAGTGGAAAAAGCATAGGCATTATGTCGCTGTTTAAAAACAATCCGGTCCATAAGGCTTTCATCGATCCTGCCAGCGTATTTTAGGTCTCTGTCAAAAGAAAGCAGTTGTTCAAGCTTGGCTTTCCCTTGATTATAAAGGGTTCTAAATTGCAATCTGCGTGCTCCCTCTGTTTTTTCAGCTGCAAACACACCAGATATTCTTCTAAGAGTGCTTGCCACCCTCTGCAAATAGTTGATATCGGTCTTCCCAACTTCTGTAACATAAAGTCGCATATTTTCCATAACATCTGAATACTGGTCTAAACTACAAGCATCTAATGCTTTCAACCTTAAGTCTCGCACTTTTGTTATCTTCTGTAAGTTGCCTGCTCTAGAAGCTTCTACAGATGCAGAATATTTTTTAAATACAGATTCTTCCTGAGATTCAGTTCTAAGATCATACTCAGATCCCTCTTGAACATGGGTACTTACTTCCAAACAAATAACTTGATCAACAAGATCATCAAGACTTATACTACCTACAAACCTTTTTTCTAAGGATCCCAAGTCAGAAGAGCATAACTCTGGTGAGTGCCTGTAATATTCTTGGACCTCAGAGAAACCAACATCAATTGTCATCAACAAAGTTTCAACACTACCTTGTTTGAATTTCTGCTGGCGGCTTTCCAAACCGGACCTTATTCTATCTATGAGACCCATTACAATCACCAGAAAAAAAGAAAAAAATTACTGTGCCTGTGCTATGTAGCCGCCACCAACACCCTG
>JBDRLT010000020.1:0-5576 GCA_043812815.1 Candidatus Woesearchaeota archaeon | reverse complement strand
TATGACTGCTTTTTTTCAATGCCTTACCTAAGTTGGGAGTTACTAGCTTGTCCAAGTTTTTGGATACTGTAATATACGCCTGCCTGAACGGCATGCCTTTTTTTACCAGTTCATAAGCATGATCTGTGGTAAAGAGTTCTGGAGTGCATGCTTTTTCACATTTAGCTTTGTTGATTTTGAGAGTCTGAGTTATGAGTTGCATCATCTTTATGGAATCTATTGCAATGCTGAATGCCTTGAGGGTTGGTTCTTTGGTTAGTTGTGTTTGTTTGTTGTAGCCACTTGGAATATTGCATATGATATTCTTGACCTGCGATTCTAATGACAAGACTAGGAGTGTGTTGCCTTTGATTAGTTCTGCAACATCTGGATTCTTTTTTGAGGCATGATACTTGAACCAGTGGTTACTTTGTCAGACATTTGGAAGTATCCGAATTCTGGTGTTGAAAATAAGATTAGGTCAGTAGCCATTTTGCCAAGGTCGAGCATTACTTGGGATAATGCGCTGAGGATTACTGACTCAATTTTTCCCCTGCTGTTTTGGCAGTACAGAGAGTTGTTTTGGACTTTGCTGAATCCTAAAAGTTCTGATGTAAATTGCCTATCTGTGTTAGCGGGTACACCATAGCCTGCTGCACTGCCTAATGGGCATTGGTTGTTCAGGCAAAACGCAGTTTCTAACAGGGTTAAATCGTCCAGCAATGATTCAATAAAAGCACTACCCCATAGCCCAACTGACGATAGCATGGCTTTTTGCAGATGCGTATAGCCAGGCATTGGGATGTATTCATACTTTTTGGAGAACTCCAAGATTGTTGTGCATAACTTCAACAATGCCAGTTGGGTTTCGATTAGCTTTTCCTTGTTGTAAAGTCTCTGGTTGACTAGAACCTGATCGTTCCTGGACCGATAAGTATGGATTTTTTTCCCTGCAGCTCCAATTTTCTTGGTGAGGTGGTTCTCAACTTTGGTGTGAACGTCTTCATCTTCCCGGGTTATGTTGAATTTGTTTTGGTTATCCAAATTGAGAATTCCTTTGAGGCAATTGGTTAGTTGCTTGAGCTCGTTATTGGAGAGGATACCTATCTTGTAGAGCATCTTGGCATGGGCAATGCTGGCATACACTTCATACATGACCATTTTCTGGTCTGCAGCAAGATCACTAGCTAAGAAGGATTCAGCTTCCTTGCCAATATCTTCTCCTTTAAACCAAAGTTTTGCCATGCTTACCTTTTTGGATTTGATTGACCATTTTTGTTTGCAGTCCGAATAATTCAATAAAGCCTGGTGAGGCTTGCTGGTTAAAAGTCTGGCCTTTGTCATATGTAGCTAAGTTGAGGTTGTATAGTGCGTTTTTTGATTCACGACCAACAACTTTTGCATGACCTTTGTAGAGTTTAAGCTTAACTTTGCCTTCAACTTTCTGGTTGACTTGGTCAGTGAATGCTTCTAGTGCTTTCATAAGCGGATCAAACCACAGTCCACAATATACCATTTCGCCCCATGTTTTATCAACTAATGGCTTGAATTTGTTTTCGTGGATGGTTGAGGTGAATTTTTCTAGGTCTTTGTGGGCTGCGAGGATACATACTGCTGCCGGACATTCGTAGACCTCCCTTGATTTCAGGCCAACAACACGGTCTTCCATGTGGTCAATTATGCCTACCCCGTGTTTGGCTGCGATTTTGTTAAAGGTGGTGATTAAGAGCCACAATTCCATGCTTTTTCCATTTATTGAGACAGGAATTCCTTGTTTGAAGTCGAGCTCAACATACTCTGCCTTGTCTGGTGCTTTTTCAGGGAGTGTTACATAGTTGAAAACATCTTCTGGTGGCTCTTCTTCTGGGTGTTCTAGTATGCCGCATTCCGAGGACTTGCCCCATAAATTCTCATCTGTTGAGTATTTACCTTTGTTTTGTGGCAGGGGGATGTTGTTTTTATTGGCGTATTCAATTTCTGCATCCCTGGTCATTGACCATTCACGTACTGGTGCAATGATCTTGATTTTTGGGTCAAGTGTAGTAATGGAGATATCAAAGCGCACCTGATCATTGCCTTTGCCTGTTGAGCCGTGGGCCACTGCTTCTGCTTTTTCATTTTGGGCTACCTGGACTGCGTATTTTGATTTTATTGGACGGGCTAGTGCTGTGCTTAGAGGGTATGCGTCTTGGTAGAGCGCATTTGCTTTGATTGCCTTTGAAAGATATTCATCTGCGAATTCTTTTTTTACATCGAAAACATAGGCAGCCTTTGCTCCAAGGTTGAGTGCTTTTTGTTTTATTGACTGAAGGTCAATGCCTGGCTGGCCTACGTCAAGTGTTAGGGCGATAATCTCAGCATCATACTTTTCTGGAATCCATTTTAGCATGCATGATGTGTCTAAGCCTCCTGAGTAGAGTAATACAACCTTTTTTACTTCTCCCGGTTTTGCTTCGTAGCTTGATGTTTTAGTGTTCATGGTTCTCAACCTCCGTTTGTTTTTATGTTCACCGCCCTTTAGGGCTGGTCCATTTTGACAAGATGGTTAGTACATGACAGCTATGTACTCCAAATCCCCCTGAGCGCCTTTGGTAGGGCTTTCGTACATGTCCTCATCCATAATGAAAGGTAGTGTAAAGGGGATGCTTTCATTCAAACTTGCCTGGGGGGGATTCTGGAACACCAAACGCCAACCCGAGTTCTTTAAAACAATATCAATTGATTCAAAACCGGTACAACTCTGCGTTTTATCTGGTTGGTGCAATACAGCAACATGTTGTGTGCCATACCCAGACAATTGGCTCATGTATATGGATAGTACTCCAGCTGGATGTAGATATGCACAGTAGTCTTCGTTTGATTCATTCCAGTCAGGTACAGACATTATTGGCGGATCCGAATCTTTGATCTGGTGGATATTCTTTGGACCCATGCTTACCACATGCCAGCCACTCCCCTTCAAAAGCTCATTAATTGATTTAATAACATCTGGTTTATTTTTCATCTTTCTCATCCTCCATGTATTGTTTTTCTAGTTTAAGATTCCAAATTTCTCCAGTCATCTGACGGACAGTTTTTTCCTCAGCGACAAGTGAGGGTTTGTCTCCAAGCTCGTTCTGAATTAGCAGATGCAGAAGCTCATGGTTATGGGTAATTGTGAACTCTTGCGCAAAGTACTTGAAATTGCCCTTGCCTATTTGCCAGAGCTTTTCCACATTGATGCAGATTTTGCCATTATCCATGTGGCCTTTGTCTGCGTCCTTCATGATGCGTAGTATTTTGTTTTTCATTTTAAACCTCGTTAATGTTTCAATTAAGTAAAAAAAGTTGAATTTGAACAATGGAGTTGCAACTACCGTCTAGAAATCCTTTGAAGCTGGTTTGTGTTCATGCTGAGAGTGAATCTGTAACGGTTTAAAAAGTTGGTGACTGTCTTCGAACAACACAAAGTGGCTTTGTTCTGTTTCGAACAATTCAGTTAAATTTAAATATTGGGCTCAATTTGCAATACTTATGGTAACCACCACAGAGCTCACATGGCAGTATATTTCAGAGCATCCGAGTATTAAGGATTGTTTGAAGAAGGGGGTTGTCAACTATTCTAAGCTAGCCAGGATGATAGCCAAGGAGCTTGGGATTGAGAAGAAGACGAATATGGAAGCGATCCTTATTGCCTGCAGAAGGTATGCCTTGAAGCTGGGGGAGGAGATTCAGGAGGATGCTGTGGTGAGGATATTGAAAGGAAGCGAACTTGAGATTAAGAATAGGATTGTCGTTGCTGTTGTGGATAAGCAGATTTATGCTGACAATCTGATTGCTATTGAGAAGAAGATTAGGGCGAAGGCAGATACTTTCTATGCTATTGAAGGCACTAATTCCTACACGATAATTATCACAGAGAAGTATTTGGATGATTTGAAGCAGATGTTCAAGCGGAGCATAATGATTGTGGAGAAGAATCAGGTTATGATAATAATCAAGAGCCATGAAGCTGTGGAGACCACGCCTGGATTTGTGGCTTACCTGTATTCCTTGTTTGGGGAGCATGGCATCAATATTGTGCAGACCATGAGCTGCTGGACTGATACTATTGTGATTATCAAGGAAGCTGATTTGAGTAAAGTTATGGGGTTTTTGAGGTTTTGATGGAAACCATATTCATTTTCATGGGTGGTTATAATTGTCAAACAAAAGATTTATATACCATTTACTAGTGACTACATAATATGTATAGGGTAGATGTTATTAATGCAGTACTTGCATCAATTCAAGGGAGAACCTACCTTGAAATTGGGGTGGATGGGGGCTTCTCTTTTAAACGGGTCGTAGCTCCAAGAAAAATCGCTGTTGATCCTAATTCTAGGTATGTGCAAACCATGAGATGGGTGACATCCTTTTTTCCAAATGGGGAACGATATTTTGCCATGACTAGTGATGATTTTTTTGAAAATTGTAATGGCGTTCTTAAACCTGGTGATCTTGACCTTGCTTTCATTGATGGCCTCCACACCCACATACAATCAACAAGAGACCTTCTTCATTGTCTTGAATACTTATCGCCAAATGGTGCGATCATAATGCACGATTGTAATCCAACTACTGAAGCAATGGCTTATCCAGCTGGGTCTTATGAAGAGGCTGGTAGATTAGGAATAATTGGTTGGACTGGTGAGTGGTCTGGTGATGTTTGGAAGACGATTGTTGAAGCAAGGACAAATGCTGCTTTGGAAGTAGTTGTACTTGATTGTGATTGTGGTATTGGGATTATTAGGAGAGGACTAAATAGAGAAACATTAGCCTATACAGCGGATCAAACCAGAGCTATGTCTTATTCGGATTTAGAAGCCCAAAGAACAACTCTTTTAAATCTGAGACCTCTGGAATACCTTCACACATTTTTAAGGCAGTTGAAAGGGGCTTCAAGTGGTGCTCAGAGTCTCGGGCTCAAATCCCTAACTACCTCAATTATCTCTGCCTGAGTTATGAATTCTTCTCTCTTGATTTCTTCAATTATATTGCCAGTACGATGGGGTTTCTCAGGTTTTAGATATCATAGATCTGTATCATCTCTGGATCCGCCATAAATGATTCTCTTTTAAGGTCCTCTATTATATAGAAGACTTGTTTTGATTTGATTTTGTATTTGTCTTCCAGTTTCTCTAGGAAATCTTCTAGTTCTCTTATTTGCCTAAAGACAGCTTCGATTAAAAAATCGTAGTTGTTGTTGATTTTAATGACTGTGTTGACATTAAGATGGTTAACTAAGTGTTTTCTGATTTCTTCTCTGCATGCTCTGTCTACCCTGAGCATAATAAAGGCTCTTGTAGAAAAGCCCAGTTTGTTAAAGTCCAGAAGGCAGGTGTGCTTTTGTATTAGGTCGCCGTCATGGAGCTTTAGCCGGTCGTATATTGTGCTTATTGGTATAGATGTCTTTTTGCTCATATGGGTTAGTGTTTGGCGTGCATTCTGCCTTAGGTGGGCAAGAATCTGGAGGTCTTTTTTGGATATCATCTTATCACCTTTTTTTTCGAATTTACTGAATTAATTACCATTTAACCGAAAGATTTATATATAATTTCTCCTTATACCTTATATAT
>JBDRLT010000019.1:0-8637 GCA_043812815.1 Candidatus Woesearchaeota archaeon | reverse complement strand
TCCCACTGGTACTACAATGGAAAAGCTCACCCATTTCTTCCCAGGTTCAGAAGGTGTAAGAAAAGCCATTGACGAATTCAAGCCAGATATCCTGCTTTGCTCGCATGTCCATGAGGCTGAAGGCCTTGAGGAAAAAGTGGGCAAAACCAGGGTGATTAATGTGGGTAAACAGGGAAAGATAATTGAGATTTAGCAAGTAATTATTCCCACAAGCTTTAAATAACCTTTTTCCAATCTCTCAATCATGGAGACAGACGCGCAGAAAAGACTTAAAATTATATGTGGTGCTCTGGTAGTAAAAGCCAACAAATTTGTTCTAGTCCAAGAAGCGCAGCAGCATTGTTATGGTAAATGGAGCTTTCCAGCAGGCCATCTGGAAATGCAAGAGGATATAATCACTGCCACACAAAGGGAGGTAAAAGAAGAAACAAACCTAAGCGTAAATCTTGATGGTTTGGTGGGGGTATATGAATACCGGAGCAAACGCGGGAATCATATAATTAAATTTATTTTCAAGGCCTCAGTAATCGAAGGTAGTCTTCGGCATGGGCATGAAGAACTACTTGACGCGAGATGGTTCAGCTTTGAGGAATTTTACCAACTGAAGGATGCTGAGTTACGAGATCAGGACATGCGGCAAGTTATTGCTGATTACCACACAAAACCACTGAAAGGATTAGATACGATTAATGTCTCATTTTTCTAGTCGGGCTTTTCTTCCAAGGTTTTTCGTATCCGCTCTATCGATGTCTCCCAAAATCTTTTAGTATACGCACAGCAAAAAGGCCTTCTAGTCAATTTCTCATCATCTATCCAAACTTCATAGAACTCTTTTGGGCTCAGACCCATTGATTCGCCAGTGAGCCGGAAGGCGTCATAACTTGAATTCACGTATAGAAAATCAAGGTCAGTAAAAATGGCTATCTCAATGCATTCCTTGTAGGGAGAGTCATCACCAAGCGCCCAGTTATCATGCACAGACACATAGTGGACTATCTGTTTTGTTAGCGCTGGAGCATACTTAAGCATCTCCAGAATCTTTTGGGCGATTTCTGCTCCTCTTTTCATATGGATTCTTTTAGAATCCCTCTCCTTAATATCTGGGTTCTTCTGGCCAACAGCAGAATAACCCACATCATGGAGAATGACCAGCGGGAAAAGCAACTCTGTGTTAACCTTAAATGACTTAGAAATTATCTCTGCTTTTTTCAGCATCCACTTGACTTGATCAATGTCATAGCATCGGCCTCTCTCATAATACGGCTTCGCCAATTCCCACATCCTCAGAAAAACCCCTTTCATATGATCTATTTAGCCCTTAATACTAATCAATGGTTTAACCATAACCACCTTCTTGGCAATCCCCGAGTTGTGCATCACATCAACAACCTGTTCAACAGCTTTGTAAGCTCCAGGAGCTTCCTCTGCAACCCCTGCCAGACTATGTCCTCTGATAATTATCCCTTGCTTTGCCAGCTCCCGCACAAGCTCATTGCCCCGCCATTGTCTCATTGCCTGATTTCTCGACATACTTCTGCCAGCACCATGGATTGCACTGCCAAAAGTCTCTTTCATCCCTTTCTCTGTTCCATGTAAGATATAGGAGCAAGTCCCCATAGTGCCCCCAACAAGCACAGGCTGACCCACACTGCGATAAGCCTTTGGAACCTCTTTACAGTCTGGACCAAAAGCCCTAGTTGCGCCTTTTCTGTGCACTATCAGCTGTTTCTCTTTACCATTCACCTCATGAGTTTCAAGCTTCAAATTATTGTGGCCAATCTCATAGAATGTTTCAATCTCTTCAGGTTTTACATGCATTGTTTTGAAGGCTTTTCTTGTTAGATGGGCAAGCACCTGTCTATTGGCAAAAGCGCAGTTGATACCAGCATTGACTGCAGCGATATACCTCTGCCCTTCTGGGCTGGTGATTGGCGCACATACAAGCTCTTTGTCTCTTATGGGAATCGAGTATTTTCTGCTTGCAGCTTCCAGGAATTTTAAGTATTCTGTGCCAATTTGGTGGCCCAGAGCCCTTGACCCGCAATGGATACTAATCAATATCTGGTTCTCGAACAGACCATAAGCTTTTGCAGCATTTTTGTCAAAAATCTGATCAACATACTGCACCTCCAGATAATGGTTGCCGCTGCCCAATGTTCCAACCTGCCTAAACTCGCGCTGCTTGGCCTTGTCACTAACTGCACCAGGATCTGCACCATCGACTCTACCATTCTCTTCCACATATTCAAGATCCTCTGCAAACCCATACCCTCTCTCAACTACATACTCGGCTCCTTTCACCAAAACATCATTAATCTCAGCAATATTTAGCCTTAGATCGCCCTTTGAGCCAAGCCCTGCAGGGATAGTATCAAACAATGCATCAGCCAGCTTCTGCTTAACATCCTCAACCTCATTTCTAACCAGTTTTGTCTTTAAGGTCCTCACGCCGCAATTAATATCAAAACCAACACCAGCAACGCTAACCACTCCCTGTTCCAGGTCAAATGCGCCAACGCCACCTATGGGAAACCCATACCCTGGATGAACATCTGCCATCGCCAGAGAGTAATTCTGTATTCCAGGCAGCGAAGCCACATTCTTGATCTGTTTGATGGCATTCCAATCCTTGCCCAGCCTCACATCTTCCAGCAAATGTTCAATTATATCCTTATCACCATAAATTCTTCCAGGAACCAGCATCTCTCCTTGCATTGGCAGCTCCCATACATACTCATCAATTTTGTTAATCTGTTCATCCATATTTATCACCTACATATCAAGCACACACTGAATAATATGCTTACCTCCCTTTTTTTCATATCTCAACCCATAGTATGTTGCACCCTTAACCTCTGACTTAATCTCATGCTTTTTTGCGTCAATGATATCCCCCCATGCAGCACCCCTCACAGAAAAGCCGCCCTTGGCAGGTTTAATATCAACATCAAAATCGCAAAAAACCATATTATGAATATCTGCCTGTGCAATTAACTCATTCAGCCACTCAACAAACACCTTGTCAACAGAAGTTCCAGAAACCTCAAGATCAACCTTGTCCTTTCTCTCAACCTTGGCAATATTTACCATCAGATTGAACAAAGCTTTTGCGCCATCCACAAAAGCGCCCTTCAAGGAGTCACTTTCAATAAGCACCCCAACATCAGCCCTGTGATCAAGGTATTTGTAACTCATACGTAGAAGAACCTAGTGAATGTTAAAAAACCTTTCGTCGATACAACCATTAAAACAAGATAACATCACTCTCCAAAGGAAACAGAGCCGCTTATAAAGATATCTTTACAGAAGACAAATTAATCCAACACTTATTTTTTCTCATATGGTTTTTATAACCTAAATCTTTAAAAATTTCCAAACGTTTCAAATGATTCTTCTAAAAGAGGTTCAGCATGTCTCAAAGCGCAGATAACACTCCCGAAATACAAAAGATAAGGAAAAGGGACGGCAGAGTTGTAAAATTCGATCCAGAAAAGATCACTGATGCCATCTTCAAGGCAGCAATGGCAGTCGGCGGCCAAGACCGCAAGAGATCAAAATTCTTAACCAACCTTGTTATTGAAAAGCTCAAGCAGCAGCTAAAACCAGACGAAGCAGCCACTGTTGAGCAAACCCAGGACGCAGTTGAGCGAGTGCTGCTTGAAAACGGCCATCTCAAAACAGCGCGCGCCTATATTATCTATAGGCAGCAACATAAGGAGATGCGAGATTTCCGGAAAATCATCTCAAGCTTCGGGATGATAGACTCTTACCTTGATGAGAAAGACTGGCGAGTGAAAGAAAACAGCAACATGACCTACTCACTTCAAGGGCTCAACTTCCACATTTCCTCGCTTATGATCTCTAATTATTGGTTACAAAAAATATATCCCCCTGAAATTAGGAATAGCCATATTGATGGAGATTTCCATATACATGATTTGGGGGTGTTTGGTGCATACTGCGTTGGCTGGGACCTGAGGGACTTACTACTCTCTGGTTTTAAGGGAGTAAGGGGGAAAATTGAGAGCAGGCCACCCAAGCACCTCACTGTTGCCCTGGGTCAGGTCATCAATTTTTTCTACACTTTACAAGGCGAATCTGCCGGAGCCCAGGCATTTAGCAATTTTGACAGCTATCTTGCCCCGTTTATTAGGTATGACAACCTGAATTATGGGGCAGTGAAACAGGCGCTTCAGGGTTTTATGTATAATATCAATGTTCCCACCAGGGTTGGTTTTCAGACCCCTTTTACCAATGTGACTATTGACCTAAAAGTCCCCAAATACATGCAAGATGAACATGTTGTGATGGGTGGCAGCACAAATGAAGATGTTTATGGTGATTTCCAGGAAGAGATGGACATGTTCAACAGGGCATTTGCTGAGGTAATGGTTGAGGGAGATGCACGTGGCAGAGTTTTTACCTTCCCCATCCCCACCTACAATCTTACAAAGGACTTTGATTGGGATAATCAAAACCTCAAGCCAGTGTGGGAGATGACTGGAAAGTATGGTGTGCCATATTTTGCCAACTTTATCAATAGCGACATGAGCCCAGATGATGTACGTTCAATGTGCTGTCGCCTCCGGATTGATAACAGGCAACTAAAAAAGAGGGGAGGCGGCTTGTTTGGGGCAAATCCCCTCACAGGAAGTGTTGGTGTTGTCACCCTAAATATGCCCCGTATAGGATTTTTATCAGAAAACGAGGACCAATTTTTTGAACGCCTGAACGAAAAAATGGAGCAGGCCAAAATCAGTCTTGATATCAGAAGGAAGGTTATTGAACGGTTCACTGAGCGCGGGCTTTACCCTTACTCAAAATTCTATTTACGCTCCATAAAAGACTCTGAAGGCGAATATTGGAAAAACCACTTCTCAACCATAGGACTGGTTGGCATGAACGAGGCTATAATTAACCTGCTTAATGTTAATATTGCTTCGGAGGATGGCTGCAAATTCGCGATAAAAGTGATGGATTTCATGAAGAAAAAGCTGCAAGACTACCAAGAGGAGACAGGTCAAATCTGGAACCTTGAGGCAACCCCTGCAGAATCAACCGCACACAGGCTTGCAAGGATTGACAAAAAGATATATCCCCAACTCATAGTGGCTAATGAGCAAAGCTACCAAAAAGGTGCTGCGCCTTATTACACCAACTCAACACAGCTCCCTGTTGGATTTACAGATGACCTATTTGAAGCACTCAAGCTTCAGGATGATCTTCAAACAAGGTATACAGGAGGGACAGTGCTCCATGGGTTTATTGGTGAACGCATGCCCTCGGGCGAATCAGTGAAAAACCTAGTTCATAAGATTGCGACAAACTTCCGTCTGCCATACTTCACACTTACACCCACATTTAGCATATGCCCCACGCACGGGTATATTGCAGGGGAACACTATTACTGTCCAATATGTGCAGAAGAATGAGGTGAATAGATGGTGAAAACACAATGCGAAGTCTTTTCAAGAGTTGTAGGATACCTGCGGCCAGTCAGCCAATGGAATGATGGCAAGCAAGCAGAGTTCAGCGATAGGAAAATGTTTGGCAAGCACTGAGGCCACATGTTATTGGGTGGACTTCAAAAACTATCTCTCATAGACTTTCCAGATAAGATTTCCTGTATAGTCTGGGTAATGCCCTGTAACTTCAGATGCCCGTATTGCTACAATCCTGATCTTGTTCATGCTGTGGCCAAACCAATCTCAGAAACTGAATTTTTCAAGTTTCTGGGAACAAGGAAGGGTTTAGTTGATGGTGTTGTTGTCACAGGAGGAGAGCCGCTTATCCAGAAAGACATTGAGCAATTTCTAAACCAAATAAAAAAACATGGATTTTTGGTTAAATTGGACACAAACGGTTCAAATCCCGCACTATTAAAGAGGCTAACACAGGCCAAATTGATCGATTACATTGCAATGGATATCAAGGCACCACATCACAGATATCAAGAAGTTACTGAAGCAGAGGTAGACACAAATACACTCAAACAAACGATCACCTATATTATGGGCTCAGGCATTGACTATGAATTCAGAACCACTGTTGTGCCAGGCCTTGTTGAGAAAGAAGACATTGTTGAGATTGCCAGGAATATTAAAGGTGCTAAGAAGTATGTTATTCAAGCATACTACCCTTCAGAAACTCTTGATGCCAAGTACGCAAATATCAAGCCCCACTCTTCAAAGCAGCTTAAAGATATGTGTGACGCTGCAAAGCCGTTTGTGGGGAACTGTAGCATAAGGTAATACCCAAAAAATTAAAAAGCCCAAGATAAATCTTTAGCAGGAGTGATCAAATGGGAAAATACAAGATTAATTATGTCGAAGAAGAATGCATTGGTGATGGTGTTTGTTCAGGGCTTTGTCCTGATAACTGGGAGATGGTAGAAAAAGATGGGCAGATGAAAGCTCACCCTATAACGACAGATTTGGATGACCTTGGGTGCAACCAAGATGCTGCAGAGCAATGCCCAGCCAGTTGTATCCATATAATAGACACCAAAACAGGGAAACAAATCATATGATAACTAAGGATATGAACCTAAGAGAGGTTGCCTCAAAACACCCTGAAACACTTGAAATAATGTTTAAGTATGGCATGCACTGCATAGGATGTCGTGTGGCTGCATTCGAAACAATAGAGCAAGGTGCAAAAGCCCACGGATTCGATGATAAACAACTAGAAAAGATGCTCAAAGAGATGAACAAGGTGCTTGAAAATGGGCAGTGATGACGGCAGACCAAGCTGGGACGAATATTTTATTCGGATCTCCAGAGAAGTGGCACAAAGGGCAACCTGTGACCGAGGCAAAAGTGGTTGTGTAATAGTCAGGAATAAAAGAATTATCTCAACAGGGTATGTTGGTGCACCATCAGGTTTACCACACTGTGATGAAGCAGGGCATCTGATGAAAGGTGTTATTAATGATGACGGCAGCACAAGCATGCACTGCGTAAGAACAACTCATGCAGAGGCAAATGCAATTGCCCAAGCAGCAAAATATGGGGTTTCTGTTGATGGCGCGACGTTGTACTGTAAGATGGAGCCATGCCTGGACTGTTGCAAGCTTTTGATAAATGCAGGGATAAAGAAGGTGGTCTGTGAAAAAAAGTACCACTCTGCCCAGGTTACTCGTGATTATTTCAAAAAAGCAGGAGTAGAATTAGTGGTGTTAAATGATGAGGTTGAACAATACCCTAGCCAGAGGTGATAAAATGACTCAAAAAAATCAAGTCTACAAATGCAATATTTGCGGCAATATTGTTGAGGTGTTACATGAAGGTGCTGGCCAGCTTGTATGCTGCGGTCAGCCAATGCAGCTCTTGCCAGAAAAAACCAAAGACCAAGGATTAGAGAAGCATGTGCCAATTATTGAAAAGGCAGCCAATGGTTTCAAGGTTAGAATAGGTTCAATCCCGCACCCAATGGAACAAGCCCATTATATTGAATTTGTTGAAATAGTTGCAGATGGAGTAATTTACCGTGCCAGTCTAAAACCAGGAGATACTCCAGAGACAGAGTTTTGCGTAAAAGCAAAAAATGTCTGGGCTAGGGAGTATTGCAATCTCCACGGGTTGTGGAAATCTGCATAATCAGCGAATATCTGTAAGGATATAGCTCTCCTCAATATTCTCTAATAGCTTAACTGGACAGGATTCTACTGGAAGTTCTTTGTTCATGAAACGCTCATAGGCAGTTCTCTTGGCTTCTCCGATAAAGAGGGTAATCGCTACCCTGCTTGCTTCTAGCATGCTTCTTGAAGCTGTCATTCTTTTTATTGGTGGTTTAGGAGAATCATCCATAGTAAAATATCTGTATTGTTTGTTCTTGATAGAGTGGTGATCAGGATACAGTGCAGCCACATGGCCGTCCTCGCCAGAACTTAATATCACAATGTCAAATCTGGCAAACCCTGCAAACTCTCTGTTGTATTGTTTTACACCCTGGCCATCAATATTGGGATCAAAACAGAAACCATGCATATTCTCTTTGGCTATTATCTTGAGAAAAGAGTCATGCGCAAGCTTATAGTTGGAATCAGGATCATCTTGGTTAACCATCCTATCATCAACCCAGAAAATATGAACTTTTTTCCAATTTATCTTGTTAGTTACAGCAAACTCAGCAAAAAGTTCCTTGACACTCCTGCCACTAGGTATTCCCAAGACAGCAAAACCCCTTTCAGCCACAAGTTTCTCAATAGCCTTACCAATTATTTCCACAGCTTGCTTGGCCAGCAATTCTCTATTCTTATTGTAAAGTGTTTTGATCATTGAGCTTTTCAGCCACATCCCCGCAATGCTGCTTGCAGCTGAGCTGTTTCTCATTATCATAATCAATACTGAGCGGCAAAACAAAATCTTTGGCAGTTGAGATCACAACATTCATTGTGACATCTTTCACCTTTGGATTACATCTCAGGTGGTGATCCACAATTCCTTCAAGCCTTTTCAGGTCAGTTGCCATAAAAAATAAGCAGAGGTTATAACTGCCAGACATCACAAGAGCATTAATGAAAAAAGGGCAATCCTTGAACTCGCTGATGATTGCAGTGGTGCTAGTTGACTTGACATCCACTTTGGCAAGATAAAGGTCAACAACCCTGAAATTTACCCCGTTGACCACATGGAG
>JBDRLT010000018.1:0-2141 GCA_043812815.1 Candidatus Woesearchaeota archaeon | reverse complement strand
GCAGAGACGATGCCTTTGCCTATACCGCTGAGAACTCCACCGGAGATAACTATCCACTTGCGCTGCATGCTAGTTAAGATTTGTTTGGGTTTTTAATGTTTGCTATTTTGACAGCCCAAAATACGCCGGTATTAATGCCTTAACCGGAAGGATTAAATAGTTGTTATCTGTTAACATGTTAACATGCGCACAAGAGATATTGAAAAGGATTTGGTGCTTAATCTTGCAGAGTTTTCTAAAGGTGCTGATGAAGAGTTTTTCAAGAAGAGATATAACTCTGCTGTTAGCCTGTATTTTAAGGCGATCTCGGTGCTCTGTGATTTAAAGTGCTACAGGAAACAGCGGATGCTGCCAAAAAACCATGCGGACAGATTTGCTTTTTTGGACAGGTATTTTCCTGATGTGTATCTGATTGTTAGCAGTGCGTTTAAGGTGTATACAGACAGTTATAATCTTAGGATGGAGCGGGATGATGTCAAAAGGCTGAGGGAGAATGTTGAAGAAATCAAAAGGCTATTTGGAGATTAGGAAGCGTGCCAGGAGTTTGGGCAGAGAGGTTGTTGATGTAATGATGTTTGGCTCTTTTGCCAAAGGCCGGACAGATGCACCGGATATTGATGTGTGCGTGGTATTCAGGGACAAAATTGATGAGGCTGTCCTTAATCAACTAAGCATGGAGGGCGTTCATTTGAGCGCGCTGAGGGTTGATGAGTTTTTCTTAAAGCCGCACGCGCTGATTAGGAGTTTGTTGTTTGAGGGTGTAAGTCTGATCAATGGGAAAACATTTGCCGAAAATTTCAACCTTGAGGCATTCAGCTTATACACATATCAGCTTGCCGGGCTGAGTGAGAGCGAGAAGGTTAGGTTTGTTTATGCGCTGAAAGGCAGAAATTCTGAAGGCTTGGTAAGCAAGATGGGCGGGAGATTCCTGGCGCCAGGCTGCTTTTTGGTGCCTGGCAAGAAAGATGCAGAAGTGCTTGATCTGCTGCGCGCTTGGCGGGTAAAATTTGACAGGCAGCCACTTCTGTTAATAAGTTAACAGTTGAGGCATTGTAGCGGGTTATTGTTAATGCATTAGAAAAAGGTTTTGAGCAATCCTGCAAGGACTTGCGAGCCGTCAAAGCCTGGAATTGGGATCATGTTGAAGATGAAGAGGAATTTATTGATTTCCTTGGTGAGAAAGACCAGTTTCTGGTGTTTTTTTGGGATCATTCTTTTTTTGTAGGCGTAGTCTGTGCCCAGCCATAATAACAGATTAGCGGCAGGGCCTGCAAAGGCGATTAGTGCGAATTGTGCTGGAGTGCCTGGGCCAAGGATGCTGACAAATGCAGGGATAAAAAATAAAAATCCAACACCCATAGACTTCATTATCAAAACAATAATAGTAAGCATGGCAGGAAAATCTCCAATGATTAATAAGGGGTTAAACAGGTGCCTAATTGAAATCGGAGCATGAAAGGTTGCCTGCATGCCGAAGCTTATTGCGATGAATTTGTGGCTGAGCTCGTGCAATAGCAGGCCAGGGGCTGTTACCATGGCTGCAAATTTGAAGGATTGCCAGTTAAAACCGCGCTTGGCGAATGGGTCGTGAGCTTGGAAGATGTCAGAGAAGATATAACCGACAAAGGCAGTCATTATTGCCATGTCGAAGATTTCAAGTAGAGATATCATTTTTAAGTTTGAAATTTGGCTGGTTTAAAAGTGTTGCTGTTTGAGGCGTTTTTCTAATTAGGCAATTTGTTCATGGAATATGGTTTTTCAGGACTGACTGGCGCACCCATTGCCCGGAGCGGCACATAAGATAGCCTTTTCAGAAATGCAATTGCTTGAGTCAACACATTTTGGTCAGTAAAGCTTTCGGTTCTATCATACATACTAATAAGATTGTCCATTTCATTACAGAACCTGAACACTGCAGCTTCTTGCTCTTGGGAAAAAACAACGGTGTTTTCGAAAATGCGATATTGTCCTATTATGTATGTGTACGAGATTACCCCTTTTGTTGAGTATTTTATGTCGAGCTCTTCAAACTGCTTTAACCATTTTTCAATTTTAATATCTGTGGCAGTGGAATCAGCGGGTAATCCCAGTTTTACTGCTTCGGTTCTTTTTAATTCTGCTATATTGGCGTACAATTTCCT
>JBDRLT010000017.1:0-6052 GCA_043812815.1 Candidatus Woesearchaeota archaeon | reverse complement strand
CAATCTGCAGAATCTTGAACATCTCCTGCCTTTCCTTAACCAAAGTGCTCAAAGCACCTTTGTGGAATCCTATCTGTTCGTCCTTACTTCCCTCAGCCTTCTTTGCCTTAGCCATAGTATCACCTATTATATGCTAAATTTATGCAATATTTAATTGTTTCTATTGCAAAGACTGATACACAGCCATAAACTGTCTGGTTGCCTCAAGAAAATCAATAGGTTTTTGCCCTTTATCCATTATTTTCAGATCAGCTCCGCTTTCCCCATATTTGGCAATAGTAACTATGTTACACTTAGGGAAAATTTCAGTTTTGAGTGTCTCTGAAGCATCCCCCAACATCCTGCTTAGTTCTTTAGCTTCTCCCTCTAAACCAATCATCGCAGATCCCTCTGCATTACAATATATTCTACCACTAGTAATTTTCTCAGCAACATAACAGCTAACAAGATCACATAAATCGACCCTATCCGTAGGCCTAATCTCTTCTGCTTTCGTGGCCCTCCTTAATCTTATATCGATAAGATCGATTAAATCTGGCACATTCACAGCCACTCCGAAAACATCTATACTATTAAATCCTGCAAAAAAAGCAGGACCTCCATGGTAATTATGAATGTCAATACTATCTTTGTTATTACTTCGCCAATAGTCAACCTCACATGTAAGTTCTCTTGCGTCATCTCCGACAATGTCTGCAATTGTCATGGAATCCTTATTTGTTGGATCCCTCCTTGAGGAATGAAATTGTTTTTCCCATAAGTCTGATGAAAGTAATATCCCTAAAGCTTCAGGTCCTCTAGTTGCCATATCAACATCACCAGCATTCCTGCACAACCCGAAAATCTTAGGCCCAAAATATTTTACAAGATAAGCATCGACAGCATTCCTACCAACAAAAGCCCATTCATCTTGAGCCAATCCTCCAAGCTGAGAAGCAATCCACAAAGCAAACCTGAAAGCAGGTCCTTGCGTTTGGGCTCGGCTAAAATATGGTTCAGTATCTTCCCTTAACCGCAAAGCTTTTTCAAAATCATCAAGTCCCATGGAAAAAGGAATTAGGAACTCTTATTTAAGCTTTACTCATGTAAGCACTCAAAAGTAGTTCATCTAACATGCAGCTCAACAACATCCTTATCCTTTACAGCATAACCCAGACTATTAATCCTAAGCCCTGGAAACTTCGCAGAACCCCAAATCCTGGCAAACCTGAACTTCCTGGCAAAGCTGCGATGCAGCTTGTCACATACATTCTTAAGGGTTGCCTCCTGCTTCAGAATCAGCGCATCCTGGACATCAGCCCTCTTCCCAGGCTGCTTACAATAGACTCTTATCAATCCAAGCTTCTCCCATATCAAAACCTTTATCATCTCCATATTAACGCCTTTGTCAGCACAAATCCAGGCATCCGCCTTCACAGCCTTCTTCACCTGCTCCAGCTTCTGCTCGCTCACAGTGTCAATCTTGTTCAGCACAACAAGAGAGGGCACATATACCCTGTTGCCAGCCAGCACATCAATCAGGTCATCAGCATCAATATCATCCCTTATAACAACATCAGCATTTAGAATCCTGAACTCATTCAAAATCCCCTTCACAGTCGCCTCATCTATCTTTGTCAAAGCCCTAGTCAGAATCAGATTAATACCCCCTTTAGAAGTTCTTTTTATCCGCACATCAGGCTGCCGTTTGTTAAGCCTCAAGCCAATCTCATAGACCTCATCCTCAACCACCTTAAGCTGCCCAGGCCTATGCACATCAACCATAATAATAATCAGATCAGCAAAGCGCAGGGCAGCAAAAATCTCTTTGCCCCTCCCCTTTCCCTCAGAAGCCCCCCTGATAATCCCCGGCAGGTCAAGCAGCTGGATCTTGGCATCATTATACTCGAGCAATCCAGGAATAACAGTCAATGTTGTGAAATCATAAGCAGCAACCTTTGACTCTGCATTAGTCAGTTGATTCAGCAAAGTTGACTTCCCAACAGAAGGAAAACCCAGCAGCACCACTGTTGCATCTCCGCTCTTCTTAATCGCAAAACCCTCACCCTTCCTACCGCCCTTCCCAGCCTCCTGCTTATCCTTAAGGCTGGCAATCTTTGCCTTGAGCAGTCCTACTGCATGCTGGGTACGCTTATTGTATTTGGTATTAGAAAGCTCCTGCTCAAGATCCTTGATACGCTCTGAGTAATCACCCATATCTGTCCGTATAGAACCACACTATAAAAAGATTATGGGCCCAGAGGGACTTTCGGAGTCTGCTTTGCAACAGACTATTCGAACCCTCGACCTACTGCTTAAGAGGCAGTTGCTCTACCGGCCTAAGCCATGAGCCCATGTCAGCAAAGGAGGTAACACTGCTTTTTAAAAGTTTTCTTATCCTTCTGCAAAAAGAGCATCCAAAAAGTATAAATATCAGGATAATACGCCCAAACCCATGCCAAAAAAGAAGGTCAAACCCAAAAACCACGTTCAAGACCTGCAAATACTTCTAATATTAAGTATTGTTGTGCTGGTATTGGTGGCAGTAACCCAGTCCAGCCTTATCCCCATGGAAAAACTCATGATAACAAATCTGCGAACAGAAAACAATGGTAGCATTCAAACACTGTACTTCACTGCCCAGAACCCAACTGGCAAAGAGCTCACCTGTGATGTTATTGTTATTGCTTCAGAGAAAGAGTACATTAAAACAGTCACATTACTTCCAGGCAAAGAGGTCATGACAGACATCCAGGTTGACATGCCAGAAGAAGGCGCTACAAGGATTACTTCTAGGTGTGATTAAGGAAAATAAACACCGCTAAGTTCTTGATGAAACTCTGTTGATTGAACCATGTGCTCAGCTAGCTTGGGATTATCCCTCATAAACTGAACCATGCCAACACCTACATAGTAAATGATTGGTTTTGGAGATTTTAATGGTGCCCTCAACGCGTCTAAGCCTACAGCCAGCGTACACAGCCGGGCAATTAATCCATCATCATTATATCTTGGATGTGACTCAACAACATCCCAAGTGGTTAAATGCGCATCTCCTTCCATAAAACAATAAAGATAATCAAAAAGTGGGATGAACTCATCAAGGAATCGCTCATATTTGACCATATCTACTCCACTATTCCAAGCGATGTCCATAATATAGCGTGACCTCAAAAAATGCAGCTGGTGAGTTGAAAAAGTGAATTCTAACAAGCGTTGCTTGAGATTAGCATCATCCCAGATAGTATCCATCATTGCAGCGACTCCAGGCATAACTCGTAGGTCTCCCATAATCGAATGAATGGTGCGAAATACCTCTTGCAAACCATGGCTAAGTTCATGAATGTTGCTGAATACAGAAAGTAATGGGTGTTCTGGATCATACTCAAGTATCCACTCACTATCTTCGCTGTCTGCTTGAAAAATGGCTGTCGCCCCACCTTGGAAAGAAGTAAATTCAATATTTCCAATACCTCTGATCCCCACATACCTTAAAAGCTCCTCAGGGGACACAAAACCATATCTCTCATTGATTGGTTTAAACGCATGCAAACCTAGAGCAGCATCACTGACAGTCTCAAATTTGCTTTTTGGTTTATAGGAATTGGGAATTGCATCTGTTATGGTAATTGGTGTAAAATACAAATCTGCTCGCGCAAGATCCCCAAATGGTCTGATGTCTCCAGTAATAGCTACTGTTTGAGCAATCTCCCTAATTTGTTCTAACCCAGATATTGGATTGTCGGCAACACCTATAAGAATAGGATCTATCTCATCCAATAATTGCAGAACTCTATTTGCCAGTGATTTATGGCCTTCTGCAACAATTACAGCCACGTGGGGAAGTACATTACCCATAATAGTCAGGTAGCCTACATGTACTATTTAAGCCTTTGGAAGTGTTAGGACTTTTAAGTACTCAATTACCTTTGGTTTTGCTTATGCAATACATTTATATCATCCAAAGCACACACACCTTTTATGGAACTACTGCACGAAATTAAAGACACCTATTCTCAAAAAGGACTTTTTGAAAGAGAAGCATCTCGAGCAGTACTCTTTGATAAAGGGTTAGTCCCCCTCTTGTTTGTTTCCAAATTCAATTACTACAAAATCCCTGGAGGAGGAATCGACCCTGGGGAAGATAGAAAAAAAGCCCTAATCCGCGAAGTACAAGAAGAAACAGGCTGCAAAATAAAACTAACTGGAGAAGTAGGAAAAATCATAGAATGCCGTGCAGAGCATAATCTAAATTAGACATCCTATTGCTACATCGGGGAAATTATCGATAGGGGCAAACCCCATTTTACTGGCGAAGAGTCCAAAGAAGGATTTCAGCTTTTATGGCTTACTCTTGACGAAGCAATCTCCAGACTTCAAAATTCCAAACCGAAAAGTTATATGGGGAAATTCGTTCAAAAGAGGGATTTGATATTCTTAAGAAAGGCAAAGGAAATCGTGCAGTTAGCAACCCTCTGATTCAAGTATGGATTTGACTTCTTCTTTAAATGTGGGAATTTGAGCTAAAAAATCAGCTACAAGCCTATGATTAAGCTCATCAAAGATAACTCTTCTGGCGAGCTCGACAGTTTTGGATATGATAGGCGTATCCTCTCTGCTTAATCCTATTAGCAGCTTTTTCGAGCTACCTATATATTTACCTTCCCTAAAAGATAGGTAATCAGCATAGATGATAAACACCGCTTTCGCAGCGAAAAAAAGCTTTTTCATTTTCAGTGGGTCCTCTGCCGCGAGAGCAGAATATTCATCAACAAATGTCTGCAGGCTCTTAACGTCTTCTCGCAACTGGTCTGCCATCCTCACCTCTATCTTGAGTGTTTTAATCACGTCTTTGCCATAAATTAGTTTAGTATCCCCTCTCTGAATATCAAGCAGCCATCTGAGGTAATTAATAGCCAACCTGGAAATCCTATCAAAGGAATACGCAAATATCTCGCAGTCAACTCCAAAATACTTGAAGTCAATATAGCCGTCGCACATCTTAGCCCTTCTTTCAGTCATCTCGCCTGCGTCAAATATTTCTACAGTGCCTTTACCTGAAGCAGAGACTTCAGCCGCGATCTTATCAAATATAGGCTTGACTTCTTTTAGGCTATTCACAATTAAATAATAATCTATATCCGATTTACTATGTAATATATCCCTTTTAGCAAAACTACCTCCCATATACAAAGCAAGTACTCCCTCTGATTGGGAAGTCTTAAGTATATCAGTAGAGGATGCCTTATAGGCTTTGTTCATATTTCGGTAGATCTTTCTGCCTTTTAACAGTGCAGATATTCGTTTTAGCATTTGAAATATGTTACAGTTTTCGAATATAAATCTTCCTCTAATCATAATTGAGTGGTAATCTACTAAGTATTAAGGATTGAGAGTAGGAGGGATTAGTAAACATAAGGTGTGATAAGGGATTCATATTTTTTAGAAAATTTGAATTTGAGATATTGGTAGACTATCTTGCCAAAAAATCCATCACTTGTTCTGGGCTTGCAAGCATAAACTTGGACTTGGAATCATCAGAAGGAAGAAAAATTGAAGGATATTGGTAGTTGTAACCGATTACCTCAGGTTCTCCGCGACGCATGAAAGTCAATAGATTAATCCATCCATAGGGTTTTAATCGATCCCCTTTTGAGACCCAATAACTCCCCGCCCCCCTTGCGCTATGGTAATGATGACATCCTTGATAACCTTCCTTTGCTGCCCTATTGACATCCATCAAGAGCATATAAGGTGAACTTAATCCAATTAGTCTTTTTTCTTTTGCTGTTTGTGGGGGGAGAATATAATCAATGATTGTTCTAGTCCTATCCGGATGTGTAGATAGAAAGGTACCCCATTCCATTAATTTACCTTTTGCAGTAAGCTCTCGTAAATCGCCTAAACCCTTCTTGTCATCAATAATTAATTCAATGGATTGTTCATTAGGATAGGGGGGTTGTTGTGCGTTTACCTGCACCAATTCCTGATCGAAAAATTTGTCTGTTACATAGCCCAACACTGTCTCTATACCAAAGTAAAGAGTAATACCTCCAATCACCATAGTACCCAC
>JBDRLT010000016.1:0-6568 GCA_043812815.1 Candidatus Woesearchaeota archaeon | reverse complement strand
CTAACACCAATATCAAAAAACTTGTGAGAATAAGCAGCCCTGACAACCAAAACAGTATCTGCTCCTCTAGAAGTGCCTGCAATTGCCAGCACATTTTCGCCAGGGTCTACAAACCCAGCATCACACGCCATTAACACAATCTCAACAGCAACCTTAAATCCCTCACAAGGCAACCTCAAGGCATCTGAAATGAGCATCACAGGCCCAACTGTTCCCCATCTCTCATTAATTGCTCGCTCCACACCACTAAAAGCCTGGATTCCCTTAACATATTTTACTCCACGTTTCTCATATTGAGCTTTATTCTCCTGCCACTCCTTTCCACCAGACCATTTAGAACCAGCACTTAATACAACAGGAACAACCTCAGCCATCCCTTTGAAAGCATTAATCGCCTTAATACCAGTATCACCAGAGGAGCTAGCTACTACTACTTTTTTAATATCCCCTTCTTTAGCTCTGCCAACAGCCAACTTAATAGCCATGTCAGTGTTTTCAGGTCCAGGCTGACTGAAATAAGTTGTTTGTTTAGTTATGCTTGCCATTATTCAGTTTAGTACCTCCCAAATTTAAATACCTTTTGCCAATCTTTATAAATCCAAAGAGCACATACAATAATATGAGGAAAAAAGTCAAGAAAAAAATCACTAAGAAATTAGTAATAATAGCAGCAGTAGCTCTCCTTGTTATTATTATACTCCTATTCTTCCTTGGCATCAAAGTCAACTTCCTAACCAGCAACCAGATGTATATTGAGCTCAGCCCACTACAACTCGCACTAGAAGCACAAAACAACGAGTCAGTCTCCATCAACTTCTCCCTCAGCAACCGCAACTTCTGGCTATGCCGTTCCAGATGCAACCTAACACTATACGATCCATATGCCCAAAAAAGCATGACTCAGGAGACAATAACCCTAAACCCCAACACCCGATTTGCCAGAACCTACACAATCCATATGAACACAAAAGGCTATGGCCAGCGCCTCTACTACCTTGAGGCAGAATGCTCAAACATTCCCTCATTGCTATGCCAGACCCAAGGCCAGCTAGTACAAAGATCTGCATTGATTACCATTAACCATTCACTCTCAGCATCAGACAATGCTTTGATGCAAGACTATCAGCAGCAGCTTAATAATATCTCTCAAACATTAGCAGCTTCCCAAGAGCTTCTCACCTCTTTGGACCGCACAGTAAAAAGTATCAACTTGGTAATTTCTTACCCTTATGACCTTACAGCGCAAAAAACCCAGCTTGATGCGTCATTAGCCAAGCTTAACCAAACAATCATACTCTGGAATTCCTTTAATCTCAAAGCCATAGAAGTATTCCCTTCCCAAACTCTATTAGCACTGGAAAAAATCAACACAATTTTAGCTGCAAGCATCAAAGCCTACAATACTAATGCAAATATTATTAACAATTTCAACTCAAACTGGCAGCACTTTGAAGCAGCCTACCAATACTATGCCGTACACAACTTAGACAAATCAGAAACCATTGAGGAATTGGCAGCAAAAATCACTGCAAACCTCAAAGTCTTCAATCAATCAGGTTTTCAAAATAGAGCCTCAGCACAACTTTCCCCACTCAACACATCCTTCAATCAAGCCATTACTCAATACCTTGCTGACAAGAGCTCGTTTGAAAATCTAACAGCTGAAATAATCATTAAGCATCAAAACATCCAGAACAAAATATCTGCAATACTTGGAAAAAATAGTCAGCAGGCTAATGGCAGTTGCAACCACTTAAATCAGCTCATCCTTAACTACCAGCAGCTCAATGCCCAGTCAGACTATGCAGGTTATCAGCCCTACCATAATAACTCAGAATTTATGCTTATTAGAACAGAATATCAGGACTCATTCCAAAACCCAAATCTCACAATAGTATACTCAGTTGATCATTATGTAATCAACCAAACGAGGGTAAACAACACTCTCAACCTAACCCCTCAAGACTATATTACAAGCCTAAGCTTCAGCTACAAAGAACTTGAGCCCTATCAAAAATTGGCATGCACCAAAAGTACTAATACACTCCCAGTAATAAATCAGACATTCACCCAAATCCTGCTAACACCCACTAATAAAACTTATCAGCCTTATGTATTCAAACAGCCTGAGCCGCAATGCTGCATTTTCAGCAGCTGCACACCCTGCACTACTGAAACACTCTATCCAACAATTTTCTTACACGGCCATTCACCTATTGAAAACAGCCCTGTTGAACAATCCCTTACTGCATTCTCGCAGATCCAAAGAGAGATGGGGCATGATGGCTTTGTGAATGCAGGTGACATAGACCCTTCAACCTTGGAAGGAGGTTCATTATGGTCATTGATGCATTATCCATCAACTGTCAGAGTAAGCTACTACTATCTCTTTTTCACCAAGCTTGGCCTTGCCACCATCCGAAAATCAGAATCTATTGAGAATTATGCCATAAGGTTTAAAGAACTAATAGATATTGTCAAAGCAAGAACAGGCGCTTCCAAAGTAAATATTGTGGCACACTCAATGGGCGGCCTGGTAGCGCGCGAATACCTCATGCTCTTTGGCCAAGCCGATGTCAACAAACTAATCCTTATTGCAGTCCCCAACAATGGTATAGCAGGCAGGGCAATGCAGTTCTGCTCAACAATAGGCTCAGACAAAGAATGCCAAGACATGGCGAACAGCAGCATCTTCATGCAGCGCCTCAACTCCTTTGAACCAGGAATTGATGTTTATACAATATATGGCCAGGGCTGCCTGACAGACGGCTTTGACGGCGACGGCATAGTCTCAGCCAAAGATGCCCAGCTCAGTTATGCAACCAACTATGCAACCAACGGCAGTTGCACAGATTTATTTAAAACTGAGCTCCACAATACCCTGCTTGACCCAGGACTCAACCCAGAAGTATATGCCTTAATAGTGGATATTCTAAACATTAATAAATCCTAAACTCTTTTTATAAGCTATGTGCGGCAGATGGACATTAACACTCGATAAGAAAACAGTTGAAGAAAGCTTCCATGCCACGCTTCCTGATGATTACCAGCCAAGATATAATATTGCCCCCACCCAGCAAGTCCCCATCCTGAGAAGCGACAATAAGGATTTTACCAACGCATCCTGGGGCCTTATTCCTTCTTGGTCAAAAGACGATAAAATCGCTTTCAAAACAATCAATGCCAGAGCAGAATCACTCCTTGAAAAACCAGCATTCAAAATACCTTTCCAAAAAAAGAGATGCCTGATACCGGCAGACAGCTTCTATGAGTGGAAGAAAACTCCGCAAGCCAAACTCCCCTACAGATTTGTTTTGAACTCCAGAGGCATTTTCGCTTTTGCAGGTATCTATGACGAGCGTCTTATCAACAATGAAAGATCGACCAGCTTCTCAATCATCACAGTAGAACCCAACAGTATAGTAAAACCAATCCATACCAGAATGCCTGCCATACTGCTGCCAGAACAGCACACCCAATGGCTAACAGAAAATAACCCAGAAAAGCTCCTCGCATTTCTCAAACCCTATCCTTCCAACCTTATGGAATCATATCCTGTCTCTTCCTTAGTCAACAGCCCCAAGAATGATACCATAGAGGTAATAAAACCATTAAGCCAATTAAACAAATTCTTCACATAATCCCTTTTTATTTAAATCGGAAAAAAGCAGCAATCCTGCATAAGATTAATATATCATTTTATATTACTAGAAATTATGGGTAAAAACATTTTTGAATTATGGAAAGAAAATGGAAATAAATTACCTTTTAAAGTTAGAAGAGAAAATTGGACGATACCAAATGTTTTTATTCTCGTTGAAAAAACCGAGATTAATAAATGGCCTTATGGTACTGCATATGGAAAATCTATGAGTATTAATAACAAAGGAGAAGAAGTAATCTCAGATTTTCAATACCACTGTAAAAATGGAGTTATTGGATGTGCAGGATGTTATCAATGGGAATTCTTTGAAAAGAAATAACTGTCTTTTTCTCAAATTTGTGTAGGTAATCCTACCCCCCTTTGTAGGGTCGAAGAAACTAACACCCATCCACCAGAATATCCCTCGCTTGATACATGTTTGCCAAAATATTACTTGGAGAATTATTTTAAATACTTGATGATAATGGGTAACGAAACAGCACTGATTACATATAAAAAAATAATAACTGATTTTATTTTGCTTGATATTTCGTCCACTGGAAGATAATTCGCAACCAAATATGCTAATCCAAAAATCAGGGTAGACTTTATTTCAGATAAAATTATCTGGTTGATTTTCTTCGCTAAGTTTTTCATAGAATAGGATAACACCATCCAGTATATAATAATTATGGAAATAATTTTCCCGCGGCATACCTTTATCCCCCCACCGCGTAGTGATCAGTTCAGCTAACAGCGATGTTAGGTTCAATTGAGAAAGACGCTAGCGAATAAAAGCACACACAAAGATAAGTTATACATCACTGAAAAATTTCACTGCAAAATCACAAAAATCGATAATAACTTCTTTATCCAATTCAAATTCTTTTCTGTTTCCCAAATAATTATGCGAGGAAGGGCTTATTTTTTTCCCTGCTTTTAATTCAGGATAAGATAAGCATTTTATGTGCTTTTTTGAGACTATTATAAAATAGGCATTTTCAAAAGGATAATCCTTATCGATATCGCTAATGGAAAATTCTTCATTAGCTCTAAATTTTACTTCAATAAAAAATACCTCTCCTGTTTTTGTATTTTGAATAACAAAATCTGGCATTTTCCTAATCCAATATGCAACATCTGACTTAACTCCTTTTAATAACTTCATAATACCTGGAACCGTATTCTCCATACCATATCTATACACATTAAATTCCAAAGCCAAAAATAATTCTTCAATTAAGGTTTCAGCAATTCTACCTTTTATCATCCCTTCTTTGTATCTGCTGTCTCTTTTTGATAATCCCCTACTATCTGTTTGAATGATATCTTTATTTTGATGAATCCTGCATAAAGGTAATCCATAATTCTTAATAGAAAAGGAATACTCTTTAGGTGTTAATCCTGTTTTACATTTTTTACAGTAATATTCCATATAACCACCGTTAATCCTTACTATATAGTTAATGTATATAAATTACTTTGTTTTTTATAGTGCTAATCTTTCTTAACTCTGCGATCGCACCTTAACCCACAACCCACTGGACATGGGCAAATAAGGTTTTTAACCAAGAAAACCATTCATCTAATATGACATTAACAGGAATAAGAGGTAGCTGGGGCTCTGTCAACAGGGCACTGCTTCTCAGCGCATTCGAACAGTGCTCATTAGTCCTAGACTGCGCCAACTTCGCCAACCCCCACGCATTATTCCCGCATGTTTCTCAGGAAACCTTTGATAGAGTATTCATAGTAGAAATAGAGATGCTCTACAAGCTCAGGGACATGACAAAATCCCTAGCCACAATAGCCAGGCAGGTCAATGCACAATGCGTTATCATAACCACCTTCAACCACCTCTTCAATTACGATGATAAAGAGGAAAACCAGGCAGTCTACCACCACGCATGGAAACTCATGAAAAAGGCCGCCCAGTCCTGCCCTGTCTTTGTGGGCATAGAGCAAGGTTCAGACCAGGAAGGCTATGCAGAGCAGTTCTGCGATCAAATACAAGATCTGGAGGTTTAAATGGGGCACACAGTGTGGAGTCAGCGGATGATAGTTGATGTCATGCTTGACGAACTCAAAAACTATGGTAGATCATTAAGGCAACCAGAGCGCGAGCTCTATGAATCATTGCTTAAAAAATCACTCAAGCATCTGGGCAATATCTCATTTGCCAGCAGCATCCATGTCTGGGCTTTTGTGTTGTTGTCTATCCTGCTCGAACAGGAAAAACGAATAATCGAACTGGAGGAGCTCTATGAAAGCCTGGCTAATGGATGTGTACAGGAGCAGGAATTCGCTTGTGCTCTGGCTAAAAACACCTAATGACATAAGACTCAAACTTAAGTACGCAGCATTCATCTACATAGAGTCGCGTCCAGATGTTGAGCAATTCCTGATAAAAAAGAGACTGAAATATGCTCTTGTAAAAAAACCAAACTTCCTAAACAAGAAACTGTCTGTTTTCAAAGTAAAAGTGCCATACCTTTCATTATTCGAGGCATTTGTCAGGGAGATAGAGCAGCACTTCAACTACGATTTGCAAATGTATAACGCTGACATCAAGCCAGAACAGATGTTTCTCAATGAACATAACCTCAGGCCATTCCAAGCAGTGGTTATCAAAGGCAATAGCATTATTGGAATTGATACTGACGAAAGCATACCGCTAAAAAAGCTGGAAATCACTATTCCCAGCACCAAAACCCCCATCACAAAACTCACTGTAGACAATCAAAAGCTAGAAGGCGAAGAATCCACTGTACTAAAAGCATTTGTTGAGCACTTCAATGCCAAAGACCCTGATGTAATAATAATGCAATTCGCCTATTCACGCTTACCACTTCTTGTTCAGCGCCTCAAACATTATAACCTCAGCTGCAGCTTCAACAGATGGGATAGCAAGCCAATAAAATACAG
>JBDRLT010000015.1:0-63429 GCA_043812815.1 Candidatus Woesearchaeota archaeon | reverse complement strand
AACCTCTCAATACCCACAGTTGCTTCTACACAATCATTAAAATCAGTATCTGCATCAACAATATATTGAATCTCCATTATTAAACCTCGTACAGAAATCACTTCTTTTCAACAAGTAACCAAGAACAATATTTAAACATTTTGCCAAATCCTTCAATACAACCTAGCAATAACATCTGGATACAATTCATGAACCCGGGCATAGTTATACCTCTCTCCCAAAGGCCCAAATTCCCTAACTCCTTCCCTTTCCTCAGCGCCAACCAGCCATACATTTCTTGGAACGCGGTAAGGATCCATCTGTGCTCTTAATTTTTTCAAATGTCTCTTAATATCTATTTTTAGCTTCTTTATCCTAATCTTTCCTAGAAAACTGTTTTCATCAAGATCCTTTATCCCACAAATCAAACCCATAGTCCACCTGCCCTGACCTACACAAATTGCATAATCCAAACTAAATTCTCTCTTAACCTCATCTTCAAGCCACCTGGGATCGCGGTTCTTGCCGTCAGCACAAACAATAATATGCTGCGGAGCTCCAAAAATCAAATGTTCTCCCCGCATTCTCCCATAATCGCCAGTTCTCCACCATTTCCTGCCCGCATGCTCAATAATTGAATACTGAGTTGCCCGATCATCCTGCCAATACCCAGGACTCATACAATCGCCGCTCATAAAAATCTCTCCTTCAACACCCTCTCCAGAAACCTTAATACCATTAGCGGTTAGCTCTCCCACCAAAACCTCCATCCCCTCAATAGCTGTACCCACAGTTCCGCTAATATAATTAAAGGGTTTATTCAAAGTAACACCAGTGCATGCAGTAGTCCCAAAAGCCTCATAATAACTGTCCTTGCCGAAAACCGCTCTTAAAGTATCAACAACCTCAACATTATGTGGCGCTCCTCCACTAACAATTGCAACCTCTCCCTCCCAAATTTTTCTCTTAACCCTCTTCATAACACTCTTAACCGCAAACTCATCAAACAAAGCCAAAACAATTGCAGTCAGCTTATTCCTAGGTGCTGCCTGCCCAGATTCCATCAGTCTATGATCAAGATAATCTCTTCTTTGAATATAACTGCTGCCCAAATCAAGGATCCTACGCCCAAACCCACGCGCAAACAAATCCCAGATAAAAGGAACGCCAGCCAGATACAGCTTTCTCCCTTTCAACTCTTCCATGTCCTTAAAATGGGATGACTTGCTGCCGTTAAGAAACATACCCCCATTCAAAATCACAGTCGAACCCACAACCCTCCCAAAAGCATGGTTGTCAGGAACTCCAGGCCACACAGCATCCCCTGGTTCAATACCAACCAAATCACCATAACTGCTCATCATCTTAACCACGCTGGCATGCTCTGTGATAACCCCAAGCCCGGGAAATTTTTTATCAGCAGGGGCAACCCCATTTAGCGTATAAATAATGCTATTAATCTCACTGCCCTCTTTCCTTATCACTTCCTGTCTTCTGGCAATAATATCTGGGTCCTTGGCAAGCAGTCCCTTCCCGTAATTAACAAGAGCCTCAAATGACTGCACCCTAGCCTCAGGATCAACACTATGCACATGGTGTTCACCAGGTTCCATAACAATAATTTTCTCCAACGTTACTCTAGCCGCACTATCACATTCTCCCTCAAGCATAGTCATAGCATCTGCATCCTCGACAAACACAAACCTTGGTTTAGTCTCTTGAGTTAATGTTGCTATCTCATGCATCCGGCTTTGCTTCTCTTCAGCAGGCACATATATCGCACCGGCAGCGGCTAATGTAAAATCAAGCATCAGGCTTTTATGCAGGTCAGGCACCTTCTGTTTAATAGTAGAATAAACAACATCCCCCACATCCAACTTCAACTCGATTAAAGCTGCTGCAAGAGCCTGCACATCCTCCCAGAACTCACCATATTTTATTTTATAAAACTTAAGAGGATTCCCCTGCTCATCCTCCGCTGCACACACAAACAGGTCTTCATCCCAAAATTGATGAATTTTCTCCTCTAAAAGCATAAATGGTGTCTTAACCATCCCTTACAAGAATCCTAATCGCCTTATTAAACTTAGGGATTTGCTGCTTGGGCAATAGGCATTTGGTGTGCCTCAGAGCATTCCAGGCATCATATTGTGTCAGTCGGGGATAACCTCATCACAGGCATAAATCCTCAAATATCTCAAGATTATAAACATTATGCCCAAAATATTTTAATATCTCCCACCAAACCAAACCCAAATGAACCTGCAGCAATACAAAAACACTCAGCCGCAAATATCCAAACGCTCTTTGTGCATTCTCATAAGAGATAAGAAAGTGCTTCTAGCCCAAAAACTCAAGGGCTTTGGCCAAGGCTATTACACTGGTGTTGGTGGAAAACTTGAACCTGGAGAAACAGTAGAACAGGCAGCTATCAGAGAAACCCAGGAAGAAATTGGTATTACCCCCACCACTTATAAAAAAGTGGCAATCATCAACTTCTACTTTCCTGACAAGCCAGAATGGAACCAGGAAACCCACTGCTTTATTGTAACAGGATGGCAAGGCCAAACCCGCAAGTCAGCAGAAATGGCCCCGCAGTGGTTTGCCTTTGATATAATCCCCTACGACCGCATGTGGGAAGACGCAGTATGCTGGCTTCCAGAAATCCTCAGAGGCGAACAAATAATTGCTGACATCCTTTACAAAGGCACCCAAAGAGTAGTAGAATTTAGTATATCAAGAGCAACCCCATAAAATGCCAACACTAATCCTAACCCACAATAATCAAACAATCTTCTCCTCAAACCTCCAAGGCCTAAGATCACTATATCAACTAACACAAAAATACACAGATAAACTTCAAAACGCACAGCTCTATGACAAAGTTGTCGGCTTGGCAGCAGCCAAACTAATTGTATACAGCCAAGCAATCTCTGAAGTAACAACCGAAGTCTGCTCCCAACCAGCCCTTGACTTTTTAAAAATACACAATATAGGCATTAAAACAAAACTTGTTGTCCAAAATATCCTCACACTTGACAAAAAGGCAATCTGCCCGATGGAACTCAAAGCAATGGAAATAGTAAGTCCAGCAGACTTCTACAAGGCAACCAAGCATCATTTTTTAGACAGCAAAACCTAAATACTCATGTAAATTCGCTACTTAATCCTCTGTATCTGATCATCCACGAAGCAAGTGTCCGCACCCCGAGCGTTAAAGTTGCTATAGAACAAATTAAGGCAAACAAGGACTGGATGGCTATTGAGGATATTAAAGCTATACCATATGATCAATTACCGCAAGATAGGTTCTATTGGCTTTGTGGTGCCCATGGTCCACTCTGTATTGATTCTGTTTTCCAGCAATTAAGAGCAGCGGGCTATAGAACTGCAATTTATACTCAGGCCTGCGAATTAGGCTGGGCATCCTTTCTTCAAGAAGCTACAGAAGCATTTGAGGATCTTGTTGAACTTAAAAGAGCGTCACAAGACTGATTCATCAACCTGGGGCTTCAACATTACATACCCCACATAACACTCAGGATCATCGAGCATTGTCACACCATTTCTAACAAAAAATGGCACAGCATCGGCATCTATCCAAACAGAGCAGGAAATATGTGGGACAGATGTTAACATGTAACTATATAACTTATTGGCAATAGCAAGTCTTAATCCAAACAGGTTTGTGGCAATCCCCGAATAATTACCTGCGCTATTTCTAAAGCTTTGGGCGACGAAAAAAGCATATAACTTATCTGATATATCCATTGCCTCCAAGTCACGCTTATCCAAAGCTATGCACGCCTCTGAAAGCACAAAATCGACATTATCTCCCAATACCTCAGCCAAATTTGTTTCAGTACCAATATTACAATATTCCGGGCCCCGGAAATGTGAAAATCCCACAAAATCCTTTTCAAGATACAACCCAATTCTATTACCCACTAAAGGTATTCCTAACCTACTATCAACCCATCTTCTGTACTCAACCCTAAACTGGACTCCTCCAATCTCTAACCAATCCGTCCTCTCTTGAGGATCCAAACTAGTAACGAGCTTACCAGCCAATGCTTCGATTCTATCATCAATAATCATTTTTCCCAGAAGTCACTTCTTTTAGTATAAGTAATACCTGCCCTTATATAAAATTTCCGGACATTTAAGCTACACTTTTAGAAACTCGGAAATATTCAAATACATACTTTGGGGCAATTCCTCATCTCCCAGACAGGAGTCTAAATCCTTGCAGAACAACTTTACTTTGGTCATACATTAGTTAAACAACCAATTTTTTCATTCTCCTGCTAGGCAGATGATTCCAAACAGAAAAAATTTTTAAATAAGTGCATCATTCTAAACATAAATGCGGGGATTAATTTGATCAAGGGGGCATATCCTTTTTCTAAATTTCAAACCAAGAGGTGAACTAATGGAACCAAAAAAATTTCTCTTTGTCTCGTATGATGGCCTGATCAGTGATGTAGCATGGCACATACTCAAAGAGGGGCACCAAGCGAAATATTACATAGACAACAAAGAGTATAAGGAAGTAGCAGACGGCTTTGTACCCAAAGTGGATGACTGGCGTGCAGAGGTAGACTGGGCAGATGTGATAGTATTTGATGACGTGCTCGGCCATGGAAAATGGGCAAAAGAGCTGCGCGACCAGGGTAAAGCAGTAGTCGGAGGCACGCCTTACACAGACCTGCTGGAAGATGACAGAGCCTTTGGCCAGGAGGAACTCAAAAAAGCAGGCATACCAATCCTGCCTTACGCAGAATTCAACTCCTTTGAAAAAGCCATTGAATTTGTACGCGCAAACCCAGGCAAATATGTTATCAAGCCAAGCGGCGAGGCAGCCAACATGAAAGGGCTCCTCTTTATAGGAGAAGATGACGAAGGCAGAGATGTTATCCAAGTGCTCAATGACTACAACCAGGCATGGGCAAAGAAAATCCCCAGCTTCCAGCTGCAAAAAAGGGTTAATGGTGTGGAAATTGCAGTGGGAGGATTCTTCAATGGCAAGCAGTTTATCTACCCATTGAACGTCAACTTCGAGCACAAGAAACTCTTCCCAGGCAACCTTGGACCATCAACAGGCGAGATGGGCACTTCTATGTTCTGGAGCGGACCCAACAAGCTGTTCAACCTCACTTTGAAGAAAATGGAAACAAAGCTCGCAGAAGAGCACTATGTTGGCTACATTGACATCAATTGTATTGTTAATGGTCATGGTATCTATCCGCTGGAGTGGACCTCAAGATTTGGCTATCCCACAATCCATATCCAGCAAGAGGCAATTCTCAACCCGCTTGGCGAGTTCCTGTACGAACTCGCAATAGGCAACACCCCAAAGCTTCGCACAAGGTCAGGCTTCCAAGTAGGAGTCAGGATTGTCGTTCCCCCATTCCCCTTCAATGACAAGGAAACCTTTGAAGTGAAATCAAAAGACTCACTTGTGTACTTTGACAAGCCCTATGAAAGCATCGGCGGAGTCCACATTGAGGATGTCAAGCTGGTGAATAGCAATTGGGTTGTGACTGGAAAATCAGGAATTGTGCTGGTAATAGTAGGTGCTGACTCAACCATGCGGCAGGCAATCGACCAGGCGTACAAGAGAATTGGACAGATAATTATCCCCCATATGTACTACAGAAAAGACATTGGCGAACGCTGGTTCGAGGATAGCGACAAGCTCCATGTTTGGGGTTATCTCAGAGAAGCGTGAAATGCATACTGAAGTTGTAACAAATCTGCAGGAATGCGAAAGACTCTGGAAAAAATTCTCAAAAATCCACACATTGTGGGATCTATGGGAAGTCAATCACGCATTCTTTGATCCGATCCACCACAAGCCACACTTTATTGTGGTCAAAGACGAAGCTGATTCTCAAGGCCTGCTCCCTCTTATGTTTGATAGCTCAGCAGGCAAATATTACTATTTCGGTGGCAATTTTCCAGAGAACCGGCAACTCCTTTTTGCCCCAGAGAGTTTTCCGTTAATCATCAAGGCTATCCCTAAACCAGCAACACTCTATGACATAAATGCAGCATCAGCTCAAGCAGTATTAAAAGCGAACCCGGAAGCAGGGCAATGGGTAAAGGAGGCTCATCCGCATTATGTGCTGAAGCTGGCAAAATTCGAGTTTAGCATAGACAAGTTTCTCTCAACCTTCAGCAAAAAACACAGGAAGAATCTGCTGTATGACATTAAGCAGCTCTCAAAACTCAGCTACAAGCTTGCATGGAACACAACAGAGCACTTTGACGGGTTTGTCAACCTCAACATGCGAAGGTTTGGCCAAGAATCTGACCTGTCTGATGTTGACTTTATCCAGGCAATGAAACATTTTGTGGCATTCCTCAACCAGAACAAAATGCTCCACACCCTCTGCATATTTATCAACGGCAGCCTTGAGGGAATTGAAATAGCAGCCATGTACAAAAATGTTTACTATGTATTAAACGGAGGCTATAACCGCCAGTTCTCAAACATCGGGAAGCTGCTAATCTTCGAGCACATCAAAAAGGCAATAGAACTGAAAGCAGAGACAGTTGACTTCCTTTCAGGAGACACAGGCTGGAAACAGCTGTGGAATTTTGAGAAAGAGCCATACTACCAGCTCGAGATCCAACCATAAAGTATTTATACCCACCAGCAGCCCCAATCAAGGATGAGGAAAGTCCACACCAGAATGAAAAGGATGCATGGAGTTTCAACCCATCAAGCTGCCCAATTCATAAGGCATAGGACTCACAGAAAGGTAAGGCCCAAAACTTTTGGAACAGAAGCAAGCGCCAAAGCCTGGGCAGCTGCCAATAAGATAACCAAATACACACTGAAGAAAGTTAAACGCAATAAAAGATTCCAAATAGAATCATAATTCTAAACAGAAGCATGTTTCCCTAAAGCCATTATTAGTCCATAACTTAGTGGGTCCCTCTGAAATTGATTTTGCAAATCCTTCGCTCCAGCACCAGTGCTCTTTTCTAAAGAGGAGATAGCACTCTCCAAAATGCTTCGTACAGTCCAATATAACATCGGCTCACCCCAGACAACTTTTCCAGAACACCTATGCTGGTACCTGGTAAATTGAATAGCCAAATCACCACGAGCATTGGGAAGCACTTCCATTTTCAAACCATTTCGTTCCTCTACCACCTTCTCTGTTAACCTAACTAAATAAGCTATTGCTCTCACATCAGCTGTCTCCCCAAGCTCTCTTATTGCGTCCATCTGCCTCTCCAGATTCCTTAGCCTTGGCTTTGGCAAGCCCCCAGGATTAGGTTCCCACACAACCACATCATCGACATAATGTATCAGTCTATCTACATTGTCCAAATCCAAACACAGGGCTCTGTGCGCCTTTTCAGATATCTTTGCCCCAGTATCCCGAGCAACATGTTGAATGCCCTCTCTAAATCCACTAATCTGCAAATCAGTTTCTAGTCCACCCAGATCTCGAGCATACTGCTGAAGCTTCTCTGTCAATCCATCATCGCACCATTTCCCGTAAGCCAGAACCATCCCGCAGTGCGATGGACCCACAAAACCCCCATCAATTAAATAATTCACAAACCCAGTAGAATAACCAGCAGGAGCTTCCAATCCCATATCCCTCAAAGCCCATTCAGTAAGCTGTACAGCTCGGTCATATGTAAACCAGGTAGACAGCCACCCCTGCAAATGCGGCCCCATTTTGAAAGCCAAAACATCATAAGGCAGTTTCTCTGCAAAAGCGTTGATTGCATCAACATCTCCCACCACATCCCTTTTGGCAGTTCTATTGTCTAGAAATTCCTGAATAGAATCTTTGGTACTTTCCACAACCATATGTTCAAGCAAAACAAAGCGCTCTGGAGAAATGCCCCTTAATTGGTTATCTATACGCGCCAGTCCAGCAATAGCATCAAACATTCCAAAACCTGCACAATACGTCCCAAACAAAGCAGTTGCTGGACGTGCCATCATCACATCACCATATTGAGCAACTAATCCCCACAAACCAGCCCCCACTGCTGCCTGTGCCAAAGCACCCTTATTCCTTGAAAGAAAATCACTCAGTTCATACTTTGCACCAAGTAGCAGCCTTCTGGCCATAAATCTAGGGGTTAACATCTTACTACCCGTTGCCCCATCATACAAGGCAACAAGCCAAAGATCTTTTTGAACAGCAGCCAATTCTGGCCTTAAAAACCGCAACTCTCCATCTACAATCTTTGCCAGTGAACTCTCGCAGTTGCTGCCAGGCTGCACCAATCCAAAATGGTTGTGTCTTTGAGCCAAAGCTACAAGTCTTTCTGTCTCTTCATCGGTAATAGGTAAAGCCAGCCACGGGTTTTTAGCCATGAAATTTCACTAATATTGGCAGAATAATCTCACTTATTTAAAACTTGCTATCTTTACCACTTCTGAATGCTCAAAAGTGGAACTTTTTTTATGCTAACTTTTTTCCTAACCGCTGCAGAAACGCATACATACCAACCAGCGGGAAATCCCTGTATCTCGTTAGGATACGAGGGTCATTGCACCCTCTCCAAACCCACTCTAATCCCCACTGTGACCATGAGATAGGGCACACACCCTTTATCCCTGCAGCAATATCCACCCCTTGTCCAACATTCATGGCAACGCCAACTTGCAGTTTCAAAATATGGTCAGCAATCCATTGCGTGCCATAAGGTTCAGATGCGGCCAGTATCAAAATATCTGGGCTGAAGTTATTTACCATGGTAACTACCTCATCAAGAGAACCCTTTTCTCCCTTGAAAAAACCCATGGGAGGAGCATGGCTCTCACAATTTACAGCTCTGTATTTCGCTTCCAATTCACTCAGAGCCTTTTGCGCAACCCCCCCTGCTGCACCTAAAACGAACATTGAATAGCCATGCTCAACTGCAGCTTTGTATAAACCAGGAAAGACCACTCTTCCAGGCACTCGGTTATTTATTGGAACACCAGCAATTCTGCTAGCTAAAGTTACACCCGCACCATCAGCCCAAACCAACGCAGCACTCTGCAAAGCTCGTCTATATTCCGGATCTCTTAGTGAGCATGCCATCACCTGTGCATTCGCACTAACCATATACTGCTGCCTAAGCCCACTGGCAAATGCATTAGTGATCCATGCCTCTATTCCATTGTAATCAATATCTGCAACCAGCACGCTAAAAAGCTCAACAGTTTTCATTAGCATAAGAAACAATTAATAGAATATAAACTTTACTATCTTTAGGTGACAACTAAAATTGTCTCCCAGTATTCATATAACATAAATCTTATAAACATCCCTTACCAAAAAAGCACAATGTACTCTGAAAAGACAGTAACTATAGTAGGTCTTGGTGGCTTAGGCTCAAACACAGCAAACCTTCTGGTGAGAGCAGGAATCAGCAACCTAAGAATTATTGATCATGACAAAGTCCAGCCTACCAATCTCCACAGGCAACTCTACACACAAGCTGACCTTGGCAAGTCAAAAGCAGCCCAACTCAAAAAATATCTACTAAAAATCAACAAAACACTCAAAATCACAGCATACCCACAGCAGCTAACCGATAAGAACCTAAAACTTCTCAACTCAGACTTGGTGCTCGACTGCACCGACAACCTCCAAACCAGATTCCTGATCAATGACTATTGCCTCAACAAGATTCCCTGGGTGCATGCAACTGCAACCCAGAACATTGGCAGGATATTCGCTGTGATGCCCAATCAGCCCTGCTTCAGATGCATTTACCAGCACAAAATATCACTGCCCACACCAGTGCTCAACACCACTGTTGCCTTAACATCTGCAATCCAGGCAAACGAAGCCCTCAAAATCCTAAACAGCCAGCACCCCTGCAAAGATTTAATAACCCTCAACATCACCAAACCTGAAATATCGTTGATTGAAGTAAAAAAGCAAAAAGGTTGTAGCTGTGGAAATCTACTTTGAAAAAGCAGACCAAACAAAAAAACTAAAATTTGATGGTAAAGTCTTGGATCTTTTAAGAAAGTTAGATATCAATCCCGTAACAGTTGTTATTGTTAAGAACCGCACAATAATCACCGAGCAGGACAAAATAAAGGATAGTGACAAGATCAAGCTACTCTCAGTTGTTTCTGGCGGCTAGTCCATTTCTAATAAAATACCCAAAAAAGAATAAAATTTATATTCCATAACACCAATTAGTCAATTTATGTACGATAAATGCAGAATGTGCGGCAAACCGATCCAGTCTGCAGAAGACTGCAAGCTTTTAATGTCAGCAGACAAGGTAGAGACATACTGCATCAACTGTTTCCAAAAAAAGAAGGCAATGCATTAATCTTTGTCAAGATAAATAGTCCTATCTGTCACTATCCCCAGTTGATCCAGAATCTCAGCCGAGATATTGGGTTTAATCGCAACAAAAACCCCCTCACAATCTGCAACATCCACTGCAATTGCCAGCTTCCTCAAAAACTTAAGCACAGCTTCGGTGTCAGCGTAACTAAACAAGGTGCAAACAGAATCAAACACCAAAGCACCATACTCTTTTTTTTGCAGTAAGTTGTCAACAGTCTGCAAAAGCTCGTCAAAAGAGGCGGGTGAGCTCACAAACGTGCAGTTACCTTCAAAAGGGGGATTATCAATAACTGTGCGGGTGATGGCATCCACAAAAAAGAACCGGTCAACTCCGTTTTCAATAGACGCCACAACAGAGCGATGCGGCCTATTAAGTGTTATATAACAAATCTTGTTGTTCTTATCTTCTCTGTATGCCTCTCGCACATCCTTAATAACACGATCCATCATCTGGTGGCGGGGCAGCACAGTGAGTATATTCATAACCGTCTTAAAGTTAACCAACTATAAATACTTTCTTGGTATCTAGCTGGTTACTATTCCTTAACAAGAATCTCAATAATATTGGCAAAAGCAGGCCTGGTGATAAACACACCAATAGTAAGGCCGATCAGAGTAGTTATAGCAAAACCCCTCAGCATTCCTGCTCCGGCAAATATCAGTGGGGTCATTGAACCAAGAGAGGTCAAATAAGATGAGAACACAATGAAGAATGCTTTCTGTATCTTTTTCTTAAAGGAATAAGCCTTGTCTTCCACAGCACCCTTGAGGGTTTCATCTGAAATAATAATCTGATCATCAACACCTGTTCCAATCGAAATAATAATCCCTGCTATGGATGCAACATCCAAATTCCATCCAATCAATGCTGCAAAGGCGATGATAAAAAATATCTCCAGCCAAGTTATTATCAGAATCGGCCCAATAATCAGCCAGTTCCTATACCTAATCAAAACAACCAGAGCAACCATGAGGATTGCCACCATACTGACAAACATTGCATTCCTAGTGAACTCCTGTCCCAAGCTTGGGCTTATCGTGTCTGTTCGCATAATCTCTAGTTTAACAGGCAAACTCCCCGTGATCAGGATTGTCTGCAGCCTCTTCATATTGCTTAGGGTGTTCTCAATAGCGTTATTTTGACTCTGTCCCAACCCAGACCCTGAAATGGCAATATCTGTGACTGCCCTGCCCTTGAGATCTGCAGCAATATTCAGCTTATCCACAAAAACATCATCCAAAAACAAATCCAAAGTCTCATTGAGGTATTGGCCATCATTCTGCGAAATCACTCCAAGCTTACTTGTAATAGCAGCCTGCCGCTCAGCAGCCTCAGGACTTAGTGAGATTGAAAACATGAATCTGCAAACATAGCCATCCTCTGCAGCGCCACAACCCCTTCTTGAATCAATTCCTGAACAGTCAGCAGTCCTGCAGACATAAGTAATATCATTGCCGCCTTTAAACACTGTTTGATTGCCGATCTTGGCCTCGAACTTGCCTTGCCGTGCAATCAGCTGCTGCACTTCCTCCTCATTTGCGCCGGCAATCTCCACCAAAATAAACTGATTCCCAGAAAGATCTGTGGCGCCTCTCACCACAATATCACTTAGCCCATAGACATTGAGCCTCTCAATCAGATTGGCAATAAGCACCTCCAATTGATTCGGATCCAGCTTTTCCTCAGGCTTGAGCAAAACTCTTGTACCGCCCTGCAAATCAAGCCCAAGCCTAATGTTTGTTTTTGGGGCGTCATACACACTCAACCCTAGGGCTTCAGGAGTGTTTCCAGAAACAACCTGATACTCCCCTTTGTTTGTCCTGATGTGTATGGTGCGATTGGGTGCAATCCCTTTCATCACCCTGAAATAATCCTCAAGATTTTGAATTGGCTGTGCGTTGATCTCCACAATCCTCTCTTTGGAAGTGGGCGCAGCACTGGGCTTCGGACTCTCAATTCCAGCAAGATAAGCAGAGCTATTGTAAGCAACATTACGGATTGTGACCCCTGAGTTGAAAGGCTGGGGATTAATAGCAAAATAAGCTATCAAAACCACAATCAACAGAATAATCACGCGACTATCTGTAAATATCCGCTTAATCTTTTGGTTCATCGTGCTTTTGCCTCAACATACCACATAATCATTGATGCATTCTGAATCCAGGTTATTGCAAGGTCAACCACCAACCCAACAATCAGTATTATCATAATCTCCTTGATTACAGCAGAAGTTGAAAAAATGTACGCTGAGCCCATTGCTACCAGCGCAGCAGCACTCATAGCAATACCAGTTCCAAATGCATCCATCATAGCATCAAACACACTCGTGCCTTCCTCCCTCTTGAGCATTCTTGCTGCAACCAGGGTGTCAGTATCAATAGAGTAATCAATAAGCATCAGAAAAGCTGCAATCCCAGCAGACGAAATCTTAACACCCATAATATTAATGATTGCCAGCGTGATAATCAGGTCAGATAATGCGCCAAGCACAACCACAATACTAGGAATAGGGCTTCTGAATGTGACATAAACCACAATCCCCATAAGCACGAAAGCCACCAATAAAACCTTAAGCACCTCATTGAAAAAGCTCTCACTTAGCGACCCGCCAATAGTCTGAACACTGTATTTACTCTCATCCAACTCCTCACCGAGTCTCTCCTCAATATAAGGAATAATATCTTCAACAGACTCAGAAACAACACTTGTCTCAATCGAGATCTCAGCAACCACACCCTGTTTTCTAAGCACCCTCACAGCAAATTCTTCCCCTGGAAATTTCTCACTTAGAAATTCCTCAAGCTCTCCGGCAGCTATATCAACGTGAGTTACAACCTGAATAGTGGTACCTCCTTTGAGGCTAATACCCTTGTTGAAAAAATCACCTGTTCTTGCAAATTGGGCAAAGATCAGCAGCAACGCAATAAGGGTTACAACAGAAGGGAGAATCGCCATTTTTTTGTACTCTTTTCTAAAAAGAGACTCGATTTTAGACCTAAAACTCAAAGATGGACTTTTAACATCCTCTGTCTGCTTTCCTGAGTCAGAAACATCCTTTTTCTGTATCTTCTTCTTGTGCTTAGACATCCAGCTTTGGAACCCTCATCTATATTTAAACATTTTGCACGAAAATTAGCTGCTTCTTAGCGTTTGCATCGCTGGGCTGGCATAAAATCCTGACCCCATTGCTAAGCACCAAGTCTCCACAAAGCAAATAGTGCTGCCACGGAATCCAATTATTAGACCATTATCAAGCCCAAATCCAAATAAATCCATTATTGTTTTCTATTCTATTTTATATATAAATACTTCTAAATTTAGAACTACAAAAGTAATTTTCGAATCAAATACGTTGGTTCACCAGAAAAAGGCACATAATCTTTAGTGATATTAGCAGACTCAGAAGGTCTGTGCATGTGGTATGTGCCTTTCATACCAGGTAGCGGATATTCTCCTGATTGAATATACTCACCACTTGCTCGAAAAGCTTCCCATTGAGATAAAAAAGTCTCTGCAGTGCTGGTTAATAATGGTTCTAGTACATCCCTGTCAGTTCCATAAAAATGTATTTCCCCAATTTCAGCTGGACCATCATCACACTCCACCATCACTCGAGCGATAAGTTCTAAAGGGGATTCAAGTTGGATATTATCAAGATCGACAATTTGGCCGTCAATATTTACCCAAAAATAGCTTAGGGATATTCTCCTTCGCAAAAACCAGGTACCCCTTGCATATAAGGGAACAACATCATTCTCCCCTATCTCACTTATTAGCTGACACGAAGGATTTGCGCTGACCATATCACCCAAATTAATGAGCACAAATATAAATCTTCCGATTTTAATTACTTATAAGTAGCTAAGACTTAATTCTCAACAAACCCAAAAGCCTTATCAGCATCCATAATCTCAATACCAGTGCTCTGATCAGAAATCACAAACCCCTTGGAGTTTACAATTATCCCGCTGCGAATATACGGCAAGCCCATACTAACACTTCCGCGCTCACACTTTATTTTCAAAACCCTCTCAATTTGCTTAATTTCACCATCGGCTGCCTCTCCTGCAACAATCCCTTTAGTCTTGTGCACTGCTGCTAAAGCACCCACATTGTCATAATCAATAATTGTGCCTAGCTCAACATCAACCTGTAAAGCCTTCTTAATTTTGGCAATAACCTCTGGTTCAAAATCCCTGCTCACAATCGCTCCATAATCATTGCACAAAACATTATTGCCCAGGGCAGTCATCTCAGTATCAACAACAGCATACTTTATCCCCAGCTTATCAAGCACCTTTAACTCATCATCAAAAACAATACTCGGCAATAGAAGGCAATTGGCATTACCAGCACAAAAAACACCCAACAGAGAAGTGCCGGCAATATTAACGCTATGGGTAGGCACACCCAAAATCTTCCCCAGTTTAGTAACCACATTGCTGCTAAGTCCCCTGCCAACTAAGCAATACTCATCAGTACAATATGCAAACAGCCCCACATTGGGATTACCATTGAAATCGGTTACCCATACATGCTCTCTTGCCATAATATCCTAAGTGCTCAAACTTGCTTTATAAATATTGCTACGCTTTGCTTAGTCACAACCTTTTAATATCCCTTAATCAGTCTGCTGTGTATGATTTCCAGGACAGCACTTTTTGACCACTTCTATCTAAAAGGGACAGACTATGAAGCAGGCCAGGCCCAGGCAGAATATCTAAAAAAATACCCGCAGTTCATAAAAGGCATTCTGGCAGCAAGAACACCAGACAACCAACTCAAAAAAAGCGTTGAACTCTTTGACCAATTCTGTCCTGGCCTTAATGAGGAGATTCAGGGGTTTGCAGACACCCTTGGTGTCAAAAATAATCAGCTAAAATTCCACCAGTACACCTCTCTGCACCCAAGCTGCAGCCAGCTTCTTGTTATCCCCTCCAAAACTCAAGACAATCACACCTATGCAGCAACTAACTACGACTTCACTGAAAGACTAGCTGACAGACGCGTCTGCACAACCCATATCAAAGGAAAACACAAACACATTGGTTCTTCTGAACTCTTCTTTGGCAGAAACCAGGGCATGAACGACCATCATCTAACAATAACCTTCTCCTCAGCAGGTATGCCAGTCAGTGCAGCAATCCCCTACATGCGCAAGCCAAAAGTTACAGGATTGCAATACTGGGCAGTTGTCAGAACCCTGCTCGAGCAGTGCAAGACAGTTGACCAGGCTCTTAGCTTAGCTTCTGAGATGCCAATCGCCCACAACGTCAATTTTATCATAGCCGACAAGAAACATGCAGCACTCTATGAAACCTACGACGGCCACCACTCCTCAAAAAATATTGAAAATTCATTCGGTGCAACCAACCATTTGCTTCTCCCTGAGCTCCAACCACTGGAACCAACTGCAGCTATGCATTCAATAGTAAGATACACTGCCATCCAAAAATTATTGCAGCAACCAACCATCACCAAACAAGAAATCAAGGAACTGTTCTCCACTCGCTATCCTAATGGCCTATGTCTCCACTATTTCCCTTGGGACTTTGGTACGGTCTATTCACTACTATTTGACATCACAGCAAAAACAGCAGAAATCTGCTTTGGGCCACCCTCAGTGAACAGCTGGCATACCTTCGACTTAACCCAAAAAGACTATCAATTGTTCAAGGTAAAAATCCCGCTTGAAACCACCGAGAAAAAAATTTTTGCCCAGCAGCCTATTCAAGCACAGCTCTAATTCGTCTAACACCAGCAGCAATCCCCTCTTCCTTCACAATCCTAAAATGGCCAAGCTCTTTTGTGTTCTTGACATGCGAGCCGCGGCAAACCTCCTTTGAAACTCTCTCAATAGAATAAACAGAAATAACCTCATCATACCTGCCTTCAAATTCAGCCTCAGCACCCTGCTTCTTCGCCTCATCAAAAGCCATCTCCTCTCTGCAGACATCAACACCCTTTTGGATAACATCATTAACTTCAGCCTCGACCTTCCTGAGCTCCTCATCAGTAAGCTTTCTCCCAAAAGTGAAATCAAACCTAAGCCTTTCAGCAGTGATATTTGACCCTCGCTGCTTAACATTCGGATCCTGCAAAACTGTTTTAAGTGCAGCATTCAGCAGATGTGTTGCAGTATGCAACCTTGTTGTCTCAACAGACTGGTCAGCCAAGCCAGACTTGAATTTCTTATCGAGTGCAGCCCTGCTCAGCTCCTTATGTTTCTCATACTCTGCCTCAAAACCCTTCACATCAACACTTAATCCTCTTGATTTTGCCTCTTCTACAGTCATCTCAAGAGGAAAACCATAACTCTGGAACAGCAGAAATGTATCTTTACCGCCAATTTTCTTGCTGCCTGCAAACTTGTCAAACTCTCTCAATCCTTTCTCAAGGGTCATCCTGAACCTTTGCTCCTCTCTTTTCAGCTCCTCAAAGATTTTTTGTTTCTTCTTTTCCAGAATAGGATAATCAGCTTTATACATTGCCACAATTGTGGCTGCTACCTCGCTGCAGAACTCCTGCTCAATCCCAAGCAGCTTACCATGCCTGATGCTCCGCCTGATAAATCTCCTCAAGATATAGCCCTGCTCAACATTGCTCGGCACTGTACCGATCTCATCACCCAAAATAAAAGTAGAAGCTCTCATATGATCGGCAATCACCCTAAAACTGACAATATTCTCAGCAGCCTTTTTCTGGCTCAGCTCCTCGATCTTTTTGAAAATCGGCTGGAACAGCTCAGTATCAAAGATAGTCTGCTTGCCCTGCAGCACCATTGTTACGCGCTCAACCCCCAACCCCGTGTCAATATTTTTCTGAGCCAGAGGTTTGTAGCCATTTTCAGTCTTATTATACTGCATAAACACGTCATTCCAGATTTCAACCCAATTCGTATCTTTAGGATCAAACACTTTTGGAGCCTCATCATTCAGCTTCCAGTAAAACATCTCAGTATCCGGACCGCAAGGCCCTGTCTCGCCAGCAGGTCCCCACCAATTCTCTTTTTTTGCAAGAAATGCAATCCTCTCCGCAGGCACACCAAGCGCTCTCCAGGCACTTGCAGCCTCATCATCTCTTGGCGCATCATCATCACCCTTGAAACAGGTAACTGCCAGTCTTTCAGGATCAAGATTTAGCCAATGCTTCCCTGTCAGAAACTCCCAGCTCCACTCAATCGCCTCTTGCTTGAAATAATCGGCAAGGCTCCAGTTGCCCAGCATCTCAAAAAAGGTTGTGTGTACATCATCACCAACCTCATCAATATCTTGTGTACGGATGCACCTCTGCACATCCGCCAGCCTCTTGCCAGCAGGATGGGGTTGTCCCATCAAGAACGGAACAAGAGGATGCATGCCTGCAGTGGTAAACAGCACAGTCGGATCATTTACAGGAATCAGCGGAGCAGAGCTAATAATAGCATGCCCCTGCTTCTTAAAAAAATCAAGGTAAGCATTTTTCAATTCCTTTGCAGTTTTAACCATAACAGCCTTCTAACCAGACTTTATATATAAATATTTAGCAAATCATTAACTTTTTATATACAGCACCACAGCCCCCACCCATGGATAAATGCATAAAATGTGGAAAGCCATGTAATCAGATATTGTGCAAAGAGTGTTTTCTGGCGAAAAATCAGATTATCAAACTAAATCCACTCTCAGTAAAGTTTTGCATTGGGTGCAAGAAACTTTTTGCAGACAAATGGAAGACCGCAAACAGCCTAGTATCAGCTCTTAGCGCAACTGCAAAAAGCAAAATAAAACCAAATCCATGGTTTCACATCGTAAGTATGCCTATAATAGTTGAGCTCCCAGAGCACAAACCTGCACCCGGGCTTAAACTTGAAGCCAACCTCATTGTAACACCCACAGCAACTGCTGAAGATTATGGAGAGCTCACTGCAAAATACCAAGTGCCCTTAAACATACTGTATACAACCTGTCCTCAGTGTTCAATAAAAGGCACCCAATATTTCGAAGCAACCATCCAGATCAGAAACCCAAGTGCAAAAGCCTTACCCATTATTGAAAACATCATTGGTGAAAACTGCAACAAAAAAATGGAAGTAAGAGGGGGATATGACTATTACTTCCCCTCCACAAAAAAATCTCTCCAACTCTCCAAACAAATTCAGCAAAAGCTTGGTGGTAAACTCCAAATAAGTCACAGACTCCACACCCGAGACAAAATGACAAGCCGCGATTTGTATAGGACGACTATCCTCCTCAAGCTACCTGAATTCAGCTTAGGCGATATCATCAAAATTGATGACACCCTTCTGAAGATAACCAACCTCGGAACAAAAGTTGGCTGCATCGACATCCTCACCCGGCACAAAAAATTAATAGACTACCCTCAAACCCCACAAACACTCATAATCTACAAAACCACCATCACCAGAACCCACCCCCACATAGAAGCACTCCACCCAACAACTTATCAAAGTGTTCGCATGGAAAACCCACTACCCAAAGAAATGGGCCAGACTATAGAAGTGGTAGTTGATGATGAAAAGCTATTTCTGGCAGAATAGGTCACATCACAAGATATAAACAGAGCAGCACAAGCGCCACCTGCACAGGAATCCCAACATACCACTTGATATGTCTGTGCTCAAAAAAATGGATGGTTGGCCAATTAGCCAAATCTGCAATCACTTCATACATATCAGGAAGAACCGCTACAAACCCTCCGACAAAAAGCCAGTCAGCACTCTCTTTGAAAGCAAGCAAATAGCCTATTATCATACCCAGATACAATTGGATCAGCGAAGAAATCACCAGCTGTTTCTGCACCAGCGAGGGCTGCTGCCTTATCTTCCTAATGTGCAGCCTCTTGTCTGGCAATTTCTCAAGCTTCGGATCCCAATGGGGAATGGCATCCAAAACAAAATGGGAGAGCAGACACAATAACAAACTCAAGGCTATACCAAACCTATGAGCAATCAGCACGCCCACTGCAAAATGCGCAATAATCAACATTATCAGCAAGCTGCCAAATCAGTATTTAAAATTTGTCACTTATAATCCTGAGGGTTTGAAGCCCCTGGCTTCAGCTAGAAGGATTATTGAAATTTCGAGCTGTATCCCCCACTTGAAAGTTGGGGTTTTAGCTCGAAATTTCAATTCAAGGAAATGCCTAACATTTCCTGAACACAAAATCAAAAATTTTATTGTTCCGAAAATTGGCCAATTTTCGTTATAAGTCTGAAAATCTGCGTTCAGAAGCGAGGAGAGTTAAAGCCCTACCCTTTAGGGTGCGGGATTAGCTCCGAGCAGCAGATTTTCTTTACTTGGTAACCCAGTGCTCAATACGGTCAAACAATTTAAGTTTGTTAACCAGAATGATCCCGACAACCAAACCAATTAGCGTAATTGTGAGCAGTGTTTCCACACTATCAATCTGCCTCGCAAACTCCAGGTAAACCCTGCTCATCTTCCAGCCAATAAAAGCCAGCAAAAAATTTCTGGGAATCAGCCCCAAAAAACTGAACAAACCAAACCTCTTCCAATCAACTTTCAAAATCCCTGCAAGAGCTGAAACAACGCTCAGCGGAACAATTGGAATAGCTCTCAGAAAAAACAGCGAGATATCCTCTTTGCCAATTGCCTCGCTCCTGCTGCCAATCCTGAATCTCTTCTTCACTCTCAGGATATCTTTCCATGAAAACCCCAGCATTTTCTTGGATTTGTCAATCACCGGTTTCCCCCCATGGTAGGCAATCGCGTAAATCCCATAATTGCCGATAGTCTGGGCAATAGCAGCAGGCAGTGTGATAATCAGCAAGATCTTCAGCAAAGCAGCACCCATCACCAGCTCAGGCTCAATCAGCACCAAGCCAGCAGTCATCAGCACAATTGGCGAAGGTATAGGCGTAAAAACTGTTTCTAAAAACACACCCAACACCACTCCCAAAACACCGTGAGACCTGACTGCTTCCAGAATCCACTGTGTAACCTCAGCCAGCATAGGGCATTTGCTAACCTCTTTCCTTAATAAACCTTTCCCACAACATTTATTAAAAACACCCACATAATAATCACCATGAAACACACTCTTGCCTTAATGGCTCTCCTCTTGCTCACTTCTGTCGCAGCAAAATCAGTTGACTATGGCTATGTCACAGTTACCATCATCAACCGCCCGCCTCGAATCACCAATCTCACCATACTCCCTGAAGCATATGAGGACACTATTCTCAGCTGCACAGCCAAGGTGGAGGATGAAATCCCTGAAAGAGTAACCATAGTCTATGAATGGTACAAAAACGGGCAGCAAGTTTTACAACCCAAAGGTAAGCCAGGAGACACCCTAAGCTGCAAGGCTTTACCTATAGATGCTAACAACCTTACTGGCGAACCAGTGATTGTGAGCACAAATATCAAAAAGATGCCCCTCAGCGTAAGGCTCCAAACATTTGCACTAAGTATGAGCGAAGCAGCTAAACAAACCCCCCCTGTCACCGGTTTTGTCACTGGCGAGCTTACCAGTCAAACCAGCTACTCTGGAGTGCTATTCTTGTTACTAATCCTTCTAATACTCATCAACATTATCATATTTGTGAGATTAACAAGAAATCCAAAAGATTTAAATAGCACTCTCAAGAAGCCATATACACAACATTAATCTACTAAACGATGAGGTGATAAACAATGGCAGAGCTATTGGTAGTGAAATCAAAGATCAAGGACGTTGTTGGCGGCCTGAATGTTTCTGGAGATTTTGCAGACGCTCTTGACAAAGAACTAAGAATATTGGTCAAGAAAGCTGTTGAAAGAGCAAAGGCAAACAACAGAAAAACTTTGATGGCAAAAGACTTATAGAACTTTTTTTAATTTCATTTTACTTTTCTTCAGCCTTGCTTCCAATATCCCAATTCTCTTTTTATTATAGCGTTTTGTCTTCTTAACTCGCTTTATCTCTGCTTCAAAAGCGCTGATCATGCGCTTCAACGCAGCCATCTCTTTTTTTGTCAGTGTCTTCCCAGCAAGAGGGCCAACGCACTTGTGCCTTCTCAAGCCCAGCTTCTTGGCTTCAGCCTCTGTGCTGAACTCAATCCAGTTTCTTTTCTTAATCCTCTTCACCCAGAAACAGCCAGGAATATGATATGTGTGTCTGCCTACGCTGGCAATAAAACCAGATTTTACTATCTGTTTTGGTGCAACCCTAGAAAAATCAAGCTTCTTGTAAGCTGCAGTCAAATGATAAAAAAGATGCTCTGCCTGGTTCTGGTCCAGACTGGAATGCACCAAGATCACCTCGGCACAAAGCGTTCTGGCGGCATAGCTACATTGGGTATTGGATTGTAATCCTGCTGCACAGGCCTTGGCATAGGCCTCATAACCCTTCTAATCGGCTTGGTGTTGCTGTTAATCTCAGGCAAGTGCTCCTTCATCATCTCAGCCACCACCAAAATCCCCTTGGCAATCTCCTCATTATGCTTGAGCAGCTGATCCATTTTCTCATTCAAGCCCCCAAGATGATTATTCATACTTCCCATATGCTCATGAGTGGCAACATGGTCTTCAGCGCGCATATCACTGCCAGCCTGCTCAAAAAGCTTCATCAAATTATCAATAGAAACTGTCAGCTGTTTCACAGAACTAACCAAATCGTCATTTTTGGGCGAGGTTCTGGTACTCTTGTCTGCCAGCGCGGTTCTCAGCTCCTGGACCTCTTTCCTCAACCTCATAATCTCCTTGTGCGGTAACAAATCATAATCATCAGCCATTTTAATACCTCTTTTTAATATATCCTCAGGAATATAATATTTAAAGGTTTCGATATTAAATTACATATTAAAAGAATATCAGCTCTTCACTCCCTATCGGATAACCTGAGTTTGTTATAATCAAAAGAATTCATATCCACATGGTAATCTAAAATATTGCTAAAAATTTGCATAGAATATCTATTAAAAACTTACTTTCTCCAATCCACCTATTGTTCCGGGGTCATAAGTTACTGAGAAACATGCCTTAGTCAGTTCCTCAACAACAGCCATCATATTACTTCGCTTTCCTTTTCCGAGATCACTTGCAGACCTTCCTGGGAAGGACAATGAAGCAATTCCATATATAGAGTCCGCATCATGATGGAGAGTAAGTAAAATGTGAGGCAAATCCTGCTGCGAAGTGAATTCAACTGCACAAATCTCTCTCATAACCTCAACAGGAATTGTTTGTCCACAAGCCGCATATAGTTTCCGATATTCACAGCTTGTTGCTGCACCCCTATTATGATGTTTTCTCTCCTCATATGCTTGGCCTAATAGGGCATTAACATCCCTAAATTCCCCTCCCCCTATGCTAAGACCATCTTCAAATTTTTTTACCAGTTTAGCCAGAGGTACATGCACAGGTCTAAGTTTCTTATCTGTGAAGCCATCCACAACAACTGAGCATTTTTTGATACTTTCAGGGTCAGCTACGCCAGTTGCTTCATACCTCAATCCCACCAATTTAAACAAACCGTTTGATTTATTATCACCCCAATAACAAAGTACATTATTGGCTATTAGAATCTCATGACCATCAACAGCATCTAAGAAAAATTGTTGACTTCCATATCACCTAGAGAAGTCATCATCTTGAGTGAGGTTACTGCTTCCCAAAGCATTGCACTCGGTCTTCTATTTCGCCCAGTTAAGCCTCTAAGGTCAGGACATCTCATTTGAACAGCCAATTCATCTTGCGTAGTAGAGTAGGCAATAATCGGATGAGATTGAAGTATTCCTAAGATTGAAGCATAAGACATATTTCCTCACTAACCAATCTGTTTCTATTCTAAAAAACTAATCTGCTTTGTAAGATAGGAATCCCATTTCATATATAAACTTTTCGTTTTTCACCACTACAAGATGATAAAGGCGTAGATCTCATAACTATGTTTACAAATAATTTTCAGCGGATAAAATCCTGGCAAAGTTTTGCCTTGCCCTATGTACCCTCGATTTGACAGATTCCTCAGATATTCCTAGTTCCTTAGCAGCCAAAGCCGCTGCACCCCTTCCTTTCTCAGTAGTTTCCCCTGGTTCAAATGAAACATACAACATGAATGTCAGGAGTTGATAGGGAGTAACTATCCCATTTGCATCCCTTAGGATAGTTTCAGCGTCAACAGCAGATATCACACGATCCTCAAGTACCCATGGTTCCCCAATTTTCATAGCTTCAATATTCACTATAGTCCGGGAGGCTCTGAAATAATCAATAACCGCATGAGTCACAGATCTATACAAATAAGCTCGGTGGTTTTCTATTAGCGCAGCTTTTCCCTCTTCAATAAGCAAACGCCTTTCCAAATAGCTGACCAGAACCCCTGAAACCAAATCCTCCACTATCGGTGTATTATTCAGGCGATGGTAAGCATATTTGCACAAATCACCATAAATTCTGGGGAATGCAACATCCCAGTCAAGAGTTTTCCAATCAATATCTTCCCAGCCAATTGGCTCACTTGCCATGACAGCAAGAAAAACCATTTCCTATAAGTATTTTACCATCTTGAAGTGCTAACATTCTGTCTTTACTATCCTTCTCCATCATCAGCACAACCCTTGACTCTGGCTTCTCAGCAATAATCTTATACCTAGAAACAGCCTCAACCTCCTCAGCAAAGCCCTTAACCTCATTATGCAAAGGCATATTCTCCAAGGCTAGATTCTCCCTTGAAGCGCCAACATACATATAAGCTTTCATTTCCAAAAATTTTGGCTGGGCAATCTCAACCAACTCAGCCCACTTGTCAGCATCAACCATATTCAAACCCTTAATCAGCGTTGCTCTCAGAGTCGTCCTTGTGCTCATCCTCAGATCATGCAAAACAGCCAATGATTTGTTCAACCTTTGCCACCCATCAGCTAGCATTGGCTGATTGATTTTTTTGAAAAGTGCTTCAGCAGGCGCGCTCAAAGAAACATAGAGCTGGGTAGGCATCTCAATCTTTGCCAAAACCTCAGGCAGCATCCCATTTGAAACCAAAAAGCTAGTCTTTTTTTTCAGCTTTAACACCCTGATAAACTCACTCAGCCTCGGATACATTGTGGGCTCGCCAGACAAAGAGATGGCAAAATGCTCTGGCTGGTATGCAGCCTTCCACTTCTCCTTGTTTGACTTATGTGTCCCACCAAAACCACTGATCAACCTCTGCTGAGCCTCAACACAACCAGTAAACAAAACATCAGGTGCATCTGCTTGATCTAATTTTTTAATAGCATGTCTGGCTATCCTCCAGCAGTACACACAATTGTTCTGGCAATAACCAAGTGCAGGCGTCATCTGGCAGCACAAATGGCTCCTTATCCCGTAAAACTGCTGTTTGTAGCAGAAGCCTTCATCCTCTAAACTCTTTTTGGTCCATCTGCACAGCTTGACAGCAGAGTGCTTGCCAACCAAAGCATAATGCTGTTTCTGTAACAGCTCCTTCAGCTTTTCATCCATAAAAACAGTGGAATGAGCTCTTTATTTAATCCTTTTTCCAAAACACTTAAATAATGCCCGGCAGTACATTGCCTCAATGAGCCAAAAGAAACAAGAGCAAGAAGAGAGAGAGCGAATCGAGGAAGAAATCAGGCATGTCAAACTTCCGAGAGGCACACAATGCCTTGGCATTGTGGAGCAGCGCCTTGGCGGCTCAAGAATGAAGGTGCGCTGCCTTGATGGCAAAAAAAGGGTGTGCAGAATCCCAGGCAGACTCAAAAGAAGGCTCTGGGTAAGGCCAGCAGACATCGTGCTTGTCGAGCCATGGGAACTTGGCGGCGATGAAAAAGGGGATGTTGTCTTCAAATACCGGCCCTCGCAAATAGACTTTCTGAAAAAGAGGGGAATGCTCAAGAAACTAGAGGAATCTGAGGAGTTTTAACCACTTCAGAATAAAAAACTTTATATATTCTACACCAATATTACAGCCTATGAAGGGGTTATTGGCAATTGTGCTGCTTACAATCATCAATGTGTTCGAGCTACTCCTAATGCTCCGCACAAGCATAATCCCAGTTGAACTGGCAATTCTGGCAGTATCACTTATCACTGTGCTTCTGGCTGTGATTACCATAAATAAGAAAGGTTTTACCAGCCTTATCAGAATGCTTGCAATCATCAACATCCTCAACTCAGTATACCTCTTCACAAAATTCGGCATAATTATCTTCATCCCATTTATCCTCAGCCTTGTGGTTTTCTGGCTGGCACACCAACCTAAAAAACACGAATACCAGCAGAAACTCGAGCAGTACATGCAGCAACTGCCTGTCAGGCAGGTAGAGAAAACCTACAGCCCAGGCAAATATATTGCATCAAAACAAGGTGCAGTCTTCCATTCTCCAACCTGCATGTGGGCCAAGAAAATCCCTCAAGCCAACAGAGTCTGGTTTGATTCAACCCAGCAAGCCCAATCAAAAGGCTATAAAAAACACAATTGCATTTAGGGTATTTTATGTCAAAACAATATTTCATTCCTGGAGGAGTAGATTTTGGGATTATTGGAGAGACTCTGGAGGAAGGTACAACTTTACTGGTTGGCGTCAATAGTCGTGCTGATCTAAATATTATCGAGGGAGTTCTAGACTCACTCGAGTTGAGAATTGTAAGAGCAGTGACTCCTTTTACAGATATTAAGGATTTTCTTTCAATTCTGCCTACGATTAGACAAGCTTGGGCTCCGCCAAATAGAAGGGTGCCCCAATATGACTCGCTCTTCATATTGGAAGTTGGCTACAAAAGAAGGAAAAACAGGGATCTAGCAGAAGCTATTGAAGTATTAAGTAATAATGGTTTGGTACAGATGGCAGAGGCAGTCATCAAAGAAGCTACATTAAAAGCAATAGTCAGATATTATCGACCGGGTGAAATCCTTCCTACAGATGACTTAGCTTTAATTGGTTTGACCCCCGATGAAATCCCCCGCCATGTTACCTCATTGGCAGATATGGGATATAGTACTGAATTTGGAGCATACTTGCACAATGGAGGCGTTCCATTACTCACCCACATGGCTCCGACAATACTGAATGAATGGCAAAAACCGCCAATGCAGAGAGCAGATTTACTACATTCTCCTTATGTTCTTCAGGTACAATTTGATCCTGCAAAAGTTGATATGCAATTAGAACAACTCTGTGGACTGGACTATGTGGGCTTTGCAGTGCCATTTAGGGTGGATCCAGCACTAAATAGAGCAATTACCAAACACGGATGGTAAGAGAAGGTTAAAAAGGTAAGCCAGGACGGAAACGGTTCTCCGCTAAACAACTTGCTTGCAAAGAAAATCACTCTAAGCCATAGAGGATGATTATAGCAAAACATCCCTCATCAAGAGGTCAAAGCACAACTAAAATGAAAGGGAATCCATTAGCATCTGAAATATTGTCCTTGAGATTATGGGCAGAAAGAGCAAACACGTCATTATCTCCAGTTGAAGGTCAATTAGTTTTTGGTACTCTCCCTAAAGTAGGCCCTCAAATTGAAGGGGTGTTGGCAGCAATTGGTAATCCAGCATTTGGCATTTGGACAAGGGATTTCCAGCGAGAAGAGCTTGCCACAAGGGTGAATATGCTTATGTCACTCTTGCCTACGATAGTTGCGAATAGTATGCAAGAAACCTTCTTTAAATATGGTGTTGTTGCAGGTTTGTGCTCAGTTGCAGTTGATGATGCAGAACAGGTCCAATCCCTACTTGAATCAATTATGGATCATAAAGCATACGCAGTCCAAAGATTTGACCTCCAGGGATGGGCTGATGTATGTGAATCAGCCAGAACAACTGAGCTTTCAGAACCTGTAGCGGTTCCAGGCACGTTTTACATCCCTGTTACCTCAGACACTCCCGGAGATGTTAATACTTTAATCAGGTACTTGAAAGAAACAGGCTGGGAAGTACGCTCAGTTACTCGTAATAGCCATGGGGGTTTAGCACTGCTTGGCAACCATCTTGTGACACTACCAACCCGTTTGGCTCATTATGCCCAGCCTTATGATACTCAGCAAACCATTGATCTCGCAAAAGCGTTTATGGTTGCGAGTTATGAAGGTAATGATATTGAAACTGCTTTACAGCAAGTTGAAGACAGCGGAGAAGTTGCTTTTGCTCCTCTACCCATTTTCACGATACCTGGCTGGGAAAAAGCTGTGGAAGCATATACCCGCTTACTTGAAAGTGCCAATGGCGCAAGTGGGAAACTCATTGCCGCAGGTGAAATCCGAACTGTCCAAAGAAGTCCTGATCGTTTAGTTTCGTTACTCTATTCATAAAAATTAAATAGAAACCCTACTATCTAAGTATTATGCAAATCATCTCCTGGAATGTCAATGGCATCCATGCAGCAACCAGACAAGGACTCCGCGATTTCATTCTAAAGCAAAATGCTGACATTTACTGCTTCCAGGAAGTCAAATCATCAGACACAAAACTCGACCCTAAAATAAGGTATATTCCTGGCTATCAGTCTTATTTCTACTTTGCAAAAAAGCCAGGCTATAGCGGCACAGCCATCTATTCAAAAATCAAACCCCTATCTATAACAAGAGGTATAAACATAAAAAAATTCGATGACGAAGGCCGAGTCATGACTTTTGAACTCGAAAAATTCTATCTGATAAACGCTTACTTCCCCCACTCGAGCCGCGACCTAAGCAGGCTCAAATTTAAACTCGAATTCAACAGCGCATTCCTTGATTACTGCAAAACTTTGAAAAAACCAATTGTCATAGCCTCTGACTTTAACGTTGCACACAAAGACATCGACCTCGCAAACCCAAAGCAAAACATGAAAAATGCAGGCTTCACACCACAAGAAAGAGAATGGTTTGCTGCATTCATCAACCAAGGCTACATCGACAGCTTTAGAGAATTCACCCAAGAAGCAGGCAATTACACCTGGTGGACCTACCGCTTCAATGCTCGTGCAAGAAACATCGGTTGGCGCATAGATTATTTCATCATCAGCAAAGCCCTCAGAAAAAATCTGAAGAGCAGCGCAATCCTCAAAGAAATCGAGGGCTCAGACCATTGCCCAATTTCTCTCACTTTAAATAATGTTTAAGCAAAACCAGCAACTCAGGATGAAATTTCTCACCCGCAGCAATCATCTCTTCAATTTTGCCAAAGGTGAAAAATTCAACCCGCTGCACAACATTTTTGTCAACCTTGAAAGGCCCGTTGTACACTGCTTTAAACACTGACTGGAACATCACCATACATCGAGGATCATGATAAACAGCCTTAAAATCCAATTCAATCGGAATCTCAACCCCCAGTTCCTCTTTGCATTCTCTAAGTGCAGCTTGCAAATAACTCTCTCCGCTCTGAACCCTGCCGCCAACAGGAGTTGACCAATGTCCAGGGCAAAAATCCACCTTGGCACTTCGCAGCTGCAAAGCAAGCTCACCCTTGCCATTAAAAATCATAATATGGACAATCCTGTGATTCAAATGCCTGCTGTAAATCTCAGATTTTGCAACCTTCTCAATTACCTCATCCTTTTCATTCACAGCATCAATATATTCTTTCATTTTAGACATTTAACAACCAATCCGGCAACCCCCACACTCACCATAGCGTCAGCAAAATTAAACACAGGCCACACCCTAAAATCCAAAAAATCAGTTACAAACCCAAACAAAACCCTATCAATAAGATTGCTCACCAGACCAGTAACTATCAACACCAGCAAAAACTGACACACCCTTCCTTTTGGAAACCTCTCCCATTCATACAATAACAGTCCAATCGCCATAACACTCAGCCAGACAAAAACCATATTCTGCCCTCTAAACATCCCAAAAATAGCCCCAGTATTCTGCACAAGAGTTATATGAAAACTGTTCCTAATAATCGGAACTGACTCACCAAAACCCATAGATGCTCTAATAACATATTTCGCCAGCTGGTCTAGAATTAGTAGTCCAACACTCAGTTTAGCAATCAAAGCATCTTTAATCTTCCAGTCACCTTGTCAATTTTCTCCTCAGCATCAGGCCCAATTCCCAAACAGGTAATAGTGCCTGGTTCCAAAACAGTATGGCCAGCATCCTGAATCAAAGCAGTTTTTAACTTCTCCCTTCTAGCCAGCTTTTCAAAACTGAGCAGCTCAGCCTCGTCCTTAACTTTCAAGACAACCTTTTTACCACCGCTCCCCAGCCATTCTTTTACAACATCCTTTGGTGACTCAAGCATAGCACCCACCGAGGCATGCCCAACCTGCGCAGCCAGCTTACCCTTTGGCATTTTCAAATCCATTCTAACCAGAATAACCTGCTTCCATTCTTTGCCCATAAACCATCCAAAACATACAATATTTATATACCTTTTCCTTTACTTTCCACTATGGAAGTCAAGGTTTCAGTAATTATCAAAGATGCCCAGGGAAGAATACTCTTACAAAGGAGAGATCAAGAACCTGAAAAAGACAAATGGGTTCTCTTTGGTGGTAGCGTTGAAAAAGCAGAGACAGAAAAGCAGGCTCTTCTTCGTGAAATAGAAGAGGAACTAAACTACAAAATCAAATCAGCCACTTTTTTTGGAAAATACAGTTATAAGGGTATTATGTGTGCCATATACATTGTAGATGAACCAGTGTCTGTTGGACAACTTACACTCCATGAAGGCTCAGAGATGAGATTCTTTGAACAAAATTCTACTCTCAATCTCCCTTTAGGGTTCAACACTCGTGAAATATTGGAGGATTTCCATGAAACTAATCAAAATCCCGGCTAAAAACGGCTTAGGCAAGACAGAAGGTACTGAGCTTGCCCCAGATGCAATAATCGAACAGCTTAAGCAAATTCACTTAAACGAGTCAGGCATCAAGCCAGAATATAGTATTCAGACAGTTAAAGTTAATCCCTCAAATATCGAGGAAACCAACCAAAACATCTTCGATCATATCACGCAGCTAGATGACAGGCCAATTATCCTTGGAGGAGACCACTCAATAACTTATCCTGCGTTCAGGGCATTCTCGAAAAAATTCAAGAACGCAGGCATTGTAGTGTTTGATGCCCACCCAGACCTCATGCACAATTTCGAGCCCCCTACGCACGAAGACTATCTAAGGACACTCATAGAACAAGGTCATTTGAGTCCAAATAATTTAATCTTAATCGGTGTGAGAAGCTGGCATCCTCTAGAAATGCAATTCCTAAAACAGCACAAAATCAAGTATTTCAGCATGCAGGAACTGCAAACAGAAGGGCTGCAAGAGTCCACAGATGCCATCATGTCAGTAGCCAGAACCTTCGGAGCATGCTATGTTTCTATAGACATAGATGTCCTGGACCCTGCTTTTGCCCCTGCCACAGGCTACCCAGAGCCAGGCGGCCTTACAACAAGGCAGTTCCTTTATATGCTGCACAGGCTTAAAAACCTCAAGAACATCCAGGCATATGACTTGGTGGAAGTGAATCCTTTAAAAGACCCAAGTCAAATTACTGTTCAAATGGCAGCAAAATTGGTTTCAGAGATCTTTTAAAACCAAAAGACTTATAATTTGGGTTCACAATCTAAAATCAAACTAATAAACAATATGGGTGAGATAAAATGTCACTAGACGATTTACTTGCTAAGGCGATAGATCCTGCACATGCGCAGAATGGAAGAAAACTCCAACAAAATGTGATAGATGGAAGGATAATGTTACTCATGGAATTTTTCCCTCAAACATTAAGTGAAGAAGACAGAGAAGCATGGGGTGCGCGACCTTGGGATGAAAAACTTGATTTAATGCAAAAGAAGCATTATATGCTTAAACCTGAGCATGCATACCAGCTTATCCACAAGATGGCAGCATATGTTCTTAAAAAACATAGTCCCGATCTAGCTGAAACGTTTGAAAAGGCTGTTGAAACCAGATACAGTGATGAAGTAGATGAGGATAAAAAAGCAGAGGCAGATAGGACAATTGAAATGATGAAATGGGTTGTCACCAATTTGGGTTTTGATGTCGAGAATCTTGAAAGGCATGCAGTTGAAAAAGGGTTTGATGCAGGGATTTGGAACCAGTTCACAGAGGCAATAAGTGAAAAATATGAAGGGCTCTATGCAAAAGGATACTTGGATCAAGCAGAAGAGAAAGAACTTTATACTGGGCTAGATAAAATAAGGGATGAAACCGGGCTGAAAGTTGATATGGTTAAGGCTAAAGGACGACCAGAAGTTATTAATGTGCTAGCTTCATACCACCGAGCAAAACGAGCAGACAACGTTGCAGGATTTAAGGAGAACTATCACTTTTATCATTAAACCTTAATCTCTCTCCCATCCACCTTAATCTTCGGATTCTTAAACACCTGATCCAAATGAATAGAAGCCCAAACCCCTCCGCCAAACCAATTATTAGAGCCAATCGCAATATGCGCAGTCTTGCTAACCTTTTCATCAATAATCATCGACCCGGATAATTTAGCCTTAGGATTAAGACCAATACCAAGCTCGCCCACTCTTCTAACACCCCAATCAGGCTTCCCTGTCCTCTCAGCATCCTCAATGCTTTTCCTGAGCAGATCAGCCTCCTTACCCTCAATCCGCACCACTTCGCCATTCTCAATGTCAATAATAATTGGCTTTTTAACAAGCACAGTCGTATCCCTATTCCTTGAACTTGCATCCACAACCACCCTGCCCTCCACCTGCTTTTTCGCAGGCGCAATAAACACCTCACCGCCTGGCAGATTACCCCCTTCGCCCTCTTTCAAATACACACCAGCAGAACTCACAGCCATGCATCCCTTAATCCCAACATGCAGATTAGTCCCAGCCTTAGTGGTAATGTGCACATGCTCCCCATAATCAAGCATCCTCTTGACCAGCCCATGCACATAAAGCTCCTGCTTGTAATCCACATTAATCGCATCAACCAGAACATTAATCTTATTAGTGGCCAAAGCCCCCAGGCTAGGAGTAGAAGCAAAGCGCAATCTGCGCTCCTGGCAAAACCGCCTGAAACTCTTGTTGTTGATTCTCCCAAGCCGCTCACTCAGGCCAAGCACTACAACACCCCCTGGCCGCAGCTGCTCAAGCGCCCGGCAAACCTCAGTGTCATCATTTTGCAGCACCAGCTTCACATTAAAATTAAGGCTGCGCGCAGCAAGAAAACACCCCCCGCAATAAACAGGAGCAATCTCCCTTCCCAAAAATCCTTTATCCCCAATAATAAGCACATCATCCTCTGGCTTCAGGCACTCAGCAAAAACAACCTTGAGCCTTGGTGCATATCTCCTGCAGCTCTCAAACAGCTTTCTTCGCTTAAGCCAGATAAAACTCTCAACAGAATCCATCCTCAAAATAACAAGCCACAGCTTATTAAACTTTTCTCACAGCCTCTTCAACCGCTGCTCCACCACAGCATGATTGGCAAACTCTCTCTCCCTCCTCCTAAACTCGGAAGTGTGATGAAAGCTCCTCCCATTGTTATGCCTGAACTTCAACTTTTTATGCAGCAGCTCGTGATACATCACATAATCAAGCAACTCATAGTCATTTCTCAGAACAGTGCTAAACTTAATAGTATCATTGTGAAAATTGTAAACCCCAAAAACCGTTTTCGAACAATTGCCAAACCTCAAATTGGGCTGCTCAACCATCCCATCAAAATAACTATCATTCACCCTGTTGAAAGACTCAACCAGTACAGGGTCACTCTCTGTCTTTTCAACAGCAATATGCAAATTCTGCACAAACTTGTTGTACAAATCAATATTGGTTGTGTTCTTCTTGCTCTTGAACAGACTGAGCATCAGCTCCTGCAGTAACCCTATCTTAATCTCATCATTAACAGTCTCCCATTTCCTGCTCAGCCCGAACTCAATCCTGGAGCCAAGCATCTTAACATTGGCATTATAGTCATTAAACCTGTCAGAATATGCTATTGAGGCAGCATAACAAAACTCCTTCCCAGGATAAAGCCTGCGAAAAGCCTCCAGAATCAGATCACACATGGACCTCATACCTTAAAACAGCAGCCACCTTGCCAATATCCCTGAGCTGCACCCCCTCTCGCGTCTCAACAGAAATTATTGCAACCTCGCTGCCCATCTTTCCAGCCTCCTGCTCAAACATCTCAATCTTCTCATCAGTAAGCTCTTCAGAGAGCAGCACCACCTCAACAGCCCCTATCCTAATGTTCTCCAGCACCTCTTGCTCACCATAACTCGCCATCCCCGGTTTTCTTGCCAGCAGATCAAAAAAGCGCTGCATCAACTTCTTCTCGGTTGCAACCTCTTCGGCAGCAAGCACATCCTGGCTGGCGTCAAGCAGCTCCTGCAACCCGAACATCCCTGTATAAGTAATATCCTTAATAGCAATAATCTTCTTCTTCACCTCGTTGGTGATAAAATTACCGTTCACAAAATCATATTTGGTAGGCCCTGGCCCACCCACAATAATCCCCTTCAGATTAGGGTTGAACAAGAACTCATCCTTCATCAAATCCCCAAGTTTCTTGTAAAACTCCTTGGCAGCGCCCTCTCTAAGACGGGCAAACCTTTGAGAAGATTGACCCCCGGCACGGGTCTTCCCAGGCACATTTGACTCTTTTTTGCTCAGTGGTATGATTGTCTTGCCTTTAAGCATGGCAATATTACCCTCGCGCCTATCCATCACCACCAGCCCATAAACCTCTTTCACTTCAAGCATATTCCGCAAAGCATCAAGCACAAACTCCTTGTCGCATCTGTACAGCCTGGCATTCAAAGGCTCAGGCGGCTCCATGCTCCAAACCTCAATATCCTGCTGTCCCTCACGCTCAGCCACATTCCCAGAATAAACAATCAATCCATTAGGTGGCGTTCTCTTAAACAGTTTGAGATGCTGCAGCATCCTCTCCAGAGCATCAGTAACATTCTTTCTGGTTGAGGTAGACTTGATGTTAGAGGCAGTACCCTGTTCCTGGCTCAAATGATTGACAATTTTGTTCAAATCATAACCAGCAGGCACATACACACTCACCAGCTCAGTATGCCTCCCTTTATACTTCTCAAGATCCTTGATAAACTTCTTGATCTCATAACGCTGCTTAGCAGTAATCGCCATAGTGATATTCAGAACTCAAGATAATATTTAAATCTTGGTGTTTCACTGTAAAGCCAAATAAACCAATCCTCTTCTCAAACCGCGATTATCACCAGTTGCCTGACGCACCATTTCAAGTCTCCCACTATGATCACTGCATGCCGCAAGCTCAATTTCAGCTTTGTGGCCAGGATGGATTGAAACATAGCTCTTGGTAAGGTATAGTTCAAGCATTTTTTGAACCGCTCTGACTGCCAGATCACTCCCATAACTTACATAATGTGAGCTTGTCTCTGCATAGCAAAAGGAGCAAGTACTCAGCAATTCAGCACCAGTTTGCAGTTCACCTGTATTTAAGGGAAAATACTCCTTATCTGTCAACTGCCTTAATAATCGCACATCCCATTTACCGGAAACCCACAGTCCGCCGATTAAATCTTTAGGAATCCGCTGTTCCAAATCACGAAATCCTCTTTGCGGCGTAAACTGGTTTGGGGCATCATCGCACCCCACTACCTTGTCAATCACAGCCTGTATTTTATAGGACGCGGCCAGGGAAACAAGACCCAAAACAAAAGAGCCAGCTGCAGCACCCCAAACACTTCCAGTTGATAAACCACCAATTACAGCGCCGCCAATATATCCTATGGCAACTGGTGCTGCACCAGGATAGGAATTGACTAATTTAACAATTTGTGCTATATCCTCTGGCTTCATTCTATAATAAACTGTCCCGGGATAAGGCTTGGAATCAACTAGTAAAAGCTCGGACAAGCCATCTTTAACAACTGCTGGTCTTTGAGCAAAAGATTTACCAATAATAAACCCCTGCTGCCCCAGAAGTTCCATAGCCTTATCCATATCAGCAGGACTATAATCTGCTTCAGCTCCCAATTCTTCAGGTCCAATTATTTTCAAATTCATAACCCCCCCCGCAATTCTAAAAATTATTGCCTAGATCCAATTGTAGGCTGCATTTACTGTTCCTCTGTCTATCTCTCTATGTTTGGTTACTAGTGTGTGGAACATTGCAAATGGCATTTCGTGTTTGCGGCATGCATAAACCTGTATAGGAACAGTTTCCTGACATTGTTCAAGCGTTGCACAGCAATTCATTCCATACAATCCCAACATCTTTTGAATTGCCCAAGACTCTGCAGGTACAACCTGGGCAACAAAACCAGCTGTTGCGTCTTCTTTGCAATATGAGCATGACGGTTTTATCCCAGTGCAATGTTCGACTTCTCCAGGTGTAAACATATACTGTTTGGGTGGACTGATTAAGGCAATAATCTCTGGAGCAATACCCTCTGCGTCTGAAATTACAGCACGAGGAATGGCAAATTGATAATCTGCTAAAGGAAATGGTCTAAATCTTTCTAGGCTATCCAGGATTGGTCCACGCAAGTGCGCTTCCAATCCTCCACCTATTGCTATACCTAGGCAGGCACCACCCAACACAAGCTGGAAGTGACTGTAACCTTCATGCTCAATTAAAACAGAACCTAACGCCCCCAAGGCAGAACCAGCAGCACCCATTTTTAAAACAAGGCCAGCGTATTTGTCAGAAGCCTCAGCTAGTCTAAGCATTTCTACTGCTTCATTCTGAGATAAACAATGGAAAACAGTCCCCTGCCAAGCGCCGACACCTCTTAGGTGGAGCACTTCTGTCGATTCAGCCTCTTCAATCCCTGCCCTTACAAGACGACTACCGTGTGGGATAAATCCCATGTTCGTCAAATAGGCCAATACATTAGAATGTGCTTTCTCATCGATAAAAAAAGTCCTACACCACTCATTCCAACCAAGCTGAGCTGGCAAAAATGTATGAGGGCATGGTTCTTCGGTCATTTTGATATGCAAAAACTTATTCAATATTTAAACCTTATGCTTTTCAGTACTTAATAATGGTAATAGATATTGTGCGGCTTTCAACAACCTTTAAATAAAATGCAATTCAATTTGTGAAAATGGCAAAACTTCCAGACCTACAAAATAAACTAGACTTTTTTTTTGAAATAAAGAAGCTCGTAAAAGATCCATCAATGTCAGCCAAAATCCCAAAAATCTATGAAGAAGCAGGCATAGACTGCACAAAATATTTTGAAACAGATTTCATGCAAAGAACAAATGGATTAATGATAAAAGGAGCTGAAAATGTTGAAAATGTTTTTGCCTCTGTGTTCCCAGCTCCTGAAGTTATGGACAGATTCCTAAACGAATCACACCCAGGCGATTTGCTATTCCTCCACCACCCATTATTCTCCATATCAGGCAACCTAAAAGGCAAGCCAGGAAAAGGCTTTATACCAATCCCAGAACCAACACTAAGAAAGATTAAGGGTAAGCAGCTTTCAGTCTACACATGCCACGCCCCACTCGACTACAATAAAGAAGTTAGCACTTCTCTTGCAATGGTCAGAGCATTAAATGGCAAAGTCGCTGCAAGCTTCTGCCCTTACGGCAATGGGGACGCTGGCCTAGTCTGCGACGTAAAACCAATAACCACCCAGCAGCTTATTGAAAAATGCAAGGAAATTTATCAAATACCTTATGTTGATTTTTTCGGACCCGTCAATAACAATATTACCAAAATCGCATGCATCGGTGGCTCTGGTTTAATGACAGAATGGATGCAAGAAGCAGAACAGCTCGGAGCCCAGGCATATGTAACAGGCGACGTAACCAGCCACTACACCAATGACTATGGCAAAGAGTTAGCCGAGAAAGTTGAAGACTATGCAAAAACAACCAAAATGTCCTTAATTGGAGTCTCACATGCAGCCTCTGAATTTTTGGTAATAAAAACACAGCTGAATAATTGGTTTGAAGAAACTCTTGGAATTAACATTATACCCATACCCCTAAGTGATTGGTGGCAGTGAAACATAGTATATACTGCCAATCCAATGATTGTCTTAACTGGGTTGATACAACCTAACCCAATTGTTCTGTGAAATATTCCACTATCCCCCCATAATTTAAAATAATACCTCTTAAAATAATTTTGATTTGAAATTAATTAAACCTGTAGTAGAAACATATAAATATATCCTAACCTAATTGGGTAGTTATGTCTTTCCAAGATGAAAAGGTGATGCAAAATAAGAATTTTAGATATATTTGGAGCGAGAACAGCATCTGGCAGAAAAGCGTCGGAAAAAGCACTAGGCCATATGACCCCCGTTATGGAAGCAGTGAGGAATGAAGGGCTTCCCGTTAGGACAATTCTTGAAAAAAAAAAATGAAAAAGAGAGATTATTGGAGCTTTATATTAGAGAGATAGAAATTGCTGGTGGGGCAAGAAGTTGGAAAGCTTTCAAAGACATTTTAAGGTCACACTGGGCAAATTTAAAGAGATCATCAACTCAAATCCAAAGAATGGCCAAAACTTTGAGCATAACAGCAAAAATTGAGATTTCACAGGCCCGGCAACTAGTCTTTGATCTGAGGAGTGAGCTTAAACATTCCAAATCAGATTTAGACGAATTAGACAGGAAATCCAAGTCTTATCCTTATATTAGGACAAACCCAAATGTACATCAAGAAGTCCTTAATGAATATGCTGAAGCAGAGCAACGTCTTGCTGAAGCAGAAGCTAGTTTAGCTCAAGGTAAAACAATCCCTAAAACGAAATATGATCAGATGGGAAGAATACTTTTAAAGCTTTCACAGAACCTTGGAAAAATTGCAGACGAAATGGTACATCAAGAAAAACAAATTGAGAACGTTACCTTAGAAGAGACCAAGGATATGAGTAACTACCTAAAGGCTTCCTCAGAACAGTTGCGTGCAATCGGTGGTTTGCTGCAACTAATGGAATCAGAAGTGAAGCTCCTAATGCAATCAGAAATTCCTTGGGAAGATGAGCAGATTCTGAGGACATTATACAATCGGCTAGCAAGAATCACACAATCTCTGCGATTACAGGACGCAGTATAATTTTTATTTTTTCAATTATCTTCGTAATTATTTAATATAGTTTATAATATATCTTCTAGAGATTCACTCGAACTCTCACTTGTATAAACAAGACTATTCAACAATGCTAACCTTAATAAGAAACAACTCATTCCTCGTCAGAAATGAAATTTGCCATAATCTGCTCAAACAAAGATCAGGCAGGCTTAACAATAAAGAAGTCACTAATAGATCTATTCCGTTTCGAAAAAACCGATGAACTTTTTGAAAACAACCCAGTCTTTACATTCAACAACACAAAACTCTACACTGCAAACCAAGACTCTGTTTACTGCGAAGATATCGATAAAAAAATTCAGGCTGACCTGTTCATCTTTGCCACCAAACACGAATCCCGCAACAGCATTCCAAGCCTCTCAGTCCACACGCAAGGCAATTGGTATAAAGCAGAATTTGGCGGCCGAGACAGTCAACTCTGTATTGGACCTGCCAACTTTCTGAAAACAGCATTAATTAAACTCACTGAATTAGCAAAAAACCTCGACTTTGAAATCATCCAGGAATGCACCCATCACGGCCCTTATCTTGAGAAACCATCTATGTTCATTGAGATAGGTTCTTCAGAAGAACAATGGGTAAGAAAAGATGCAGCAAAAATAATTGCCCAGACAATAATCCATCTCACCGAATCAACTATCCCAATCCACAAAACTGCAGTCGGCCTTGGAGGCTTGCACCACACACCCTCATTCAAAAAGATAATCGTAAACTCAGACATAGCCATAGGCCATGTCTGCCCAAAATATATGCTTGAACACCTAAATGCAGAAATACTGCAGCAAGCCATAGAGAGAACCTGGCCCAAGGCAGAAATGATAATCCTCGACTACAAAGGCCTTGGCAAACACAAAGAGCACGTCAAAGATATATTAAAAAACTTTAGTCTAGAAATCAAAAGAACAAAGGAATTCTAATAAATACGAAAAGTTTTTATTCTTTTTAAGCATTGGCTTTGTAATGGCAGATGTATTCATTATCCATGGCACCTTGGGATATCCAGGTGAAAACTGGTTTCCCTGGCTCAAACAGGAAATTGAAAAGTTAGGGCATAAATGCCATGTTCCACAGTTCCCTACACCTGAAAACCAAAAACTCGATACCTGGCTTGAAGTCTTTAATAAATACCTTCTTCAAATAAATTCAAAAACAATACTAATTGGCCACAGTTGTGGGGCAATTTTCCTGTTAAGACTCTTAGAAAGAATAAACACTAAAGTAAAAGCAGTATTTTTAGTTGCTGGACCAATTAAACCTCTAAATAATCAGTTTGACAAATACCATATGAGCTTTCTGGACTACCCTATTGACTGGAAGAAGGTTAAGTCAAATGCGCAGCATTTTTATCCAATATATTCAGAAAATGATCCGTATGTTGGGCCAGAACATGGTAGGATTACTGCAAAGCAACTGAATACAAAATTAATTATGTTTAATAACGCTGGTCACTTTAATGAAAAGGCAGGGTATTTAAAATTTGAGTTTCTATTGGACCTGGTGAAAAAGGAATTAGAATAAATTTCTTTTTAGTAAGTTATTGCTTTCTGAGATGAGAGATATTGCTTCACCTCCTCAGCTCTGTAACTCGGAAGCCTCAATAACTTATACATCGTAATCGCCATCTCAATAACCTTAACAAAAAAATCAAGATCTTCTAATGAGTTGCCTGACTTCTCCAGGCTGAGCTCATCTACTCTAGTGTCCAAATAACCTCGCACCCTGCCGACCTCTCTCTCAAATTGGCCAGCAAATGCAACATGCAGCCCCTCAAGGTAGCAGGCAGCCTCTGCCAAGCCCTGTTCCTTGCACTGCTCCAGAAAGCAGCCATCCACAACCTCAAAGCCAGCAAGCGTCTGCACATGCTCAGCAGTAATCAGCCGCTCCTTAGCAAGATAACTCAGATATCCTGTATAACGCTCACTCTGGTTGGCCAGCTCCTGCTCAGCATATCCAACCTAGCCAACCCTATACCTTTCAGCCCGCACTCTCGCATCATGAACTTTCTTCTCCAGAGATTTCACAGCTGCAAGCTTGGCACTGCTCCCAGGCAGTATCCTGTCAACAGGCAATCTCCTATACCTTGCCTCAACTCCAAAGCAGCCACCAACCTCTGCTTCAATCCTCGCAAGCAAACCCCCAGAATAATCAGTACAGGCAGCCTCAGCAAGCCTGCAATACTCAGTGTAGTTAGCACTAACCCTTTCTACCAGTTCCTTGTCCTCTCTCCATAATCTAAAAAACTGCATTAATGTAGCTTCCTTTTTTGCAAAATTCAATTTCCCTCACCATATCTCCTGTGCAAATGTGATAATCCGAGCCAGACTTAAGATAATCAAGCACCTTTCTCCGCTTAGTTCCCATAACCAGTTCTTTCACAAAAGCACCACTCCACACCACTGCCCTTTCTGGCACTGCAACATCTGAAGCAAAAGCATACTCCCCCAAAATCGCATCCACATCAACATCTGCTCCGCGCAAATAGATAGGGAATATTTCCTTTAGCCCTTCAAGGCTAGGCAACCCCATATACACCATAACACTAAACCTTCCAGGCCTAAGCAAGCTTTGATCAATAATATCCGGCCTATTAGTGCTGGCCATGAAAATCAGTCTGTCAACTGCATTCGGCCCGTCCATATGCAAGCCCAAGGTGGTAACAACCTTATTGTCTTCCCGGGCATTCTCATTATCTGAACGTGTTGTAACTACGCTGTCAAGCTCGTCAAAATAAAGCACACTTGCTACTGCAGTCTTTTTTCGAATCGGCTCCTCAGCCTCTCTACATTTCTCAGCCATTAACAAACAAGAACCATCCTTATAACGATCAGCAAAATCCTGCTTGCTCACCATAAAAAATGGGATGCCTACCTCATAGCAGAATATCATTGCCAAACTGCTCTTGCCAGTGCCAGGCGGCCCGTAAAAAAGAATACCCCTTGGCAAAATCTCCCCTGGCTTCAAAACACGCAGGGCTTCAACTTCATCATAATGCTCGATTAGCAATGCAATATCCTTAAGATAAGCCACAGCATGCTCATACCCGCCAAAATCAGCCCAGGTTTTTCCGCTCTTTACACTACCAATTGCATAATCAGCAATCTCCCCTTTAATGCCTGCAAGCAAACCCCCTGTCTGCTCAGCAGCACCCCGCATCCATGAAAAAAAAGCACGGGTAAGTCCATCTACGCTTTGGCAATAATCTAGGGCAGCAGAATATTTCCCGAGCAGCTCATTCAAAGGCACTGGAAAAGGCTTGCCATAATCAACCACTTCTTTAGAAAACTCTCCTGCATCCCCAGGATTTACTCCAAGCACATGCAACCCATAATTGGCACCAAGACAAACAGCAGCAGCCATTCCCTGTACTTTATCAACCCGCTGCTCTTTCACAAGCATCTGCCACAGAATTTTAGCAACAGCAAATCCGCCATAAATACTCTCAACGCTTTTTTCATTCCCATTCAGCTTGTTCCTAATTGCATTACTGTGGCTGTTCACCAAATCATCAAGCCTAAGCCTTTCCCTCGCTAGCTCCTCGGCTGTAATTGCGATTTCCATCCTACAGCAGGTGCTTATTTATGGCAGCCTTGCCATTAACCCTTAACGTGTCAGCATAACTCTGGCCCCTGTCTGCGCGTTCATCCATTGCCTGCCTAATCTCAGCCACTGCCTGCTTCATTTCTGTAGAACTATACAGCTGCGGATGCTTTGGGTTAAGGTAAGCCACATGGTCAGCAAAAACCTCTGCAACCTTGCCCGCAACCTTTGTGCGCTTGTTGATGCTAACCTCAGCATCCTCAACAAGTGCCTGCGCCCTAATCAAATGGCCGAGCCTCTCAGAGAAATCACCAGGATACATCCCGGCAAAATGGCCCATCTGCTTGCCCATATCCTCCTGGCCTGCATTGAACTGCGCATCCAGAAAAACAAGCATGTCATCAGCAGCAACAAGCTCACCATCAAGACCAATTGCATGGGCATAAGCCTTGCTCAACTCAATCTGCACTCTCCTCTTCTTCTCAACAAGCTCAGCCTTATACCTGTGCAGCCCAACCCTGCTTCTGGCTTTGACCTCCTGGCTGAGGCTTCTAAGTCCAGCAGGATCAGCATTCGCCAGCAGCCCCTCAGTATCAGCAATCTGCTCGTCAAAACACCTCAGCGCATACTCCAGATCTTCACCTTTTCCCCCAAGATCAGTAAGCTCCTCAAGCAAAGAGATACGCCTCCTGCTGTAGCGCTGCAGGTCTCTTTCAACCTCAACTAGATATTCCTCTCCTCGCTGTATAACCTCATCAACCACCTGGGTCTGCTGCCGCATAATCTCAGAGGCATTCCTACCAGAAAGCACCAGCCAGGTTCTATACAATCCGCGCCGCCACTTAGGCTTTTCAGCTGCAACAGCCTCTATCGCAGCCAGGTTTATTTTGTCTTGGACCTGCCGCATCTCCTGGCTGGATGAAGGACTGACTAAATACTCTTCAACTTTCTTGTCAACCTCTGCAAAGCGCTTCCAGTCAAAGTCCACCTTATTATCCAGTGTCATTTTCTCAACTCCTCAATTTTATTCTTCATTATATCAAGATACTCTATTCCCACTTCCTTCAGCGTATAGAGAAAATGGCCAACCTTTCTTTCCCTGCTTGCGTTTGGGAAAACACTCTCAGCAACATCAGTAACATAATCAGGCTCCAGCTTTCTTGCAGAACTCTCAAAAACCGCCTGCCTTGTAGCTGTATCAACTAAGTCTGCAGTGTCAATTGCCTGCACCAGACCAGAAACATCAGATGGTTCAAGCACAGCAGGATTATCAACAATATAATCAGTAAGTGTATCTATATAGATATCAGGCCTTTTTGTGAGCATAAGCTCATCAACTTGCCTGACAGCAGTTGTTACAGGCTCTGAGAATACCCTGGCAACCTCCTGCTTAGTAGCCATATAGGCACTGGCAGCCCCTGCTGTAAACACCAACGCCCCCAACCCGATCTTTAGCCCTAATCTTTGTCTGTAGTTCATAATGTAATCTTGGATACAATTCTAATAATGCCTTGTTATCAAAAAACCGCAAGACCACTGCTCCAATCGTAATAAACAGTCTTGGCTGCAGAAAAAACACTCTATTTAATATCAAAAACAGCAAAAACCCTGCCAAAAAAGAAAAATTTTATATACCACTGCTTCAAATAAGTATAATAATCAAAAAAAAATGGTGAATAAATGAAGAAGTCTGCAATCTTGATCTTCATCTTCCTAATTATTCTTATTAGTAATGTATATTCACAAGGGCCAGTAGGTTCTCCAACAGGCACACCTATTGGAAATCCTTTTGCTGAACTTGGGACTATAGTAACTAGCGCAATACAAATAATTGTTCAAATTTTCATGGTTCCTGGTACAATGAGTATTGACCAGCTAATAGCACTTTTACGATTTGGGCTCTGGCTGATGGTCTTCACAATCTTCCATTGGGGTACAACCAAATTTATTACAAATAAGAGAGTTTGTCTTATAATCAGTTTATGCATTGCAGTTATGGTAATGCTTCTTACACCAAGTGATTTGCTTAGACTGATTGCAGTTCAATACACTTCGCTGGTACTGCTCCCTCTGCTTTTCGGAGTACCTGTTTTTATTGTCTGGGCAATGTACGTTAAATGGAAACCCACCAATAAAATGGAGCATTTCATACGGGCACTTATTATTATGGCACTAATTTGGATAGTGTCCAGGATTGATTTATGGGCAAGAAGCTTTCCATCGCCGATTTTCATACCACTAATAGTATCTAAATTAACAGAAAAATGGAAAAAATGAAACATTTGACATACTTTGTAATGTTTGCACTATTTGTGGGTATAGTCTTCGCTCAAGGTGGTGCAACAGACACTGCCTTTGAGATAAGCGGAATTGAGCTTACTTTCATGCAAAGTCTGGGTGGACTAGTTAAAGGACTATTATACTTACTCGTTGTGTACGATATTTACAAAGGATTTACAGTTGGAAATGTTGATCTTGCGCAGCAGAAAGTAGAAAGCTTTGGTGAAACATGGCAGAAGATTAAAGGCCTTGGTGACACCATCAGTGGAGTATCTAAAGACGAGAGAAAGATGATTAGTGATTATCAAGAAATAAACAACCAGCTGACATCTTCAATAGTTAGTGACTGGCGCCAGAATATGGCGCATCTTCAATCAATAAAGCAAGCTATACAACAGATGAAAGAACTAAACGACAGGTACGGACGATGAGCCAACAAGTTCAAGCTATTGTAAGTCAATTTACTGCAAGAGTCTCCCGAGACTCTAAAGCAGCAGTAGAGTTTTTACATAAGGAAATTAATAATGTTCGTAATGCGCTCAAGGGTCTTGCTGAACAAGAGATGCGTCTGCATTCAGCACTCAAAAAGGAAGCAGAAGTTAAAAAAATTAGAGATGATGTTGATAAATTAATAAAAGGTGGCAAAGACTTTCCTCAGGATGTTCAAGATAAGCTTAGGGAAGCGGAAAGGATGGCTACTGAGGCTGTAAAATTGTATAATGAGCTTAATGGCATGCTAAATGGTCTCCAAATACGAGATTTTCAAGAAACCAAAACCTTACGAGATAAAGTTCTACCTGGTCTTGACGGTGAATTAGCTGCTCTTCAAAATTTTATTGCTACATTTGAAACTTGGTCAAAGAACCCTGCACTTGTTAGCTTGGATCAACTTGAGACTCAGATTGATAACATAATTCAGGCACATTCAAGATTAGGTCAATATATTGGTTGGCATAGCATACTAGCTGGCAGGAAAAGAAAAATCCTTGCAAAAATTAATGAGGTTGAAACTGCTATTCCTGAGTTAGAAGCTGCAGTGACTAAAATTACAGGAACCGCAGTTGCGGCCGCCAGTGCCGCTGCATCCTCTGGTACTTCGGGAAGTGTATCTGCAAGCAAGGGAAGAGGAAAGACATAAATTTATTTACAGGCTTGTTTCTATTCTATAAACTTCATACATAATTGCTTTGGATATCTGCCATTCTGTCTCCAAAGGGCATATTGCTATTTGCAGCAAGTATCCTATTAACAGCACCACCCACTTCCCACATTGTTGCGGGAAGGCCATCACAGGCATTTCTGGCATTGCATATCAATCCATATGTTGCTCTCGCAATTTGGCCTAATTCAGCAGGAGTATAGTCGGGCTGGACCATAAACTCATGAGTCCACCCAGCACACTTTTGAGCTTCGCCGAAATAAACTCTATCTCGCCTTCCAGTACGCGTTACATATGCTGTCTCAAACGATCTGTATGCTTCAAACAGTAGGTTGTCAAATACAACAGGCTTATCATCGTCTGAAACAATTGTTTCAGGTGTTACTCTTAGGCGCCTAAACCTTTGGAGCAGCCGGGAAATCATACTACCCTGTCCAGCTCTTTCTAAATACCCCTCAGCATCAAACCCAGGTGCATATCCTGAAAAATAAATGGCAGTTGTCCTCAAATCTAAACTTGCATCCTGTACAGAGCCAACTTGAGCTAATTCTTCAACATACCCAATTTGTTCTCTGAAATACTGCAATACCTTAGTTCTCTTGGTATCTTGAGCCCCTCTAAGCTCTAAACTACTTGCAATAGCCTCCAAATTTCTAAGCTGCCCACCAAGCATACCTAAGTCAATACTTGCAGTCAACCTAGCTTTGGCAATATCATGCTCACCAATAACAGCTTGCACCAATGGTACAGCATTATTATAAAATGTTACATATTCTTGAGGAGACGCGGCTCTTGTTTCACCAAGATTATTCAATTGATCGAAAACAGCACCGATCTCGGCATATCTTCCTGCAACAACCTGATCAAGCGCAGCTTTTGCAACATGGCGAATACGTATAGGTACACCCCTTAGTCTCTCACTTCCTCCATCTGCAAGAGGGAAACTAACCTCAACACCCCCCAAGTTAACAACATTAATCCCTGAAGAAAAATGTATGTAAGCACCAACTTTAACAGGAGCCGCAACACTGTCAGCATAAAGCTCTCGCATCAAAGCGCTGCAGTTCATCCCTGCTGCAATTACATCTTCGATTGTAGGTTCGACTACAGCTTCAACTACCTGTGGTCTTCTAAACCTCTGAAAGATATTTGGCATTTTTTCACCTCTTTAAAAAAATAAAAAATTACTTTGTTGCACTCTGCCTCCAGTACAACGCACCACCCACTGCATTCATTTCCAATACAGAGTAAGGCATGCATGGGTTGGCTGCAAACTCATCAATTGTCATAGGCTCGCCATATTCAGGACGGCTTATTCCAAGGGTTTGCTGCAACGCATATCCTGTATCCATTGCCTGTTGAGCTTCCTCTACCGCATAATCCAGATTTTGTTTTATTGGCTGGAATCCTGCTTCTCCAGGTCGGATAACCTTACATGCGCCAAGCACTTTTGAAAGTTCTCTGGCAAGTGTATACAAACCGCCAATTTGCACGTCAGCAAAAACATTGTCTCTAAATGCTCTTTGTACCAAAGCAACTGCGTCATCTTTGTCGTTGATTCTGTTGTGCTCTATCCTATACAAAGCACCTACCTGGTCTTTTACATCCTTTTCTTGCCTTCCTAATTCCTTTACAACTTCCTTTCTGTAACCAGCAAAACCAGCCTTAACAGCTTCGGATGAAGGAAGTCCGCTTGCGCCAGCTGAGACAAGAACATCCTTTGCTACACCAATCTGATGTACTTCTCTATATGTAATATTCCTTGTCATTTCTGCGATTGTTCTCCATAACATATCTCTAGCAGCCATACCTTCCGTATATAGTTGAGGATATTCTCCGCTAGCCTGGTAGTCTGCTAATGTTTCAACAACCTTAGGACTTAGAACATCGCTGTTAGGCAAAGCACTCAAGCCATAAACAGCCTGCACCAAAGAAACCATTAATTTTTCTTTCACCTGGTTAGGTACTTGTTCCTGCATTACACCAAAAGCTCGCATGTCATTATTGTATTGCATTATATTTTCAGCCATTTCCTCCTCAACATCTCTTGCCATATCTGCTGCAATTTTCTCCTCAGTTGCTCTTCCCATCTCTTCTGCTAGCTTGATTTCCTGTTCACTAGGCTGATATTCCACGCCTATCGCCCTCAAAAATTTTCTTCCAAAATCACTCATTTTTCATAACCTCCATTTGTTTACTAATATCATGTTGAGTACTAAGAAGTAGCACTTATATTTAAATCTTTCGGTAACATTATCACTAGCTGGTGACGAATTAGCCAATATGTCGCGTTTGCACAACTCTCGCTGCAGTCATCTTAAGCAGCCAGAAATTATTCAACACGAGTTGCGACACCGCCTTGCGATTTATATACATACTGCAGCTTATGCGCCGCTATATACAAATCCCACTCCTGCACAGGCAGATCAAGCATTTTAGCCACTTTTGGAAATTGCACCCGTAGCCTGGCATGCTCCTCCTCAATTAGCACTTCAAAAGGCCTCATACCCCTGTTAGCTGCATCCATAATCTTTTCCTTGCCATCCCAACTAAAAGTTCTGAGATTTCCATGTCCATCACGGATTTTGTTAACACCATCATAAGGTCTCCATACATACCTTGGATCTTCACACAAGCCAAGCTCCAAACCATAGCCGCAGCACAACATCCCCATCCCCTTGCCCTCAACACTCACTGGAAACCACTCCTCAGCCATCTTATCAAGATCTGTCCTTTCAGTAAGCCTCATAACCATCACCTCAAAAACAATAATGCACTCTGCCTTTAATCAGAATTATTCCAGAAAGTCCGTAGGATTTCCGAGTAGAATAGAGATATTTCTAATAAAACCAAAAACTATTCACAAAAACAGAAAAACAAACAATATTTTCGCAATAAAATCAGAATAATTCATATGCAATTGCGGAGCTTAATTTGGCAGTCATCTTAAGCGACCTAATAATTATTTTCAAAATTTTTTTTGACCCACAAACTGCACTTATTTGCTTGAAGCAGCGGGAGCATTAACTGAATTTCCCTTGCTTGTTGTACAGCATAGGACTTCAGCATGCTTGCGGAGCTTACGATTATCTGTTGAGAAAGCTCTTCGTAAGCGACCCTAAAATCATCTTCAAAAAAACAGTATTTTAGCGCACGCTCTGCATATACGTGCTTGAAGCCGCGGGAACATTTACTACTATTCCTTACTTGTTATATCAAAAATAACAGAGTTCACACTGTTAATTAAAACAACAAAAAAAATATGAAAGCCATGCATAGTTAAGATAAGAACTATTGGAAGCTGCAGGCTAAACACGTTGCCGAAGCTCCGTGCGTACACCCCAGCCCCATCAACCCTGTGTTCTGCAGGTGTTCCAGGATGTCTCTTTTCAGGGCGGGTTTCGAGCTTAGATGCTTTCAGCTCTTATCCCTTGTGGCGTGGCTGCCCGGCCTACCTTGTCAGATAACCGGTAAACTAGAGGCCACGAAGGTCAGTTCCTCTCGTACTTTGACCTCCTTCCTTTCAGACATCCAACATTTCCAGTAGATATTAAACCAACTGTCTCGCAACGTTGTGAACCCAGCTCGCGATCCCTTTTAATGGGTGAACACCCCCACCCTTGGCCGCTTCTGCACGGCCAGGATAGGAAGAGCCGACATCGATGTAGCAAGCCTCCCCGTCGATCTGTTCTGTTGATTGCATACGCAAAACAACTGTGAACTCTCGGGGGAGACAACTCTGTTATCCCCGGAGTAACTTTTCGGTCATCTCTAGCCCCCATCAATGAGGACATAGAGGTTCGCTAGGCCAAAATTTCTTTGCTGGATTCTTTCTTGTTAGGAATCCAGTCAGGCTGACTTTTGCCCTTGCACTCTACACACGATTTCCAACCGTGTTGAGTCAACCTTTGGGCGGTGCTGATATGATTTCAGCATCGTGCCACCCCAGCCAAACTGTCCACCAGTGGGTGTCCTCTTTGCAGAGTAAGCAACGCAAATCCTGAAGAGTGGTGTTTCATCGTCGTCTGATCCCTTGCCTTTCGGCTCGAGCTTTAGCAACTCCCACCTACGCTACACAACATAATTCGCATTGCAGCCACAAGCTACAGTAAAGTTTCACGGGGTCTTCACTTCCCACTGGAAATCCCTGGTCTTTGCGCCAGGAAAAAGTGTTCGGAGGGTTCCAATTGGGGACAGTGGGGATCTCGTTACGTCATTCATGCACGTCGTCATTCAAACGACAAGGTATTTCGCTACCTTAAGAGAGTTATAGTTACTCCCGCCCTTTGCCAGCTCTTAGCTCCCTTGAAAAGGAGTTTGAAGTACTGGTAGTGGGCAGACGTCACCAACTATACTAGCCCTTGCGGGTTGGCAGTTGGCTATGTTTTTGTTAAACAGTCGAACCCCCCTAGTCACTGCGCCCTGTAATCGCACTCATACAAGCACAATCGCAGGGACCCCTTCCACCGAAGACACGGGGCCAATTTGCCGATTTCCCTCAATTGGATTGTCCCTTCACACCTGAGGTTTCTCACCTAGGGGCACCTGTGCTGGATCTGGGTATGGTTATCTAAGATTTTTCCTTGTTCCTTTTTCATGGGCTCCAGGGATCAGCTATACCCCCCATAAGGGGGCTTATCTCTGCTTTAGTGAGTTTCTCATCATTATGATACTCCGCTCACTTATGCAGATTCACACCTCAGACAAGAGGTGATAACCTACTCCAAAGCGTCAGAAACAAAGCTTTCGTCACCGGATACTTAGATAGTACAGGAATATTAACCTGTTGCCCTTTCCTCACAGCCTCAAATTATGAGGTCAGTTAGGACCAACTAACCCTTGATTAATCTGTATTGTCAAGGAACCCTTGCCCTTACGGTGACAGCTATTCTCAAGCTGCTCAGCTCCTACTACCGCCAGGATCCTCATTCCTAATCGGTCCATGTACCTTTACAAGCACACTTCTACCCAATCAGGACGCCTGCCTACTGCATTTCTATCGAAAGCCTACAGTATCGGTAACCGATTTAGCCCCGTCCATTTTCAAGGCCCATATCCTTGACGAGTAAGCTGTTACGCACTTTTTAAAGGGTGGCTGCTTCTAAGCCAACCTCCTCGCTGTCTGTGGATATGGACACTTTTCGCCCTTTAACACTTAACCGGTACTTTGGGACCTTAACTGTAGTCTGGGTTGTTCCCCTCTCGGGACGTGAGTTTACCCCGCGCCCCCGTCCCCCAGCTTCTTCGATGCTAGAATATTCGGAGTTGGACAGAAAGCCGACATGTTTCCATGCCTAAACCTCCAATCCGTATCTCTACCTTCCTAGCATTCTCTGCTGAGATTTGACTACGGCCAACTTCGACAGGAACCTGCTATTGCTGGGCTCGATTGGCTTTTCACCCCTATTCCCAAGTCAGAGGAACGCTTGTACACAGAACCCCTGCAGGCCTCCACCAAGTTTTACCCTGGCTTCACCTTGCCCAGGAATAGTTCGCCCAGCTTCAGATCGTGCGCACGTGACTACAGGCGCTTTCACACCCCACCCCTCGCATGCTGCGGGTTTGTTGCTTTCGCTTTGGATTCTCTGATTAAGATTATCCTTGCCACGTACGCACACTCCCTGGCACGTTATTCTAAACGGACAGTGCAACTCCTAAGAGCCGCACCTTACTATCACTACTAGGTTTCAGGGTCTTTTGTCTTCCTGTCATGGGTACTTTTCAACTTTCCTTCACAGTACTTGTCTGCTATCGGACTCAAGGAGTATTTAAGGTTGGGAATTGATGCCTCCCGTCTTCCCCCTCGGTATCCAGCGAAGGGTACTCAAGAACACACCAGAGCCATTCTCAGTTGCCCTTACGTGACTATCACACTTTATCGTGCTGCTTTCCAGCAGACTTCAGGTTCCCAAGAGACAGCCCAACGGTGGTCTATAACACCACATCTTCTGCTTCTTTCAAAGCAGAATTCAGTTTGCCTTGTGCTGCGTTCGCTCGCTGTTACTAGCAGCATCTCTATTGATTTCTTTTCCTGCAGGTACTAAGATGTTTCAATTCCCTGCGTTCCCCATCATCACTGATTTAAACAGAAGTCTGATTGAGGGATCTCCGGTTCAAAGCCTACGTGCGGCTAGCCGAAGCATATCGCTGCTTGTCACGCCCTTCATCAGCTCTTGAGCCAAGTCATCCACCTAGTAGCTTAATTCCTAACTATGCATGGCCTCATAAACATCACGTTTCAACCGTAAGGATCAGCATCATACAATGCTGAGCCCATGTGAATTTGTGATCATGAAAACTTTTGAATGGACTCGTCGGGAAATTCAAGGATTGCTAGTGCAAACACTTTTTGAACCCGAGGCCTCCGCCTCTCCTGACATAAAGTCTGCAAGGGCGACGCTCTACCAACTGAGCTACGAGCCCATCCAGCGCTTGTCCCCCGCTGCGGGATAAGAATGAGAGTCGCAAAACTCTCTTTTTATATGGAATAAGTATAAGTTTATAAAGTTATGGAAAAAAGTCGGAAAAAAAAAGGAGGTGATCCAGCCGCAGGTTCCCCTACGGCTACCTTGTGACGACTTAGCCCTCCTCACTGAGCCTAAGTTCGACATAACTAAGAGGCTATGCCTCACTTAGACCCTGCTCGGGTGGCTTGACGGGCGGTGTGTGCAAGGCTCAGGGACGTATTCACCGGACGCTGATGACGTCCGATTACTAGGGATTCCGACGTCACGAGGGCGAGTTGCAGCCCTCGATCTGGACTGAGATAGGGTTTCGAGGTTTAGCTCCTCTTTTCAGAGTTGCATCCCATTGTCCCTACCATTGTTGCGCGCGTGTAGCCCAGCGGATTCGGGGCATACAGATCTACCGTAGCCTGCACCTTCCTCCTTGTTTCCAAGGCAGTCTCTACAATGTGCTCAGTCCTCTGATAGAGCTGTTAGCAATTGTAGATGCAGGTCTCGCTCGTTGCCTGACTTAACAGGACACCTTACGGCACGAGCTGACGACGACCATGCGCCACCTCTCGGCTTGTTAAGTAAGCCCTTCAGACTGACTTTCATTCTGCCGTCGCTGCTGGTGAGATTCCCGGTGTTGAGTTCAATTAAACCGCACGCCGCACCCCTTGTAGTGAGCCCCCGCCAATTCCTTTAAGTTTCAGTCTTGCGACCGTACTTCCCAGGCGGCGAGCTTAACATCTTCATTTCGACACTGCATATTCATATTGGAATATGCAACACCTTGCTCGCAGCGTTTACGGCCAGGACTACTCGGGTAATTAGTCGAGCCTACTCCTGATCTCATCTCGTTCAGTAATATCTCATGCAATCAAACGAGACTAATTCTAAACAGGAATCTCGATATCTAATCCGGATTGCTCCCCTGGCTTTCGTTCCTCACAGTCAGACCCGTTCTGGTTAGACGCCTTCGCCACAGGTGGTCCTCCTGGGATTATAGCATTTTACCGCTCCCCCAGGAATACCTCTAACCCCTCCCGGTCCCTAGCTCAGCAGTCTCTTCTGCACGCCGTTAAGTTAAGCCCAACGATTTCACAAAAGACTTACTAAGCCTGCTACGAACGCTTTAGGCCCAATAAACATGGCCCCCACTAGTGGCGCTGGTATTACCGCGGCTGCTGGCACCAGTCTTGCCCACCACTTATTCTCCAAGGTTTTTGCCCTTGAAAAAAGCCTATACATAGTATAGGCACTTGGAATCCCCTTATCACACTTTCGTGTAGTGTAAAGGTTTCGCGCCTGCTGCACCCCGTAGGGCTAGGGCCAGTATCTCAGTGCCCTTCTCGAGGCTACCTCTTCCAAGGCCTCTACGGATCATCGCCTTGGTGGGCCGTTACCCCACCAACTAGCTAATCCGCCGCCAACTCATCCTTGGGCATTGCTTTTCAAGGAAGACACATTCCAGTTGAATTCCCATATCTGGTATTAGCCTCAGTTTCCCAAGGTTATCCCAAACCCAAGGTCAGATTATCGACGTGTTACTGAGCAGTTTGCCGGTGTCTTGCGACCCCAGGACTTGCATGGCTTAATCGGATCCCAATAGCAGCGGCCTCCAGCAGGATCAACTGGAATTCGCTTATTGACTTAAAGGTTTTAGCTCACACACAGGTTTTCCGACAATTTTCCATATTCGCACTCAATTGCAAAATTGAGCGCACATTACGTAAGATTTTAACAATCTTAGAATGGTGGAGATTAGATTCCAACCCTTGTTGAAATCTCTAAGAAGTGAAGCAAACTCACTTTATAAACGTTTCGGTGTTACTTGTTTTTGCGTCTTCTCTTCAGCTTGTTAAGCTTCTTTCTCTGCCATTTCCAACGCATCTGCTTGCGTTTCTTCCACCTTCTGGAGCTTCGCTTCATTCTCAGACACAGGAAAATACCCTTATTTATAAATGTTATCTTGGAAAAAATCAGTGGATTTTCCCAAAGTGCGCCTTCAAAAATCACTTATTTAATATATAAGTTGGGATGCCGTAATTCTATGAAGCTGGCAAAAGCAGGACAAGAAAAAAAGCTATACTCAGGCAAAATTTTTGAAGTGCTCAGTCAGCCAATGCAGGCAGGCTCGAAAACATTTGACTTTGAGATTGTCAGAAGAGCACCAGGAATCAGGCTAATTATTCTTAATGACCATAAAATGCTGCTCACCCACGAATACAGGCATGAGTTAAATGGTTATGACTGGAGGCTTCCAGGAGGCAAAGTATTTGACACTCTGGACGAATACAACGCACACAAAAGCAGCGCATAAAGAATGCCAAGACGAAACCGGCTTGATTGCCCAGAACATTAAGCATTACTGCACAACCCATGCCGGCGCCACAATCGAATGGGATCTCTATTATTTTATAGTCGACAAATTTGTAGCTGGATCTCAAAAACCAGAACTAGGAGAAGTAATCAAGCCAGAATGGAAAACCTTTGATGAAGTCAAGACGATGTGCTTGAATGGCGATATTAAAGAGGATAGAACAGTTGGAGTGTTACTAAGATTTCTGATTTCAAGTTGAACCAGTTAGTTGCCATTAATAAGTAATAAAATTTATATAAGGAGTTCCACTCTCTGCTTTGCATGGCTGTGGAAGATATCATCCCCTAGGTTAAATTAGAGGGAGATAAAGTTGAATTTTTTAATGGCGAAATCCGCGTATTGCTTACGCAGCGAATTGCTGTACCACTATTTTCGCTAAGTGCAATTGACCTTGCAGTAACATCCATCGTTATGTTCCCAGACTTTAAATTAAATCTAAAAGGGTTAAGTGAACTGCCTATCTACGACAGTGGTAGACTTGCTCATTATGGCCTGTTTGAGTTCTTTCCAAAAGAACCAAGCAATATTCTTGCACAGTATCTCCCTGATTTAGTTGGAATACTTCTGGAAGGGTTCCAGGTTGGATTCCTGGAAAGAATAGCTAGAACAGGAAGCAATTTTATTGAGGATTTCAGGGGACGTGTCAAGGCTGATGAAGTTCGTACATTGTATTCAGGAGAATGGAAAGATATTGAGCCTTTTGCCTTAGGCACAGTGGAAACCTCAAACAGAGTCCATTACCCAACTCCAATACGTGCAGCAAGAGTCCTTAGGCAAATGGGAAAACACCTGGGCATACCGTATGAGGCAATCGCCAAAGCTCTGCCAAAGCCATTTAGCCGAGCAACTGGTGAAGCCGAGATAATTGAAGCGATTGCCCGGAAGGGATTTGTAATTCTTTATCGTCATTATTCTATTCCACGAGAAAATCTTGAATATGTTTTTTCGCATGATGCACATCCAGGGGTTAGTGACAAAAAATATCCATTCCCAACTTTAGTGTTCAGAGTTAGTATTCCTGTGTTTTATATTTCTCCTGGAAATGCCCATGGATTCCAATACAGCGGCGCAATAGTATCCATAAACCAGGGTAATCCCATTATAAGTCAATGCAGGACAAAAGCACCAGTGTGGTCGAAAATCACTGAGTAATTATGCTAAAGGAAAAAGTGCCCCGACCGGGACTTTCAAAGACACTGGTTTCTAAGCACACCAGTAAGTCTGTTCGAACCCGGGTCTCTGCCTGTCTTCCAAGACGAATTAATTCCCCTTGTCGAAAGGGCAGAATGATTGACCGGACTACACCATCGGGGCCTAGGTTTCTGGGTTCCTTATCCTTATTTAAATCTTATGAAATCTATTTCCGAAGATCCTTGAACTTAACAGAGTGCTGCTCACCAGCACTTGCCCAATTCTCAAGCGCAGTCTCATGAATAACAACAGTTACTGCCTGAGCAGGAATCCCCATGCTGGTAAAAACCTCTGTGATCTTCTTCATCATAACTGGCTTTTGCTCCTTCTCCATTGGCCACGTTTCAATTGTTACTATTGGCATATCCTCACCTCCAGAAAATAGTGGGCCCACGGGGACTCTCACGCTGACGCTGTCGCCAACTATTTGAACCCCGGGCCACCGGTTTGCTTAAAACCGATGCTGGTCATATAAGACCGGCGCTCTAGTTGCCTAAAAGGCATCCATACCCTTTTCCGGGCTAAGCTATGGGCCCACAACACTCTGAACTGCAAAATACTATATAAATTTATTGAAGAATGCGACGGCCGGGGCTTTCGAAGCGAAAACTTCGCTTAGTCGAACCCGGGTCAGGCGCGTGGCAGGCGCCTATCCTACCACTAGACTACCGTCGCATGGGCCCGCCCGGATTTTCGCAAGGCTTTGAACCGGGGACCTTCGCCGTGTGAAGGCGATGTCATAGCCAACTAGACTACGAGCCCGCAAATCCAAAGAAGATAGCATTTATTAATAAATCTTATGTGAGGATAAAGTTTATTAACCACCACCCTATTCCAGCCTCAGTAATAATGTATGGTTAAAGCGTTCATACTGTTGGGAATATTTTTACTGAATCTATACGTTCTGAACAAGTTTAGAGCACTCAGCAGAGTAGCTGCAGGAATCGATTTCACATTGACAGGTGCCTTCCTTGCAGGCTACTGGTTTGGCTTCAAGACAGGCTTTTACATTGGGCTACTCTTCATGCTATCTTACTATGCTATGACCCTGGACTTTGGCATGCACACCATCATCAACACAGTGCTCTGTGGAATAGTCGGCCTAATTGGGGCATTTGCATTCCAAAGCGGTATCCAAGCTAAGATTGCAGGTATAGCAACAGTCATTATTTTCTGTCTGCTAAGCGATAGCATATCACTCTGGATAGGGGAGCGTGATTTTTTCAGCCTTTTCATGTTTGACGCAGGCGCAATACTATTCAACTTCATAATCTTCAGAATATTCTTTTAAAATGGGCCCGGCCGGACTTTCAGTTTATGCTTTTGAACCGGCGACCTCCGCCGTGTAAGGGCGATGTCATAGCCGCTAGACCACGAGCCCGCAAAAAAAAACCATAGATATTATTTAAAGCTTCTTCTTAAACTCTGCTTGCAGCTTGGTATCAGCAGGATCCACTCTGTACTTCAAAGCCAGGAAATACGATGTCCAGTAGCCGATATAGATAGCAGAAAAGAGCTTGAGCAGCTGTCCATTTCCTTTTACCACCATCTCAGTAGTGCTCACCTTGCTTGAAATGAGATCTCGGGTCATCTTAAACCTCTTGGCTAGCTGCCTGCTGCAGTCATCCTCTCTAATAAAAATCACATGGAATTTCTCCTGGGGCTTGGTATATGCCATCAACTCATTGTGGTTGAGCTCAGGAAACACATTGACAAAAGAGGGAATTTTTGCAGACTCATTAAAGCAAACCTTCCAAACCAGCGCTGCCACCCCCATTGCCTCAGAGGCATAGATAATTGGGATCTTGTTCATAATGCTCGAAGCAAGCTCTTCACCCTTCATCTTAAAATCAGGGTTCTGCAATTTCTCTGCAATACCATTAACATCTTCCTTGACTATTCCTGAATTCACCAAAACCCGCAATGCTGCAAAAAACATATACCCAATAGAAGTGCGCGCAGCAACAGCAGTCGGCACAACAATGTGCGCAACATTATCCTTCTCAGCAATCTCCCTCAGTTTGCCCCCACTGCAAATTGCCACAATAGTACACCCTTTCCCTCTGGCTACCCTATACGCATCCAGAGTCTCTTCAGTATTCCCAGAATAAGAGACAGCAAAAAACAGAGTATCCTTGCTCACAAACTTGGGCAGCCCATAGTCCTTCTGTGAAATCACAGGAATATCACACCTATCCCTTAATAAAGTCCTTGCAATATCCCCTGGCAGCCCAGACCCGCCCATACCAGAGAACACAATATTTTTGAAAGCCCCATTAACATTAACCTTTTCGCCAAGCTCAAATCCTTTGACTATCTGCTGAGGGAAATCATCAAGAACAAACAACATATTCTCCTTATCTATCAAGCCAATCACCTCTACATAAAAATTCAGCTAGGCGTATTTAAACATTTCCCTAAATCCTCTGGTATGGTGATGCAGAGATATCACTCCCATAAATCTGCTTGTCCTCATAATCACTCAGGGATCCATTCCTTCTCAGCTTACTTCCCAATGTGCCAATAATCCCCACAAGGTCGCGTGGCTGCTCAAGCACTGGTAAGCCCTTCTTCTCTCTAATCTTGTTAATCAACCATACTGAAGCGCGCTGCGCAGAAGCCTCTGCAATTCTGTCCCTTTTATCATCAAGATTAGTTCCAAACTCAAAAATGCTTCCCAGAAGAGGAATTGCATTTCCAATAACACCCATTCCCTTAATAGTATCTGAGATATAGTTGACAGTGCCTTTGGCAGTAAGAGTGTAAGTGCCTGAAACATACCCAAGCAACGTAGCCAGAGTAGTATACACAGTCTGTACTGCAACATAGAGTGGAACCTCAAAAGTGTTTCCGCCAATCTGAATAACAATAGGTCCTGCGCCAGTTACTGCACTTGCTGCGCTCCCTCCAACTTCAGCCAATTCCACAGCATCCTCAAGGCTGTCCTTCATCGATGTAACTAGATCAAGCGCATACGCAGTTCTGCCCCTAATTCCACCAATAATATCACTCCTAATGTATTGGCCAAACTCCTCCTCCAATCCATTTTGCCTGGCTATCTCCTCAAGGGTAATTCCGCCTATGCCCAAATCTGCGTCAGATGCTTTAGTTCCCATAACTCTAGTAGTAATATCCTTACTAAAGCTACCCTCAGCACCCCTAAGCTCATCATAAATCCTTTGAAACCCAGATCTAAGGGTGAGCCAGCCCAACTTTCTTCCAACACCTTCTGGAAGGTCAACCTTCATTCATAACCCTCTTTACCTTGCTAATAAGTTCACCGTAAGTTAGGATCCCCACCAATTTACCATGCTCGGTAACAGGGCAAAAAAAGGACTCGTGATTCACCATCCTCTTAAAAATCTCATTGAGTTCATCATCGATATCGCATGTCAAGTAAATTGGCGAGGTCATCACATCCTCCACCTTAAGCATCGCATCCATCGCACCTGCAACCACCTTGTTGCTCAAATCAGTTGTTGACACAATTCCAATAGGCTTGCCATTATCAACAACAACAGCTCTCCGCTGCTTATTGTCCCTCAAAATCCTCGCAACCTCAACCACTGTCGCACCCCTCTGGCAAACCAGAGGTTTAATCAAAACGCACTCTTTAACCTTCATTTTCAAACCCTCCTAAGCAATTTTTTGATTCTTGGCAGAGCAGCTTTAGCCACTCGCCTTCCCAGCCTAAGATGCTTTTCCGAGTTTTCAAAAGCAAAAAGCTCATCCCACTTAACCTTTGGCCTTAGCACCAGCACACCAGGGTCATTTTGGCACTCAAGTTGGTCAGAAAGCTTAGCCATCAGCAGCTTCCAGCTCCTTTCCATAATCCTTATCATTGAGTTGTACTCATCGTTCACCCTTGTTATGCTGTACAAATCTATGCCCAGCACCACCTCTGCTCCAAGCTGCTTGCAGACCTTGATCGGAACAGCATCTGCAAAAGCTCCATCCACAAGATGCTTTCCATTATAGATAGTAGGTGGAATTATCCCAGGAACAGTTGCAGATGCCATAACAGCATCAACGATTTTCCCTGACTTAAACACAAAGGGTTTCCCATCTTCCAGCACAGTTGCCACAATTCCCAGTGGGATACGTGCATCGCTGATCGACATGTCCAAAAAGAAATTCTGATTCAAAAAATCCCTAATCTTCTTACCCTTTATCATCGATGAGTCTGGCTTGTGAAAATCAAGCAGCCTAACCAGATCCTTTTTTTTGAATTTGTTTGCCCACTCTGCAAGCCCATCCACTTCCAAGTGCAGCGCATAATACGCACCAACAATCGCGCCAGCGCTTGAGCCGGCAATACAATCAATAGCGATATTATTCTCCAGCAAAACCTGGATTACTCCCACATGAGCAAAACCTTTTGCGCCCCCACTTCCAAGCGCGAGCCCCAATTTTCTCTTCATGTGAAAAACACAGGCCTACACCTATTTTAATTTTGTCATTATTCCGAGGGTTCTAGGAGCCTATTCAATGACCCAAAAAGTATTTATATCTTCAAGGATATTAATGACTTATGGCAATAATCTGCGAAACCAAAAACTTCATTCTTGAATCTTCTGAAAAACCCGAAATTGACAGACTGGAAGGAGGCCATATTAAAATATCTCCAAAAGTGTCAACTGAAGATAGAACCAAATTACCCCCAAAACAGGCAATTGAACTGATGCGGTTAACAATTGTGTCTGGAGAGGCTATGAAAACAGCCATGAAAAAAATCGGAGTAGAAATCGGTAGAATAAATTATCAGGAAAATGGAAACTGGACACCCTATCTGCATATTCATCTTTATGGTAGAGCCAGAGATGCAAAAATCCAAAAATTTGGGCAGCCACTTATCTCAGGTCACAGGCCAAGCTATACCCCTCTTAATGAAGATGATATTAAGCGAATCCAAGGAGAACTTGAAAAATTGTTCAAACTGAGGAAATTTTCTGACTCCAGCTGGGGCCTTCCATAAAGTCAGATTACAGCAATTTGAACACTGAAGCCAAATCTTTTTAAATAGCAGTAAACTACCATGGCTCAGATGTGGGGAGTTGCTTCCCTGAATATGGAAAACACTGTTTTCCGCTTATAATAAATGGAGGCTAAAATGAGTCTATACAAATACTTAAGGCAAGCTTGGCAAAATCCTGATTCTAAGCTTAACCAGCAAAGGTTAACAGCCTGGCGGCAAGAGCTAGTAACACTGCGCATTGAGAAACCAACAAGGCTAGACCGAGCCAGGTCGCTTGGCTACAAAGCCAAGAAAGGGATAATTATTGTGAGGCAGCGCGTAAACCGAGGAGGCAAACAGCGCCCCAAGTTTGCGGGCGGAAGACGCTCAAAACACATGCGTAGAAGGAAGGTTCTGGGTAAAAATTACCAGCAGATCGCAGAAGAGCGTGCCAACAAGAAATTCCTCAATTGTGAAGTGCTGAATTCCTACCAAGTTGGCAAGGACGGCAAGCACTATTGGTATGAGGTAATCCTGGTTGACAGAACAAGCCCATCTATCAAAGCTGACAAGAACCTCAACTGGGTGGGCAGAAACAAGATGCGGGCATTCCGCGGTCTGACATCAGCAGCTCGCAAGGCAAGAGGGCTCCGCAACAAAGGCAAGGGTGCTGAAAAGGTAAGGCCAAGCAGAAAAGCGCACTATTGAACCGCAAGCAATTTATACTAGGATATTTTGGACCTGCGAATGCAAGGTCCGTTACATCTTATTATGGGCATTCTTATCCAGAGAAATATCGCATTTGGCAACCCAATAATCAGATATGGAACAATAGCAGCGTTAGCGATACTATCCCATTTAATCTTGGATTTTTTTTGCAAACTAAGCTACCATTCTCCAAAACCGCTGATTAATGATAAATACTGGCTCTTCTATAATTCTGCCTATGCTCTTCTATGTATCCCTATTATATTCTTTTACAGACAATATCTCTTTGCGATGTTTTTTGCAATGCTTCCCGACTTTGAGTGGATTACAGCCAAACGCGGTGGCAAACTGCGCATTCATAAATTCGTCAATGGGATGCGCGCCTCAGTACCCGATCTACGAAGGGTCAGGTTAGCATCACTTAGCGAAATATTTTTAACATTAATACTCCTTATGAGGCTGTGAGAAATGGAAAAAATCACTTTCTCCAATAGCAATGGTGAAAAGCTAGCTGGTCTCTTGTCAGGCAATGATCCAAACTTGCCTATAGTTGTTATGTGTCATGGATTCTCCTCAAATAAAAATTCACGAACCTACAAGAACCTAATCCCTGCATTAGGCAAAAAGAATATCTCTTCATTTGTATTTGACTTTTATGGCCATGGGGAAAGCGATGGAGATTTTGCCAAGATAACTGTTTCGGAGGCGGTTGACGATCTCAAAAACGCTATCACCCTGATTCAAGAAAAGGGCTACACCAGAATAGGTTTATTTGGCTCCAGTTTTGGTGGTCTTGTGGTATTGCTTGCCATCCCAAGTTACTCGGCAATATCAGCAATAGCCCTTAAGTCGCCAGTATCTGACTTTGCATCTACATGGCCTGCTGAGCAGATAGAAATATGGAAGAAGAAAGGCTACACCACCTACCCGAAAAATGATGGGACTCTATGTAGACTTAATTACTCATTCTTTGAGGATGCAGTAAAGCACAAAGCATATTCATCCGTAACAGGGTTACAAACACCAGCACTAATCATCCATGGAGACAGAGACACAGTCGTTCCATTGCGACAAAGCATCAGCACAGCTTCTCTTATGAACAACTGCGTCCTTAAAATCATCAAGGGGCTCGACCACAACTACACCGACCCTAAACATTTCGAGCGAATGCTCACTTCTATAGTTGACTTTCTGGAGCAGCATCTTAATCAATCAAGGTGAGATACAGAATTATATTCAACCAGCTTTGCTGCGCCATCAACCTTGATAACAGTAACAGATGTATTGGAAATCTTATGCTTAATAAACTGTTCAATAGGCTCATTGAAAAGCTGGACAAGTAACGCAGCAATAACACCCCCATGAGTTACCCATACAACAATACCCTCCTCTTCCATCCTCAAATAAAAATCCCATACCCTTAAGAAAAGCTCACCCACTGACTCACCATTTTTTGGCTTGTGCTCTATCCAACTTACACCCTGTTTAATCTGGTCCAATCTAAACTCAGGCCATGTGTTGTTCTCAAGAACACCGAAATTCTGTTCCCTCAACCGCGGATCATACACCACAGGGACATCCTGATGAAACTGAATAATCTCAGCAGCAGTCTCTCTTGCCCTTTTGAGATCGCTCACATAAAACTTGTCAACCATCAGCCCCTTTAATCTCTTCCCAAGCTTACCTGCCTGCTCTTTTCCCAAAGCATCCAAGCCCTCATCATACTGACCAGTCATAAGCTTCTCCTTATTCCCTTGAGTCTCTGCATGCCGTATCAAAATCAATCGCATAATCCAAGAAAATCAAAGAACCATTATTAAACCTTTGGGATCTCTTGTTCAACCCTGGCAAGTAGAATCTTGACCTTTCTTATGTCCTGCGCATCCAAGCTAACCTCAGCGTACTTGATCTTGTTCTCCAAGCCAATCAGCCTCAGCTCAGCCATTTTGGTATCCAATCCCATTTTACGGGCTTCACTCACTGTTTTCTGCAGCCCTTCCAGGTACCTTTTTAAAAATTCAATCTGTTTCTCAACTTCCATTGAACAACTCCATTGCCACAATTCTCTTGTGTAGCTCTATGCAGCTATTGTGTATCAAAGCCTTATCCTGGTTACCCAATTCTTTATACATTTCAATAATCTTCTTATAACCATCCTTTGCCACTATTAAATCACCTTTAGCCAAATTGGCTTTGAGTTCCTCAATCTCCGCATTAACCTGCTCAAGCGTTACCCCTTCATTCTCCACTTTCTCCAAGAATACCAGCTTTTGCTTTTCCACCTTATCGAGCAAATCAATCAATTGCAGTTTGCCATGTTCTCCCTTTGCCTTTTCAGCGAGTTCATCATAATTGGCATTGGCTTTAATCCACGAGTACACATCATTTTTAGCGTCATTGACATGGCTGGTAAAGATCTCATCATCCATGCCTCTGAGGGCATCCGCGAGCTCTTTAAGAGAAGAGA
>JBDRLT010000014.1:0-2191 GCA_043812815.1 Candidatus Woesearchaeota archaeon | reverse complement strand
TCCCAGGTCCAGGCTCCTTCAGGGCATTGATTAATGCATCTCTCTCTGTAAAGTAATCAAGATTATTCTCTTCATTTTGAACAACATACCCATCAACTGTAAATTCATCCGTATCTCTTCCCAAATCCTCTATATACGGAGAATCCTTATATGGGTATTGGTGGACAACATTTCGCCGCCCAACGCTGGCCTCTGATCTTTCAAAGAAGAATTTTGCCCCCCGGAAAGAAGATTTATACTTAACAACTCCCCCGGCAGAGACTTCCTCCAGATCCCATAATAATTTATCACGCCAAGCCATATCAATAATACGCTCCTACATAACCAAGAAGATCAGTAGAAACATTTGCGTCTCCTTTTTTCTTTTTTACCTTTTCTATTGTAGCGGTTGAACCGGCATCAGAGGAAACATTGATGTTGATATCCGTCTCAGATCTTTGTGACCCTGCTGTTGCACCAACTGCTCCTGCTGGAGCGGCTATGCCCGCACTGGCCAAGGGCTTTGTCTCGATTCCAATGCCAACTTTCTTTTTGATCCAATCTGGAAGCATATTCAAAAGACTACTTATCTTATCAAATATTGCAATTTTAATCGCACTAAAAGCTGCCTTCAGATCATCCCAATGCCTTATCACTTGAATTATGGCGAATCCAATTGCTGCAATAGCAGCGGTGACGGCGGCAATAGGTGCAATCAGAGCAATCAAAGCAGGGGTCGCAACTGCCACGATGGCACCAAACATAGTGGCCATAAGACCAAGTCCGATCAAAAGGGGACCTATCGCAGCAGCCAAAGCTCCAATAACAATAATTATCGTCTTTCCAACCGGCCCCATCTTCGTCAACCAATCAATTACAGGCTCAAGAAACTGGACAACTGTGAGTAATGCTTTTGCCAGAATATCTCCGAAAGAAGCTGCCATCTGCATGACCTTGTTTTTCGCAATAGTCAATCGAGATGCTGTAGTACCATATCTCAAATTCGCTTCTTTAGTAAGTGCAATATTTTCTTTCCACGCCTCCCCTCCCATAACCATTGCATCTCGAAACAATTTTCCAGAGCCAGAGGCCCTTAACAATGCATCCGAAATACGAATACCTTCCATTCCAAGAGCATCCAAAACCTGATTTATATTAACCCCTTCCTTACTCATTCGTCCAAGGCCCTCCGTAAATTTAAGAACTGCCTCGGCAGCATCCTTTTTCCAAAGGGTCTCAAAATCTTTCACCGTCATATTAGATACATAAGCAAATCCCTGCATCTTTTCACTGCCGCTGCCGATGTCTTTATCGATTTTACGCATCACCTGTGAAAAAGCAGTGCCCCCAGCCTCAGCATTTATTCCCACAGAAGTCAATGCAGCACTCAGACCCATTATCTTAGCCTCTGATATTCCAACCAACTTACCAGCCCCAGCAAGCCGCATTCCCATCTCAACAATCTCTGCCTCAGTCGTCGCCATATTATTACCAAGATGAACAATAGTTGATCCTAACTTATCAAATTGATCTTGAGACATTCCTGTAATATTTGCAAACCGGGCAAGCTGAGTGGCGGCTTCATCAGCAGAAAGGTTGGTAGTTGCTCCCAAATCTGCCATGACCTTTGTAAATGCTTGAATGTTTTCTGTCTTAATCCCCAACTGTCCAGCAGCCTCAGCAATGCCAAAGATTTCCTGTGTGCTGAGAGGAATCTCCCTTGCCAATCCCATTAAACTTTTTTTCAATACAGCGAATTGCTCTTCTGTTGCATTAACTGTTTTCCTCACTCCTGTAAAAGCACTTTCAAAGTCAATAGAAGCTTTGGTTGCCAATCCTGCCATTATAGTCAAAGGTAAGGTCATTTTAAGAGACATACTACGCCCAACCTGACCCATGCTTTTGCCTGCCTTCTGAATACTCCTGCCCAACGCTTGCACTCGTCTATTCACAGCATCAACAGGCCGAGTTAGTTGCTGAAATTTTGTGCCGATCCTCGTTAAAGGGCCAGAGGCACGGTCCAGGACCTTCAAAACAACCGACAAATCGTATTTTTCAGCCATTACACAAATTTCCTTAAATCATATTTCTCTGCCATCCCTTAACCACCTTGCAATTTGACTGGTCCCTTGGCTCCAAAACTCTAAATCATCCATATCCATCTCCCAAATCTCACTGGGTTGAAAATGAAACAGGTATGCTATCCCCCAGA
>JBDRLT010000013.1:0-8253 GCA_043812815.1 Candidatus Woesearchaeota archaeon | reverse complement strand
CAGAGGGTTTCTTCAGAAATGCTTTGGCAGCAGCAATAAATGCCTCAAAATTTTTTTGGCTGAGTGCTGCTGCTGCATTGCGGTCAGGCTGCACTGGATCAATTAGTATGAGTGGGCCTTTTTTGCTTTGGTTGAGGAAGGTGTAGTGTTTTTCAGGATCAATAATCTGGCCTGGTTTCCATTTTTGGGAGGCTCTCAGGAGTTTGAGAAAGCCGTTGTAATAGATTATGAGGATATCCACAACATGGCCGGAGAAGCCTTTGATGTAGGATTCTGCTCCGTAAAGGCTGTGTGCTTTGAGGAAGATTTTTGTCAGGATGATTTGATCAACGAGTTTTTCATTAGCTTTTTTCTTCACCCATTTGACATGCAGAGGAGATGCGTCTGTGACATTTAATGCTCTTTTTGGCGAGCTGATTTTAAGGACTGGCACAATTTCATAGTTAAATTGTTTTGTGAACTGGAAGTAGTCTCTGCTACCTGGCACTCTAATTGGCTTAAAGGGTTTGAGAGCCTTTTCCAGAAGATCCGAGATGTTTTTGTAGGAATAATCAAACTGCGCAAATATGTCAACATCAAAGTCATTTTTCAGCATCGTGCCTTTTGCCGCTGATCCTCCAAGGACTGCTTTTGCCTTGAGCTTATGTTTTTTGAATTGGGTGTTGATTATTTTTAGGGTGGCATTTATCTGGGTGTATGCTGACTTTTTTTCTGGTGGTGAGAGTTTGTGGTTTCGGATTATTGAGTCAAAGTCCATAGTTTTGTCTATTAGTTGAAGCTATAAAAAGGTTTTGAATTAGATAGTGTGTTCTCTGGCAACTCTGGAGCTGATCTCAAGGATATTCTCTTTTGCCTGCAGTTCCTTAAACCATGGTTCGAGTTGGACCTCTGGCTGCCTGTTGAGGTATCTTTTAATAAGAGGTATGCCTTTTTCGATCAGATTGGTGATATAGTCTCTGACCAGGCTGCTTGTTAGCCCAAGTTTTTTGGCAATGTCATCATAGCTCAAGAAGTCGCATGAGGTGTAGATTGTGAGAAAAACCTCTTGCTCGCGGATTGTGAGTTTAACCTCTTTGATGTGCTGGGCTTTGGCTTCTTGCTGCTCTCTCTGGACTGTGGTGGTAATTAGCTCTTCGAGTTTCTCGTTGAGCTTGTCCAATTTGGCTTCCAACTTATGTAAGTATTCAAAGTTTGCCTGGATCTCTGAGGTATTTTCATTAATAGACTGCAGGTGATCATCCATCTCTTCTCTGAGTTTTTTAAAGGTGTTTATGAGTATTCTCTCGCGAGTATCCATGAAAAAAAGGAACCAAGAAATGCTTAAATAGGTTTCTATCGGTTTGCCAGCCGATTAGCTCTATAGATTACAAAAAGTGTATTAGCAACTACAAGTATGCCCATAATGTAGTTTGGCTGCTGCACTGTCTGGTTAATTATTTTCTTGGCTTGCTCTATTGCTTCAGGAGTGAGTGTTCCGCATAATTGCGCAACTTGGTGGTAGACTACACTTACTTGGGCATGGTAGTTTACCAAACTGCGGGCAAAGCTTGCAGCACTTGCGCCTGCCCCTGCTGCGTTAATTAGCCCGTAAACCAAATCTGTCAAACCGTCTTCTGCCATGTTGCCTATAGTGGCTGAGGTCCAGTATCTGGACTTATGGATAATATTGTCAATATTATAACAAAGAATATATATGGCAGATTTGAATAAGGAAAGTATGCTTACCAAATCACGGCTTGCAATAGTACTTTCCAGGATGCAGGGATTTGACAAGCCTAACCCTGGTCTTGAGCAGTATCAGACTGATGCTGAGGTGGCTGCCTCTGTTCTGTGGAATGCTTTTATGCAGGGGGATATTAAGGGCAAGATTGTGGCTGATTTGGGGAGCGGCACTGGAATTCTTGGACTGGGTGCTTTGGCTCTGGGAGCCAGATTTGTTTTTTTTGTTGAGGTAGATGAGGCAGCGCTGAGGCTTGCCAAACATAATTATGAGGCAATTGCCTCTGAGGGCGAGCCCCACTTTTTCAAAGGGGATGTGGCCTCTTTTGATCAACATGTTGAGGTTGTTATTCAAAACCCCCCTTTTGGAGTGCAGCAGAGCCATGCAGACAGAGTCTTTTTGGAAAAAGCTTTTGAGATTGCAGATGTGGTTTACAGTCTGCACAAGCTGGAGAGCAAAGGGTTTGTTGAGAGCTTTGCTGCTGAGCATGGTTTTAAGGTAACGCATGTTTGGCATTACTCCTTTCCTTTGAAGCAGACTATGGGGTTTCACACGCACCGCATTACCCGTATAAGGGTGGGATGCTGGAGATTGGAGAACAAAAAGTTGTGCGAACAACTATCGAATGTTCAATCCATTGATTAATATAATTCTCATCTAGCAGTTAATTCTTCTTCCATGGGTTTAAGTACAATCTCGTTATAGATATCAGATAATTTCCTGGCAATAGGGTTTTTCATGTTAAGTTTGAATAGTTTCGCGTTTCCTATCTTTCTGGTATGGACCAATAACCCGCTGCCAAGCAAATCCTTCCATATCCTAAAAAGAGTGGTTCTGCTTATCTCCGCTCCCTCTGCAATGTCTGTTATTGAATAGTCTAATCCGCGGCCGGTGATTAGCAGTTCTAATACTCTCAGTTTGGGTGTGTCTCCCAAAGCCTCTCGAAAGAGGGTTTTTTCCATAGGTAGTTAGGAAATTTTTCGCATATTTATGTGTTTCGATATTAGTACGTATATGTTTCTATTATGGTACTAATATTTTTATATGTATCGGAAAACTTTGGGATCTTGACTAGCATCATTCTTAATGGCATATGTCATCACAAGGAGTATGGATAAAGAGGAGATAATGGTGATTTTTCTGAGATGGTTGATGAACAAGCGTGTCTGGGAGAATAAGCATACTGAACTTAAGACGATGTTGAAGGTTTTGCCAAAACATTTGAGGGGTGAGAAAATCACCAAAAAAGCTATAAGAACACTCGCAAATATGGGATTGTTGCTGTTTAAGGTTTCAACACATGAGTTACATGTGTCCTTAAATGTCAAGAAGAAAAGAGAAATTATGTTATTCGTGAAACAGAAACTAATTTAAATAGGCATTGGTTACTTTAGGCTATGGAAGTTAAGGTTGTTGAGGATTCTAAGAAAAAACTTATTTTTGAGATTATGGGTGAGTCCCATACTCTTGCCAACTTGCTTGAGAAAGAGCTGTGGGAAGACGAAGATATTGTAGCTGCTGGGTATCATGTGGAGCATCCTCTGGTGGCTATTCCCAGGATGGTTGTTGAGACAAATGGCAAGAAAACCGCGCACAAGGCAGTTGAGGATGCTGTTGATAGATTGAAGAAGAAGAACAAGGATTTCTTGAAAGCCTATAGCAAAGGCATAAAATGACTGAGCTGGTAAAGTGCCATTTTTTTGCAAGCTCAAATCACCCTAAATCCTGCATTTTACTAAACGGTTGGACCATATGAGAATAAAGATTGAAACTAAGGATGCACCAAAAGCAATTGGACCCTATTCGCAGGCAATTACTAAAGGAGACATTGTATTCACCTCTGGTCAGATTCATTTGACCAAAGAGGGAGTACTTTTGGACGGGACAATTCAAGAGCAGACCCACCAGGTAATGAAGAATTTGCAGGCAGTGTTAGAAAAGGCAGGTGTTTCTTTTGCGGATGTTGTAAAAACTACCATATTTGTTACGGATATGTCTGTATATGGGAAAGTCAATGAAGTTTATGGTAGTTATATGAAACAGCCTTATCCTGCAAGAGAAACAGTATGTGTCAAGGAATTACCTTTGGGTGCCAAACTGGAAATAAGCATGATTGCATATAAACCAAAATAGGGATATTGTGGGGTAGGGTAAATGGCGAATGACCTTATTGAGCTGGCAAGAAAATCTATTTCAGCTGTTTTTGAGCATTGTGATGTGAGTGTTGATGAGATTGCACACAAGTATGGCGGGCTGCAGGGTGTTTTTGTTACGCTGACTATCCACGGAGAGCTGCGTGGGTGTATTGGGTTTGCTGAACCGATTTTTCCTCTGTATGAAGGGGTAATTAAGGCTAGCCAGGCTGCTGCTTTTGAGGATCCGCGTTTCCCAAGGTTGCAGAAAGAGGAGCTTAAGGATGTCAGGATTGAGATTTCTGTTTTGAGCAAACCTGAGTTGATCAGGGTTAAGAAGCCAGAGGATTATTTAAAGCAGATCAAGATTGGCAAAGATGGGCTAATAATAAGGGGGAAGATGGGTTCTGGGTTGTTGCTGCCGCAGGTTTTTGCTAAGTATAATTGTACAGCTGAGCAGGCTTTGGAGATGGTTTGCCAAAAGGCCTGGCTGCAAACAGATGCTTGGAAGGATTTGGATAACAAGGTCTTTAAGTTTCAGGCCAGAATTATTAAAGAAGGGGAAGCTGCTGAGCACTGATAATGTCATGATACCTTGGTTCGCGTTGTGCAACAATAAGAGATGTGCAAGGGTATTTGGGTACAAGATAAGGTATTTTTTCAATGGCTATTGGATCATATGGATATCTTTCAAGATTAAACTCCTGTGCTAATTCCCCCTGTATTGGATACTTGTCTTGGATACTATGAAAATGGAGTATTCCAAAATCCCCCTTAACCAAAGCAGAGATGTAACTCCCAACAGATGCCTTCATACCATCAGTATGCTCATTGCGGTAATAGGACATTAATTTGCCTTGTTGCGTGAGCAGCCTAATTAATATTGATGTTACAAGCTGTGCTATTTCATCTTGTTTACATTGGCCATGATATACTGGTGTGTTCAATATCCATTCCAATATGGTGGTATGATCTCTGATAACTGCGAATCTGGGATTGCCAGCTTTAACACCAAATAAGAATTCTTTATGCAATCTCGCTGCCTGGCTCCTTGGCATTTTGGCATGCTGCTCAGTTACTGACTGGCAGAGGATTGTCTGCAGATTCGGATCTAGCAGGTCTACCTCAACATAGAAGATAGGGCAGAGCTGGACTTTTGAACCAAGGTATTGCATGTATTCTGCAACCCTAGGCAGATCCCGAGCGCCCCCATAATCAAGAACAGCTCCCTCAAGTGTATTGAGTGAAGGCAGGTCTATAATTGTTATGGAACCTCCTGCTAGATAGTTGGCTAGTGCAATAAACCCGATGTCCATAGGTAAGCATATCCTCTCATCACCTAGTCTATTATTAGCTGCGCCTAGCCCGATAATCATAACATTGCTGTCTGGAGAAATGTAAGCAGGATTACTAGCAGGATCAAATAAATTGGGCTGCATCTCTAATGCTGAAGAAAATTCCCCAGCTATGTTTATCTCAGGAAAATAGGTAACCATACGTGTTTTAGAAAATGACAGCATATATATTCTTTGCGCTTTTTTATTACCATACAATAGTTAAAGTTTATGTTTTTACAAAGGCTTTAATATTTTATCAGATTTTTGGGAGATATGAGTGTTTTCGGGGTTGGGAATGCTATTGTTGATGTTCTTGTTAGTGTTAATGACAGCGTGCTTGCTGAATTGGGTATGCCTAAGGGGATTATGACTTTGGTTGATGAGGCCAGATCAAAAGAGATTCTGAAGAGTGTTGAGCTATGCCAGCGCTCTATTATGCCTGGGGGTTCTTGCTGCAACACCATGATTGGGGTTGCGAATCTTGGGGGGCGGGCTGGATATACTGGTATTGTGGGCAATGATGGTTTGGGGGATCTATTTGAGGAGAAGCTCAAGGGTTTTGGGGTGAGTTCGAATATTGTCAGGACTAAGGGGATGACTGGCTCTTCTGTTATTATGGTGAGCCCGGATTGTGAACGCTCTATGAATACCCATCTTGGGGTATGTGGGAAGCTGGATAAAAAGCATATTATTGAAGAGGATTTGCTAAGAAGCAAGATTTTCCATACTACTGCTTACTTTTATGACACTTGTCCTGAAACTTGCCTATATTTGTTGGAGTTAGCAAGGCGTAATGGGATTAAGGTGAGTTTTGATGTGAGTGATCCTTTTTTGGCCAAGAATGATGATCTTAAAAAAATTGTGAAGTATGCTGATATTGTTTTTTTGAATAGGGATGAGGCAAGGCTTTTTCAGGATAGGCATACTTTGCAGGAAATAGGGAAGTATGCGTCAACTGTTGTTGTTAAGGTTGGGGCCAATGGCTCTTTTGTCTGCCATAAAGGTAAGTACTATAAGATTCCGGCTTTTAGGGTGAATGCTGTGGATACAACTGGTGCTGGCGATATGTTTGCTGCTGGATTTTTATTTGGGATTACTCAAGGTTATAAGGTGCAGGAGGCTGCCCATATTGGTAGTTTTGCTGCTTCTAAGGTTGTTGAGGTTACTGGAGCAAGGCTTGATTATTCTCTGAAGAAAGAGGTTGAGGAGAGGTTTTGGTAGTTTTAATTGCCGAAAAGTTTACAGTAAGATTTTGCCACTTACCGGTGGTAAAAAATAGAAAGATTTATATATCTCTAAATATTTAGTACTGAATAGGGGTACCCCATATGCCAGCGCTAAATTATGCAACCAGAGATGACTTGGAGTTTATTGTAGAGTGTCTTGCGCCCGAACTAAGCGCTTTAAGAGAAGCATGGGCTAAGAAAACTGTTGCCTGGTGTGCGGATGGCCAAGATACAGAAAATGGAGGGGTCATAGTAACCATAAGACCAGAATTGCCCAAAAACTTGCACATGGGCTTGAGTCTGATGAGTGTCAGGTATTTTTCATATCTTTTCTCTTTGGAGATTTCTGATATTGAAGGGATGGTTAATGAGTTAAGGTCTAAATATCCTCAGCATAATCTTCAGCTTATTTCATCTGAGCCACAGTACCTTGCCTTTGCCCTTGCCTTTGGAGAGCCAATTGCAGGAAGCCCAGCAGGTATTTCAGATCATATTGCATCAAAGCAGATAAGAGCCAGAAGTGGAGAAGGGGCCAAACTTATCGATATGGGGCATTATACTATAGAGGGAACTGTGAATGGTGGACATATTTACTACTTTACAAATTTTGAGGATCTTTTATGGTTTGAGCAAGATCCCTCCGGACCCAAAGACATAGAACTTGCATTTTATGGGTCGGATATGGGTACTGAAGCTGCTATTGTCAGAGCCATAATTGATAGAGATCCAGTGTACACAGATGCTCAGGGAATAGATGATCTAAATGCTAATTTTTTAAATACAATCAGAGGGATTGAGCCCACCTCATCTAGAATTTCTACTCGTGTGGATCCAGAACTTGGATGTAATGATGGGCGGTCTCACAGTACAAGAGTTGAAGCTGGAACTCAATTCTTGCTTAAACCAATGGAGGACGCTGGATTTACACCCAGTATGTTCTGGGTAGATTTGAATCCAGCCCATAGCAAGCAGCATTATATTCCCGGATTAAACCGTATTGAGTTTAAGGTATTGGAGGCCCTGGCCACGGTGGGAATCAGAGTCCCAAAATTATTGGTACCGGATGATTACCTGCGGACAAGAAATCTTGATGATATTGATTGGACTCAGCCCATCCTAATGGAGAGTGTACCAGGCAAATCCCTTTTTGATTTGATCCAGACACTACCCTTTGAATCCCCTAATGATCCTAATTCGGCCTTTCTTGTGGGGATGCTTTTTGATTCTACAATCCAAAGGAACCTTATTAACTATCACCTTACAAATTCAGAAGTTCTTCCAGCTCAAGACAGGGATTTTTTGCAAAAATACTGTGTTGCAAAGACTGTAGCATCGTATTATCCTGAACGCGCTGCTGAGATAGTTGGAAGAGATGTGCCGGATAGCACTAATCAAGCTGAACATGCGCATTTCCTTGAGGAAATGTGTGATAAAATGCCGGCAGGATATGCTGAGGGATATGCAAAGACCTTGGATGCATTGAAAGTGGCAAGTGCTCTTGGAATAAGAGATGAAAGGTTCATAGAGGTATATTCACGGACTATTGGAGGGAAGATACAGCAGGCGATCGCAACTTTTGGAGCGTGGATCGGTGATGATTTCCCAAAGAATAGGCATTGTGTGGGCGATCTTACTGTTGGATTTGACAAGCTTCCAAGAAGTAGTTTAAGACAAGAAGATGATGCCTTCGTGCTGGACTGTCAGGGTCTAGCGTTACCTGATGATTTAAAAAACAGATTTGTTGAAGCATCCTGTGCGCTATATAATATCATTGAGGGATATAATACCCGTAATGATAATAACAGGGCATTAGTTGAAATGAGTTTAATATTTGAATA
>JBDRLT010000012.1:0-45312 GCA_043812815.1 Candidatus Woesearchaeota archaeon | reverse complement strand
TCTTGCATCTGGCCACGCAAGGTGCTCTGCTGCTGCCTGAGCTCCTTTACAACCAACTGGGAGTTCTCCCTTATCCGTTTGTATTTGTCAATTTGGAACAGTCTCCGCAGTGTGTCAACCCGGTAGTCAGTTTGCTCATCCAGGATGCGTTTCATTTCCTCCTGGGGGGTGTAGACTGTGTAGCGATAGATTAGCGATTTTGATTTTGTCAGCAGCTGCTGAGGGTAACCTAGCAGAGAGAGTATTTCACTCTTAAGTTCAACTGCAGTTGCCTCTTTTTTTGCAGAATTGATGGTTAGCCAACCTGTATCCTGCCGCACCTCTTTGCCTTGCTTTTTCAATGTTCTCTTGATTACCACTTCCGCATTGTCCAGCGAGAGATGGAGCTCAACCCAGCCTAGTTCAGTACCTGTTCTTAGCATAGAATTGCCGGATAACACCCCTCTTGCAATTCCAAAGAGTGCAAATTCTATTGCCAGCAAGATAGTGCTTTTTCCAGAGCCAATGTCTCCTGCCAAGAGTGTTGAGCCTTGAGGAAGCTCAATAGCCTGGTCTATGTAGCTTCTGATATTGTGTAAGACAACTTTTCTTATTAGCATACTCCCCTAACATAATAAGCTTGGAGCAAATATATAGTTTTCGGTAGAATGCGTGAGTGCAATGAAAATCTTCTGTAATTGCTGAAGACAAAGAGTTGTTCAGTTTTGTATCTTGCCTTTGCTGTGTAAGTGGTAGCTGTAGATATTGGCTGCAATAAACACTACGATTATGATCAGTTTGTTCCCATAGTAGCTGCCAAGAAGGTAACCGAGCAAGAATCCAAATAAGAGGATATACAGGGTAAATACTAAGTTGTCTCTAAACTTGAAGATTAGCCTGCCGCTCATAAAGCCGCAGATGAAAATGACCACATAACTGAAATTGGGGCTTTTTATTGAGAAGGCAAGCACAATGCCGATGCTCATCAGGAAAAGGAAAAAATATTCTACCCAATTGTATGCGAGGTTGGCTCTTCTGTTAATAGTTTGCACCCCCTAGATTCTCAAAGTACCTGGTGAAGACATAACTGAAGAGTGGGGCGATAACAAGGGTGCCGATTATGGTCATCTTAATAGAGGTGAAGAGCATGAGGACTGATGCCCCTAAAATCACGCCATATGCAACGCTATACAGTGATGGTGAGGCAAAGAAAAGTGTACTTCCGGATAATGGGGGGATGGGTAGCATGTTGGTGCATGCCATTATTATGTTGACGATCATTGCCTGCTTGATCAATGGGTTGGGCAGAAACATAAAGATTTTGAATATCAGGGCCAAGATGATATTTGCCAGATTGCCCCAGAGCGCAACGGTGCCCATGTCATTGTAACTAAGCCCGTATCTAAAATAGCCAACTCTGTGGCGGGGCATGAAATGGGCGACAAATCCTCCATAGAATAGGAGGGGGATTTTTCCGAAAGAGACTATGGCCATTATCAGCGAGGTGCCGAGCCCAAACCACCAGAGCTTGAATTCAACTCTGTGGCCAGTGTACAATCCATAAATACGCTGAGCTGACTCGCGCACCAAGATAGCAAGGCTGACAATAACCATTGAATTCAGCAGGTTTTTGAGCCAGTGATAGAGCTCGAATTTGGGGGCACCATCGTCAAAACCAAGGACAAAGCCCAGCACCAGGATGGCAATCACAATACTTCTTGTCTCTTCAGGACTGAATGAGAAGTATTTCTTAATCTTGTCGAGCAGATCGAACATGTCATGCATAGGTGTGCCATGGCAAGCAGAGTTTAAATACTTTTCTTCAGAAGGTTATTTGGTGGCCAATTTTTGTTCGGCTCTTCCTTATTGTGCCTGAAGGGCATTCTAACACGTACTTGGCTGGTTTTTTTGATCGGATCAGCGGAGTGAACGGCATTGCATTTTGCATGCTGACAACTTTCCTACTTTTATCCAGAAAGATGATATCAATCGGGAAAAAGACAAAGAGCATATGGAAGCTTAGGTTTTTTTCGCGGTCAAACACAAACACAAGGGAAATATCTCTGATTCTGGGTGAGAACATTAGGCCGAGCATTTGGGAAAAACGGGTTGTGCACATTCTCTTGTTGTGTGTCAAACGCTTTTTTGATGAGGTGTTTTTTATCATCTGCAGATATCCATCCTGATAAGCATGGTGCCGTATCTTGTGGGGATCATGTATGTTTCAGATTCCCTTGTGGAGAATCCCTTTAAGGATCCGCCGCAGTTCTTGTTTATAAGATATAGCTTGGTCTCGCCGTTAATTGTTGCAGTAAGGTTGTAGCTTTTCTGCCAGGTTTTCAGTGTTCTATCTAGGATAAATGATACAGTCTTATTCATCTCATCGCAAGGGTCATAACCTCTGCTGGCATTGGAGTCCCCTTCAGCGCAGTACTTGAACATATTCTTCAGTTCAATATCTTTTTCCTCATGGGTGGTCTTGAGGATCACATTGAGCATGTTTGATGCCAGCTTGGTGTCAACAAAGTCCTGCTTCACCTCGCTAACCTTGGAACCGCCGCTGAATTTGAAGAGGAATACCATTGCAATGCTTAGGATGAGCACAACTAATGCCAGGCCCATTATCTCCATTTGGGATTTACGATTCATATGTATACCTCAACCACAAGCACCCCTGCGTAATAGCGCCCCTGTGTTGAATTGAAGAGAAGTATTGGGATTTGGTTTCTGGAAAGTTCTTTCCAGCTTTCAGGCTTGCTGTAGAAGAGATTCCAGTTCCTCTCTAAGGGGTATATCTCCTGGACTGTGATATTGCTGTAGACAAAAAGATGGTGGTAATATGCCTTGTTGGCTGCTGAGATATCAGTAAATGCCATCACTTTTGCTATATCAAAACAGTTGTAGGAAGCGATGTTGTCAAAGCTGCACTGTAGCTCTGGCAGGTAGTTGACTTGCTGGATGATATTCATGGTTCTGAGCTGGAAGGTTTCACCCTTGCCTGCTGCATACCTTGTTTTCTGGAATTGGTAGTAGAACACCAGGCCAATAGACAGGATAAAAAAGAATACAATCAGTACGCCGATGGTTTCAAACATCTTCATCTGGGCTTTTCTCATTTTAGTAGATTAAAGGACAGGATAAAATTTTCAACTTATCATTTTTTTCCTGCAATTTAATTGCTTCCTCTCTTATATTGAGGGTTTCATTGAGATTGTTGGTTCGGCCAAGTATGTTGTCTGTTCTGCTGAGTATGTCAGGGAAGATCTGAAAGCTCTCAGCATATGAGCAGCCTGAGGCGCTTTGGCTGATGAGCTCAACTTTCTGTGCATACACCTCTGTTACTAGCCTATATCTCAATAGTGTTTTCCAGAGGTTGCACTCGTAGAAATCTCTGTCTTGAGAGAAGATCGCCCCATAGGCTAGGGCATCTGTTACAAAAGGGGATAACCCTTTCCGCTGGAATTGATTGCCGTGTTTTTGGTAGAATGTTATGAACCCTGAATCTGGCTTTGTTTTGTCAATAACTATGGCACTTACCTGGGAATCAGCCATACTTTTTAGTGAAGGGGGCAATTCAACGTGGGTGCCTTTGTAAAAGACAAACTTGACCATTACATGGTTTTTGTCTGATAGGGTGATGAGCTGAGCCGCAGGAACTGTCTCTTTTGTGAATTTGTCAGGGATCTCACTGTAAAGTTTGGTAATGTAGTTGGTGGTGTCTTTTGCAGGATCTTTGACAAAGACATACCTTATGTCTGGGCTGCTCACCAAAAGAAAGTCTGTAGCCTTGTAAGGGAGGCTCCAGCCAATCGACCATGTGAGGAGTTCCTTGTCCTGGATGAGAGTAGGTGAGAAAATCGGCTGGACAGTGGTCGGCCTGTTTGGGCCTGAGCCTATTGAAAGTGTGGAGACACAACCTTGTTTGGTACATTCTTCACATGAGAACTCAATGGGTTTGGCAAGTTTGACAACATCTGAAGTGCCAGAGGAGACAGCTGCTTGGGTAATTATTGTGTCGATATCCCTAAGTATTGTTAAATCTAAGTTGGTTTCTTCTGACTTTTTCTGCTTCATGGCAAAACTGGTAAAGAAAAGCAAAATTAGCGCGCCAATGATGAACACAAAAAGCCAGTTGAATTGTATCTCAACTGCCCCCCTCTTGGTCATTTTATGGCTCTGAAAGTATGGCCCTGTTACCAAAACCTTCAATTTTGATTTTGATTTTCTTTTGAGAAGCGTTGAAGCAGTGGAATCCTGTGTTAACAGAGATGTTGCCAACATAATCAGATTCTGTGCCTGGCGGCATCAAGAAAACATTCTGTTTATGGGCATTGCTATTGTCTAATATATCCATAACCACATCGCGGATATAAGGGTAGTGGTTTCCATCAATTTTGTCAAGCAGATGGTTGCGGTCATAAGTGAGATTCACAAAACACACTGCTCTGTAACCAGAAGGAATTTCAAATTCAGCTAATTTTATTGAACCATAATCCTGGCTCACTGTGGCAATAGTTGACTTGAGTTCGCTCTTGAACTTGAGGAGGGATGTCTGTTCACCACGCCCAATCATCCCTCTGATTGAGCGATAACCAAATAACAGCACAAGAGACATGATAATTGCACCCAGGATGTATACAAAAATCTGAGATTGTATCTGTGACTTCATTTTGCGATCTCAGTTACATCTGAGCTTGTTATGATTTTCTTTTCAGCCAGCCTGTTGAGCACTTCCAAAGACGCTTTTCTGGTGATCTTCTTCTGGGTGAGCATGCTGCTAAGCACATTTTTAAGCACTGCCTTGCTAAACCTTTTCTCTTCAGATAAACTCACAAACTGATCAATTATATCCTCCTGAGACAATTGGTTGGCTGCAACAAGTGCATTTAGTTTCTCAATAAGCTGCCTAGTTAGCCTTTTACCATACAAGTCTGAGAGCTGGCTGTGCACATTCTGGCTGAGTTTTCCTCTCTTGCTAAGTTCAGTGGATGTGACTTTGGAAAGCTGTGTCCACACATCGCCCTCTTTTGGATCTTGTTGTAAAAGCTTCTCAAGCTCTTTTGAATCAGATAATGACGGGGCTGGCGGTGCAGATGGTGCGCGTGGTGATGGTTTTGTTTCGAATTTCCCAAACAGCTCTTGCCTTGCCAGCTTTTTATCTTCTCTTCCCTGCACTGGTGCTGAAGTCGGTGCTGTTTTGGCCAGGGTTTCTAACTTAGTGGTTGGTCGGGGTAATGGTCTGGGTGGAGGCATTGGCGATAATGGTCTAAATGGTGTTGGAGGTAGTGGTTCGGCCTCATTTTTCTTTTTTTTGGCGTAGACAAAAAATATGGCTGCCAATATCAAGAGTATTATTATGAAAAGTAACAGCTTGGGGAATGCTGAGCCACCTGCATTTTGTTCAGCCTCCTCCTCTGGTTCATAAGGCACCTCACCTGTGCTCTCTTCGCACTCATTTGCCAGACAGTTTGCTGTTATGCAATCAGTATCATCAATGCAAACCCTGCCCATCTGACATTTAATGGTGCAGCCCCCGCCGCAGTCCACATCTGTCTCATATCCGTTCAACAAGCCGTCATTGCAGGTGGGTTCCTCACAAGCTTTCTCAAGCCCGCATTTGCCACTCTGGCAATCCACACTGTTAAGACAGTTGTCGCCAACGCTGCATTTGGGGCATAATTTGCCGCAGTCTATGTCTGTCTCTGATGCAGGATCAAAAGCCCCGTTTTCACAGGGATCATCAGAGCCTACACATATCCCTGAGATCTGGTCGCAAATACCCGAGGAACAATCCAGACTGTAAACACACTCAACCCCGCTTCCGCACCGTCTGGAACAGCTACCGCCGCAGTCCACCCCTGTTTCATCCTTATTCCTAAAATTGTCAAAGCAGGTTGGTGTAAGGCATGTCTTTTGCACAGGATGGCAGAAACCGCTGTCACAGTCACTGTTTTCAGTACATGAGGCATTGTTGCTGCAAGGGGGGCATGATCCACCGCAATCTATCCCTGTCTCATCACCGTTTTTGGTGTTGTCTGTACAGGTTAGAGCAACCTTGGTTGTGTTGATCGTAACACTATCACTAACCCCTGCTTTGCTCCTCAGACCCACTTTGTCAACTGCAATCACTTCAAAGTAATATGTGCTGCCATCTACTAAAACAAGTTTCTTACTGGCGTTGTCAGCTCCCCAAGTGGGAGTGTTCTGTTCGAACCACACCCATTCGTCATCTTTTGAAGAGGTGGTCCAGTCCATGATTGTCCTGTTGTCTGCAGATCTTAGCAGCACTAAGTAACGGTCAATGCCTGATTCATAGTCTGCTGCAGAGAATTTCACTCTGAGGCGATCTGTTCTGAAATAATACTGGGGGTATTTTTCTAAGTTGCTGGTGTCATTAACTACTGGTGTGCTTGGCGGGATAAGATCAATTTGGATTTTGGAGCAACTTGTTTGCTCGGTATTGCCTCCTTTGTCTGCTGAAGAGAAGCAGTAGACTGTTGTTTTTGCCACATTGAGAGCCTCAGTTACAGTGCTTGGCGTGCAATTCAAGCCAGTGCAATGCTTGGTCGCTGCACAGCCAAATTCTCCTGGGTAACTCTGGACCTTGTCTTTGCACTCAACCCTGAAGATAGCATTCTTGGGATACCACTTTGTTTCTGAAAAGTTCTGCTGCCCGCCATCTGAGGGAATATAAACAAGTTTGGTCTGCGGAGGATACTGGTCAACTGTGAAAGAGAGCATAGCTGTATCATTGTTTGAGTTGAGGGCGCTGCCGCATTTTGCCATATATGCATAGGAACCACTTGACAACCCGCTTAGGATTGCCTCATAAACAAAATGTTCGAAAGGTTGTGTTTGGTGTGACTTTTTCGGGAGAGGATTGTACAAGCCAAATATCTCATTATCTTTGAGCTGTATATATTTGCAGCTGACGTCCCTTTTGGTTTTTAATCCTATGCTCACTGTGCTCTGCTGGAAGGTCTGGCCAACTGGTGCTTCATCAAAGATCAAGTCAATACGATCAACCTTAATGTCGAATTCATAAGTGATTTTATTCCCTGCCTTGTCTGAGCAGTTGACCTGATAGACATATACCCCGTCATACAAACCAAAGTAGGTTGCAAAGAACTTATTTCTATAACCAGTAGCTACATGCTTGGTTAGTTGCGTGTCATACATCCCAGAGATTAGTGATTCATTGCATTTCGCATACTCATTGGATGTTAGTTCAATATAAAGAGTGGATTTGTAAGTTGAACCTGCTTCAGGTTTTGCGCTTACATTTTCAACAATAACCGGTGGTTTGAGATCAATGTAGGCTTTCACAGATTTGATTTCCTCGTTGTTTAAATACGAGTCTGTTGAATAGTATTTTAGATAGTACCAACCCTCTATGAGGTTGTAGTTCGAGTTCGGGAATTCAATTGATTTATCAGTAACTTCTGTTGTGGGGCAGCAGCTGTTGTTGCCATCAATGCAGAAGTAAGTTTTAGCATTATTTTCATCAACAGAGAATAGTATCTTTGATCCTGGTCCGATGGTTACAGGGAGATGGGCTTGGGTGGTGGGTGCTTTGTAATCTCCAAGATCTGCATCTGCCGCACCATCGTCATTGGCATCGCGTATGCATTTGCCAGATGTCCACTTGCAGTATTTTAGAGCGCATGCATCTCTGGAATATTTTTTGGTTCTGAGCGGCGGACAGCTATTGTCATTTAGGATATCAAACTCCTGCGGGGGAGCACCCAGACAGCTGTCAATGTCCATAAAGTCAGAGCACTTGGTTGTTGATTGGCAAGGATTACATTTTGCTGACGCCCAAAAGCAGGCGCCAAGTTTCATGCAGTCTGCAGATTTGCAGTTCATGAAAAGGTCGTTGCATTTGCCGCAAAATTGGGTGCTTGTGTCATTTACCTCATAGCATATTCCTTTACCAAGTTCCTGATTGGTGTATTGGTACTGGCATTCGGTTTTTTCAGCTGCAAGACAGTTATCGATATCACATGTATCCTTACTGCTGTATGCCGGACATTTTGTAGTTGGTTCGCAGTCATAGCACATATCTACTGGGGTGGATGAGAAATCATAGTAACACGCCTTCTCGTATGTTCCTCCAATGAGGTTGCCATAACAAACATCACGGTAATAGAACATGCCTAGGGGATTACCAAGCCCGATGCACCCGGGGTCTTCTTTGCACATTGCTACCCCTGTTGTTGCTGACTGCAAACATTCTGCAGTGCCGCATGCCCTTTCCATGTGAAGTGCATTACAGCCAACGCATTTTTGCACATTTCCATCTTTGCAGATTTGTTTGCCTTTATTCCCGACGCACATCGCTTCACCAGAAGAGAATGGAACAGTGGTGAAGTTGTATGTTTTTGGCTCCCCTCCAAAGTTGTATTCTGCAGCAACAGTGTATTTCACCTGCTGACTCCAAGGATAGGTTATGTCAGTGTATGTGAATGGTGCAACTGCCTGCATGATTCCATTGGGTAAAAGACTGCCGCTTCTGTAAACATAGAACTTATTAATATTGGGACATGGGTTTTTCCATGTTAGGATTATCCCTTTCTCATTCTCTTTGCATGAGACAGTCAGCTCAATGTCAAGAGGTGGGGCGCTCGGGTCATTGCATCTTCTAAGGCTGGGCTCCAGGTTGAAGTTGAGGGTAGAGTCCCCACTTATGGTGTATTCCTTTTCGAATGGCTTGAAACTGTTTTTTGTGACAACAACTTTCTGTTTCCCGGTTCTCACTCCAGTAACCCTGTAAAACCCATTGGCATCTGTTTTTGCTGATCTTGCGCCTATGAGCACTTCTACACCTGCAATCACTGTGTGTGTTTCGTTGCTTTTCACCACACCGCTGACTGTAGCTTCCTCCCAGCAACGGGTGCTGCTCTTCTGCAAGGTGCCTGTTGCATTGCAGCACCATTCAGAGTTGGTGCTTTTTAATTCTGCCAGCTGATTTCCGCAAGCACATTTTGCATAAGCACTCCCATAATCAGTATAGGTGTTGAGGATTGGTTCATCTGCATAGCAGTAGGGATAGCAGTTTTCAATGCACGCGCTTTGCGCGGTATATGTTTTGGCATGCACTGCACAGCAATAGCTGTTTACCTCTGCAAGGGCAGTCCCGCATCTGCACATCTGCTGAACGCGGTCTCCGCATAAAGGAGAGCTGCACTCAGGATAAACCGTGTCTGCATCACAGACTTTGTTGTTGTCTTTGTCAGTGGCATAGCCTGAGCACTTGCCTGCACACTGAGTATAGCATTTGTTGTTGGCAGGACACCAGACACATGCTGTGCCTTGGAAAGTGCGGGCAGTGCATGATGTTTGAGAAGTGTATTGGGAGCAAGGGTCGATCACTGCACAGTTGGGGATTGCCCTTTTGTAGGAATTGGTTGCTGGATCAATTGCATTTTGGTAGCAGGGATTAGCTGGGTCAAGCCTTGAGGCAACTGAATAGCCTGGTGCCCATTTGTTTGCAGTGTTCTTTTTGAGGCATTCATATTCTGTTTGGGATCCGCAACCCTGGGTTTGCGTGGTGATATCATAACAGCAGCCAGCCTTGCATTTGTCAACAGTTGTACAGCTCAGATTGAAATAGTTGAGTCGGCAGTCGATTTGGCTATCTGGGAACAGAGGGTCTGACCCATAGTCTCCATCATCTGGGCAGCAGTCTTCCTTGGGAACTTTAAGGCCGCCGCTGTCTTTGCAATAGCTGCCACCATAATCCCCAAAAATTGTTGCGCCTGGATTTGCACAGCAGCCCATTACTGGAATCTGTGCAGAGCTATCTGATGAGAACAATAAGCCGATGACTAAGATTATACATGCAAGTACCCAAATCCCTTTTTGTCTTGCCAAATTACCACTTCTTTTAACAATAATTGGTTGTTTTAAGCGCGCTTCTTATATAAAAATCTTTCTGTATATTTATGTATCTTATTAATTAAGCAAACAGGTCAAACCACAACAATGGCAATATCCTGATAGTCAGACAAACCCTCGTTGTCAGAAACATTTATGCGAATCCAGTGATAGCCACGGTCTGTTGTTGCATTAGTTGTAATGCTTGCATCCCTGCGTGTGTTTTGATACAATGTTGATTGCTGCCACCTGTTGATGTCTCCTCCGCCAAAGACTGTATGATCACTTGCATCTGTGTGGGGGTCTATGTAGTGTAGTCCGTTTGGTCTGAAGATGGGTACTGGGGTTTTCCAGCCAGAGTATGCAATCGTGATGTTGTCGTTATCTGGATCAAGTGCCAGTGGGTATATAACAATTTGGTCTCCAGCATTGACTATGATATTATACTGGTAAGGGGGGTCAGATATTGTCCCCTGCCCATAAAGCTCAGAGGGAGTAACCCCATATTCCTCTTTGAGATAATGATAGTAAGGCTTGCTGTCATTTAACGATTCATCAATAAAGTCGAGAGCAGGCGGTCTGTTTTTGATGGCAAATTGGAACACATATGGTTTGCCGTAAACCTCTGAGAGATTATCCTGTATTCTAATGATATCTGAATATAAAGAAACTTCACAAGCAGGATTTGTGAGGCATGGATCCCTTATCTGTTCGAGGCTCATCCCTGTTAACAGACATTCCTGGTTGAAGCTGTTGCGTTGTTGATTGGGGCAGGCTTTTAGAGTGTGCAGGGATTGGTTCTGGGAGATGTTGAAGAATATATTGTTGGTGGTTTCCTCAGAGAAGTAATATGCGAGCTCGTAGATCTTCTTGAACCGCATGTTAGGCATGCGATATGTGAAATCAACCAGTTTTGAAACCGGGCCATTATCACCCAAAGTGATAGTGAGCTGATAGCTGAGTTTTGAGATTATATCACTGGCTCCAAAAAGAACCTGGACACTCAGATTGCCCTCTGTTATTGTGTAGCCGAGGTCCTGAGTGAGAGTGGGGAAATCAATCTTGCTTTTGGTTGCCTTTTCAATATATCTCTCAAGGTATTCTTGGATTGAATGCCTGCTACCCTGGAGGTCATACTGAATGCATGAGTACTGGACATCTGGCAGATCCCAGGCATTGAGCCCCTGGCTATCACACAATGCAGGGAAGTCTGGTTCTCCAAGGGAATGCAGCACAGCTTTCTTATCAAGGCTGCCCGGATAGGGATAACTTGGTGGCTGGGCTGGGGCTTCATACACTGCATAACTGATATTGTGGCTTTTGTAAGGGACAATGCTCAGGGCAAATGGCATAAATGGCTTGACTGGCGGTGCTCTAAACGCCATTGTGCCTTCTGCCTGGGTGGTGTATATTCTGCCACCTTGCATACCCACGAGATAGATTGCATCCTGGGTCGCCTCTTGCAGACATGTTTCAACATAGAGTGCAATTGGCGTGTTGGTGAAGATTGCATCAATGTTTTGCTGGACCTCAACTTTTCCTGTATCCTTTTCGCCTGACATTGAGAAGAAGGCAATCAAACCTACAAAGATTATCATAGCTAAAAGTAAAAACATAGTGATTTGGGACTTGCGCATTTAGAGCCTATTTCTTTGAGAGTGCTGCTCTAAGTAATTTAATCTCTCGCAGTTCTTCCTCAGAAATTTTCCTGAGATACCTTATCTCCCCAATGTGCTCTTTGTTCATTGTGATGACGAGCATGACAAAGATGAGCCACAGGAGCAGCGAGTTTATCAGGTCCCAGTTGACATAAACGTCCGCAAGATATTGGCCATTTATGTAATATGCAATAGCAATGACAATACCCACTGCTGCAAAAAGGAGAACCTTGCCCCCAATGTTCAGACTTTCAGTTTCAGTAACTTTCATTTGACCACCTCTTTTGAAATACTTCTTTTAAGATAATACATCTATAGGAAAACGGTATATAAACTTTTTGATAAGTGAAGATTGGTAATGCACTTATAAGATTATTGGGAAAAACAAAAGATTTATATATTAACTGAGGGCCAGTTTTAGTATCAAATTATCATGTTCGCAACTTATAAAAGAGGTGTAAATATGTTTGATAAGAAAGGTGAAAAATCACTTCAGATGATATTTGGGCTGTTTATTCTTCTGATTATCTCGCTTGTGGTGTTGAGCCTTTTCTTTAAGTTTACTGAAAAGTCTTCCGGGACAATGACTGAGACCCAGGAGACTTTTTTCTCTGAGGCAAAAAAGCAGGATGCTATAAGCGATTGTGAGAATCTATGTAATAAGATCACTAATGTTAACAACGCACTCGAGTTCTGCAAAGCCACCAAGATGATTGATTTTGACAGTGATAAGATGGCAAGCAAGGCAACGCAGGCAGACTGGGGCGAGTGGTCTTTCTGTGAAGACCGCATCCCTTGTTTTATCTTGACTGACTGCAAATCTGGCATTACAACATATGATGGAAGCAAATGCAAAGAGGTAATGACTGAGAAAAGGATGCAGTTCTATAAGGCGCTGGAGTATGATTCGACAGAGGTTACTGGCGATGTCAAGGGGGGTACGTGCAAGATGGATGTATCTGGAGAACCGCAAAGCAGCCCTAACTGGGTATACCGCTATGGCTATTACGAGGGCGCTCCTTAGATTTTCTTTTCCATAAAGTTTATTAATATTGCATGCATGGGTCAATATTAAAAGAGGATTACCTATGCCAGAGTCTTTAGATGATATCAGAGAGAGGGTGAGGCGGCAACTTGATTCTGCTGTGAGTTCTCAGGAGGAGAAGGTGAGCCCACTGGTCTCAGGCCAGTTCAGGGCTTTCAGGCAGGAAGAACGAGACGAGCTGGCCTTGAGCACATTTTTTGAGAAATATTGTTCATTTTCTGCAGAGACTCTGCCTTTTGTAAAAAGTGATTCGAAGGAGATGCAGGAGAGCATTACTATTGCCTCGCTCCATGTTGAACCACGCAGTGTCGTGGCATCGTCGCTAATGACTTTTTTAATAAGCTTGCTGATTACTGTCCCTTTGTTTATCCTTGGATTTAAGAATGCTGGATTCTTCCTGATTTCAGTAGGGTTGTTTATCAGTTATATTGGGTATACATACCCTGGTTTTTCTGCTGAGATTACCAAGATAAGGGCACAGCAAGAGTCGATTCTGGCCATTCTTTACATGACGATCTATATGCGGCTGAACCCTGTGCTTGAGAATGCCATCTATTTTGCTACCCAGCACCTCAATGGACCGCTGGGGAAAGATCTTAAAAGGTTGTTGTGGCTTATTGATACTGAGAAGGTTAGCTCAGTAGAAGAGGGCATGAATCAATTCATGGATCTGTGGATTTTGAGGAACAAGGATTTTGTCAAGTCTTTACTAACCCTACACACCATTTTAACTCAGACAGACAAGGAGAATCAGGAGAGGATCTTGGACAAATCACTGAGCGAGATGCTTGATGCTACCTATGAGAAGATGAAGCACTACTCAAATGATCTTAAAATGCCTGTTCTGCTGTTGCATACCTTTGGGATGATGCTTCCGCTCATTGGCTTGATTGCATTCCCAATGATTAGCATTTTCATGGCAGACTCTATCAATATCTCTTATCTGTTTTTTGGCTATATTGTAGTGCTCCCTGCACTGATTTTCTTCCTTACAAGGAGGATTCTGTCAAAAAGGCCAGGGGCATTTTCTGCACCAGACCTGTCTGACAACCCTAATCTGCCGCCTCCTGGCCAGTATGTGTTTGATTACAAGGATAAGCAGTACTTGGTACCGATTATGCCCTTAGCTATAGTTGTGGGTGTGCTGATCATGTTGCCGGGCATATGGCATATTTACACCTCGACCTTGCCTGCATGGCAGCAGGCACACCAGATGAGCGAAATCCCAAGTTCAGAGTACACACTGACTGCACTTTTCTACACAATGACCATTCCCCTTGGACTGGCAATGGGGATTGCCATCAATTTCTATCTTAAAAGCGTACAGAAGTTAAGGATGAGAAACACAATTATGCAGATTGAGGATGATCTTGGGGGAGCAATATTCCAGCTGAGCAATCAGTTCACAGAGAATATCCCTGTGGAGGTGGCTATTGAAAATTATGTGAAAGAGGCTAAAATGTTAAACCTCAAGAAGCGAAGCATTTTCTATTTTTTCTCAGATATTATGGATAAGATGCAGGATGAGGGTGCCACATTTGCGCAGTCTGTTTTCGACCCAAAAAGAGGCATCTTAATCAAATACCCGTCTGTTTTGTTAAAGGAGATAATCTGGGTGATGCTTGAGGGAGCAAAAAAGGGTGCTAGCGTGCTCTACAAGGTTGTTACCAAGGTATCCACCTATCTTGAGAACACCAAGAAGATTAAGGAGTTAATTTATGACCTGCTCAATGAGACTGTTTCTTCAATAAATGTCCAGGCAGCGTTTCTTGCACCGTTTTTGGCAGGGTTGGTTGGTTCACTCACGCTGATAATTGTGAAATCATTGTTCCAGATGATGCAGAAGCTTCAGAAGATAATGGAGATGTTGCAGATATTCGGGAAGACGCCTGGTGGCGATGTGTTTAGCACTTTTATCAACTTCACTAAGGTGACTCCACCCACAGTGTTCCAGGTCTTGGTTGGAATCTATACAGTGGAGACCGTGGTATTGCTGTCTATCCTGGCCAATGGGGTTGAGTTTGGGTTTGATAACATCTCCAAAGACATGAGAATAGCCAAGAACTTGTTTACATCTATGATCGTGTATCTTGTAGTAACAATCATTGGTGCACTGGCTTTGAATATGCTTGTATCGCAAGGCGTAGCTGCAGGGGGGTTATAGTGGAAGATGTATTTATGAAATACGGGATGGTGATTCTGGGGGTTTTTATCATTACCATCATGATTGTTTTTGCTTTTAAGGCAAATAAGACTTCTTTAATACCCTTAGATGAGAAGCAGTTTATTGAAGGGGATAGCAATGCTGTTGAGATTAGGATTAGCGCCTTGTGTGACCTTTGTCTGGGTAGGAGCACTGCCAGAGACTGCTATATTATTGACACTGTACTAACTACTAATCTCACAACAGAGCGTTTCTCAGAGCCGATCGTGCTTGCAAAGAACATTAGCATGGGCAAATATATGCTCAAGTTGAGAAACAGGGACTCTGTCTGCGAGGTGATGGTGATTGAGTAAAGCTGATATTTCAATCAACCTGATAATGATGGCCTTGATCACAATTGTGAGTATAAGTCTGCTTATCGGGGTATTCGGCACTAAGTTGCCTGGGTTTGGTAAGGAGATCTACTGTAACACTTTCTTTTATGTTGGCTCGAGTTCTATGATGCCCTCCAGTATCCGGGTCGAGCAGAATTATTGTAATAAGGGGAGTGTTATTGATGTTATCAGGCTTAGGCAATATCCGGATTATATTAACTTGTTTGATACAGGTGATGAATCTGTACGCATTAAAAAAGGGGTGTTGTATATTGTGTTGAGCACCAAGTCTGTCAAGGATGCCTCAGTCAGCTTCTCGGTGTTTACAGTACCTCAGACTGATGTGCGGGTTGATGTTGGTGCGGATGGTGTTTGGGATTTCAGGATTGAACTCAACAAGAGCGAGACAGCTGTACTCAATATTACCAAGAGTGTGAACAACTTTCTCAAGGGGTCAAGTGACTTTAAGTTACCAATAAGGGTGGAGAGCATTGACAACAGTGAAGTGGTGGTGCATGATCTTTATGTGGTGTATGATGCGTTTTTTGCAGTTGAAGAGATAGTGGGGAGCATGATCTCCTGCTGGCAGATTGCAGAGCAAGGCAGAGGCTCGCAAGATATTTTGTGTTATGAGGTTGTGGTTCCGAAGGATTTTAAGAATACTGCTGCTGACACCAAGATAAGTGAGGCAGATATTACTGCATTCCTTATCAAAGAGGGGTTGTGCGATGCGCTTGCAAATAATGATGTTGATAACCGCTGTGGTGACCAAGACAGCATAACCTGGAACCTGCTGGAGTTGAAAGACACTTCAAATATCCTTGTGGAATATGATGCTGATTCCAAAAAGATTGTTGTGAGTTAGGAGGTGTGCCAAATTACAGACAATGCAGACAAGATTTTTAAGGAAACTGAGATGGAGATGCTCAACTTTATTTTTGCTGCATCAGAGCTCTTGATTTTCTTTGCCCTGGTGTATGTGCTTATGAGCGGTTTGAAATATTGATTTTTTTAGCTTCTCTGATCAGCCAGTTTTCCCACTCTTCATAGATGCGCTCGCTATCAAGTGAACCAACCTCTTCCTTAACTTTATCACAAAGCATATGGAACTCGTCGTTTGACTGGATAACAAAGGGTGCCTCAAGGATTTGCTGCTGTTTTGACTTTGCCGCGTATTCCACTAGTGCGCCTTTGAGCTTGGCTCTGAGCTGAATGTTGTCCCACACTGCATCCCAGCTCCCTGCCCATTCTTTAACATTTCCTGCAATTGCTTTGAGCACTTCAATTTCCCCATTAATCAAGTCTGAGGTGGGCTCCAGCAAATCCTTTTCAGAATCATATTTCATTAGATCAACAAATCCGTTCTCTAAAAGCGGGTCGTTTTCCCAGTGTTTCCTAACCTCAGTAATCTGGGTTACACGCCTCCATCTGTGCATGCCATCAGCACTTTTGATTGGGTTCGCCACAATGATCACATCGGTTGCCTTGAAGCTGGTTTTGGGTACATTAAGGTCATTGACAACTCTATCATATACCCCATATGGCGAGTCACCATGAATAGTGCCTGCAACAACGTTTGCCAGTGCACCCACTCGCATTGCTTCATATAATGCGCGAGCCTCTGTGCTTCTCACTTCTCCCACAATCAGAGAAGAGTCTCCAAGTCTGAGGGTTGCTCTAATGCCCTCATCTGCAGAAACCTCTGATGTACCTTTGGTCATGGCGCTTGCCACTTTCATGGGTTGGATGTTGAAGCCCAGTTTTCTCAATGCTGTTGTGGGCAACTCAAGAGTATCTTCAATAGTGATAATTCTGTATTGGCGCATGATCTCTACCATCATTGCACCAAGCAATGAGCTTTTTCCTGCGCTTCGCGTGCCTGCAACAAGTATAGTCCTTGAACCGTCTATTAGAAAGCTCATGATCCCTGCTGCCAACGGGCTGAGCATCCTGTTTGCCATGAATAATGGGAGTGTCCAAGGCTTATCACGATGGCGCCTAAACGCAAATGCCAAGCCTGACGGGTTGAGGGGGGGTGCTATCACTGCAACTCTAGCTTTGGCACCAGGGAGCAAAAGGCCGGTATCGAGTATTGGGTTGGCTTCATCTAATGGCCTGCCTGAGATCATTCTTAGTTTTGATGCCCATGATTCAGATTCTGGGAGAGACGGGACAATGTTGGTTCGGCAGTTGTCAAATTCGCTGTGCACAATAAACATAGGGATTCTGCCCATGGGTGAGTTGATGGTGATGTCCTGAATTTTATCATCCTGAAGCAGCACCTCGATTAGCCCAAAGCCAACAGTATACCTAACAAGGATGCTTGTGAGCTCATCAGCCTCCTTGGTGGTAATCTGGATATTGCGGTAATTGGTCAGTTCATCAATAAGGTCGCGGCCAACATTGTAGAAAACCTGGCGCATCCTTTCTGGATCCACAAATTCTGATTTTTTTGGTTTGTGCTCTGCAATGATGTTTCTGGCCAGGTCAAGGATTTCGTATTTTTCCTCTGAAAGCTTGAACTCTGGTGGGATAATGTGATAGAGAAATTGTATTGAGTTGGCAAGTCTGAAAATTGTCACTTCCGTACCATTAACTGAATAGCTATCAAGCTCTTCTGCATCTACAGGGTATTGAGCCATCAGCTTGGTGAACATGAAATCTGGCTTGATTGTTGGACTGAAAATTTTTGAGTATATTGTCCTGTCACCTGGCTTGAAGCCTGCCAAATCCTGCTTGGTTAAAGCCAGAAGTTTGGTTTGCTCGAGGAGTTTTAGGATATACAGGAGCAGGCTGAGGTAGCCTTTGATGCTTTCTGCATATTTTGGGTCTTGTTCACCTTCAAGCATCACTCGCTCTCTTCGCGTTAGTCTCAAAAGATCCACATAGGTGCCAATAGGATCGCTTTTCAGGGTATTATATAGTAGATTATGGAGTTCTGCATACCTCTGGTTGAAGCCTTTGGTGTAACCCTGTACAAAGCCAAGTGATTGGTAGCTTAGCAGGCTTTTATCCCTGACTAATCTGTCGTAAATCCTGGCGATTTCCAAGAGAAGTATGGTTTGCGAGTAACTGTACTCATAGTTCCTCTGCTGATAAAATACAATTTTGGTGATTGCCTTGTTTTCAACAAGAAGCTCGATTGTCTTGGACATGACCAATGGGCTGTCCTCTATTGAAGGCAGGAAATCGCAGCCGCTGCAATCCACCTTGAGGATGGTGTCTTCGCCTTCTCTGACTAGCTCAAAACTGAATGCACCTCTTTTTAGCCCCTCGCTTATTTCAGGCATCCTTGAACCACTATGTGATACTCACAAAGATTTATTTAACTCTGCAGATATTTAAATATGTACACCTATAAAAATATAACGAAAAAATGGCTAATCAACCTTTCTCATTCAATGCTCCAGATAACCGAGAAGAAGTGAAGCGGTCAGTGGTTCAGGCTGATTCTGGCAAGCTACAGGACCAACTAAATATTATCTCAAGGAGGCTTAAAGTGATTGAGGAGCGCTATTCAAATATGGACAGGAAGACCCAGATGACTGACCAGAATATGCTTAGCAGCCACAGGAAGATAAACACTGAGATGAAAGCTATTACCGAAGAGATTGCAGAGCTCAGGGCAGGGGTGGCGCATGTTAAAGAGGATATGGAGTTGGTGATAGCCGAGTTGAAATCGTGTGCAAAAAAAGAGGATGTGGATGTTCTCGAGAAATATCTCAGATTGTGGGAGCCTATCAAATTTGTGACTCGCGCCCAGGTTGAAAAGATGATTAGCGAAGCAACAAGTGAACGAAAACTTTAAAAACTGCTGGAGTAATGGGGTATAGAAGGGATATATATGGCGCTGTTTGGACGAAGAGAAGAGGAGATACCAGCACCCCCACCTATGGAGAGTGCACCTAGTGGTGTCCCTGTTGAAGAAGTGAGGAATATGAAGCAGCAAGGGCTGTCAGACACCCAAGTGGTGAGCACCCTGCAGAGGAACGGCTTTAAATCACACCAGATCTTTGATGCGATGAACCAAGCTGAACTGACTCCGGCTGCTCCTGTCGAGCAGCCTCCGGTGCAGGAGTACCCTCAGCAGTATCCTGCTCAACAGTACCCAGCATATCAAGACTATGCCCAGCCAGCCTCTTATCCGCAACAATCCCAGTTAACCAACGATGACATGGATCGGTTCGAAGAGGTGGCAGAAGCCATTGTGGATGAAAAATGGTCTGAGTTGATGAAGGGTGTAAACAAGATTATTGATTGGAAAGAGAGCACTGAAACCAGAATCAACACTGTGGAACAAAGGCTCTCTGACTTGAAAAAGAGTTTTGATGAGCTGAACAAGGCATTGTTCAGCAGAATGCAGCAGTATGATAAAAGTGTCAGGGATGTTGGGACAGATGTCAAGGCTATGCAGCAGGTGTTTAAGGAGATAATCCCCACACTTACAGAGAATGTGAGTGAACTCTCTAAGATCACTAGCGATTTGAAAAAGAGATAATTCTATTTTGTCAGCAATTTAATTGCTAATGCCATAATAACAAGCACTGCAATCATCCCCACAAACATTGGGTGATACACCAAATTGACCACATTGGTTTCCCAATTGGTAGTGTCTGTCCTTGAGGTGGAATTTGCAGAGGTTAGCTCGCCACTTCTTGGGAGCTGCCTAGGGGCGAGCAGTGTGCCAAGAGTTATCAGGAAGATAAGGACTACTGCAATAACCACCCAGGTGCCTGCGCTGTCGCCAAACACCTTGAGCAGCATCTGGTCGCCGCCTTCAACCCCGAAGGCAAATCTGAGGCCCATAAGCAGCACCATTATGAAAATAATCATAATCACGAAGACAGGCAAAATCTTTTGAACAAAGAGCATTGCATCTCCAGAAAACACAAAGAACAAAGCTACCATCAAAGCAATTATGGCGTGGAGGTTTTTGTTTTCACCCCCAAACACCTTGACAAACTGCAGAACACCATAAGTAATAGCAAAAATGAGAATAATGCTAAATACTGGGACAAAATGTTTCAGCAGTGTCAAATCAAGGATTGTTGCCATGGTTATTTTCTTTCAACAGCTTTTCCCAAGCTTTCGAACATCTTGGCAAAGCCTTCTCCTGTGCTGCCCTTGCCTTCTTCACCTGTCACAAACCAGATAATCAGCCCGAAGATTAGCAGTACAACCAATAGAGCCTGGGTATCTGGATCCTGCAAAAAGCTCAGCCATGGAGGTATTCCATACTTAAACCAGCCAGCGCTCTTGCCAAATATGAGGATAATAATGAGGAAGGCAGCAAACGCGATAATCCCCCCAATGGACTTGCCTGCAATATTGACGTCAGCACCAAACACTCCGATCATCACCAAAAGCATCACAATCGCCACCACAATAATGGATACATTGGGGATGGATTTGTTTATTATCTCGACTGCATCCTGGCCAGGAGGGTAACCTCCTGTAACATGCGGGATGACAACTAGGAGTGAGATGACCAATGCCACAATCACACTGATATTTCTCCTTTTCTCGCCAAATATTTTGACACGGTCAAACACTGCAAAGATTATAGCAAATATTAACAGAAATGGCAGCAGCACATCTGTTAGCCCCATGTTCTCTAGCCTGGTAAAAACATCAACAAAGTTGCGAATTGCCATATTTTATCACCTATTTCTCCTTATCTTTTTTTGATTCTGAAGTACCGCCTGGAGAGCGGGTTATAAATCTCATGACCAGGTAAATTACCAGTAGCAGAATTACTGCTGCCACATAGTCATCAGACCAGTGATCTCTCATGAATTCGTAAAAAGGCATTAGCCAGTTGAGGGCATTTAGAAAGATTAACACAATGCCAATCAGCATTGCCACCATAAAGCCTGTTTTCCAGCTGTCTTCCAGAAAGACTCCGTCCTCTGTTTCTTTCATAAAGGACCCGATCATTGTTAGGAAGAACACTGATGCCAGCAGCAGAATTACCACATGCGAGGAGATGGTTGTTATCACTTGCACTAGCTGGGCAGAGGCCACAACAAAGAAAGCAATAACAAAAGCAATCATTGCATTGATATTTTTTTTAGGGTATTTCTTGCCGTCATATTCATCTGCTCCAAAAACCTTTGTCTTGTCCAGTATGGCAAAGACTATTGAGAAAATCAAAAGGAAGGGTAGCACAACATCATATATTCCTATCCTAGAGAGGAAGTCTAATACCCCTCGGAATGCTGATTGGTCTGCCATTACAAGGAAAAATTGTGCTGGGCATTATATAAATGTTTCGATATTTATAAAGGTTAAATACTACTGTTTTATTGGAGTCTGAAAACCTGTTGGTAATTAAGGAAAATCTGGTGAGCTGCTTGCTCCGGTTCAATTCCCTTGAGTGCAGCTATTGTTTTGATTGATTCCCCAACAAAACACGGCTCGTTTCTCTGCTGCTTGAATGGTGCTTGGAATGGAGCATCTGTTTCAGTCAGCAGCTGGTTTAGTGGTGCGTTTTTTACAATAGCTTGGAAGTGGGTGCTTCTTGTGATAGATGTTGGGATGGACAGAAGCCAATTGTTATCAAGGCATTTCTTGGCAAGCTTGAGGGTGCCTCCAAAACAGTGCATGACCACTTTTTGGTTTGTGGTCCTGAGGATTTCAATGATTTCTGCCTCAGCGCCTCTGGAGTGCACAATGAGAGGTTTGTTAATGGCTTCTGCAAGACAGATTATTTTATTGAGCACATCTCTTTGTTTTGGGTTTGGTGAATATTTGGAGTCAAGCCCCACCTCACCTATGGCAACTATTTGCTTTTGGTTTTGGGAAATGAACTCAAGTTCAGCCTCAATATCTGCTGAGTCCACTTCCAGTGGGTCAAGCCCAAGAGCAGCTTTTACCATTGGGTAAGTGCTGGCAATTCTTAAAGAATGCCTGTTGGATTGGGAGCCAGAGCCATTGGTGATTATTGCATGAAGCTTTGCTGCTTTGGCTCTGAGGATTACTTTGTCTAGGTCACAGAAAAAGGGGTGATCCAAATGGCAGTGGACATCAACAAGCTGCATTATTTATTGATGAATTGCGCGCTTTATAACTTTTTGGGTAAAGAAAATCTGCTGCTCGGAGCTAATCCCACACCCTAAAGGGGCTTTAACGCGCTGAACGCAGATTTTCAGACTTATAATCCTTCTGGCTGAAGCCAGGGGCTTCAAACCGATTCTAAGTGAGAAAGTTATTTATATGCAAATAGGTTGGGGTAATGTGATGGCTGCTATCAAAAAAGAGGATATCCTGCAAGTGGAACAGATTGATGAGATTATTGAGCAGGATGTTATGCAGCTTGCTGCGCACCCTGATTCAGAGAAAGACATTTCACTTGAAAAGGAGAAAAATCAGATTGGTACTGAGCTTCTAGAGGCAAGTATCAATTTTGACATTGGCTCAATTTCTGCTTTGCTCGAGAAATTGGAGAAAGCCAACACCCGATTGCTTGCTGTCCTGGATAATGAGAAAGACCGAGCAAAGGTTAATCAGAGGTTTGGGCGAGGAGAGCTGGCTTCTATTAAAAGTGATGTGAGCCAGAACGATAGGGCCAACAAGATTATTGAGGGTATCATCAGGGTGGTGCCTACTGAAGAGTTCCAGGATTTGAAGCATTATCTGGGCATGGGGAGTCTTGGGCTTGCTGAGATTAGAGAAACCCTTGGCGGTTTGGAGAACACAGATGGTGAGAGGCTTGAGAATATTGGGTTAATATTGCATGAGCTTGCCGAGCTTGAGAAAAATGTCAGGGAACAGCAGGGATTGGTAGCCAAAATAAAGCGCCAGATCTGGTGGAATGCAAAGAAAATCCCATTTATGCATGCCAAGTTCAACTTTGATGCTGTGAATAATTTGCTCAGGCTTCTGAAACAGGAATCAGAAGAGCAAAATGCGCTTCTGCGGGAATTCGGCTATAGGAGCTCGCTTCTGGCAAAAGAGAAAGGAGAACTTCACCAGATTGCATGGCTTGAAGACAAGCAAATTGCTGTCAGCCACACCCTGAGCCTGCTGGTGAACCAGTTTCTTGTGCCCAGTTTGCTTTTCCCAAGCGGGAATTATGCTACTTACTTGTGTTCTGAAAGCGAGGCGCTGCGGATTGTCAGGAATGGCCTGATTGGAGAAGAGGAGATCCTGCCTGTAAACAAGAGGAAATTCAAACTGGCTTACCAGAGTGTTGATTTGTATTTCATAAAGTACAGTGTGAATAGCGCGCCCTCCAAAAGTGAAGTGGGCTTTGTTTTTCCATTTGAGTCTGTGATCACTAAAAGGTTTTGTTTGCATCTGCAAAATGATATGCTTGTAGTTGGAAGCACTGCGGATATTAGTGGGGAGTTGGCTAAACGTATTGGTGATTTTGATGAGTTGGTCAAGGATGTTGATTCGAGATTCGCCAACTGGATTGAAGAGGCAAAGAGCGTCAATAAGAGGTTTAGGGAGAACTGGAATCAGACAGCCCGCAAGGTGATTGAAACAGATTTTACCAAACGCTGGCTTAAGCAGGCTGCAGTTGAATTTGAGCTTAAAGGCAACATTGGGATAAATGTTTTGAAGGCTGTTTTTGACAATGCTGAGATTGAAAGGATGGACCGGGGTAAGTTGAGAGATGCTATCAATAGGAGCAAAGGATTTTATGAGAAGTCATTAAAGGATACTGAAGCATTTTTGGGCGCTTCCAAATTCACTCTGAATATTGGCGAGGGCGTGCTTTTCCTGCCTCGCTCTAATGTGCTTATGTGGGAGAGCTATTTTGAGAAAGTTGGTAGACCAAATATCTATTATTATGCTGAGGATAGTGTTGGTAAAGCTATTGAGGCGCACTGGCGTGACTGTAAGTCCAATCCAAAAGATGGCAGCCTACCCAAAGCTAAAGAGATAGAGATCTTTGATCTGGTCTCCAACAAGCCACTACAATATTTTGCCTAGAGTGTTTTCTCCCAAGTCACTGAGAGTTTACCTTTTTCTGCCTTGGATATTGTGAATCTCAGTTTTGTTGGCTGGGTTCGCCCCATGGTTTTCTGGATAAAATAGAATGCGCCGGTTTTTTGCTGCATATCCACTGTCTGCATCTTGGCTGTGCAAACCGCAAATTGTTCGCATCTTGGCTGCTCAGAAGCCACCTGGATGCAGAGATAATCCCCCTCACCCTTAATGTTGTTCTGGTCTCGGATGTACACTTTGTTTGTCATGGTGGGGAAAACATATGTGGCAATGTCCTGGTGGAATTGACCGCCCATGCATGCAAGATCAATTGCAGACTTGAGACTGTCAAAGCTTTCGTCTGCCTGCCTAACTTCCATGGAGTATGCATTTTTTGTTAAGAAAACAAACGCTGAAGTGAAGATGATGCCTCCCAAAATGACTCCTGCTATCAACCACATCCAGACTTCAACAGATTCCATTTTAGTAGATTCTCACAATTGGCGGACTGTCATCAAAAGAGATGATCACCTTAAAGACATTTTGTGAGGCTGTTATTGAGTTGTTTATCCTGTCTGCTATCAATGGGTCAGAAATCTTTGCCTTATCTATTGCGCAGCCTGTTGAGGGCATGATTATTGCATAGCATAAATCGCCATTTATGAGACCTTGCTGTGAGCGGACATAGCAGAGTTTTGCGTGTTTGACAATCTCCTCATTTACCTTGTTGCAGTTGGTGAGATTGATCGTTTCCTGGTCAGGCACTTCATCTCTACTGTTGTCAAAGAAGTCGTCAAATGCCCCCCGCAGGTCAAATGCCCAATTGCTGAGCAGCCCGATAATAACCACTGCAGCTATTGTGGCAATAAATATTAGGAAGATGAATTGGATGGAAAGGTCTGCCTTTTTCATTAGCTCACCTGGATTTGCTTGGTTTTTGCCTTATATTCAATAAGTATGTTCTGAGGGGTATTTATAACTTTCTTGAATTCAAGATTGTCAGCTGTGCCACAGCCATATTTGCTGTTTCCAAAGAGGTGGCAGAGCTGCCTCTCTTTTAGTGAGGCTGTTATCGAGGATTCAGTTATTGGTTCTGGGAAAGTGTAGCCGTGCGGGATAACAAATTCCTCGCATGCCTGGTCCTGTACTGCTCTGCCATAGCCATTGCCTACCCAGCAGTCGAGGATGGCTCGTAGCAGCCCTTCTTCAACAGACCTGCTTTTATATTTGACTTCAAGATTGCTCAGGATGAGCACGCCGTCTGATAGCGAACGTATTGTAATGTTGAACCCACATTCCGGTGAAGTGCAGCTTTTTATTGACTTATTCAGCTGCTCCTTAAAATCTATGGTGATAAAGGGCTTGGCAACAGTGAGCGAAGTCTCCACTGTGCTTTTCTGATTGAGGTCTACTTTGATGTTATCCATTTCCTGCATATACTCTATTCTCAGTTTATCTAATACAATAACGCCCTCTGTGCCTGACTTTAGCTTTATAGGAATATTGCAGGTGGTACCAGAGCAGCTGTCTACCATTGATTGCACTGCTTTAACTAAAACTGGGCCTGTGATTGTTTGAGGCGAGGTGTCTTCATTGAGCACATTAAAGTTCCACCTGAAACTGCCGACTTCAACCCCAATCTGTCTGGGGAATGGAAGCGTGACTGCTGCCACAATGCTCTTTTTGATGTCTAAGAGGTTTTTGTAACCTGTAACATTGCCACCTGTGGCCCAGGCTAACTCTTTCATCCACATAAGGATTTGACCGCACGAATCGCGGTAGGTGTTCATACACTGCTGTTCTGGTTCGCCCACATTGAACCCTTCATTGTAGCGAAGTATTGTGCCTTTGTCTCCATATATTGGGAAGACTTTTACATTGTTGATCAATGCTGCCTGCTTTGCCATTTCAACAACTGCTGGCTCATTACCAGACATCACAGCCGGGTCTTCATATGAAGGGGGTGGTAATTCTGGGTTCCTCACAATTCTCTCTCCGCCGGTTGGATCAGAATCACTGATTGGAATCACTATTTTTTTGGCATCTGCACGCCAGAGATTGTTGTTGTTTGCTGCCCATGCTGTGGCAATCCCCCATGCCTCAGTGAAGTCGTCTGAAGGCGGCCGCCTGGATATGCATCTGCTGAAAGGAATGCCTGCAATCAGGCATCTCAGATTCTCTTTTTCGTGCCAGGGAATATTGCCTAGTTGAGCAGCAAGTTCCTCATCTGTAATAAAGGCTTCAATGCACTCACCATAAGTGTTGCCCCTGCCCATACCGAATATCCTGAAGTGTGCGTCAACATTCAGCTCTTGCATTACTTCTTCTAGAATGTCCAGATTTGTGCATAAAGTGGACCATTCGTTGTTCATGCTGGAACTTGTGTCTATTACAAACACTAAATCTACTTTGGCTGGCACGCTTTTGCCTGTTAATTCAAATTTTACATCTTTGATTACAGCATTGCTTGGAATTGCTGTGTTAATTGTCTTGGGTTGCCCTCCTTCCGGGAAGTAGATTGTCTGGTACACAGTGCTGTCGCTAAACGCAGATTGGGTTATTTTGCTTGCTAAGCCTAGCTGAAGGTTTGCAGAGAGAATTTCTGCCCCATAGGGGATAACGATCTGTGTTTTGCCTGTTCTGTGCTGACTGTCCAGCTGAATTGATGCAGAGGGGTTGTTGTTAGAGAATTTAAGTAGTGTTGTCTGGCTCTGCTCAACTGAGCTGATGGTCAGCTGATTGTATTGTTCACAGTAGTTGTCCCTATTGCCATATAAGGTGGTTATGCGGTATATTGAGTTGCAATAGTACTTCTTGGCTGATGCGTTTCTGCTTGCGGCAAAGGTGAAAAGTAGACTAATAGCTACCAGTGTAACCACAATGGAAAAGATGATTGTTACTGGTGCTGCTGATCTGCTATGCATTTTCAAGCATCATCTCCACCGCCACCTTCATCATATCGTGGTTCATCATTGTGCGTGTCTGGCTGGGTTGTATGCTGATCAACAACTGATGCTCCGCAGAGATAAGGGCCAGGGCAGCTGATTTTTCTTGGGTTTTGCAGATGCGTTAGATGGATGTAGGCTGTTGTGTTCAGAGTGAGATATTGCATCCCCTGGGCAGACACTGGGTTCATGCATTTTTTATCTGTGCAGCTAACTTTGAGTTCGATGAGGATTTCTTGCTGGATCCCTACACTACCACATCCTATGTCAAAGTAAGGTTCGCTGCCTGTGGGCTGCCACTTACCTCCGTCAAAGATTATTGAGGATCCTTCGCCAATGCAGTCTGTGAAATTGGTTTCGTATTCAACACCTGGACCTGCAGGACAGCCTTTCTGGCACCAGGTATCAGTTCCTATGACAACCTCATTAAAAGTTTCGCATGGACCATCAGAGCTTCCCGGGTATTTCAGTGGAATGGATTCGGCTTTCCAATCAGCCAGGGCGTATGTGCATTCAACATCAGCATCAAAACGCTCATTTAATTCTGCAGTTACCTCATTTACAATCCTGGCTACTGTGGCCTCGCCTATTGCAGGGTAATAATGCCTGCCGCTGCCTCTGCTCACTGTTGCAGGGATTGCATTGCAGCTGAGCTGGGTTATCAGGTTGGTGTTTGCCCAGTTGTTGAGATTGTACATCAGATAATAAAACCTGTCGCATTGTGTGGAAGCCTGGTATTCATGCTGGAATGAGCTTTGGTCACCAGTCAGAGTATTTACCACAATGTTCGGATTCTCTCCAGAGAATGCTGCCTCAAAGTTGTCAAATGCAGTGCCTTCAAGAAGATCGAGCTGGTTAACAAGTACTGTAATTTCATCTATTGGTGCCATCTGCTGGTAGGTTACAGCGTCGAATTCCTGACCTTCTATTTGCTGCAAGAAATGCTGCATGATAAGCTTTGCCCTGTCTGCTATCATTTGGTTGATGGTATTGAGGTCAAATGGTTTGGGCTTTGAATCGTCAATTATGCGGTAGCCTCCCAGCTCTCCTGCCACTATGTATGTTGAGTTGGTGAGCGATTCTTGGGCTGCCTGGAAAACTGTTCTCTTGAGAACATCAGCCATATCGTGGGTGGTTTCTGTGAACGACCTGGAGCTTTCATCAAGCGAGGGAACCCTGTTTTGCATGCTTATCATGTAAAATATTACCATCACAAGTGCGATGAAAAACACCAGCAAAAATGTTGAACCTCTTTTTGTCATTTTGACCTCCTTATTTTGTTGCCATTATGACTGCTCTTGCAAAGCTGTTGTTGCAGGGCAGCTTAAACACAAATGACTGACTCATTAGCTCAGCTGAAGGCAATTTGCAGCTTTCCTCTAGGATGGTACCTGCCTTCAGGCATTTATTGCCAACCTGGATCTGCCACTCTTGGTCAAGGGCAGTGTCCATAACCCATGTGATGTTGCTGATTATATCAATCTTCCCCATCCCATAGTCAGTTGTTTTGTTGCCATAGCACATGTAAACACCCAGCAGCTGCTCAACAGGGATGTTTCCCATGGTGATATAGGGGAATACCTTGGAAATTAATGCGAACCTGTACTGCTGGTATTGTGACAAGGCTTCCTCTGATTGTTCCACAAATTGGGAACTGGAGGTAACCCTGCTGAAAAGGGCAAAAACCGCCACAACAACCAGGAGCATAATTATTCCAATAAACTCCATAGCCTGTGCTTTTTTCATATTACTCTCACTGTCTGCTTGCTGTGCCTGATAACAAGGATATGCTCTCCTTTGGGAATAGTAAAGCTAAGTACGTTGCATGTAAAATAAGGTGTGAAGCAGTCGCTGGCAACACAAAATTCGTTTTTGACGCTGTCATAGCGCACACTGTACTCTGTTAGTAATGCAAAGGTTGTGTTTTGCTGGGAGTTGCATACGCTTTTTATTGTTCCGTACAACAGCGGGATTTCACCCGTGTAGGCAATTAGAGATGCTTCCCCCAAATGGATGTTGTTCCTGTCATACAAGATCGCTATTGGCAAGGAGATGGAGATAACCCTTTCAACCCATGGATAGTCTTTTTTTGTTATACCCATTACCCATTGTTTCTTATTCACTGAATCATCAATCTGAAGAGAGTACATGAACTGGAAGGTTTCTGCACAGCTCAGATCGGCATTATTGTTGGTCTTGTTGATTTTATAAAAATCTAAGACCCCTTGGGCTGGGATTTGGTAGCCTGCATCATAGCCGCCTATTGTGTGGCATGAAGGGTTGCTAAGATAGCTGAGCAAAAAGGAGTTCATCTGGCTGTAATAATCAAAGTTTTGCCTTTGCAGCACTGTTGTTGTTCTGGTTTTAAGGGATGTCACTGCAATCAATAGCACAAAAATTACTAAAAAGACTGCAAATAGGGATTTGATGGTGACGTTGCTTGATCCTTTGTGCGATATCATTTTTTATACATGTACTTGTATCTTTCAAATGGGTTTGATGAGTCAGGTTGAAGCTGCTGAGGCTCCTGGACCTGCTTTGTTTCTCTGACGAGATAGTCTTTTGGGTGTTGTTTGATCACCTTGACTAAGATGATTATAAGGAAGATGATTATGAATGAAATGGCTCCCAGAATAATTAGGGGATTTGGGCCATTGTCTGCTTTGGCCACTGTGATGCTTGGTGTGTAGTTTGGGCAGTCTGGATCGTCATTGATGCAGTCTGGATCGCACACAGCGTCTTTGTTGCCATCGCAATAGCTGTCCTCGCCGCCAGATTTGCAGTCTTTTGAGCAGGTGTACTGGGTTTCAGTAATGTCACACACTGCATTCCCGCATTCAAATGCATAGCCTGCGCAGGATAGCACAAATATCAAAAGGATAATAGCCAGGATTTTGTTAACAGTCTGCATCTTGTTCACCACAGTCTGGGTCGCAGATACCATTTGGTTTCTTGCAGTCACCATCGCAAATATTATCTACAACATCTGCTGTGTCTGGGTCGCAGATACCATCATTGCTGTTTACGCAGTCAATATCGTAATAGCCACCGTTTCTGTAATTGTTGTAGCAGTCAGGATCACAAAGCGCATCTGCATCTTCTGCATTGGTGATTTTGTCGTTATTCTGGTCAATGCAAAACGGGTTGCAGACATCTGAGATAAATTGGGAGTAGCAGCTTGGGTCGCAGATGGCTTTGTAGGTACAGCCAGGATCGCACAAGGAGTCTGCAGGATCGCAGTGAAGCGAGTCAGATACCAAGAGATTTCTGTTTTTTATATAGATATTGATAACTGCTGAGTTCTTGAAGCTGTTCGGGATGATGTTGAGGTTTGATGTGGTAAATGGATTGACTACCCGAACATCTTCTCTAGGAAAATAGACTTCGAGCAGGCCATTGGAGATTGTGAGGGTGTATTCTCTGATGAATTTCAGCTTCAAAGTTGTGTGGGTGTCTGTTGGATAGGCTTCAGCACGTTCTATTGCTGAGATTAGGCTACTGACAAACTCTGTTGAGGCATCAACCTCAACCTGGCGTGATTGGAACATGACGATCTTCTGCAGGTTGAGCACAACTATGATCGCCACGAAAACCATGCCGAAGATAAGCACAAAGTTGAGAATAGTGGCACCTCTTTTCATATAATGGCCAGTGTGCGGTTTCTATATAAATTTTATGATTCAGCGCAAGATTTATATATCAAGGAAATGTAGTGTGGCATGTAAAAAAGGGGTTGATATGGCAAGTGATGAAGAATTAAATCAGATTGCGCAAAGATTCAAGTCCCAGTTATATGGGCCAGAGCAGGCACCCTCAACCCCTGCAGAGCGTGTGATTTCTTCAAGGGAGTATACTGAGTTTAGGAAAGAGGTTATGCCAAAGCCGCTGACTCTTTATGAGAAACTAGCCAAATTCAGCGGCAAGCTAATCCAACTCAAACCTGACTCTAAGAAAGAGGCGGAATTGAGTGAGGCGCTAAAGGTTAGCCATCTGGAGATTACTGCAACAGATGCATTTAGTTTCACTGCCCTGTCAACACTCTCTATTCTGTTTTTCGGTACAATTCTCGGTTTGGGGATTATGCAATCTGGATTTGTGATGTTTTTCTTTGTGGTGTGTGCACTGATGGCCCTGGTGTTTTTTGATAAGCTGCCTGGTTTTGTGGCAAACAACTGGCGCCTAAAGGCGTCTAACCAGATGGTGATATGCATTTTCTATGTGGCAACTTATATGAGGCACACTTCCAATATTGAAAATGCCATTGCATTTGCCTCTGAGCATATTAGTCATCCACTTGCAACTGACCTCAAAAAGGTTTTGTGGGATGTTGAATCAGAGAAATACTCATCTGTCAAAGAAAGTTTGGATAATTATCTGGAGAGATGGCGCAAATGGAATCTTGAGTTTATTGAGTCTTTTCACCTTATTGAAGCGTCTTTGTACGAACCTTCTGATGAGCGGAGGCTTTCGCTTATTGATAAGGCATTGGAGGTCATATTGGCGGAGACGTATGAGAAGATGCTGCATTATGCTCACAACCTCAACAGCCCCATCACCATGCTGCACATGCTTGGGGTGATACTGCCTATTCTCGGACTGGTAATTTTGCCGCTTATGGTGAATTTTATGGGGGGGGTGCAGTGGTACCATATTGCCATGCTTTACAACTTCATTCTGCCCATCGTGGTCTTTTACATGGGGAAGAATATTTTGTCGACAAGGCCAACAGGGTATGGAGACAGCGATATAACTGAACAAATGCCTGAATTGAAGAAGTATAAGAATGTGGTGATAAAGTTTGGCAAAACAGAGATCTTCATCAAGCCAATCATTGTGTCTCTGCTTGTTGGCGGAATATTTTTGTTTGCCGGGCTTATGCCTCTGATTTTGCATGCAGTTTTGCACAGCGGCTGGCAAGCTGGACAGGAGATATTGGATATTCCTATTGGTGAGAATTTCCAGCTGTTAGGGTATAAACCAATGCAGGAGAATCCAAACAAACTGCTTGGGCCTTTTGGGCTCGGAGCTACAATTCTCAGCTTGTGTATACCTCTGGGAGCAGGGCTGGCTTTGTCTAGCTATTATGCTGGAAAATCGAAGAATGTGATCAAGATGCGGGATGAGGCAAAGGATCTTGAGAAAGAGTTTGCATCAGGGTTGTTCCAACTGGGGAACAGAATCGGAGATGGCTTGCCAGTTGAGATGGCATTTGGCAAAGTGGCTGATGTGATGCAGGATACAAAATCTGGCGATTTTTTCAGGATTGTGAGTGCCAATATAACCAAGATGGGCATGAGTATGCAAGATGCCCTGTTCAACAATAGGAATGGGGCACTAGTGTATTATCCAAGCAAAGTGATTGAGAGTTCGATGAAGGTGCTGCTGGAGAGTGCAAAAAAGGGCCCGCTCATCTGCTCACAGGCATTGGTCAATATCTCGCAGTACATTAAGGAGATCCATAGGGTTGATGAAAGGCTGAAGGATCTGCTTGCAGAGGTTATCTCTTCTATGAAATCGCAGATCAGTTTCCTGGCGCCGGCAATTGCAGGGATTGTTGTCGGCATAACCTCAATGATCACAACAATAATCGGGTCGTTGAGCAGTGAGCTGAACAAATTTGGCACTGAGGGTGCAGCTGCTGATTACAATGTTGGGCTGTCATCTATGCAGATATTTGGGGATGGTATCCCTACATACTATTTCCAGATGGTTGTGGGGATTTATGTTGTACAGGTTGTTTATATACTTACGATCATGGCAAACGGGATTGAAAATGGCTCTGATAGTTTGAGTGAGCAGTATATGCTTGGCCAGAATCTGAGGAATAGCACCCTTCTTTATGGGGTCATATCCGTTGTAGTTACTGTGATGTTCAATATTGTGGCGTTGCAGATTCTCAATGTTACCACATCAATGGGATGATATATTAGGGATTGTGAGTGATAGAATCCAACAAAACTTATAAAGCGTGTTTTGTCTACTTCTTGCGTGATTGTTGGAGAGATAGTTGGGAAGAGCACCACGCTCAACTTTGAGTTTTTGGTGAAGCAGAGTGTAAAGAAGTTTGATTATGTGCAGGTCTGCCATCCTGAGAATGGGTTTGTGCTATGCCAAGTTGTTGATTTGCTCAAGTATGACGGCAAAACACTGGCGCGATGCAATGTTTTGGGTTTTAGAGACGATAAGATAATGCCAATAAGAGTGCCTTTTGATCCTGGCAGCGAGGTGCTTGCTGCCAGCGATGAGTTTGTGGCAAAAACCATAAGGATAGAAGGTGGCAAGGAGTCTGCACATATTGGCAAGCTGAGAGGAAAGGAGATTGATGTTTTTCTTGATCTGAGGAAGAGCCTGGCAAGGCATATAAGCGTGCTGGCAAAGAGCGGCTCTGGCAAGTCTTATTTTGTGGGTGTGCTGCTTGAAGAGCTGCTTGAGAAGAATGTCCCCACGCTGGTTATTGATCCGCATGGCGAGTACCACACCCTTAAGTATCCTTGTGGCAATGCCAAGAGCTATGTTAAGCAACTCCAGGAGTATGGCGACCCAACTTTGAATCCAGCTGTTAGGCCAATAAAGTTGCATTATGACCTTTCTGCCGATGAGCTTATTCATCTTTTACCTACCAGACTAAACAGCACCCAGCAGGCGCTTTTGTACAGTGCATTGAAAAGCTCAACGTCAACTGACTTTGATTCCCTTATGGTGGAGCTTGAGATGGAACAGAACCCTGCAAAGTATGCTGTGATAAACATGATTGACTATATCAAGCGTAAGCAGATTTTTTCCTTAGATCCCACGCCATATAATGAGCTTATTAGCCCAGGTAAATGCTCTCTTATAAACTTGAAAGGGATTGAACCTGAGATCCAGCAGATTATTGTGTATAAGCTTATGGCTGATTTGTTTGAGGAACGCAAGAATAATCGTGTACCCCCTTTCTTTGCTGTTGTGGAGGAGGCGCACAACTATTGTCCTGAACGCAGTTTTGGTGAGGCCAAGTCATCCAGGATTTTTAGGACAATAGCCTCAGAGGGCAGGAAGTTTGGGTTGGGGTTGTGTGTTGTGAGCCAACGGCCTTCAAGAGTAGATAAGTCTGTGCTTAGCCAGTGCAACACGCAGGTTATTATGAAGGTTTCGAATAGGCATGACCTGCATGCGATTTCCCAGTCTGTCGAGGGCTTGACAACTGAGACAGAGAATGAGATCAAGAATCTTGCGGTTGGCGAGGCTATTGTGACAGGGGTTGTTGATATGCCTCTGTTCGTGCAGATAAGACCAAGGAGGACAAAGCATGGCGGTGAGCAGGTGAATATTGTGCAGCTTCAGAATATTGTTGATTCTGGTAATCTTAAGGCTTTGCCGCTTATTCTGCCATTCACATCCAAGAAGGATCTTGAGCTGATGAGTGAGGGTAATGCCAAGATAAGCACTACTCTGATTCCTGCTGTGCTCCTGGATTGCGGAGATTTTAGGATGCTTATTGATTTGGCAAAGGGGCAGATTATTCACGATGTTGAGAAACAGGGGATTGATATTCCCAATTTGGGTGTGCTCTCTCCAAGTGAGATGAAAATCTTGCAAGTGTGTAAGGATCTCAGCAATTTCAGCCCTGCTGATGTTATGGCTAAGGCACAGGTTGATTTTTCTTTGGCAAACAGTGTGTGCAACAATCTGCATAAGAAAGGGTTGCTTGTGAAGAATGGGAAGTATAATTTAAAAGATGGCTTGGTTTTTGATTTGGGAAAGTATCAGTTCACCAGAAATATTGAGTATAAATCTGTTGATTATGACAAAAAACTGACAACCTGTTTTACAGTGGCTAGCGTTAAGGAGAGACTGAGGGATTTTGTTAAGGTGAAGAGTGAGAAGGAGTGCTTTATTGTGGTGTTTGAGGCTAATAACGCGCCAACTGTTTAATAATAAACTATAAATATTGCCGTAGTCTGATTAGGGATTAGGTGAACATTAATGGATACGCAGGAAATAAAAAATTATATTGAGGAGAGATTGCTCCAGAAAGTTGGTTGCAAAGGTAGAGAGTATAAACTCTCTGAGGTTGTGGAGAACACCCATGTCAATTTTGTCTATAAGGTTGAGATTAGCTCTGCAAAAAGATTAGTTATCTACCTTAAACATGCTAAAGACTTTGTTAAGAGATGGCCTGAGAAGAAATATTCACTGGAGAGACAAAAGTATGAGGCAAGGGCAGCGGAGCTCTTCCACAAGATATTAGGGGATAAGGTGCCTTTTGTTGTTGACTTCGATGAAGCGAGGCATATCCTAGCCCTGACAGACATAGAGCATGGGCAGATTCTCTCAGCTCTTTTTAAGGAAAATATTTTTTATCTAGCAGCATGGAAGGACTTAGGGCGTTCAATAGGCCAACTTCATAGGGCAACATATGCTAAAGATTTATGGATCAGGCCACCTGAGGCCAACAAAGCGCATAATGAGTATATCCTGCCATTCAGATATAACGGAGCTTTAGAGCTAGCGCCAGCATCCAGCAAAAAACATTTGGCAGAGGCTGAAAATGAGGCAACCTGCATTGTCTGGGCAGATCCGCTAAGAAAAAACATTTTTCAGACTGAGCGAGAGACCTTCTTCCTGGACTTTGAGAATGTGGTGAGATACGAACCTGCTTATGATGTTGGTTATACACTTGCAGAACTTGCGGTTGAGAGTCTAAATGCTGAAGGGAATATAGAGAAGACCCAGCAGTGTGTTGCTGAGTTCATTAAAGGTTACTCCTCAGAGTTCGAGCCTGCTGATAAAATAAACCATATCCTGCACAGGTCAGTAAAGCATCTGGCAGCCATTATGCTGCATAGAACCTGTGGAGAACCCGGGAAGTCAAACAGGCTGGAGATTAAAGAGGATGTTCGACTGAGGCTTGTAGCTGCAGCAGTTGAAATACTCAATTCAGATTACAGTAGTCCGCTTGATATTTTCGAGGTAATTAAATCAAATTAGAGAGCTATTTGGGCTTGTTCCATTCATCTATTGTTAGTGCCACAAATTCAAGCCCGCGGGTTTTTTTGCCGTCTTTGATAGCTTTCAGAACTGCTTCTCTGTTGATAAGTTTAATTGGTTTTTTCTTGAGTTGGAATTCGTAGAATGATATCCCGAAGTCAAAATAGCTGCCTGTGCTGCTGCTGTTGTAGTAGTAATGGATTTCGTCTGCATCAAGAATTGCCTCGAAGTTACGGCAGCAGATGTTGTAGCCTTTCAACTCGTCCACTTGGCTGGTATCTCTTGGCGGCAGATGGACTTTATGGCCTTGTTTTTCGAGATTCTCAACATATTTATGCAGGAATTTTGATTCTTCTTCTGTAATGCCTTTGACTGGGCAGATAATGTATATTCTGGCCATGTTTTTGGTTGATTATACTGCCATATAAATAATTTTCGGGCTTGCAATAATCATCCTTTATCTAATTGCCGGATAAAGGGGATTATAGTTAATTTTAAACAACTTCCTTATTAGAAAAATGATAAGAAATCCCTTAAACAGCATACTGAGTTCACCTATCTCACCTACTTGTTTAATATGGCGGTCAGAATTAAAGGCCATTACATCCCCCAATTGTTTGCATTTAGTCTGCTTAACTACTTTCTCATAGAATTCCATATCCTCTCCATTATGGTAATGCTCAGGGTATCCGTTTACTTTTGAAAATATTTTCTTTGTGACAAAGCATGTGTGTGGAAAATGGTTTAATGAGAGGAAATTAGAAAATTCACAAAGGAGATTGAGAAAAACCGCTTCTCCGTCATACCTATATTTTGGTCTGCCAGCAAGATAGCCAGAAGAAACAGCTTCAAAAATTCTTCTTAGGTAATTCCTGGTAACCCTTACATCAGCATCCAGGAACACCAAAATATTAGCTTTTGCCTCTCTTGCCCCAATATTCCTGTTCATTCCAACATAATGCGTTTTGACCGAGATTATCTTACATGAGTATTTCTTCGCTACATCCATAGTATGGTCACTGCAGCTGTCTGCGATAACAATCGTCTCAAAGTCTCTAAAATCCTGGGCTTGGAGCGAATCAAGCGGTCTGTGGATATAATTTTCCTCATTATGTGCCGGGATAATCACAGATATTTTGGGGGTCATTGATTTTCTATAACGAAATAAGGTATATTAACTTTTCTGAGAATATTAAGCATAAGCAGAGACTGGTGGGCTAACGCGCTAAAGAATGTTGTCGAAACTTAACAAAATTAGCCTATGGGTAAAATGCGTCGGCCGGTTATACAGCTTTAATACGAATGTAGCAGTGATATCTCTCCTGGGCAAAAAAGTGAGATTCTATGCAAAATAATCCCTGGCCTTTTTCATCAGTTCTAAAAGAGCCTTCTTACCTTTCTCTGTTTTAAACAATGGTGCTCTCGTTCTCTCAAAGGAAGCCAGGAACTCACCATAGTTTTCCTTGTCAAAATTCGGCTTTACCCTTTCAACGTCAATTGATGTAAGGCTATCTGCCTCAAACAAGAGCTGCCCTTCAGGTGTTGCGGTAATACTATCCAAATCATCATGAGTTCTGACAAGCTGGATAATCTTGGTGATCTCATCTTCTGAGAACCCGCCAATCTCTCTCAGTATTTTTCCAGCAATTAGCTCTCCCCTAATCATGTGGTCTGGCTTTTTAACCTGATTATCGGCAAAGCTATATCCCTTTGTGAATTGGTCAGAGTATCCGATGTCATGCAGATAGGCAGCAGGAATCAATATGTTCTCATCATACGTATTCTTATCCATAAGCTTTTTTATCCAAATCACAACAGCATGAGTATGTGGAACATCCCAATCCGGTCTCCCTTTTATTAAATATCTTGTAGATAATCTGCTTAACCTCAATTCGACTTTTGGATTCATATCCCTGGATGGTTTTTTTAAACATCCTAGTATATAATCCTTTTGTCTGAGAAAAAAAGTGCGTCGGCCGGGACTTTCAAAGCGAAGCTTTGAGCTTCAGCCATTCGAACCCGGATACTCAGCTGTCTTTGATCCTACGCTTGGAAGGCTGAGGTCCTAGCCATTAGACCACCGACGCACCTGGTTTAGTAAAATAGGATTGTTTAAAAAGGTTTTTCCAATATGTTTATAAAGTATAGATTTTATCAAAAGAGGGGGTGATGTTATGGCAGCAAGTTTAAAGGCTCCACAGAAGATGAAACTGGATTATTCAATCGACCGAAAGGTTTATGACGACTTTATTAGGTTGTGTACTCAGAAAGGATACGCTCCTAAAATGGTTGTTGAAAGATTAATCCAGCGCTACATTGAAACAGGCCAATTCTAAGGCAGGTAGAAGATTTCTTCATCTATACTGCTAGGAATATGCTCTTTATAGCCTAGCAGCATTAGCCTTTTGACAAATGGGAAGAGCAGTCCTTTTTTAACTGCTGGACAGCGTGTTGAGAGATAGATTGTTTTATTATGCAGGAATATTGGGAATTGCCTGCACATTACAGGCCTTGATGGATTGCCATGGATAAGGCATTTGTTCTTATCCAGACAGGGGCAGGGCTGATCTGCTGTCATCTCAAGGCAGTATTTGCCATTTGCCAGCTTCTTGATGGTGTTCGCTTGGTTGTGCTTCGTGATAAGTCTAAACTCTTTTTCACTCAGTACCAGGTTGCCTGTCCTGCAACAATATGAGCTGCATTCCTCTGCACAGAACTTGCTGAGTGATTTTCTGGCTTGTTGCGCTAAGTATTCTGCGTCCACAAGTTAGGTGTTGTGGGTAAGGATAAATACTTATGCACAAGTTTTTTATTAGGTCAAAAGTTCCCAAGAGAATGGTAGATGTTTGGACGTTTTTTTTCAGGCATAAATTGCTGCTTAGCATGCTGATTGCTCTTGGATATGTGGCGATTTTCAGGCAGCAGTGCATTGTGCTGTTTTTGCTGACATTGCTAAATGCCGGTGCTGTTTATTGGAGGACAAGGTATAATTTCCCTGTTGATTTTACGCCAACTGTTTTTGGGTTGGTGATTGTTGCTGGAGGGGGAATTGCGCATGTTTTGTTCTATGTTTTCTTTGGGGTTATTCTGCCCACTGTAATTACTGGGATTTTGTCTCCTGATGCAATTGTTTTCTGGGGCTCGCTTGCTGTACTTGGGGGTGTAGCTTGGGTTTTGCACAGTCTGCCTTTTGGTATTTTGGCTATTGGGATTACTGTTTCTGTACTCAAGGTTGTTTTCTCTTTAGGCTGGCGAGCTGTTGCTGGTGCTCCCTTGTTCCAGGCTATAACTAATGAGATTTTGAATTTGCTGCTGAACATTTTCTTATTGTATAGATTTGGCGTAAGATTCAGTGTTTAGTGTACAAAACATTCTTTTACCACATCATCAAGTGAGGCTGCCAGCCATAATGCGGAGTTTCCTGCAGATTTTTGACTGAATGAGTGGCTTGTTTGTAAATGTTTAACTGATATGTGATAGTATTTGCCTGGATTCTGAGAGTTGGAGGCATACTGCTCCACCCCCCATGGGACAACATAAACATCTCTGTGAAGGATGTCTGCTTCAGTAATTGGTTCTAGTTTAGCCATAAGGTTGCCTGTGGTTTGGCAAAACACAAAGATCCATGCCATCTCCAGTCCAAGTTCTTGTACTGCTGCTCTATAGCCTTGTACTTGGCTGACCATCAGAGGGAACCAGGAATTCTGGCTCGGCCCTACAGAATAGTGCCTTGATTTTACTTCGAAGAGAACGCTTCGTGGTGAGGCAAGGTCAGGTCTGACTCCCTTTAGCGGAATGCGGTTTGGACTATACAGGGCATAATACGCGCAGAGCCAAGCTAAATGGAAAGCCTCAATTTCGGTCCTGCGGTCTCTCATTATTGTGAGAAAGAGAGAAAAAGCTAAAAGGGTTTATCAAGGTTTAAAAATGCCTCTGCGGGGATTCGGACCCCGGCCACACCCTCCGCAGGGGTGTATCCTATCCAGGCTAGACAACAGAGGCGCGCCCAACATGAACTCTCAGCATCACGGTTCAGCTGAGCAACACCGCATGTTGGGCTGAGCATTGGTTTCTTTAATGATATAAAAAATTATGTATTGCATATTCCGATAGGAATATTTTTGGCAAGAAGCTATTTATACTTTGGTTTGCTTCCGAGTACTGAATTATGGATGAGGTGTTACAATGAGAAAAGGAGACTATTTTTTTACATCTGAGGGTTTGACTGAGGGCCACCCAGACAAGATATGCGACCAGATATCAGATAGTGTACTTGACGCAATATATGCAAAAGATCCGCAATCTAGGGTTGCGTGTGAGTGCATAACAGGAAATGGGTTTATTGTGGTTACAGGAGAGATTACAACTAGTACATATGTGAATATTGTGAAGGTTGTGAGAGATGTTCTTGAGAGAACTGGCTATGCTAAGCCAGAGTACGGCTTTGATTATCGAAGTGTTGGTGTGCTTACCTCGATTAATGAGCAGTCAAAGGATATTGCACAGGGAGTTAATGCTGACAGAAAGGAGGAACTTGGTGCTGGTGACCAGGGTATGATGACAGGGTATGCTTGCAGAGACACTCCAGAGTTGATGCCGTTACCAATTATGATGGCGCAAAGACTGGCAATGAGGCTGGCAGAGGTGAGAAAGAAAGCGATCCTTAAGTATTTAAGGCCTGATGGCAAGACGCAGGTAACAGTTGAATACAAAAATAGTAAGCCTGTGCATATCCCTGTTGTGGTTATTGCTGCTCAACATGACCCTGATGTGGAATTGGAGACTATTAGAAAGGATATTATTAAGCATGTTATTAAGCCGGTGTGCGGCAAGTGGATTGATGATAAGACTGATTTCTACGTCAATAACACCGGGCGTTTTGTTTTGGGTGGACCGGTTGCAGATTCTGGCTGTACAGGCAGAAAAATTATCGCTGACACTTATGGAGGGGTTGGCAACCATGGTGGTGGAGCGTTTTCTGGTAAAGACCCAACAAAAGTGGACAGGACTGGTGCTTACATGGCTAGGTATATTGCCAAAAATGTTGTGGCAGCTGGACTTGCTGAGGCATGCGAGGTGCAGATCAGCTATGTGATTGGCGGCAGAAAGCCCCTTTCATTTATGTTGGATACATTTGGCACAGGGAAGTTGCCTAATGGTAAACTGGCAGAGCTTGTAGCAAAACATTTCCCGCTTAACCCAACTGATATGATCCGCACCCTGAACCTCAGGAGGCCGATTTTTGCAAAGACCTCATGTTATGGTCATTTTGGCAGAGAGTTACCTGAGTTCACATGGGAACGAACCGATAAAGCGGCGATACTCCGAAAGGAAGCTGGCTTATAGGCAATTATCAAGACGTGAAGGTCATTTTTTATTTTATTTTTTATTGAAAAAAACGGGTTTGTAGGCGAGATTTCTCTTTGGATTTAGGATAACTTGTACCCACAATGTTCCCCTAACTTTATGTTTGCCTGATTCTAACTTTCTCAGTCATTACATTAGTGCTGACATATGCAAGGGCATCAACATCTGGGTCATATAATTCTATCATATCCAGATCAGGACGCTCAAATACTCTTACTCCTTTAATTAAAGCCCCGTTTAGTAGCGAATTTTTCAATTCTAAATACATATTGGGTTCAAGATAGAATCAACACCACCAACATGATGCCTATATGGATCTGGCTTTCGGATATACAAATAATTATAGGTAGTCTCAGGAACTTCACCTTTTTTTGGAATAACTATCGGGTTGTGAAGCTTGAAATATTTCTGTTTTGGATTATCCGAAGGTTCCGCAAGTTTTTCTCTAATCTTAATCAAACGCTCGTATTCATCATTATAATGGCAGAATACCCCCGTATTTCCTGCATTTGGTAAATACTTATCAAATGATTGCTTACACAGCTTGTGGCATGCAAAATGGATGTAAGTTATTGCCTCCATTAGCTGCTTTTCATTTTTTATTGGACTAAAGGTATATAATTTCATCTTGTTTGGTATTGCCATTACCTCCTTATTATTTTATTGATATTCTTAAAAAACTTTAAGGCATTTTCCATTGATTCTCTTGCAGGCTCAATGTTTGCTTGAGGCAGTTTCTGATATGTGAATTCTCCTCTCTTTCCTTTCTCTAATGAAAAGATACCAAGAAGCTCATCTGCTTTTACTATCATCTTTTGGTAGATTTTCAATAACTCCAAGTCAAGCTTACCTGTTTTGACTAAGTGTGTATCAAATGCCTGCAATGTTTTTCTATGGACTTCTGGAGCATCTGTCTTAATTCCATTGAGAGCAAGAATTGCTTTGGCAGAATAGAATATGCAGTAATACGAATGGCTTATCACAGAGCTATAGAAAGTGAATTCCTTTTCCAGCTTGAATTGTTCCTTTTGTATTGACACTTTGCTTGAAGTATCAAAAAGAAGTTGAGCAACCACAAGTTCATTCTCCGCCCTTATAAGATTCAATTCAGCTAATGTATTCATTCTTCAAACCTTTTATGATAATATAATAGGCTATCGTACCATAATGTATAATATTTTCTCTATAAATCTCCTTACCTAGATTTTCCTGTTCAGATCTCAGCATTTCAACAAATTCTGCTGATGTAAATATATGGTAATCTATTCCAGTAGCTTCTCTTCTCTTGACAGTCTCAATAAAAGGGGATATTTCCTTCTTGCTTTGCTCAGATTCAACAATAACAGCAACATCTAAATCTGATTTTTGTGTCACGCTACCTTTAGCATAACTGCCAAAAACAAGCAGTATAAAGAAGGGAGTGTATTTTGTAATCCTTTCCCTAATATCATTTAGCACCTTTGAAGGAATCTTCTTCCTTTTTAGTTCTATCTCATTAATAAGGTTGAGATAAGAATAAGTATAGCTGTTTAGGTTCAGTGAGTAGGTAGTCACATCTCCTATAATTTTAGTTGTTACCAAATTATTTTTTAGAAACTCTTTCAAGGCTATTTGGGTAACATTGTTAGACTTTTGCCTACTTTGCTCTTTAATTTGCTTAAAAGTGAGCGCTCCAAATAGATTCTTAGTAAATACTGATAATATGTTTAATTGCTGTTTTGTTAACATTTTAGCCCCTATTTATAGGTAATAGACTACCTAATACTAGGTAATATATAAATCTTTCGCTGTAAAAATTCGGGAATAGCAGACTTCAAAAATCAAATAGCACAAACTCTGCTCGCTCAGACCAATGCCACGAAACATATAACTACTTCTGGTTCGTCTACATTTATAGACGGTAAGAGAAGTCCGCCCACCCCCCGTTACCTGGGAGCGTGTTGATAAAGCCGAGATACTCCGAAAGGAAGCTGGGCTTTAGGAAAAAGCATTGACGATAAGCTCTTTTTTCTACTTTTTATATTAACAAGTTTGATTTGTGGACGAGATTTCTATTGTCACTAAAGGAAAATTTGGGGCACATAAGTGCAACAAATTCTTACTTTGCTTAACTCCTTGTCAGATGGATAAGAATATATACTACATATATTAAATTATTTTTTTGATGAATCAGATACTTAATATATTTATCCTTAGTCTTTTATCTGGTTTAGCTACTGGATTGGGCGGATTAATAGCAATAATCAGAAAGCCAGGGAAAAAATCATTTGGTTTTTTAATGGGTTTTACTGCTGGAGTTATGATAACTCTCTCGTTTCATGAGCTGGTTAATGAGGCTTGGCAGTTGAGTGGTTATCTAATTACCACTATTGGTTTTGCATTAGGTGCCTTCTTTATGTTCTTAATCGATTTTTTGGTTCCACATATCCGTTTTTCAGAAAAAGAGACAAGTGTGCTTGACGCAGGATTGTTGAAGACAGGCGTATTGATTGCTATAGGAATTTCTATACATAATATCCCTGAAGGCCTAGCTGTTGGTGCAGGCTATATGCACCTGCCAAAATTCGGGGTGTTTATCGCTTTGGCAATTGCATTACACAACATTCCTGAAGGTATTGCCACTGCCCTTCCTTTATGTAAGAGTGGCCTTAGCAAATGGAAATCCTTTAGGATTGCATTATTCTCCGGTTTAGTTGAGCCTATTGGAGCACTGATTGCCAGCTTATTCTTAGTTAATTTCAAGGAGCTGATTCCTGCATCATTAGCTTTTGCAGGGGGTGTGATGGTTTTTATTACCTTAGATGAGATAATACCCGCTGCACGCAAGTACGGCCATCAACACTTCACTGCTTTCGGGATAATTCTTGGTGCGATATTCATTTTTTTGCTTGCTGGTATCTTTGGGGTGTAGCAACTTGGGATTATTGAGTTAACCAAAAAATATTTATAGTAGTTATGAATATATATTCATAACTACGTAATGGAGGTAGAAGAATATGTCAAATTTAGATGGAACTGGACCAAGGTCAGGAAAAGGAAGGGGCTTGGGGCCCTGCGGTTGTGGACAAAGAAGGGGGTTTGCTCGAAGATACAGAGCTATAATACCAGCAGCGCTAAGTGAAGCTGAACAGAAGCAGATTTTAGAAGCTCAGCTAAAGCAGAAAGACTTGCAAAAGCAAGAGATAGAAAAAAGGCTGGGAGACATAAATTAAGTTATCCTGTTTGGAGTTTAAGTGTTAGAAAGGATATTGGTGTGTTTTATTTTGACAATCGTTTTTATGATCTTGGTGGAGCGGCTATTTATTGGTATGAGGAAAAGAATTTGGAAAAAACTTTTGGTCAATCCTATATAGATTATAGGAAAAAGTGAGGAGATGGATTTGAATGGTTAGGCCAAGACGCTGCAGAAGGGTTGGATTTGATCCAGAGATAACCTATTTTAAACCTAGGGGTGTTCCTCTTGCTGGATTAGCAGAATCTATCCTAACTGTTGATGAATTTGAAGCTGTGCGCCTAAAAGACTTGGAAGGATTTGAACAGGAAGAATGCGCCAGGAAAATGGATATTTCCCAGCCGACTTTTCATAGGCTTATTTTGTCAGCAAGGAGGAAGGTTGCAGATGCAATTGTGAATGGCAAGGCCCTTAAAATTGAGGGCGGAAATTATAAGGTGGGGGGTATGAAGTACTGCCATAGGGGGTTCAAAGATGAAGATAGCAATAGCAAGTGATGATAGGAAGACAATATCGCATCATTTTGGGAGAGCTAGGGGGTTTGAGGTTATTGATATTGAAAATGGTATGGCCGTTAACAGGGATTACCGAGAAAATATTGGAAAAAGTTCTGGAGAATGCGGAAGCTGCGACCATTCAGCTATGATTGAGAATGTAAAAGATTGTGCGTTTGTAATTAGCTATGGGATGGGTCAAAGGATATATGCTGATTTAGTAAACAGCAATATTACGCCAATAGTGACTGAAGAAGAAACAGTTGATGAAGCA
>JBDRLT010000011.1:0-10458 GCA_043812815.1 Candidatus Woesearchaeota archaeon | reverse complement strand
ATTCAAGAAAAGCTCTGCATTAATCGCATCCAGAGATTTCACCAACTCATTTTTCCTCAACAGAATCCCTTCAACCTCCTGCAACGTGTAATCAAACAAAGAGAGCTGCAATCCAGTATCAAAAAGCAAACGGCTCTTTTCGCCCTTGGGCATCTCCTCAATAATCCTGCTAATGCTCTGTCTAAACAAGCTGAAAGAAGTACGCAACCTGCCTATCTTCTCATAGAACGAAAGCTCATAAACCTCATCCAAGATCATATCCTGTTTTAAATAAACCAGTTTGGAAGTAACAACTGCCAGCAATAACAAACCGCACACCACCTCCAAAACAGCCATAGCCTTAAACAGCCCCAAAGGAGTAATATCTCCAAATCCAGTGGTGGTCGCAGTAATAAAACTGAAATACACAGCATCACTTAGCAAAGCAACACGCTGGCCAGTTCTGGTGTACACCAACTGAGAATGATCACTACCGCAATAGTAAACAAGCCCGAAAAAAATCACCATAAAAACCCAAAGAACCAAAATCCTGCCAAAGGTGAGTTTGTCAAGCACCCGTATCAGTTTGCCGCTGCCTAACCCAATCCTTTTCATCAGAGCAATCCTGATATTGATATCCCCCCTTAAATACTTTTGGTAGCTTCCACCCAGATTGCAGCATAAACAATGTTTAAATAAAAGCCATACATATTAACCATAAAAACAATTCAGAGGTGCTCAAAATGAACAAATATCTAATGATTTTGGCATTATCGTTTCTGGTGCTTGGCTGCCAGCAAATCAGCAACTACAATGAATGCGTTGCAGCAGGCTATCCAATACTTGAAAGTTATCCTCCGCAATGCAGAACCCCTGATGGCAAAACCTTCACAGCAAATGCAATTACTATTGAGGAAACCAAGTGCACGGAAGAGGAAAAAGCAGCAGAAATCTGTACCCTCGATTACACCCCAGTGTGCGGTGATGATGGCATAACATATGGCAACAAATGCCAGGCATGTGCAAGCAAGCAAATCGACAGTTATAGCCCTGGTGAGTGTGCACAAATAATTGGCGGCCAGAGAGACGAGCATGGTTGCTTGGGACCAGCAGGCTACTCGTGGGACGCTGAGATAAGCGCATGCATCCGTTCATGGGAATTGGATGAAAGCCAAAAAGCTGCAGCAAAGATAGCAGTTTCCCCGTTAAGCTATCGTGTTACAGTAGTTGAAGTCCAAACACTCAGATGTGTTGGATGTTTTGAAATAAAACTCCAGAGAAATGATAACCAAGCAATAATGATAGTGCATCTTAACAACTGGGAATTTACTCAGTGTGGAGAATGCCCACAACTATCACCTCCTGCGCCTGGCTGGTGTGAAGGAGGCACTGCTGTAGCAGGAGAAATTAACGCCTGCGGCTGCCAAGGTCCGCCAAGTTGTATCAGGCAATTAACCGAAGCCCAGGCACGAGCAATTGCAGCTAACAGCGAATGCACTGAAAAAGGCAGCTTAACACAAACAGCCTTTTACAATGATAACAGCCATACCTGGTGGATTGCCATGCAGATGAAACCAGAATTCGCCAGTGACTTATGCAACCCAGCATGCGTCATTTCAGAAGCAACATCAACTGCAGAGATCAACTGGCGATGCACTGGACTAATTAATTAGACTTTTTTTAAATTATTTTATAAGCTAAATTCAGAAAAATGTTGTTACTGGGTAGGTTAACTTTCACAATATAATCTCATCAACGACAGGTAAACTGTCACAATAACCCTCAACCATATCACATAAAATTTCAGCTAAAGGTGAATCCATGGGCAGTACAACCTCTGTAGCAGTAACATATCTACAATCGCTATATTCATTAAATTTAATAGTAGCCACTATTCCTTTTAATCCAAAAGTAACCATATTAGCTCCTTTCTCAAGTTTATCAAATTGTTCTTCCGAACCCATATAAAGACTTGGTATTTTATTAAAAAAATCCTCAGTAACGTCACCGGGACCTGCATTAGGAATAACAAGATATGGTTCAGCGATAAGCTCCCTCTCTAAATGCCTAAATCTAACACCTAAAAACGCTGCACCTCCAAAAGTTAGACTGTGCAGTCCAACTTTAATAATGTATGCACCAGCATTACTATAGAATAACTCACGGGATTTTCCAAGTTTGCTCAATTCCTGTCCGATTACGGGTAATCTTGCCTCCAACTCTGAGGATTCCGACTCCCAAGTTGGAGATAATACATTGAGAAGTGCTGTCAAATAACCCAAAGGATAACGCTTAACACTTTTCTTTCCTGAGTCATTAACTAGTTCCCTTAAATTATCAATCTGTTCTGCATAAACATGATACGGTGATTTGGGTTCTTGTATCTCAGCAGCGAATACCTCAAACTGTTCAGCAGAAAACGCTGCATTAACAGCAGTCTCCCCAAGCATTGTAACTAAAAGTTCCAGGCCGAAATGTGCTTCAATATCAACATTTTTCCCGCCTCTGCTTGCAGCAGTCTGACAATAAGCATCTACACCTAACCATCTTTTAAGAGTAGTGAGCCTTGCTTCAAGTTCCCGCCATTCCATATCTAGCTGGTTAAGCTTGGTATTATGTGTAGCTACCTCAACAAATGGGTTATCAGCAAAAACATCGTACAGCGAACTAGTCATAGTCAGGAAAAAAACATCCCACTATTTATACTTTTCGCTCGACACCATTCAAAAGTAGCTAAACATTCAAGCCATTCTCTCTCAAAAACATAATCAACGCATTCATCGGCATTCAGAAAAAAGTTATTACCTTAGAGGATCCAAGCTACCAATAAACATCTCAACCAGATCATAACACATCTCAGCTAAAGGTGAATCTTTACCAGGCAATACAACCTCTGTTGCATTAGAATGAATTGTATCACGGTATTCGCAAAATCCAATAGTGCCACTTTTTCCCCCTGATGCAACAGTAACTGCATTCTCACCCATCTGGAGACCGAATTCCAATCCCGAATTTTGTGCAAGAATTGGCACAGCGGTAAAGAAATCATCACTCACTTTTTCCGGGCCAGCATGGGGAATAACAAGATAGGGTGCTGGGATAGTCCTATCATCCACTCTAATAAATCTAATTCCTAATAATGCTGCACCTGCAAAACCCATGCTAGCTTGTTGAATTGATTTAATATAATCAGAAGCCTGTCTAGGGGTTACATACCTTGGTTCCCAAAGTTGATCCAATTCCTGCCTGATCCCTGGCTGTCTTTCTTTCAACCGCGAAGATTCAGATTCCCATTTTGGACTCAGGGCATTAAAAAGTGCTCTCAAATAAGCCAAAGGATAATTATCAACAGTATTCTTTTCTGGATCACCAACCAGTTCCTGCAATTTCTCAATCTGTCCGGCATTAATATGATATGGTGATTCTGGTTCTTGTATTTCAGCGGTAAATGCATCAAATTGTCCGGTAAAAGCTGTATCTACAGCTGTTTTTCCAAGCATCTCAGTTATTGTTTCTAGATCACAGCGAGCTTTAAGACTAACATATATTCCTTCTCTGCCGCTTGATAGACGTGCAGCATCCGCATAATAAGATTCCAAGTTTAACCATTTTTTAAGAATCTCGAGTCTTATTTCAAGTCTTAGCCGCTCATCTTTTAGCTGTGCCATCCTATCATTATGTTCTGCAACCATAACAAAAGGATTATTAGCAAAAACCTCACAAAGCCAGTCAGTCATGATCTAAAAAAAATATCCCCCTACTATTTATACCTTTCGTTTGACACTATTTAAAAGTAGAAAACTTAAACCTCCAGACCATTCTCTCTTAAAAACATAATCAACGCATTCATCGGCACCCCATTCAGAAAACAATGGTCACCAGTAATAGAAGTGCAAAACCTTGATACACCATCCCCATCAAAAGCACCCGCAAACTTTGTCACAGGATACCTAGAGCAATAATCCTCAATCTCATACTCAAACAACTTCCTAAACTTCACAACACATCTCTCAGCTTTTGATAGCATCTTCTTCGTCTTAGTGTTATACACTGCAACACTTGCAATAATATCAACAGCATTCCCAGAAAAATCCCGCAGCATCTGCTTCGCTTCCTCAACATCTCCAGGCTTCTCATAAATCCTGTTGTTAAACACGCAGATAAGATCACCGCTAACAATAATTGCATCCTCAGAATCCAGAACTTTAGCCTTCTCTTCAGCAAGCCTCTTGCACATCACCATAAAATCCTTATCCCTAATAGCCTTCTCATCAATATGCGCAGGCCTAACCTCATACTTCAAGCCCAAAATATCCAAAGCCTTCTTCCTGAACTGGGATTGTGACGCAAGGATTACTTTCATAGCCTTAGATTTGGAATCCTCCTTTATACAGAAGAACTCTATGCGTTGTATGATCCAGCACTGCCAGGTTATTCCAAGGATCCACACTAAGACCTATCAGCTGAGAACCGGGTATAGGGAGCAATGCTGTTGGCTCCACCTTACAAGGACTGGTACAATCTGGTAGTGGATTTTCATACATAAAAACTCGTTCCATATACGCATTACTCCAACCGTCTGCTAATACATACATCCTATTCTGGTTATCAAACGCTAAGCTTATCGGATGACCAGGAATAGGAGTATCATAATGTTGCTCAGACCTTTTATCAGTAAATCCCCTGCTACCATAGACACGCATTGGCATTCTCTCCCCATGCTCAAAGAAATTCTTTGTAGGATCTGGTAGCAGATCAGCAGAATCATACTCCAAGATTCTATTATTGCTGCACCTCCATCCCTCATATACTGTATCCACAATATACAGGTTACCATAATTATCCAGTTTAAGAGCCCCAAGGTTAGCGAATCCATCAGCAACCATATTTGGACACTCTTGTGCCTTCAACCAGCCATTCTGCGGATATTGGCTTACATCATCGACATCCCGATTAGCGTGTTTTGCAGCAAGGTTAGGCTGCCCAAGTACCATATCCACCTCTCTACTTGTATCTAAAGGCCTCGCAACCCGGACAACTCTGTGGCTGTCAGTATCAGAAAGCCATAGTGCATCATTGCGCTCATCATAAGCCATGCCTGAAATAGAGTTAACTGTTAATACTCCTCCAAAGCGTAAGGGTAATTGTTGTGGAATAATAATAAATGGGGCTTCCCCTTGAGTAATGGGTCCATTAAAAACAAACACAGCTTTTTCTCTGCCCACCCAGACTCTACCTTGCGAATCACTCTGAATTGCATTGGTTAGATCCATCCCGTCATTTATCATGGACTTTGTGTCTTGCTGAAATAAGGCTCCTGATGCAGCTGCCCCATTCCCTTTGAGATGGTAATTATTCCAAAATAGTACCCTATTTCTATCTGCAACGAACATCTGGCTTACTCCGTTGGCATAATTCACAAGTCCCACTGAGTTGGGATAGGCAAATCCATATTCACTTAGCTGGTTATCAAGAGGCTCCCAACCCCACTCATTTGGCTCTGGCTGCAGTATGAAAGTATCTGCAGCGTAAGCAACTCTGGTATCTGCTGTTGCATTGGGTATGGGGGATTTGAACCTAAATATCCCCCCCTGGTATCCTGATGTAATATACACATTCTCCTCAGAGTCAATACCTATTCCTCCTGCCGTCCATCCTATATTGCACATCCATGGTGGGGCTTTGACTGTTGTATTGCATTTTATTTTGTCATTTTCAGGTTTGTTTTGCGAAGGTATGTATATTCCTATATTCGGCTGTTGCAACACCTTGGTAGGCTTCCAGATTCCATCAATCTTCTGCAGATACAATGCCCTTCCCGAATCATGCACCCAGATGGCATCCTCGTTAAATGGATCAACCTCAATTGCTGTTGGCCTATAAAGATTATATTCATCAGTTCCTGTGGCGCTTGATTCATTCCTGCTTGAAAGAACAACTTCATCAGCAGCCATCCCATTTTCAAATGGGGCATTGTAAATAGATATTCTAAATCTTCCAGTTGCAGAAGGATAATCAAGCACAAATAAGCGGTCAGTATGAGCATCATATCTCACTGCTTTCGGCAAACAGAGATATGCTGGATCAGGTTGATAATTGAATGGATGTATCCCAGCTGCGGCAACAGTACCACCATAGCAGCTTTTCTGATCATATCTGGAGGTGAAATCTGGCTGTCCAATTACCAAGTCAGCAGTCTTTGAATTTGCCGGGAATCGTAAAACTCTGTGGTTGTTGATATCGGTTAGCCATACATTACCCAAAGGATCGACATCCACTCCGCCAGAATACCAATCACCTGTCTGAGGTCTACGCTCGTAGCATGCAGGGCAGATAGTTTCAGCAGTAACGAAAAAAGAACCCTTCCCCTGATTACAGTCCCTTCCCTCAAAATTTTTTTGACCCCATACAAAATCAGCTATTGCATCACCTTTGCCATCAAGCTTGGAAGGATTCAAAGGATCGAGATATTTAAGCACACGATAATTCCATTTATCAAGAACATAAAGGTTATGATCGGCATCAACAGCCATGGAGAGCCCGTCAGCGGACTCAGCTGGAGTTACAACTTCTGGATAAGGCTGACTACATATTGTTGCTGCAGATGCTGGCATCAGCCGAGTATTATCTCCATTGCATGCAGAGTGGAATGCATCAGGCTGCCCAATAATAAGGTCTGCATTCTTCTTTGGATTTATTTTGCAAGAAGATCCAGGGCAATCTAGGTCATTAATACATGCCTGATTAACCTGGCTTCCGCCTAAGCAAGTACCAAAAGAGGCAAAGGCCAAGACTCTACTATTGCCGCTATCCCATATATATGCCCTGTTTGGAGAAACTGAACGATCAAAAACTATTCCCTCACCATAAAACATTCTATTACCAACAACCTGATTAGGAGTAGTCTGAGTAAGGTCTAGTTGCCCAAATACAACTGGCCCAGCCTCAAGAATTGTTGCACTCTGCTCGTATCTCTGCTGGCACCAACTCTCATTAGGTAAATTGGATTGTACCGCAGAAAAATCAAATCCGGCAATCCGCCCATCTTTGTTGATATCAGCCCTCTCATCATAATTCGGATCTCCTTTCTGCGTTTGGTAATGAGGGGGCAAAGTAAGATTAAACATCTTACCACAGTAAAATCCTAAACAAGCACCTCCATAACAAAAAGAGTCACAAGTGTGAAGTGCATTAGTACATCCAGTAAGTGTACAAACATTCTCCTTTACTGAATCCGCCGTAATACACTGGTCAAGATATGTCCCTTTTGAATCAGTGCAATTCCCTCTAACCTTCAAATTGGCACCATCTGAATCAACACAGGCGCAGTTCGCACTGCACCACATTGCATCCGCAACCTCACCAGTAGTACCATCACAATTAGTGTCCAGGTTCATTCCAATTATCAGCCCAATCTCTGTTGGAGCAACAACCCCATTACTATCAGTATCACATTTTGAGCACGTAACTTCACAGCTTGGTACACCAGTTCCAAGGCACATTGTGCACCACTGTACATCAGCAATTGTGCCAGGCTGACCGTCACAGTTAGCATCAATCTGGCTCATCCAGATCTTGGCACAATCACCGATTGTAACCCTGCCATTATTATCAAAATCACAAACATTACAACTAGAGGTGCAAGGTTCATAAGAACTAGAAGTACAGCTAGGCCAAATAGCACAGCCTGGCTTCGGCTTGACACTTAGTTTGTAAGTTAACACCTCGTTCCCAAACCCATTACCATTATTACTATCAAGATAAACAGATCCATATATGCTATTTACCCACTGCCAATCAGAGCAACCACTCCCTTCACATCGCCAAAGATGATATGCATCAGCACCCTCCACAGCATTCCAGAACACTTTCTTATTATATTTTCCATCAGTTCTAATCATGTCCTGAACCATCACAGAACATGCGCGCGGGCAATTTACAGAAGCAGGTGCGCTACCAGCTCCGCTCTGCTGGCGCGTTTGGGAATCACCTTGGCTAAAAGTACAACTTGGCCAATTAGTACAACCACTTATGGGTTTAACACTTAACTTGTAAGTCCAAGCCTCATTTCCAAATCCTTTTCCACCATTTTTATCAGTCCATGTAGTCGCAGAGGTACTAGCCGTCCATTGCCAGTTATTACAGTTACTTCCTTTGCATCTCCAGATCTGATATCCAGCAGCACCTTGAACAGGACTCCATGAAAGCACTTTGTCAAAATTCCCATCAGGTCTTTGAGCATCCCTAACACTAACTGAACATGACTTTGGGCAGTTTACTGCTAAGCCTAAAAATGATCTCCCAGCACCATAATTCGGACTGAAGACAACCAATGATACAATAACCAAGCAAAATAAAGAGAGATAAAAACCTTTTTCCATCAAATCACTTTTTTATTGATTATTTTTTTAGATATTAAGAGATATATAAATATTGTGATTATGTTTAGCTAACTAATTCAAATCAACAAGCCAGGAACAGCACCCAATATTCCCGCGGCTTCAAGTAAGTATTTGCAGCATGTGCGCTTAAATAAATTTAATAAATACTTTAGGGTCGCTTAAGACAACTGCATACTGATTTTAAGCTCCGCAATTGCATAACAAGTCATTTGCCAACCAATCTTGCCTTTTTCACAACCAGCTCTCCGCAGCATCCTTCTCCAATAATGTCATAATCCGCAATATCAATCTTCTTGGCAAACATAGGCGCATCCAGCACTAAGCTCTCATACTCGCCGCCCTCGCCAGCAACATTAAAGCCAATCTTCTTATTCAAAGCAATCAGCTTATCAAGCATCTCATAGTCCATAACCTTATTCAGCCAGATTCTATCTAAACCCTCAGCAGCAACTTTAGTCATTACGACCTTAAAACCCTGTTTGATAATATCCCTCACTTCCACATCCTGCTGCATATGCCACAAAGGCGCAAAACACTTCAGGCCAAGCTCATCGCACAGCTTTTCAATCCTATCCCTCTGATAAACAGAAAATAATGCCCCTGAAACCACTCCCTGAATCTTGTACTTTTCCTTAGCAACAATCAGAGCTCTTCGCAAATCCTCTAGCTCAGCCTCCTTCTCTCCCTTAGTAGACTGCTCCACCAAAGGCAAACCCATAGCTTCAGCCTGCAGCCTCACCAGCTCAACCCCGGGAGTGTGAAACATATACGAATCAGGATTCTCACTCTTTACTGAAATCAAGCAACCAATCTCGTAATTCTGCCGCTGCAAAACAAACATAGCATATAAGCTGTCCTTACCTGAACTCACCAAGGCCCCGAGCCTAAGGTTCGGCTTAGCATAAAACTGCCTGAGATAACTAGACATCAGATGACACCCATTCTTATGCGCAGCCTTCCTGATAGCCTTATGCACCTTAGAACCATACTGCGCAGCAAGTTTCTTCCGCCAGGCAATCTCTTTTGGCAAGCCAAGCCCCTCAGCAATCTCCCTGAAAATGACCTTATCTTTTCCATTGCCAACCTTATACTTACCAGGAATCCTCAAACAATACTCAATAAGCGCCTTATCCAAAAAAGGCACCCTCAGCTCCAACCCATTAAACATAGTAATGACATCATCCCTATAAGTATCCCGCTCATACATTCTACGCAACCCAGACAAACACTCCTTGTTTATCTCAGTGCTCCTGCGATGCCGTCTATAACCCCCGAAAATATCCTCGCTGCCAGTCCCTGAAAAAATCACTTTGCACCCATCCTTCTTTGCTTGCTCGCACGCAGCAAAAAAAGTGAGCGCCACACCCACCTTTGCCACAACACTATCCTCAATCAAAGGCACCACTCTCTGCAAATAACTATAAATCTTATCCTCAGAAATCTTAACAACACTCAAATCCAATCCAAGATCCTCTGCAGCAATCCTGGCATACTCCAAATCCTCAGGTCCAGCCAATGATTTGCTATCAACAGCAACAGTGTAGCATCTAAACTTGCACCCTAGCTTTTTCAAAACCACTGCAAGCACAGCACTATCAACCCCCCCTGAAAACAGCAGCCCAAACTTCTGCTCAGGAATCCGCTTTCTTACAGCAGCCTCTAACAACTCAGTTACTCTGACTCTAATTGCAGCCTTGTTCTCTTTGACCTCAGGCAGCAGACTATAAAATTCCCTCTGCACTGTCTCAATCTTTGAAGTCCTTAAATCATAGACCAGAATCTGCCTTGGGTTAAGCTCTTGCGCATTCTCCAAAACCTTTTTCTCAGACGCAAAACAAAAGCCATTCTCCGCAGAAAACCACAAAGGCTTAACCCCCATAATATCACGCGCAAGTATTGCTTTGTCAGTAACATAAGCAAAAGCATACACACCATCGAGTTCCTTCAAAATCTCCTGGATAGCAACACCCTGCTCAAAAAGCAAAAACAGCAAATGCGCATCATTCATCGCTTCTAACTTGTATTTCTCAGCCAGCTCCCTCCAGTTGTAAATCTCACAGTTCGCAACCAGAATGCC
>JBDRLT010000010.1:0-10230 GCA_043812815.1 Candidatus Woesearchaeota archaeon | reverse complement strand
CATCAAATTCAGCCTGGTGCTTCCAGGCGTAAAGCAAGCCATTCAGATATACAAGCCTGCTTCTTATGATCGTATAGCCATGGAAGCTTTCTTTGCTCCTGGCTCCTTTGTACTGCGCAGTAAACAGCACAACCTCATTGCTTTTGGCAAGCCCTGCAAGATACTTATCTGTTACAACCTCAGCTCCGCCCTTCTCTGGATGCTTCAAATCTCTCCAGCTGAGCATCAGAATCCTCATAGATGGCGAAAAAGGAGGCGCATTTATATATTTTGGGGGTTGGAATTTATAATCAGGAGTTAACATTGGAAATCTAGATAAAAGCTTGCAATGGACCCCAAATTTTCAATCCAAATGGCTAACTACAATACGAACTAGAAATTTCCCTCTATGGGGGATATCTTAGGAAAGCCAAGTTTTCATATTAAAATAAAGAATCCAAAATTGCCTGCAATCTCACTGAAACCCTGCTCAAATGTACTATCATACAATAAATCACTGCAAAATCTTGCTGAAACTGTTCATATTCTTAATATTGTAAGCATCAATTATCTTTTGCTTGCCGCCCGGTTTCCTTGATAATCTTTTGATAAATTCTCTGGCTTTTGAAAATTGTGCATTGATAAACTCAGTGTGAATCTGCTTCCATGTGTCTGGATTTCTCTTCATATACCCAATCCACCTGTCAATCTCTACACTCATTATCTCAACTTCCTTATCATCTGCTTAATATTTGAGATCTCATCTTCACTTACTAGCTCTGGATAAATTTTTCTCAAATGCTCGGCATCCTTGAGATCTTTGTCTGACTTGAGCAATCCCTCTTTGAAAGCAATATTCATGTTTATGCTGCTAAACCAAAGGTCAAGGCCTGTTAATGGCAGTTTTACCCTTGTTTTTATCTGGTATTCATCAAGAGCATCCTTCGAGAACTTAAGCTCCATTTCGGGGAGGGGCAGATCGCTCAGGGTGTATCTGACTGCCAGCTTATCTTCAAGATACCTGAATATCTCTTCTGGTAGATCTGACTGCATGCAAACAAACCCCTCCTTAACCAGGTCATTGTGGAGCAGAAAAAAACTTGGCAGATCAATTTTTTCGATAATAATATCAATATCCTCGGTTGCTCGTGCCCTACCTGAGCTAATTGCTACAAATCCCGACACTACTATATACTTGCAATGAGCCTCAACAACAGAGCAGAATTTAATGCAGAACTCATCCAAGATATTTCTATTTTTTGTACCCCGCATATTAAATAATAGAGTGATTTGATTTATAAATCTTATGCCTAAGGTTATTGCGCTGGCATGTGGATGGTTAGACTATATTGCCATTAAAGTGTACTATTGCAATGTTTACCTGTTTAATATGCTTTTTCAGTTCCAATACTTAACTATATGAATAGCTTATCCCACTCTCCCAATGCTGTTTATACGACAGGAACACCTCAGGCAATTCTCCGCAGGGATTATTGAACAACAATTATTGAAAACCTTTGAGTAGAGATAATCCTAACAAGTAGCCAAGTTTTATTATCTCAAAAGTGGGATAATGCTATCCCCTGTTGGTTTTAAAAGATTTCCAGTAATCCAAAGTATACCACAATGATTTCACGTAACTTTTTCCAAAATCCTTTTAGCTAACCTGAGGGGATATTTCTTGAGATAGCTTTTAAGTCTGGTAATATCTATCTTGGCACGAAAGCTATCCAATGCTTCTTTGCTTAAAGGCTCTCTGAAATAAACCATATCAATGAAGGTCTTTTCAATGTCTGAATAAGGAAGATACAAATCCCCGCTCTGCAAGTAATCAAAACCAAACACATATTTAGGATTAATCCTGCGCACCAGCACATTCATTCCCATTATTGCCCTTATGCCTTGCCGGATTTTTCTGCCAGTAATAACTATCGGTATTGTTTCCTGCTCCCATAGGCCATGAAAGCTCATTGCGTCCTGCAAGCCCAGGTATGCCGGCTTCATACAAAAAACGAATAGTTGGGGATTTTCCTGGCTGCTGTAATAGCCTTTGGCCAGTGGAAAGATCTTCATATTTCTGACTAGTTGTTTGCTATATCCCTTATCTCCAACCACTCTCTGTATGGAATCAAAGCTGACAACAGGGCTTCTCCTGAAAAGAGCCAATATTTTTGATTTGTGTTTGTCTTTTCCCATTTTAACGTCCAAGATATTCTAGCATCTTGGCAGGGCTTGGCACAAGCCCTTCAATAATAAGTGCCTTGAGCTCTTTTTCATCAATTGGGCTTTTATATCCTTTGAGCAGCTTCTCCAACTCTTCCTTAACTTTCTCCCGGCTTGTATATCTAAGCATGAAAAATATATCATAAAGGTCACGAATTTTTAGCCTTTTGAGATATGTGTCAACTTTTTCAGCTATGAATTCCTCAGGACTGAGAGTATAGACTGTTATCATGTTCCCGTCAGCAGTCTCATATTCTTTGAGGATGCCATTTGCTCTTTTGAATAATGCTTCAAAGCGCACAGATATCCTGTTTTGGACAAGCTCTGAGTAGAGACTGTTTTCCAGGATGCATTTTTTTCCCACAACAAACCCTCTTTTTTCAAGTTTGCTGAAAAGCATGTTAATTTTAGTCTCATCTTTCTGTAGGTAAACATCAATATCTTCGGAAAAGCGATTGCCTTGATAGCATCTCCAAATAGCTGTTCCTCCATGCATAACTGCATTATTAAAAACCGAATACATTTCAGCCACTATCTGATCTTGGGCAGCAGCAATATTCCTGTGCAGTTCTTTTTTTAGTTTAAGGGATAAGGGTATCATTTTTAGAATAAACAATGGTTACTAATATATATAACTTCCGTTTACTTAGATAACACAATAGGTTAATTTGGGCAAAAGCTTTATATATTTGCGTGATATTTTTATTACATATGTTACAAAATTATAACAAATATAAGGTATTAAAAGTATTCCTATTCTCACCTACTGATAGCTTTAGGCTGAGGGAACTAAGCAAAATGATTGAATTGTCGCCTCTATCTGTGGTGAATTATCTTAGAGAATTCGGAGAGCTGAGCTTGGTTAGGAAATATACCAAAAGGGGGATACCCTATTATCAGGGGCTTAGAGATAATTGTGATTTCCAGCTCTATCAAAAACTTGCTATTCAGTATGAGCTGCACAAATCAGGCTTAATAAGGTTCCTTTGGGAGAAACTATCGCCTAGATGCATTGTCTTATTCGGTAGCTTTGCACATGGTCAGGCAATTGAAGATTCTGACATTGACTTATTTTTGCACTGCAAGCTAGTGGATTTGGACTTAAGGAAATACGAAAAGATATTAGGCAAAAAATTGCATGTTCTTATGGAGTCTGGCCGTAATTATTCCGAGGAATTCTGGAACAATCTTATTAATGGCATTGTGCTTAGGGGATATTTGACTGCAAATGATGCTGAAGGTAATCCCAAATAGACAGTTGGCTATTTCAATTAAAGCCCTAACCGAGTCAAGATTTTTGTTTTTGTCATCAGTAGATCAGGAGAAATTTACGACGATTGTGGCTGAAACATACTATGAGATCATAAAGTCCCTCTGTTCAGCTATTCTTATAATATATGGGCTCAAAGCCCATGGTGAATATGCCCACAGAGAGTTAATAAGAGCAATGGCAGGATATGGTCTAAACAGCAATGAGATAGCCATTGTTGATGATTTGAGAGTTCGGAGAAACAACAGCCTCTATGAGGGAAGGGAGATTGAATACTCTTATCTTGAGAATCTGGGGAAATCGACCATGCATATTATTGCTAAACTTAGAATAATATTAGATAATAGGTTATCAGTGATTTAGCGTGCTTATCGACTTATCTATAGCATAACTTTTGTTATTTCCTTTATCATAATACCCAAGCCAATACATTCTATAAGCAATCGCCATCGTGTCAATGAAGATGTTTTTTATTGCCTTAAGATTGATCTTGGAATTGGTGTAATGCTGGTTTAGGTCAACTGGGGCTTCAGCGAATTTAAAGCCATATTTCTTGCCTACAACAAGCAGCTCAAGATCAAAAGCATATCTCTTGACAAGCACTTTTGGTAAAACTCGGTCCATGAACTCTTTGGTCATGAGTTTCATGCCTGTCTGGGTATCAGAAACACCCAACCCAAAGAGCAGTTTCACCAAAGTATAGTAGCCAAAGCTCAGGATCTTCCTTTTCAGGGGATATTTAACCTTTGATTTGGGGTGGCGCTTGCTGCCAATAACAATGTCAGCTTTTTCCAGATATGGAAAGAACCTCTGGAGGTTTCTGGGAGGCAAATCAAGATCGCCATCCAAGAAAGTTACAGCAGTTCCTGTTACAAACTGCGCGCCATACTTTATTGCATAACCCTTGCCGCTGTTTGTGGGATAGCCTACAACTTTCACATAGGGGGATTTTACAAGCTTAGCCTCCTCAAGGGTGTTATCTGTTGAGCCATCATCCACAACTATGATTTCAAAGTTTGAGCCGTATTTCTGGAGCTCTTTGACGCATTCATGCACATTCCGGTAGATGAACTCGCCATCATTGTAAACAGGCACTATCACTGACAGCTTATGCATGGTTAACCACCAGAGCCTTGCTTACTGTCATCAGTTGCATAACAAAGAGGGTGGCATTGACAACCACCATTATTTTGACTACATCCATAATCGTGTTATGAAAAAGGGCTATTGCGAATATTTCTATACCTAAACATATGCCAATCAGGAGTATAAATCTGCTGCGCTTCCTGGCAAGGTTATACCATACCAATAAGTTGTTCAGGCTATAAAATGCAATTGCCAGCGCATACCAGCCCATAAACTGTGCAATGGTGTATGTTTTGCCAAAAAGGATATTTGCCAAGAAGCCAGGGATTGCGAAATAACAAATTACTCCTGCAGACGTGATCAGTATAGTATAGAATAGTGCGTTCTTTAAGATAGTGCCAGTGGCCTTTTTCTTTTCGTATAGCGCTGCTACTTTTGGGAACATAACTCCTGATATTGGGCTGGAGGCAAAGAGGATTATCTTGCCTATTGTTGTTAGCGCAGCATAATTGCCTGCCACTGCTGCCGGCATAAAATGCTTAACGAGTATTAGGTCAATATTTATCAAGATTATTAGGAGCAGTGAGCCAAACAATACAGAAGAGCTGTATCTGAAGATATTGAGCTTTTTGATGCTGGTTGCCTTGCTCAGGAGGATGTCTCTTGTGCAATAGAGGTTCAATGCAAGGCTAACAACCGCTGCAGCAAGCACAGCACACATTGCACCAACAACCCCAAAGCCTGCATAAACAAGGGCTATGCCCAACACCAGTTTTACAAAGGTGCCTGACATCCCCACAAAACTAGACCGTGTGAAACGCTGCAGCCCGTTCAGTGTGCCGCTAAGGGCCGGGCTGAATAAGGTTAGATAGCCAAAGCATGCCACGAGAATAACTGGGATTCTATCGATATGCAAAAAATTGGCAATAACACCGCTGCCGACTATCATTAAAATAAAACCACCAGCTCCAATAAGCAGCATTATGCGCAGCACATTCAGTATTAATGTTTTGATCTTGCCATACTCCTTCCGTACATTATACTGGGTTACATACCGTGAAACAACCCAGAGAACAGTACAATTGATGACTGTTATCACATAGATCATTGAGAACAAGGATCCAAGCACACCGTATTGCTCAGGGCCAAGAGTTCGCCCCATGAATAGCTGGTAGATATAGTTGAAGCCATTTGAGATGAGGGCTGCAATAAAAACAATAGAGGTATGCCTTAACAAGCCCTCATTCCTATCCAAATGCTCTTGTATGCTCATTTGTTTGTGTAGGCCTGGTAAGTGGATTTTAGCATCTGCTTCAAACTTGTTTTTGGGCTCCAGCCAAGCAGCTTTTTTGCCTTTGCATTTGAGGCAATCAAGCACGCAGGATCACCTTTTCTTCTTGGCCCGAATTCATAACTGAATCTCTTGCCAGTAACCTCAATAGCAGTATCAACCAACTCTTGGACACTGGCCCCTTTGCCTGTTCCCAGATTGATTACTGCATTTTTCTCCAGTTTTAGGGCCAGGATATGGGCTTCTATGAGATCTGAGACGTCTATATAATCCCGAACACATGTTCCATCCCTGGTGCTGTAGTCTTTGCCAAAAATGGTTAGTTTTTTCCTAGTTCCTACTATCACTTCTATGATTATTGGGATTATGTTTTCAGCGCTTTGGTCAATATAATTTAAGCCTGCATCTCCGGCTACATTGAAATACCTTAGGGAAACATATTTTATGTTGTGGATCTTTGCATACCAGTCAATGATTTGTTCACAGCTGAGTTTTGTATAGCCATAGTAGTTTATTGGTTTTGTTGGCGTACACTCATCAATATGTTCAACCTCTGGCATACCGTAGACAGCACAACTTGAGGAGTACACCATCTTTTTCACCCCAAATTTGACCATCTGGCTGAGCAGGGTGATAGTTCCTGTGATGTTGTCAGAATATTTGCCAGCGTTTGCCATTGATTCGCCAACTGCTTTGTACGCTGCAAAATGCATCACTGCATCAATGTGATTTTGTTCAAACACCCTAGCCAATCCCTTGGCATCTGTGAGGTCAAGCTGGTAGAACTTGGCTTTTGGATTAACATAGCTTTTTTGGCCTCTGGAAAGGTTGTCCACCACCACAACTTTATACCCTGCTTCCACAAGCTTTTTGACAGCTGCACTGCCTATGTACCCTGCTCCGCCTGTAACAAGTATTTCCATTTTGATCACACTTCCTGCTTTTCCGACAGCCTTTGCAGCACTGTTTTCTGCACAAAATACTTAATAGAAGGATATTCCAGCCTGTTTGTTTCCACAAACAGCTTCATTCTCTGATAAAGTTGTCCATCAATGTCTACATTTACCACAATGCCCACCCCTTTTTTCCATATGATTTATGTATAAATTGGGTATTCAAATAGCCATTATATAAATATTATGAAAAGATTGATGGCTTCCCAGATTATCCTAAACTCTATACGTATAGCCTATTTGTACAATGTTCTGGGCAAATTTGATCACTTTGCAGTCGAAATGTTTATATACTTATTAAGTGTAGAATGGAGGGGGAATGGCTGAATCTAATTTCTTTGACTCACTAGAATATCTGGAACCGAAGTGCCCGGAGTGCGGCACTGTGTTAGATTGGGGTATAAGCACCAGGTTTGATGAGGTTAAAGAAGTGCATGTTTGTGCTAAATGCGGGCATATTCTCCAGATTCAATAAGATTTTTATATATGATGCAAAAACAAAGTTCTAGAGCGGGGGTAGCAAAGCCTGGTCAATGGGAACTAGAGAATAGCTCTCTAATGCGAGACCAAATGCGCAAGGCTCAGAACCTTGTCCCTTAGTGGGTTCGTGGGTTCAAATCCATCTTTTTGGAAAAAAGCTGGACCAAAAAATGGAGTTTCGCCTTTGGCGAAGCCTCGATGGTTGAAAGTCCCATCCCCCGCATTTTAACATGATATTCGTTAAGAGACCTTCTGATTTCCATGGGAAGCATAGAATAGTTAGCTGCCTGCTTGAAAATAATGGTGAAATACTTCTACTTCTCAGGCAAGATAACAAACCACAGGGTAATACCTGGTGTGTTGTAGGTGGAAAAGTCGATGATGGGGAAGATATATGGCAGGCTATAACTCGGGAGATTGGGCAGGAAACTAATATTTTTTTGGAAAAACGCATGCTAAAGTATGTTAGAGAAGTATATGTAAGGTATGCAGATTTTGATTTTATCTACCATATGTTTAAGGCAGATTTGAAAACTCGTCCGAAGGTTGTTCTGAATAATGCTGAACACAGGGATTTTGTATGGGTGAGCCCTGAGGCTTCGCTAAAAATGCCGCTTATCCAAGATCAGGACGCGTGTATTAAACTTGTTTATAGTCTATAAGGCAAGTAGTATGGCTCCGACAGCAATTAAGGCTGCGCCAATGCCCTGTTTAAATGTCAGTTTTTCTCCAAGGAAGAGCAATGCAAGTATAATGGCAAAAACAACACTTAGCCTGTCAATGGGAGCCACCTGGCTGACTTTACCAGTTTTCAGTGCTAGGAAATAGAATAACCAGGATAACGCTCCTGCAACTCCGCTCAGGATAATAAAGGTCATAGCCTTGCTATTTATAATAATAGCATGGATATCCTTGAGCTTTCCCTGCACAATCACTACCCCTACAAGGAAGATTGTCATGACAATTGCCCTTATTGCTGTGGCTGTGTTGCTGTCTATGCCTTGCAGCCCTAATTTCCCAAAGAGAGCAACGAGTGCAGCACTTCCTGCAGAGAGTAGTGCAAATATAAGCCATAAATCCATACATGCAATTTTATTTGGCAAATATTTAAACTTATCTCATAGTATGCAATTGCGGAGCTTAAGATTAGTGTTTACAGTCATCTTAAGCGACCCGAAAATGATTTTCAATCTTTGCGTTTGCTCGGGAAAAAAGTGCTTAAAACCTGATGTTTGGCAGAAAGTGGTGCAGGCTTGCCAGACCTATTGTGGAAAGTTTTTTATATAATAAGATATTAGCACAGGGTATGAGTGAAATAATTGCTCTTGTTTCTATTATTTAGGTAGAGGTAACCCTCCGATGCAAAAAATATTTAAGACTAAGTTAAAAAACTCAATGTTGAGGTAAACAAAATGTATGATTTCAAGGCAATTGAACAGGAGATAACCGATTACTGGGAAAAGAGTAGAATTCATGAGAAGGCTAATCTGAAGAATAAGAAGGGAAAGCGGTTCTACTTTTTGGATGGACCGCCATATACATCAGGCAGGGTGCATTTGGGGACTGCGTGGAACAAGTCTCTAAAAGACTGTGTATTGCGCTATAAGCGCATGCGGGGCTTTAATGTTTGGGATCGGGCAGGCTATGATATGCATGGGCTGCCTACTGAGCATAAGGCCGAGGAGAAGTTTGGGATTAAATTCAAAGAAGATATTGAAAAGTTAGGAGTGGCAAAATTCGTGCAGGCGTGCAGGGAGCTTTCTGTGCAGAATATGCTGCTGATGAATGAGGATTTCAAGAAGCTTGGGGTGTGGATGGATTTTGAAAACGCTTACCAGTCAGTTAAGAATGAGTTTATTGAGGGTGTATGGTGGCTGGTTAAGCAGGCTTATAAGCGTAACCGATTGTATGAAGATAAACTAGCTATGACATGGTGCAGGCATTGTGAGACTGCCTTGGCTAAGCATGAGCTTGAATACCAGAATGTGCATGATGATTCTATCTTCGTTAAGTTCAAGGTTGTTGGCACCAAAAATGAATTTTTGGTGATCTGGACTACAACACCTTGGACTATTCCATTTAACCTTGCAGTTATGGTCCATCCTGAGCTGGAATATGTCAGAGCTAAGGTCGGTGATGAGCTTTGGATAGTTGCCAAGGGACTGGCTGAGAGTTTTATTAGGGGAGTTGCCGAGCGTGAATATGAGGTTGTTGAGACTGTAACAGGCGACAAGTTAGAAGGTCTCAAGTATGAGCATCCTTTTTACCCGCTTTTGAAACAGGAGTATGCTAAGCTGATGAGTGCCTCAGACAAAGTGTTTTCTGTTGTGCTTTCAAGTGAGTATGTGGATTTGTCTGCTGGCTCTGGTTTGGTGCATACTGCTCCTGGATGCGGTCCAGAGGATTATGAAATTGGCCGTAGGGAAGGGATTCCTGCTTTCAACAACTTGAATGAAGCAGGGATATTTCCTGAGGCAATGGGCAAGTTTGCCGGACTGTCTGCAAAGGCTGATGACAAAAAGTTTGTGCAGGCCTTGGAGGAAGTGGGAGCATTGATTGCTACAACCAAAGTTGAACATGAGTATGCCCACTGCTGGAGGTGTAAGCAGCCGGTCATTTACAGAACAACTAATCAGTGGTTTTTCAAGATTGAAGACCTTAAAGAGAATATGAGGGAAATCAACAAGGGCATTTATTGGGTGCCAGAGTACGCAGGCAGTAGGAATTATGACTCGTGGCTGGCGAATTTGCGGGATAATGGCATCACTAGGCAGCGTTATTGGGGGACTCCGCTGCCTGTTTGGAAATGTGACTGTGGCGGGATTACAGTGGTTGGCTCGGCTGCAGAACTTGCAAAGCTTGCCGGTAAGCTGCCAGAAGATTTGCATAAACCATGGATAGACGAGGTTAAGATTCCATGCAAGTGCGGTAAACAGCAGGTCAGGGTT
>JBDRLT010000009.1:0-5701 GCA_043812815.1 Candidatus Woesearchaeota archaeon | reverse complement strand
AAAGAAATATAATGTTTGGAGTTTAGGGGTGTTTATGGAGAAAGTTGTGGTTACAGGAGCAGCCGGGCTTGTCGGCCAAAACCTGATGTTTGAGCTCGGGAAATATGATGTTTTGGCAGTCGACAAGCATGAGCATAATCTGGCTATTCTGAAAAAATATCACCCAGAGGTAAAAACACTCTGTGTTGATCTCTCGTCATACGGAGAGTGGGAAAAGGGGTTTAAGGCCGATTATCTTATTATTCTCCATGCCCATATAGTTGACAGGTACAGCGACGCTTTTGTGAGAGACAATATAACCGCAACAAAAAATGTCCTGAGGGCGGCAAAGAAGCACGGGATTAAGTATATAGTGCATTTGAGCAGTTCTGTTGTGATCTCCACTGCAAAGGACGATTACACCAAAACAAAGAGGAAACAGGAGGAACTTGTGAGGAGATGCGGAATCGCTTACACTATTTTCAGACCTCCGCTGATGTTTGGATGGTTTGATAAGAAGCATCTGGGATGGCTCTCAAGGTTTATGGCCAAAACCCCTGTCTATCCTGTGCCTGGCGATGGTAAATACATAAGGCAGCCTCTTTTTGTGGGTGATATGTGCAGGATTATTTTAAGGACGATAGAGATGAAGCCTGAGAATAAGGTATTCAACATTATTGGGAAAGAGAAGATCCCCTATATAGAATTGATGCGGAAGATTAAAGGAATAAAGAGACTGAGGACTATTATCATGCCCTTGCCTATCTGGCTTTTTGAGCTCTTAATGAGGGTTTATGGCCTGTTTTTCTGTCCTCCGTTCACGCCTGACCAGCTAAGGGCGCTTGTTGCTGGCGATGTTTTCCCTGACTGGGACTGGGAAAAGTACTTTAATGTTAGCCACACACCGATTGATAAGGCTTATGCGATAACATTCAAGGGGGAATATGCAGAGGTAGTTTGTGCACCATGATTTGATATGACGCCTAACCATTCCAAGACTGATTGTGTGATTTATGAAGGAGCGGTCTTGTCTCATGCATTTACTCAAGAAAAAGATTGGATGATGAACAAGAAAAAGATATTCAAAATAATAAGGAAAAATCTAAAGCTAAAGAAAGGTGATAAAATTCTGGAAATTGGCTGTAACAGAGGTAGCTATGTCCGTGAGTTACAGAAAGGCTATGAAGTCTATGGTATTGACGTTAATGAGGCTGCAATAAAAGAAGGAATGGCAAACAACCTTTCTGTGATGAGTGCCACAAAAACTGATTTCCCGGACTGCCATTTTGATAAAGTGTATTCCAGTCATGTTATTGAGCATATACAGGATACTAACGGGCTCTTGAAAGAAATCCATAGAGTACTCAAGCCTGGCGGCCTTTTCGTTTTTGTTTACCCATTTGAGGTTTTCCGGGGGATGGCAGCCCTAAGAACTTCCATAAAAGTATTTAAGAATATTTTTCTGGCAAATAGAATCCACGTACATAAATTCACACCCTCAAGAATTAGAAAAGAGATTGCAGGTATTGGATTTGAGTATATTGACAGCAAGTTCTTCTTTGCAAATACACCCCAATATATTACTGTTTTAAGGAAGAATGAAGATGGATAAAAAAAAGGTAGTGATAATTGGCGGAGGGATTACTGGCCTTTCAACAGCAGTTAATCTGCTCGACTCCCAAGAGGATCTTTCAATTACTATTTTGGAAAAGAAAAGTTATTTTGGGGGCCTTGCAGCATCTTTTGATCATAAAGGTAATAAGATTCCAGTTTTCTACCACCACGTTTTCAGTCACGACGATGTTACTCATAAATATCTGAAAAGATTTGGGTTGTTTGAGGACATGGTGTGGAAAAGGATAAAGATGGCTATTGTTGCCGATGGCAAAGTCTACAATTTCACAGATATTTTTTCCCTCCTGAAGTTTGATTATCTAAGCTTTTGGGGGAGGATAAGATATGGTCTTTTTGGGGCGTTTGTTTTTACTGTAATGAGGCCTGAGACCATTCCTGAAAATCTGGACGCTGAGGTGTGGCTGAGGAGTTATGCTGGTGATGAGGTCACAGAAAAACTGTTTGGCAACCTTTACTCGAGAAACAAGTATAATATCCCCTTGACAGCCTTGAATGCAAAGCAATTTGCCTATAGGCTGAAAGCCCGAGAGGCGATTGGTGTATTTGGGTATCCTAGAATGGGCTTGCACAGATTAATTGAAGCTTTTGAAGAAGAATTGAAAGGCATGGTAAGGACAATAAAAAACTGCAAAGTTGAGGAGATTGACTTGATAAACAAAAAAATATGCTTTGACGGAAGGATGGAATCCTTTGATATTTTAGTTAATACAATTCCCCTGCCTGAATTCCTTAGGGTCGCTTCAGGTCTTTCCAAAACTGAGATAGAAAGGTGGAAGAATATTAAGTATTGCCCTGTTGTAAGTGTTGTTGTGGGGTTCAAGGACTTGCTTAGCGACCATTACTGGCTAAACATTTTTCAAGAGGAAGTCCACATGGTTGTGCAGCATTCGTGGCTATTTGATGGTTACCCTGAGAAAATTGTCTGGCTCGGCAGATACGGGGCAAGCGAGGAAGATTTTCCACTGAGAGATGCTGAAATTACTGCGAAATATATAGGGGTAATAAAAAAGTATTTTCCAAAAGCAAAGCCCATGTGGACAAAGGTTTTTAAGGAACGATATGCTGAGCCTATATACAATAAGGACTACGCTAAGAATAAGCCAGGATATAAAACAAGCATTAAGGGTGTCTATAATGCCGGCGTTGCAGTAACGTATCCAAAAATTAGGAATATGAATACAGCACTTTGCAGTGGGGAAGAGGTGGCTAAGATGATTTTGGCTGATATCCAATGAAATCGAAGAGGAATTCTGAGCAATGTGAGAAAAAGCCCCACCTTAAGAAGATTAAATCTATGGGGTGGCAGGAATATGGGCTGATCGCCCTACTGATAACTGTATTAATCCTTCATTTTGTGATTTATTCGCCCCTTAAACACCTCCCTGGACCTATATACGGAGGAGATGTCTACAGGAATAGGGCTTTTGTAATGAATATGTTAAATGGGAATCCTCCTTGGACAGACATGTATTTTTTGAATGCTTCTGCTTACCGAGAATGGGGGGTATTTCTGATAGTTGCTGCCACAGTTAGAATATTCAACGCCAATGTTGATAGAGTTATGATTTTCTTTTCGGTGTTCATCCCTCTGTTAATAATAATATCTGGCTATTTGTTAGGCGAATTTATTTTCAAGAGTAAAACCTGGGCGCTATTATTGTCTTTTGTATACCTATCATACTGGGGAATTACCTCAAATCTGATTGAGTTTACAATGCCATTAATCCTTTTCTCGATATTATTCTGGCTGAAACTTGAGGCCGATAACCGGTTAAGATACGCTGTGCTCACAGGAATTTTTTTCGGGCTGTTTTTCTTTGTTAGATCTTCTGAGGGACTGCTATTGGTCCTCTTATTCGCTTTGACAGTAATACTCACTTTATTCAGAGACTTTTTTACGAAGAAGGATATCAGAGTTATCATCAGTTATTTAAAAAAATATTGGGCAGTACCATTCTTCACGCTGCTCTTATCTTTACCCCTGATTCTTCCTATGTACCTATACCACCGATTTCATATCGTCAACCCGACATTGCAGTACTCTGAAGTAGGTGTCACACATCTTGGCGTTAGCTGGGTTATAAGTGGGCTGTTTAAGACTTTTTTTAATACGATCAGCCCATCTGGTTTCATAATGGGGTTATTTGCACTCTTGGGGTTAATCACTTGTATTATAAAGAGGGGAAAAATGCCAAGAAAGTTTTTGCTGTTATGGTTTATTTTTATTCCATTACTTGCCTTGCATCATCTTATCACTAGACCCTTACTCGGTTTTTGGGTTTTACCAGGCAAACTGTTTAATTTTGGATTCTTAATCCCAATATTTGTAGTTTATGGGGCTGGGGCGATTTACTCTAATATTAATCATAAATATAAGCTGATTTTTCTGATTATATTCTTATTTGCTGTTCCAGTCCCCCTCTTAATCAACAAGATTTCCAATACTTATGAAGACCAATGGTACAAATATGGTTTACAAATGGATTCCCATACCTATGGGATGTATTCTTTGGGAGACTGGGTTAGAGAAAATGTGGGGAATGATGAGGCTATTTTGTCTAATGATGAGGATGGTTTTGCGCTGGCAGGGCTTAGTGGCAAAAAGGTGCTGGTTGCCAGAAAGACCCATGTGAGCTACTATGTTGATATTAACCAAAGGATTGCAGATGCTGCTGTGATAATGTACGGGAACAACTCACCGTTAAGGGAAGAGCTTATTGAAGGTTATAGCCTGAAATATTTCTACCTGGGAGCTATGCTGTTTCAAAGCCCGATGAGAGTGCCAGTCAGTTTTAAAGAGTATCTTGCCAGCAATGATGTTGCGTTTGTGGTTGCAAGAGAAAGATTGGATATTGCTGTGGAGAAGGCTGAGTTTTTTGATTTAGCGATTATCCCACCTCAGAATTTGTCCACAGATTTTCTCAGCAGGCTTGAGGGTGTGGCTGATTTTAATGAGGCTGGGAAGGTATTCACAATAAAAGCTAGCTAGTACCTCATCCACAGTTTCCCCCATGGTGTCTGGTTAAATCGGTTTATCCTTGATCTACCAACAAGATTATACCACACATTGTCGTGGTAGAACGCTGAAGCGAAAACTGCCAGATTAAAGAGTCCTGTGTGGAATAGCAGTGGTTCAACAAAGCTGAGCATCCCCTTCCTGAACATCTGGTCCCAGAAGATCACCGGGCTTTTGCCTGTTGAGAAATGAAAGTTTGTCTTGAGTATCTCTTTTCTGGACAAGCCAGCAAAGTCAATCTGGTCAATATCACCACACCCAAGATTCAAATCATGCGCAAGCTTTATGAAACCAATTTTCATAGGGTCAAAGCCCATTAGGTGGGCAGCAACAGCATCTATTGCAACCTGGTCTCCTGAAGCAAGAATTGTGTTTTTTATCTTAGGGAGCATTGTGCGAGGCCCTGCACCATCCCCTGCAACTGTGCCGTCCATCACAGCGAAAATCCCTGGATGGATCTCCTGCTGGATTTGCAGTAGGTCAACTAGCACTTCATGGATTTGCTTGTGGCAGTGGTGTCTCCTTGTTGTAATAAGGCCGCCGAAGGCGTTTTTCATAGCACCGGTCATTGTTGTGTGACCATGCGTCTTCAGTGTTGGAAGATGTACTATGTCTTTCCCAATAAACATTGCAGGAATTTGATGGGGTTTGGCAAATGCTCTGTGCTTAGTTCCATATTTTGGAGAAAAAACTTTCTCAAGTGCAAACATGTTGGCTTTTGGCTTGTAGTTTACCCATTTGGTTTCTGTTAACGGTTCGTATTTTAGGTTGTACTTTTTCAGGATTGGCAACCATTTATTGCCCTTAGCACCCTTCCAGACATCTGTAACAACTGTCCTATTTTCAACTGGGTGCAATTCATGGTAGCCATCATTCTGTAACTTCTTTACCACTCCTTCAAGCTGCCATGGCTCTGTTGAGCAAGCAGGATAGTACATGCTCCAAGAAAGGTTGAGCTTGAGGATAGTTGCTCTGCTTTTTGAGAGTGTTTTTTGATAATCGGCAAGCTCCATTAGTCTGCCATAGTCCTGGAGTATTTTCTGCGGATTTGTTTTGATTGCTGCAACCAAC
>JBDRLT010000008.1:0-43417 GCA_043812815.1 Candidatus Woesearchaeota archaeon | reverse complement strand
ATCCACCTCAACCACTGTACTCATCACTCCATCCAGCCATGAGCCGCCCCTAAACAAAGTCCCAACCACTAAAGTCTTCTTATCATTATACTTGTCAAAACTCGCATCATCAATACCGATTATGCGGACTTCTGATTTCATAAGGTATTTATGATCACATGGCAATAAATATGTTTTGATTACCGGAGATATTAAAAAAATTTTTATAATACCAATAAAATCATATTAGTTATACTTATTAACCACCTTACTCTTCTCTGACTGTCATGTGTGGAATAATCGCTTACAAAGGCAGCAAGAATGCATCTGAAATAATAATTGAAGGTCTAAAGAAGCTCGAGTACAGGGGCTATGACTCCTGGGGGATTGCACTCTTAAAAAATCCAAACATAACCGGCATAAAAAAGGTAGGCCGAATAGGAGAATTCAACAATACTAAACTTTTGGGTAAAAGCACCATTGGCATTGGCCACACCCGCTGGGCAACCCATGGAGCAGTAACAGCAAAAAACGCCCACCCGCACTTCTCAAACAACAAGCAAATAGCCGTTGTCCACAACGGCATAATTGAAAACTACCTTGAGCTCAAAGCCATGCTCACCAATAGCGGTTATAAATTCTACTCAGAGACAGACACTGAGACAATCCCTAACCTCATCCAATTCCAAATGGCTAAAGGAGATAGCTTCTCGCAAGCATTCAAGAATTCACTCACACAGCTGGAAGGCAGTTATGCGATGGTAGCCTTAAATAAGCCAGAAAAAAAGCTGGCATTTGCCAGAAAAGGCTCTCCTCTGGTTGTCGGCATTGGCGCCAATGAATACTTTGTGGCAAGCGATGTAACCGCCTTTATGCAGCACACCAAAAAAGCAGTCTACCTAAATGATGGAGATTATGGGTTTATCAGTTTGGATATTGCGCTTTACAACATTGATGACAATAATATTAATCATCCATCGCAAATAAGCTGGGACATCAGCTCAGCAGAAAAGCAAGGCTACAAGCACTTCATGCTCAAAGAGATCTTGGAACAGCCAGAGGTAATAAAAAACACGCTCGCTGGTAGAATCCAAAACAACCAGGTTGTCTTAGAGGAGATAAAACCCTTATCTCCTTTACTCACAAAAGTCCAAAAAATCACCATGGTATCTTGTGGCACTGCTTATCATGCCTGTCTTGTCTCCAAATATCAAATCGAGCAGCTGGTGAAAATCCCTGTTGAAGTTGATGTTTCCTCAGAATTCCGCTACCGTAACCCAATCCTCAACAAACATGGCCTGGTAATAGTCATCTCCCAGAGTGGAGAGACAGCAGACACCCTCGCAGCATTACGAGAAGCCAAATCCAAAGGCGCCATTGTGCTGGCAGTGGTAAATGTTATGGATAGCACAATTGCCAGAGAGGCAGACTATGTCATTTACACCAGAGCAGGCCCTGAAATCGGAGTTGCTTCAACCAAAGCATTCATCAGCCAGTTAGTGGTAATGACTCTCTTCACCTTGTATATGACAAAGCTCAAATCTACCCTATCAGAACCAGCAATCAACGACTTTCTCACTGAAATCAAAGAGTTAAGCAAAAAAGTCCAATACACCATCAACACCTGCACCCCAAAGGTTAAAGAGATCGCAAAAATATACAAAGATGTACCAGACTTCCTCTACATAGCCCGCAACATTAACTATCCCTTGGCAATGGAAGGCGCTCTTAAGCTAAAAGAAATCAGCTACCAGCACGCCGAAGCCTATGCAGCAGGCGAGATGAAACACGGCCCCATTGCCTTAGTAAGCAAACAATGCCCAACAGTTGCCATTGCTGCTAAATCAGAAACATATAAAAAGATGCTCAGCAACATCCAGGAAATCAAGGCAAGGGGTGGAGACATCATCGTAATAGCCACACAAGGTGATACTCAGATAATAAATGCAGCAAGCCATGTTATACATGTCCCAGAGACCGCTGAGCTCCTCAGCCCAATCCTAACTACAATCCCAATGCAGCTGCTTGCATATTACCTTGCAGACGCAAGGGGCTGCGAAATTGACAAGCCAAGAAACCTGGCAAAGAGCGTGACAGTAGAATGAGAATATTTGGCACAGACGGTATCAGAGGGAAGGCCAACTACTATCCTATGACTCCAGAACTCAGTCTTCAGCTAGGCAAAGCTTTAGCTTATGTCTTCAACGAAACCAAAAATGGCAATCCCCCCGCGTTTGTTATTGGCAAAGATACAAGGGTATCAGGTTACTTGTTCGAAAACGCACTCACCGCAGGCCTTGTCTCAATGGGAGCAGATGTAATCCTGGTAGGGCCAATGCCAACACCAGCAGTCGCGCATCTAACCAAATCCTTCAATGCCAATGCAGGCATTGTAATAAGTGCCAGTCATAATCCAGCAGAAGACAACGGCATTAAAATTTTCTCTGCAGAAGGCATTAAACTGCCTGATGAGATGGAAATCAAAATTGAAAAACTCCTTGGCACAGAAATCAAGCCCAACAATGGAAACATTGGAAAAGCATACCGTATGGAGGATGCCCGCGGTAGATACATTGAATTTGCCAAAAGCACTGTCAATAATATTAGTCTAGTAGGTATGACCATCGTGCTTGACTGCGCAAATGGAGCAGCCTATAATGTAGCTCCCAAGATTTTCACAGAACTTGGAGCGCATGTCATAGTCCTCAACAACACACCAGATGGTTACAACATAAACAATAATTGTGGCGCACTACACCCTGAAAATGTTAGCAGAGAGGTAATCAACAGCAAAGCAAACATTGGCATAGCACTTGACGGAGATGCTGACAGAGTAATCCTTTTAGATGAAAAAGGTGCAATAGTTGATGGTGACCAAATATTGGTAATAGCCGGGCTCCACATGCTTCAAAACAAAGAGCTCAACAGCAACACCATCGTGGCAACAGAGTACTCTAATTTAGCATTAGATCATGCTATTGGAAAGGCTCATGGAAAAGTAGTTAGAGTAGAAAATGGAGACAGATATGTTATTGAGGAAATGCTCAAACACAACTATAATCTTGGAGGCGAGCAATCAGGCCACATAATCTTTTTTAACCACACCAAAACAGGGGATGGTACAATCGCGGCACTAAATATCCTGAAGATAATGCAGGAAACAGGCAAACCCTTATCTCAATTGGCAAAGCTAGAAAAATATCCCCAAATCACAAAAAATGTTGAAGTTGATCAGAAAAAACCTTTTGACCAAATGCCTGAGTTCTCAAAAAAACTGGAGCAAGCAAAACAGGAATTATCAGGCAAAGGAAGACTCCTTATAAGATATTCTGGCACTCAAAATATTTTAAGGATAATGGTGGAAGGCCCTCAGAAGCAGATAATAACAATTGTAGATGAGCTGGTCAAAGCAGCAGAGGCTTCAAAATGAAAGCAGTAATTCTTGCAGCAGGCAAAGCAACAAGAACCTATCCATTAACTATCACTACGCCCAAACCTTTACTCATGATTCTCAATAAAACAATAATAGAGCACAATCTAGATCAGTTGACCGGCCTGGTAAATGAAGTGATTATCGTTGTTGGCTTTATGCAGGAAAAAATTAAACAGCATCTTGGGGACCAATACAAAAGTATCAAGATAACCTATGTTGAGCAGAAGCAACAGCTTGGCACAGCCAATGCTCTCTTGGCAGCAGAACATTTTGTTGACAATAGATTCATAGTGCTGTATGGAGATGACTTATACTCAGGCAAAGATCTTAAACAGCTAGCTAAACATGAGTATGCAGCCATTGCAAAAAAGGTGGAGGAGCCCTCACGCTTCGGAGTCTTTATTGGAAAAAAAGACAGACTTGACAATATTGTGGAAAAACCAAAGCAATTTATTTCTGATCTGGCAAATATCGGCTGCTATCTACTGGACAATAAAATCTTTGCTATTATAAAAAACCTTAAAAAATCAGCCAGAGGCGAACTTGAGTTAACAGATGCAATCAACCAGTTGGCCAAAAGCGTAGATTTCACAGTAGTCCAATCCACCGACTACTGGCTGCCAATTGCTTACTGGTGGAATTATCTTGAGGCAAATGTCTTCATGCTCAACCAGATAGAAAAAAGCAATATTCAAGGCCAAGTTGAAGATAACGTAACAATAAAAGGTATTCTTGTTTTGGGCAAAGACTCAGTGATAAAATCAGGCACATATATTGAAGGACCTGTTTACATCAGTAATAACTGTGAAATCGGCCCCAATGCATTTCTAAGAAAAGATACTATCATCATGGAAGGCGTACGCACCAGAGCAGAAATAGTTGACTCTGTTATTTTGCGTGGAACAACCGCAAAACACCAATGCTATATCGGCCATTCGGTAATTGGCAACCACTGCAACATTGCATATGGGACTGTTACAGCAGACTTTAGACATGACGGCAAAAACCACATTACCGTTATTAACGGTAACAAGATTGACACAGGCAGGCGAAAGCTTGGAGCATGCCTCGGTGACAATGTCAACACTGGCATCAACACAGGAATATACCCTGGCAGAAAAATCTGGCCAAATAAAACAACATTACCAGGAGAAATCGTGGAAAAAGATATCGAGTGAATCTATTTTGCAGCAATCATTGTGCTAGTAACCCTAATCTCCTTTCTTGTGCGTATCCTCTCCATCACAAACTTGGCCAGATCCTCTGCATTCTCAACAGTAAGCTTCACAATCAAATCCCACTCTCCAAACAAGATGTGCACCTCGCGCACTTCTGGCAAATCCTCAAGGTCATCCATCAGTTTTCGCTCATCACCATCATGCAGGCTGATCAAAACATACGCTATCATCTTTACCTCCTTATCTTCCTTGCAAAACTCATAAATCCAGAATGGCCGATCGTCTGTGTTTTAGGCCTAACCTTCCTGCCGTCAACATCCCACTCCCTCTCAATAATTTCAAGTGTCCTCAAAAATATCAGCTTCTCATTCTTGCGCACAGCCTCAACAAAATCCATCACCTGTGGCACACTTGGTGAGTAAGCCATCACAAACCCGCCAACCTTCAAGGCTTTTGCAGCACTCTCAACTGCAAGCCACGGCTCTGGCAAGTCAAGCGTAACAAGGTCAACATTCTTCTCCTCTATCGCCTCATAAACATTTCCTTCCTTAATCGTCAGATTCAGCCCAAGCAGCTCCTTGTTATGCTCAACTATCTTAATAAAATCCTCCCTAATATCATAAGTCACAACCTCTTTAACAATATTGGCAAGAAAACAAGCCAGACCTCCAGAACCAGCGCCAGCATCAACCACTCGGCTCTTTGAACCTATCCCTGTTTCTGTAATAATAACCCCCATATCCTTCAAGGGGATAATCTGCGCACCCCGCTTAATTTTCCAATAAACATCAATGAAACTTGGCTTAAACATAATGAGCTCCTTGCCAGTATTTGTCCTTAAGACATCTCCTGCCTTGGCTTTTTGCACATCCCCAGCCTTCACAAACCCATACTGGGTATGCACATCCTGCTTTAGATCCTTTACATAGAACCTTTTACCCTGCTCAGTCATAAGAATCCTCTCCATACTCTCACTTTAATGATCTTCGGTTTTAAACTTTTCGGCTAAACCTATCAAAACCTTTATATATCAGAACCTTTATGTTTTACCCAAGTGAATATTCATTTGAGGTGATCATATGTCTAAAGCTCAAGGTTTGTCATTAAATGCTATCGTGCTTGCAGCTCTCGTACTTATTGTTCTTGTTGTTTTAGTTATGATTTTCACAGGCAGGATGGGAATATTGAATGTTGATATCTACAATGCTTCAAAGGAGAAACTCTGTTCAGATTCTGGTGGGAAAATGACAATTGGTTTCTGTCCAACCGGAAAAACACAGATTCTAGGTAGGTTTAGTGATATCAAACCAGGGCAGGTATGTTGTCAAATATAGTAGGAAAATATACCTACCAGTTAGTTTTATTAAATCCTTTCTATTCTTCGTTATTATGAAGCAGCCTTACTCTAAAAAACCAGCAGAGCAAAAGATAGCATTAGAAAGAATCCAGACCCTATTTCAGCAAGCAAACAAAACCTGCAAAGAAGACCAGCAGCTGGCAAACAGATATGTGCAGCTGGCAAGGAAAATCTCAACCAAATTCAAGGTGAGAATCCCTTCCTCACTAAAAAAGCAATTCTGCAAACACTGCAGCTCCTATCTAAAACAAGGCATCAACTGCACAGTAAGGCTCCACAACCGCAGAGTTATCTACACCTGCAATAACTGCAAGCAGGTGATGCGATTCCCATATATCCAAGAACAAAAAGCTAGATATAAGGCACATCCTTGCTGAATTTGATACCATAAATAAAAATATAATTCCAGAATAGCCCCTTCCTGCGCTTAACCTGCACAGAAAAACCGCACTCTCTGAATATCTTCTCAATCTTTTCATTATTAGACAGCCAGTCAACATTGGGAATAAGATGGAAATAATCACCATAGTCCATAAAGCAGATCTTACCTCCCTCAGGCATTAAGGCATTAACCTCTCTCAGAACCTTCTCAACCTCCTGGACATATCCCATCATGCCAACTGACACTGCAACATCAATCTTCCCAACTTCAGGATGCACCCGTGACATATGCTCAATATCATGCAGGAACTTCACATCCCCAAGCATCCTCCCGGAAAGCCACTTCTGCCTGTTTATCCTCTTTTCAGTTATCTTCAGATGGTTTTTTGAAAAACTGGTGGCATACACTCTCCCGTGCGGCCCAACAGCCTCTGCCAACCACATTGTGAGCGTCCCAACATTACACCCAAACTCAAGCACATGGTTATCTCTAACATCTCCAATCAGTGTTGTTATCTCTTGCCGCACAGCACGCGGGAAATTTACACTCTCTGTAACCAGCGTACCATATGCCAGCAGATCATTAACCTCAGTTATCATGTCAGGATCATTGTACAACTCAACCAGGAAATAAAGAGGGATCCCAATCAATATTAGCGAGCCGCCAATGCCCAGAATTGTGGCAGAATTCTTTTCATACACAGCCCATAGGGCAATAAGCGATATAAAAAACAGAACCACCACAAAAGGACCAATCTTTCCAAAAGGTGCCTTGAATTTTCTCTCCAATTCTGGTTTTCTGAACCTAAGTATAGGAACAGCCAGTATAATTATGCTATACATGATTAAGCCAATTGGTACCAATAAACTCAAAAGGGTCTTGTATTTACCAAACCCAATAAATAAGATGAGCATGCAAGCTATACACTGGAAAAAAATAGCCAAATGTGGTGTAAAATATTTTGGATGAATTACGGTAAACTGCTTGAGAAAAAGTTTATCTCTTGCAAGAGCTAAAATTAATCTGGGCATAGCAATAACATTGTCGGCAGCAGATCCAAGCAAGGTCAAATAGACACCAATGCTAATAATATCCATAACAATGTTAGGATTCAAGCCGCCAATTCTACTAAAGACAGTAAAGGTAAATAAGGTTAGTGGAGCAGGATTGTTTGCCAGCTCTCTGAAAGGGATAACACCAAGCATTACAATGGTCATGAGTATTGCCAAAACAGCAACAATTAGTGTGGCAATGATAAGTGCCTTTGGAATAATTTTCTCAGGGTCTTTTGTCTCTTCAGCCAGATAAGTTGCTGCCTCCCATCCAAAAAATCCCTCAGCGATAAAAAATATTGTGACAATCACTGGAGATAGTCCCCCTGTAAAAAACGGGGAATAATTGCTCGGATTAACAAAAAACAGGCCGGGTACAATTATCCCAAGCAATACAATCAGGTTAATTATTGTGAATAATATGACCATCAACGAGCTTCCTTGCATCCCCAAGAAAGCGACCACATTCAGCATAATCAAGAAAACGCACCCAATGACAACTTTAAGCATAGTAAACTGGTTCCCAGGCAGTAAATACTCTACCCCAGCAACTATGATTACTACTGTAGTAATATTACCCATTATCCACGCCAGCCATCCAATAATAAAAGAGAAAAACCTTCCGTAAGTCTGCTTGCCAAATTCATACACTCCCCCTGCTTTTGGAAACATGGCAACAAGTTCACCAAAACAGGCAGCTACATAAAGGCTGATAATTGATAGTATAATCCATGATACTATTGAGGCATTGCCAGAAATCCCTGCTCCAATAGCAGGTCCCATAAAAATCCCTGTTCCCATAATAGAGCCAATACTAATTGCCAGTATTGTTCCAAAACCCGCTACTCTTTTAAGCTCTGCCATTTTTCCATTTCCATAATTCAACAAGGACAAACACAGAACATGACACCATTAAAATCCTAACCCAATCCATCACATTAAGTGGTACTGTGTCAAAGTAGGTGCCCACGGGACCGTAAACAACAAAAATATGTAATAATAATGAGGATAGAACAGCCAAAATCAAATAGGTATTCTTGAAAAAGCCCACTCTGAAAATGCTCCTCCTTTCAGAACGGCAGTTTATGACATTAAACATCTGGAAAAAAACAAGTGTAGTAAAAGCGACTGTTTGGGCTTTTTGGGTATCTCCACCCATGTAGTAGCCAAAAATCCCAAGCGTACCAACACACATAATAAAACCCACTGCTACCATATTAATAAGAGTTGTCTTGGAAAAAATCCTATCTTTGGGATTGTGTGGTTGCTGCTGCATCACATCCTTTTCAATAGGCTCAACACCCAGGGCTAATGCAGGCAAACCATCTGTTACCAAATTCATAAGAAGAATCTGTAGGGGAAGCAGTGGTGTCGGCAAGCTGAGGAGCACAGCCAGAAAGATTGTAAAAACCTCACCAATATTACAGCTCAAAAGGTATTTCACAAACTTCCTTATATTGTCATAAACACCTCTGCCCTCTTCAATAGCATTCACAATACTCGTGAAATTATCATCAGTCAGCACCATATCAGATGCCTCTTTTGCCACATCTGTACCAGTAATCCCCATCGCGATCCCAATATCCGCCCTCTTAAGGGCAGGTGCATCATTAACTCCATCGCCTGTCATTGCCACAACATGCCCCTTATTCCTCAAAGCCTCAACAATCATCATCTTGTGCTCGGGATTGACCCTTGCAAAAATCCCAATATCCTCAACCCTGCTCTCAAAGTCTTTCATCTCATCAAGCTCACTTCCAGTAACTGCAATTCCCTCAATACCAAGCTCCTTTGCAATAGCCTTTGCAGTAATCTGGTAGTCCCCAGTTACCATAACCACCTTAATCCCAGCCTCTTTGCACTTTGCAATAGCCTCTTTAGCCTCTTTTCTTGGTGGATCAATCATTGCCTGCAATCCAACAAAAATCATATTGTGTTCTGCAGTCTCCTTGCTTTCCTTGCCCAACTCCTTGTATGCAAAGCCAAGCACCCGCAGTGCATCTTCTGCAAAAAGGTCTTCCTGCTTGATAATGGCACCCTTCTGTTGCTTGGTCAATCGCTCAACCTTGCCATTTATTAGTATACTGTCGCAAAGCCCAACAATAATATCAGGGGCACCTTTGGTCATTGAAATTCTCCCCGAAGGTGTGGTGTGAATAGTAGTCATAAGCTTCCGTTGTGAATCAAATGGTATCTCATCCACTCTCGGATGGTCTGCGAGCTCTGTCATGCCAGCTTTTCTTGCACTCACAATAAGGCAGCCCTCAGTTGGATCACCAATAACATTGCCATCATGAATCTTGGCATTATTATTCAGTATCCCTATCTTGAGGAGCATCTCAAACTCCTTGGGATCAGAGCTAAAACCCCCTTCAGCAGAATACCCAGAGCCGCTAACATCAATCACCTTGTTGTTAACAAAAAGCTTTTTCACAGTCATCTCATTGTGGGTTAGCGTCCCTGTTTTGTCAGTGCATATTACTGTAGTTGACCCCAATGTTTCAACAGAAGGTAATTTTCTCATCAAAGCATTTCTCTTAATCATGCGCTGAACTCCAAGCGCAAGACTTATTGTTACTACAGCAGGCAGCCCCTCTGGAATAGCAGCCACAGCCAACGCAATAGCAATAAAAAGCATCTCAAAGAAATCATTCCCCACAGCTACACCAATAATCAACACAAGCAAGCATATGCCCATTGTCAGAAATCCCAAAGCATGGCCTAACTCCTTTAATTTTACTTGCAAATGGGTTGGTTCCTCAGGGGATTGCTGTATCATTGTAGCTATCTTGCCAAATTCAGTCTTCATACCAGTTGCCACAACAACTGCTTTGCCATGCCCTTTGGTAATAATGGTGCCAGCATAAACCATATTCTTCCTATTGGCAACAGCTGTTTTCTCAGGCAGCACACCCAGCTCTTTCTGCACAGGCAATGACTCGCCTGTGAGCGATGCCTCCTGGGACTCCAAACACATAATCTCAATCAGCCTGGAATCAGCAGGAACTTTATCCCCTTCCTCAAGCAAGATAATATCACCAGGCACAACATCCTTGCTGTCAACACTAATCTCTTCCCCATCTCTTATAACCTTTGCCCTGGGGCTGGACATTTTCTTCAAGGCTTCAATAGCCTTCTCTGCCTTATACTCCTGCAAAAAGCCAAAAACAGCATTCAGGATAAGAATAGCAAACACAGCAATTGCCTGAGGCAGCTCATGCAGCACTGCAGAAATCACCATCACCAGAAAAAGAATCAAGATCATAAAACTCTTGAACTGATTAATAAAAATCTCTATTGGCTTGATCTTCCTGGTTTCCTGCAGCTCATTCCTGCCAAAGCTAGCCAATCTCTGGTTAACCTGGGTTGAAGTCAGCCCCTTATCAGAAGTGGAAAACTCTTTAAACAAAGCATTCTTATCGTAACTATGGTAATCCAAGTTAAACACCCTCTTTTTAATAACCAAACTAGATTCCCATTAATATATCTTTTTATTCCGGCTAAACATTAATGTAATTGATGGTCCCAATATATTCTAAACCAAAAACTTTATATAAGTATTTTATATAGTCAAACTCACCTTGAGGGGAAAAAGAGCGCAACTTACCATATTTCTATTCACAGCGATAGTCATCACTTTATCCGTGGCAGTATTCTTCTATCTTGGCAAGGGCCAAGACCGCCCGCTTATCTTTCAGGATCAGGCATCAGTGGAGCTCAGAGCTGAAAAACAGGCATTAGAGCAATACATTTCAGAATGCCTCAAAAGCTCTCTTGAAGCAGGGATCATTAATGATGGGATATATAGTAACAATATTCTCCAAACCAGGATAGAGCAAGAGGTGGAGCAGTGTGTCGCTGCAGGGCTGCTGGCGTACAAGGCCAGGGGCATTGAGTTTGAACAGGAATATGCATCAGAGGTTAAAGTTGAGGTGCAAGAGAGATCTATCCTGGCCAGGCTTTACTTCCCATTGCTTATGAAAAAGGATAAGGCTGCAACTGAATTTGGCCAGTATGAACACAGCCTGAGCCGCGTGATCGCTAAGCGGTTAAGCACAGATCCCAACGGGGTTGTGCAGCAGACAGCTGTGCTTGCCTCAGAAGATGATCGTGTCCTTCTAAATATCCCTGAAGGTGTTATAGCAAGAAAATCAGATGGAAGCCCAGTTGAACAGGTTACCATGAAACTGGAAGACGGCACATTGTTTGCCGGAGATTTTATCAGTTATGTGGTATATGACCTGCAGCCTGAAAATGCAACATTCTCACCAGGTGTCCAGCTCTCTATTTACTATGGAGATTACGAATACCCTAGCTACATCAACCCAGCGACAATTGATGTCAAAATTGCCTATTATGATAGCAAACAACAAAAATACATTACAGTGCCCAGCTATAATGACAAAGCTGCAAAAAAAGTGTATGCCAACATAACCCATTTCAGCCCATGGGGTGCTGTTATTAACGAAGAGGAGGTTACCACATGCTCTGGCCTCAGCGGAGTTGCCCCAGATGTGAGAATCGCCTGGTTCTGCTATGAGGAAGACCAGGACGGCAACTTCAACTATTTCAGGGATACCTGCCTTGATGATGACCAAATATCGAAGTATTATTGCTATGACCGCGCCTTCCATCCAGGGGGTCAGCGGTGTGCAAGCACAGTCTATTCATGTTCAGCATATCTTCAAGGATCAGTTTGCAGAGATGACAAATGTGGTATCGAATCGCCCACAGTGGCAGCTCAATGCCAGCAAAAAGGGTTAACATGTAGTGCACAGATACCATGTACCACTTCATGCACTCTGGCTGGTGTGGACTATCGCTGCACCTCTGTAAATGGCGGCCCATGGTCCTGGAAGCAATATGGCTTGCCAAAATGCATCCAATCCAGGAACGGCTGGACTTCACAATGTAATACTAATGTATGGGGCTGTTCATCATTTGACTCAGATGGTGATGGTACTCGGGAAACATACAAATGGCAGCAGGTGAATCCGAGATGAAAGTAAGAATACTGACCATCATATTTTTTACGTTACTACTTTCTTCCTCACTTGTCTATGCCCCAAAATGCGGCAGCTGTTCGGATGAATGTCCTGCTGATGATAATGAGTATTGGTGCGTGGCAAACAACTGCGATGTTTATGAGTGCATAGATTATACTTGGACACCAAAGGGATACAAAGATCCTGAAGGGACATGCGGTTGTTCATATTCAGGTAGCTCTGCAAATGACTGGGCAGATTGCGCTCAAAGTCAACCCTGCTGCTGCTCTGATTGGACTGCATGTCCAAACTCAAAATGCAGCTACACTTCGACTGACAGATGTGGTGTTGGAGATATGAGTGTCTGCCGTATTACAACCGGAACTCCAAGCAATTATCAAACAACAATTAGATGCAAAAGCACTAATCTGGACTCATGCGGTTGCAGCTGTGAGAATAATGTTCCTGCTTGCCCAGATAATGCACCAGAGCATGTTTGGCATGGGACAGACCCAAATGCTGATGGCAGATATTATACTTATAGGCAAGAATACAATGCAGGATGTACACTATGTACAAATCCATTTAATTGCTACCTATTTTGCAAAAGTAGGATCCCCACAAAATCATGCGACCAGGTAAAAATCTGCCTTGATCAAACATTTGACTACAACCAGTGCAACAATAAATTAACAGACGGCAAGCATTTTACATGGCTGCAAGCCCAGCAGATCCAATCCGCTTACCTAAACCTTAATCTTGACAATCTTGATGATAAAGCTGAGTATGGGTGTTGGATTGCCAAAGGGCAAGACAACTTATATTCATCATTTAGAGCATCCGGCGACCCCAACCCGGCTAATAAAATCATCCTTGATTTCCCAAAAGAGCCAAGTACCTACACTATTGGCTGGAACTGGTGTGATGCAAGTCAAAAAGCCAAGTCTGGTACGTACCCATGTGTTAATCAGAAATGTGTCCCCGGCGCCCTTAATCCAACTGATGAGGGATGGTGCAAAGTCACCTTCACTGTCCATGAGGCTCCTGGTGAGATAGACTGTGTGAAGGCCACACTGCTCCAGTTGAATGGCCAGCCGTTTGAAAGAGACCAAAGCGGCTATGCAGTATTTCCACATTCCACAGACGACAACTGGAGATATGGGCTTGTCAAACTGGACTTTACCAATAAGGGTATAGGCCCGTGGAGCCGTGATCCATATGGCGCATTGAACTACAACGCCAACTTCTATGGTTATGCTGAAGGCTCTGCACCGAGTATCAACTTACTGCAGAACCCCGGATTTGAAACAGACACTGCATGGGCTCGTGCACCCACTCATACTGTATCAAATTCAAAAGCACACACCGGCTCTTATTCACTCAAAAGCACACATGTTAAATCAGCAGGATCTGGTGTTGCCACAACCCAGACAGTTGCAGTCAAATCGCAAACCCAATATGAGCTTTCTGGCTGGATATTCCGTTCAAACGGAGCAGGGGCTGCATACCTTGACCTCAGCGATGTGGAGGAAGATAAACAGTTTTGTGGAGATGGGGGTGTTTCAGCCAGCAAAAAGGTAGACAACTGGGAAAGAGTCAGCTGCACTTTCACAACAGCTGCAGATAGGGAATCCCTCACAGTAAGGCTAGTTACTGATGGTCCCCACGATACACAGAAGCCAGTTTGGTTCGATGATATCTCACTTATTGAAATCAAAGCATCACCCCAAATGCCTCTTGAAATCTACCCGCCAAATAGCATCCTCTGGCTAAATGAACAACAAGGAGGTATTATCGACTCTGTTAATCCTGCAGCTTTTATCGCGTACATTGGTGAAGGCACTGTAATCAAAAGTAGACAAACTCAAAGCGGGCAATTTAAGGTTGCCCTGCCTCCAACAGCACAGCCTGGCCAGACTTTCATATTCTCAGGTAAACTTGCGACTCCAGAGGGCTATTTCGGAACCCTGTGCAAAGACTTGGCAATTGTCCAAAACTACTGTGGCGACGGCATAATCCAAAGGCCCAATATGCAAGGCGAGTATGAGATGTGCGATGCACAATATGATGGCAACGGCAATAAAATACGAGGTGACGACCGCTTATGCCCAGGGGAATGCAACAAAGGAACACAAAATGGCCTGCCAGTTAATGCTCTATGCCAGTGCCCTCTTGAAGTCTGTGACAGAAGAGATAATGACGGTGACAACCAGGTTGATGAGGGCTTTAGATGGATAGATGGGATGATGAAGCCAAAACCAGTGGATGTCAAATATGACTCCAGGCCAGGGAATTTTGCAGACCAGTTCCAAGATTGCTCCACTTTTGTAAACATCGGCAATGTCCGAGAAATTGAATTCACCTGGCGAGAAATTGCGCCCAATATGCAATCCAATCCTGAAACACCACTTTCTGTAAAAGGAGCCACATTTGTCCTAAGGCATGCTGAACTGGGTAAAAGCTTTGCTGTTAAAGTGCAGGCAGGAAATTCATGGTACAATGTTGCCTGCAATCCTGAAACAAAACCCACATACACCGAGTTACGATGCAGTCTAGACAATCTCTCAGATGAGATAAAGAATTACCTGTACACTCTAATGACCAATAATGAGGAAGTCAAATTCAAGCTGACAATAACATGAAACCAAACAAAATACTACTTGGAATATTGGCAGTAATCCTTATTGCACTCTCATTTTTCCTTTTTCCAATCCAAAGAAAAGTTGAGCAGGAACTAACTGGGCTTGAAATTGCTCACCAATCCACCCAGTTTCTGGACTCAATGAGGCTGCCAGACAACACCTACTTCCTCAACAAGCAATGCGACGGCACCAGAACAGAATCAATTCCCCAGTCAAATGCCTGGGCACTATTAGCATATTCTGGTTTGTATGAAGCCCATGACAGCAAGGCTCTTAGCATGATTGACCAGGAACTTCAGACAATTTTCACAGTCTCTCGTGATCTAAATGGTCAGGCAGCATTCTCTCTCACAGCAGTGCAGCTTGCCAAAGCCTATGCAATAGCAAAAAGAGAGCAGCTGCAAAGTGCGCCCATTTTGCTAACCTTTATTGTTGGTTATGCAGACACATTGTCCCTAATCCAAGATCCATCAGTACTTGACTCAGCCATGCTGCTGGCAATTGCCTCCAGGCAACTTGCTTTGACTTACCAAATCTTAGGAGTAGATAAATACGGCGAGCAGACACCCCAATTAAGAGCACAGATGCTTAACAAATCATACGAGTATTTGAGCTTAGCACAATCTGAGCTAGCCGCAGAAAAACCATGGTTCCAAGACTTCAAAGGAGACACATGCTGGGTTACGTTAGCACAGCTTGAACTTGCCCAAGCAACAGGCAAAGACATTGAACAAGTGCAAACCATCTTTGACACTATAAGCTTCAACCAGCTTGAAACAGTGCCAAATGAATTACCGCCTGCTGCTCTTCAGCCTTGTATTGAAACTTTACTCATCCTATATCGAAAAACTAACCAAAAACACTATCTTGATCAGGCTATTTCCATAAACCAATATCTAGTTAGCAGTAAGTGGGACTCAGCCTATAATAAACAATGCACTGCTGACAATGGGTTTTTGCTAAGCGCAGGTTCATTGAAGCTACATACAGACACAGCCTACCAGATTTATTTGCTAGCACAACCGGAACTAAAGGATAGACTGTTTAAGGTGAGTAGATGAGAAAGCTGATTCTCATTAATCTGGTTCTGCTTCTCATCACATCTACGCTAGCTTACAGAGGGCTTCCATGTAAGAGCGGCGCAGACTGCATAGCTAATATTCCAGTACCCAGCCTTCTAATGTGTAAATCAGACTTCCTTCTAAACTTGACACTTCTTAGCAAGCCAAATCCATCACTGGGCATTTGCGCTTATAACCAAGAATGCGTTCACCAGAGTCAGAGCACAAGCGAGTTAGAATACACATGGTCAGATGGGTATTCAAGTGAGTGCTGGGACTCCTGCAGCCAGGCAAAATGCTCTTGGGAGCGGGCATTTGAACAGAATGCAAACCAATATCACTTATACGTCTGGAAACCTTCATGGTGCGCTCCTGTAAATGGTGAGGCAAGGGTTTGCAAACAGGGCAATTGTGTTTCCGTATCTGGCTATTGTTCTGAAGATCAGGACTGTGAGCAATTATTTTCAGATAAATGCGGCGTGGCCCCAAACAATAAGGGCTGGCAGCCCATTCCAAATGCAAGCTGCGGATTGCTTGCTCAGAATGCTTTACCGCAGCAATGCATGGATACTGAGGCTGAACGCAAAGCTGCTGAAGCAATATGCGGTAAAAGCTATGCAGTGATGTGCCATTACACCACCAGTGCATGTTCGTGTGTTAACCTTTCAAATGAGACATTCTGCTCAAAGTGTGAGTCAAGCTGCAGCTCTGAGCCGCCTTGCGGAGATACCACCTGTGTGGATGCATGCAAAACTCCAACATTTACCTGCGGCAATGAGATGGCTGCAGTTCCGCCTATCCCTACCAGGAATACAACATGCGATTGCTGCGGCGATGGTGAAGTGCAATGGCCAAACATGTGGCCAGATGAAGAAGGCAAAGGCTTATTCAGAGAAGGGAGATGGGGTTGGGAGGTGTGCGATTTCAACTCTGCAGATAGGGACAATCCAGCTTTTGTTGATGAAGCCAAATATCCAAATTATAATCCAGAAATTTGTATGGAAAACAGTTGCAGGGACGACTGTACCTGTTGTGGCGACGGAGTACTGCAAGAGGAATACGAAGAATGTGATTATACTATTCCCTCTGATAGCCCGGATTATATCGCAGGTTGTACTAGAAACTGCACTTTGCAGCATGTAGGAATCTGTGTAGAGCTCGAAGTTGAATATGAGCAATGCGTCTCAGATCAAGCAGGCTGGCCTATGTATCTGGCAGATATCTACCATACCAATACCAACCCTCAGGCAAATCACAGCGACTCTGGCTTTTATATGGCATGGGAACAGCAGCTCAATGGAGATTATAGCAGCACCAACTTGGTGGTGAAAAATGGCACACTATTTGTGCTTGGGACTAACTCTCTCCGCGCTCTTGACACCAGAGGCAATAGAATCTGGAGTCACACAGATCCTGACTTGGGAAACAGCCAGACACAGTCACCTTTTATTTACCATGACACTATATGCTATGTTTCAAAAAGTCAGCTTACATGCAGGCATATTACCGACGGCAGTATTGCATTCACTCTTCAGCTGGGATCAGATATGCTGTTGAACCAAGCACCAATTGTCTCAGGAGACATACTTTATGTATACCATGCTACAGGTGTAAGAGCAATTAACCTCTCAAATAAGAAACCACTCTGGGAAAAGCCAATATTTAGAAAAACATCTGCCAAACAATTCTCAGCTACACTCAGCACCGATGCAGAATATCTTTTCACACTCGAATCTGAAAGACTCACAACTCAAAGTCCAATTGATGAATACAGAATACTAACCTCACGAGACGCTAGCACAGGCCAGCTGCTATGGAGCATCAATCCGTACATAAACTATATTGTTGATTGGACAATACTGCCATTCAACGAGTATTCAACTCCCACTGTGGCAAATGGCCAGCTCTTTATTGGAGCAACACTCTATGGCCAGGTTTATGGAATTAATGATTACACAGGCCAGATAGAGTGGGTGTGGCGTTCGAAGACTGAGGACAGCAGTATTGGCAGCCCTGCTCTCAGCAACAACACTTTGATCTCGCTCTCAAAAGCTCTGGGCACTGCAAACCCAACAGCCTATTTATTTAGGACCAACTATTATATGTCCCAGCCTTTTGTGGGATCCCCTCTTAACCCCCATTATGGCATAGAGCTAAGCAAGTATGCCTCTGGTGTGGCATCAAGCACCCATTACTTTGTTGCTGTTAAAAATGCTGCATCCACTAGTATTGTTGCAATAGAAATCTCCTCTGGCGAAAGCCAAATGATTTTCAGCATCCCTGAAGCAGAGGGTACAGTTGCCCAATCACCAGTTATTGACTCAGACGGCAACATCTATCTTATAACAACAAAAGGCCACATCTACTGTCTCAACCAGGAAGCTGAAACTGTACAAAACTCACTCAAACTTGAGCATGAAGTAAAAAATGAAAACTAAAGATACTGTGATTCTAGCCAAATTATTGCACAGGAAATAATCTTCTAACTAAAGCTGTAGAAGCACATAATGGGTGAAATGACTTATACTAAATTGGCAATCCTTTTGGATCTATCTTCTCCACTTTCTTGGCTTTTCTCCACAAAGTGTCAAAATAGTGTTCCAAGGCATTGGTTAATTCCTGGCTTTCAACAAAAATGGTTATTCTGTCCTTTGGATTTATGGGATTAACAAATGTCTGGAAAGAATCCACACCGTCTCTTATGGAAATCCTGAGCTCCTGCACTGGGAAATACCGGACATCAATGCCTCTAGCAATATCCCGCTTCATCATCTCTAATCCCTTGGTGGTTAGCTTGGTAGCAATATACCTAATTTTTACTCCGCGCTTAATCGCTTCCTGTTGTGCTTGGATTACTTGAAAAGGCTCGAGCTCATAGGTAAACATTGATTTTACGTATTTTTTTGAAGTAACAATACTATTCTTGATAATTTTTAACATATTATCCTTGCCACTTACTATAGTAATATTTTCCCCAAGCCACTTCTCCGCAATCTGCACTTCCTTTACTTTTTGGAGTTCACTTGGAACTGTATCAGCCAATCTATGTAGCCCTGCAATCTTATCATGAATATACTCTCTAACTGCAATTTCAGGACTCACAGCTTTGAACAATTTCGGCTTGATTGGCAAAATCGACACAAATCCTTTTTTTGCCAGACTATTTAGAACTTCATAAGTACGGCCATGGGGAACACCACTAAGTCTGCTGACTTTCCCACCAGTCAAAGAACCTTCTTTGAGCAAAGTCATGTATACCTTCTCTTCATACTCTGTCAGTCCAAGCTCTCGTAATTCACCCATGCAACTCCTGAGAGGAGTTACTAATATTTAAAAGTTACCATTTGTTATTATGTAGTAGATATAAAATGGGAGAAGAGGATATACTTAGACAAATGTTTTACCTGGATACCCAGGGGACTATTCTTGATACAATAACAGATGTCAAGAAAGAGTGCATATTGGGTATAGCGATGTGCCTAGTTAAGACCGATTCTTCAATAACCCTGCGAGTAGTTAGGTACTGGCCAGGAGATCATGCTTGGGAGACAGTGAGATTTATTCGAGGTGATACTGACGCAAGCCTTCCGGCATCACCATTAGGCTTGGCAGAATTGACAGAAGAGGGTACTTTAGGAACCATGAGACTGGCAAGTATAGATTGTCCTCTCCAGAGATTATCTGATTCCATTTATGGTTCGAGAGTATACTATTATGTTTTAAGGCCAGATTCAGAATTGGCCAAACTTTACCTCACTTTGGCTTAGGAGAGGGACAGAGAAGATCGGGAAATGGTCGAACAACTTTGCCATACGTTGGTTCAGGCAGGGCAGATCCCACTTAAAAACTTACTAAAAGGCGAATAAAATGAGTATTGACAACTCAGTTCAAGGATTTATTGAAGAGCTTAGAGAATGCGATGACCCAAAAACATTAGAAAACAGATTACAGGGTGGTGAGGAATTTCCTGTTTTCTTTTATGGTTATCAAGCAGAAATCATGTGGCAACTGTACCAACTGGGCAAAGAAGAGATTGCAGACTTGTGGCAGATAAGTAAAGGTATCAACTTTTGGGGAGATGCAGGCACAGTTGATGAGGCAGTTGATCCAAGGAAATTTTTCTGGCTACAATACACTCCAGGAGATGTAAAGGTTCAAGTCAATACAGCTCATCATTGGCTATATAGGGCGGAACAAAACTGGTTATTTGGTGAAGAGCATTCGGTTTTTACATTGTTCTTTATGGTGCCCAAAACGAAAGAGCTTAATGGGTGCAGGGCAATTGCATTAGCTGCAGCAGATCTCCTTGAATATGCAATTGGACAGCAGATGACATTTAGGCTGCCAAGTGTTGGCATTAACCACATTCCATGTTTGGAAATAGAAGCTGAACAATTCTACGGCTGTAGACTAAATGATTCTCATATAAGTAGGGCACAAATAATGCCGCAGAGCTCAAGACCTGGAATTTTAGTGTTCACGTACGGCCATGATGATAAAATCAGGGAATATAACATACTAATCCCTACAACCAAAGGAGAATACTTGGGCTATGCACATGACGGCGAAACTGTCGGTTATGTCACTGACTCGCTGGTATACTCTCCAGAGGATATTGCTGGCAGTCTTGAATCAACTTTTTGGCGGACTCTAACAGAAGAAGAATTCGAACGTGTTGCAAGCTCAAGACACATGGATTACTACAGGGGTCAAGGATTTTCATTTACCAATCAGCTACCTGAAGCGATAGCGCAAAAACTTAGGGAGGAACATTAGGATGACTGAATCTGAATGGTACCATGTCTATTGTATTGATCCTGAGTCATATCGCTTATTGGATCCCAATAAATTTGGAGGAGTTTATTGGAAATTGTACGAGTCATTGGAAGGAAGGAAAGCAAGACTTATATTGCCCAGAGCCAGCAGCCCAATCGAAATGTTGGAGATGATAGCTTTTGGGAGATCCACCAACTTTATTGAACGATTTGCTAGATCTAGACTTGTGGGAAAATTAACTGACCTTGGTTGTAATCCGTCAGACATAGGTGCCTTAGTACAAAATGGAGAACGTAACATCATATTTCAGCCAAGTAGCGGGGGAATTGAGGCACACATACAGGTTCTTGCACCATCAATTTGGGAGGCTCGATCCTATATAATACCCAACCGAGATCACCTTACACTATGCTTTGGATTATCATTCACTTATCCAGCGTTTGAATGGAAAGTAGAGCCCTGTGAATCACAAGGGGGAAAATACTAGGTGAACTAAAATTGTCAAAATTAGGGCTTAGAGATTTAGGTGAGTTGGTTGGAAATACCCTTCTACAATATCAGCTTCAAGACGATCCTATTAATTTCCAGCATCAACGCTCTTCACCTGTAAGGGATATCACCTTCTTAGGACAAAGAACCACAATTGACAATTTACTGGGGTTAGGCGGATACCAGCTACAAAGTAATCTCTCAGCTCGTTTTGGGAAATGGGAAATATTTACCAATGATACCCACAGAGTAGGATTGTATACATGTAATCCAACAAGAATCGGGCATGCAATTGATCCAGTCCCTCGCTTTATTGTTAGAGCTTTGAAACAAACACCCTTAGAGCAGTTTGTAAGCGACCTGCAAATAATGAGTGTCAAGGCAATAGAAGAAGGATTTTACTCAGAACGCAGATTAAATTGGGCTTTTGGACTTGGACTTCCCATGTCTCTTATTGTAACACTTGCATGTGGATACCTATGGCTAAACTCTTTTTCTTTCTTAGCTGGAAATGCATTATCAATAGCCGCAGCTTCTTACAGTTCAAAACGAATAATGAGGCATTCATATCCAGAATATGGTTTGAGTCTTAGTGATCTCTCTTCCAGCGCACAAGAATATGATTTCACATACCATGCTTTGAATAAGCTAAAACTGGAGGCTTTTTCCAGACATGTTGTACCTAGATTAGAAGCAGTGTACCCTATCCAACCCTCGCAATGTAGAGCAGTTAAGTCGCTTTCAGAAGCTGAAGTAGGACAAGTAATTGCCATTCAAGCAACACCATTACACAACTCACAGAGACCGCAGCATAGTAGATTTGACGAAAAGGGAACGATAGAAGGAGAGATAGTTGGAGCGTTAGAGGGATATTTTACTGGATTATTGGTTGGCACAGCATATGGTGCTCTAAATGCAAGATTCTTTGGTAACTATCAAGGACAAGGAGAATTTGAGAGTACAGGGGCAGATACTCCAATAGGTTGGTATATGAGGGATACATCGGGCAAGGTATTTGTAGTCAGTGCTTATTCTCTTACAGAAAGGATTTTGAAAGCCCTAGACAGCATTGATAATGATTTTTTGCACAGATCTGAACCCTATGCAAGTTTACTAGAAGATCAACTTTATAAATTTGGTATCACCAACTCACCAATTTTTTACCAGAATCTTGCAGTAGCTCTTGAATTGCAGCCTGAAGACAGGCAGCCTATGCAACTATATGGCCAAGTTGTCCAGACTGGCAAGACACCCATACTGCAATTAGTTGCATTCGAAGATAGCGAAGGCGATACACTATCAGTACAACCGTACTCTGTAGCTGAATTAGGCAATACACTGAACGCAGCATTTGGAGAACTGGGTAACCCCCAACCAATATTACCAAAACCACAGGCTTTGTTACATAAGTAATAACCAAACCATAATGTTTTTATATTTACAGAAAATTCAACGATTCATGAAAACCAAGCCCTGGGCAATTGCCATAGTAATCTGCTTTACTTTTCTTATATCAGCTGCCCAAATCCTTTTCAAACTTGGAGCCAACCAGCCATCCATCATCAACTGGCAGTTATTCCTAGGATTAGCACTTTATGGCATATCAACAGTGCTGCTCCTCATAGCCTTCAGAGGAGGCGAACTCTCAGTGCTCTACCCACTAATTGCATTAAGCTATGTGTGGGTCGCACTAATTTTACCTTGGTTCACAAATGAGGCTATGAATCAAACAAAATGGTTAGGTATCCTTTCAATAATTATTGGAGTCGCCTTAATTGGCAGAGGATCAAAATGACATCATTTATCTCAATATTGCTGGTAATCATCAGCTCACCTATAAGTGCCTATGCAGCAATCCTGCTAAAAAGAGCCTCAAAATCACTTAAGCTTCGCAACTTTTACCAGAACAAACAGCTCCTTATTGGGCTGTTCCTTTATGGCTGTGCTGCTCTAACCTATATATTTGCGCTCAAAGGAGCTGAGCTCTCAGTGCTCTATCCTTTGGTATCATTAACCTATGTTTGGACAGTCATCCTGTCAGCAAAACTTTTAAAAGAGAAAATAAATTCATCTAAATGGTTAGGAGTTGCAATGATACTGGTGGGGGTGAGCCTGATTGGCTTCGGAAGCTAAATTAGTTGTACTATCTCTTGGCGGCTCTATAGTGGTGCCTGATGCCATTGATATGCAATTCCTCAAAGAATTCAGGAGATTTATTCTTGACTACCTCAAAAAAGGATACCGTTTTATTATTGTTGTCGGCGGAGGGAAAACCTGCAGAAACTACCAGAATGCAGCTAACCAAATCAGCTCAGCAGATCAAATATCCTTAGACTGGCTCGGAATCCAGGTGAATTATCTCAATGCTTATCTAATCAAAACTATCCTTGGTAAAGGCAAAATCATTAATAATCCAGCCCGTGATAAACCATCTGGAAAGGTAATTCTGGCATTTGGTACCACTCCTGGAAGGAGCTCTGACTACACTGCAGTGTTACTGGCAAAATCTTACAGCGCAAAAACAATCATTAATATTACCAATGTAGATTATGTTTATACCCAAGATCCGAAAAAACATCCTGATGCAGAACCTATTAAACAGCTGGCATGGAAAGATTACTTTGAAATAATTCGCACAAAATGGGAGCCTGGGCTAAATACTCCTTTTGATCCTGCAGCATCAAAACTCGCACAGAAGATGAAAATCAAGGTGGTGATTTTAAGCAACGATCTTAAAAACATCAAGGCGTTCCTCAATAAAAAGCCTTTCAAAGGCACCACAATAGGCAATATTTAAATACTCATTTTCTCATGGAAAGCCATATGTCCTTTGTTAAAGAAGTCAAAGACATCAAAAGATTAAAGCAGATAATCCAAGTGCTGTTCAAATATGAGTTCGGCTACATACTCCACAAAACGCCTCTGGCCATCCATCTGCCAAGGAAAACAAAAACCAAATCGAATCCTGCCAATCTGCGCATAGCCTTTGAAGAGCTCGGCGGCGCATTCATCAAACTCGGCCAGCTCCTCAGCCTCAGGCCAGACCTCATAACCAAAGAGTATTCAGAAGAATTTGCCAAACTTCAAGATAACATACCTGAATTTCCATATTCCCAGGTAAAACAGATTGTTGAGAAAGAACTCGGTCCGATAATTAAAAGTTTCAAGGACTTTGCAAAAAAACCAATCGCAGCAGCCTCAATCGGTCAGGTCCACCAAGCCACGCTGCTCTCTGGCAAAAAAGTTGTAGTCAAGGTAAAACGCCCTGGGGTTGAGGAGCAATTCAAAGCAGATATTGACCTGCTGGATTATCTCGCCAGTGTTATTAAAAAGCACTCAGAGCTCAAGATTGTCGACCCTGTCCAGGTCGTTGAAGAATTCAAGAAGTACACCAAACGTGAAATGGACTACCTCAAAGAAGCCAAGAACATTGACATCTTTGCAGCCAACTTTGCCGCAAATCCCAATGTCAAAATTCCCAAAGTTTACTGGGAGTACACCACTGCAAATATCATCACCACAGAATACATCCACGGCAGCAAAATATCCGAGTCTACAAAACTTACCGAACCCCAAAAAAGGAAGATCATTAAAATATTGGCTAATTGCTTTTTTACCCAGATATTCGAGCACGGCCTATTCCATGCAGACCCCCATCCTGCAAATATTCTAATAATCAATCCAAACACCATCGCCCTAATAGACTTTGGCATTGTGGGTTTTATCGAAGACCATTTAAGATCAGGCCTAAGCGACCTGTTTTCAGCTGCCATCATCAACGATCCCCACTGGATGGCAGAATCCCTCATAGATCTTGGCATGTTCCAGGAGCCAGTCAACACCCAGGCACTTGAAGAAGAGCTCGTTGAGCAAATCAGCGAATACCGGGACTTAAAAGCCAAATACATTGACCTTGCAGCATTCTTTTTCAAATTTCTAACTATAGCCAAAGAACACAAGATGGTTCTGCCAGTCAACTTCGTGCTGCTTGGCAAAACAATCGCTACCCTTGAAAGCACATGCATGATCCTCGACCCGGATATCACTTTGCTGGAAGTCGCCAAACCATATGTTGAGAAGATGCAGCAAAACGCCTACAACCCGCTCTCCAGCATCAAGCAGCTTTTCAAATCATCTTCCAAATTAAGAAAGCTCCTCCTCCGCATCCCAGAGCACTCAGAACAGCTCCTTCTGGAAATCAAAGATGGAGACCGCACAATCAAGTCAATTGAGCACGATGTTAAGAGCATCTCAGTGGAGCTCAACAAAACCCGCAACACCCAAATCTTCGGAATTATCACTGCCGCCCTTCTCATCGGCGGTGCACTGATGATCCACCACACAGAGAGACTGATTATGGGCATACCTTTATATTCAGCTGTCTACTTTTTATTAGCAGCACTGATCATTTGCTATCTGATTATTACCAAAGGAGGTGGATAAATGGAAACACTAAAAAAGATGTTCCTGCTGGGTCTTGGTGCCGCAGCCCTCACCAAAGAGAAAGCAGAGCAGGCAGTTAAAGAGCTGCACAGACAAGGAGAGCTCTCCAAAAAGGAAGCTCAGAAGCTGGCTAATGAGCTGATGCGGGAATCAGCCAAATACAAAAAACAAGTGCAAAAAGCCATTGATGCTGAAGTGAGGAAAGCAGTCAGAACACTGGCGCCAGTCACCAAAGCCGAGATGAAAAAAGCAATCAGAAAAATTGAGGCCCTTGAAAAGAGATATGCAGCCAAGAAAACCAAGAAAAAGTGACTTCAATGCCATCTGTTAAAAAAGAGGTAAAGGATCTGAAGCGCTTGGAGAAGATCCTCTCTGTATTTTTTAAGTACGAGCTAGCTAGCTGGTTTGGGAATCCAGTGGGCAAGGCCAAACCATCAAAAAGGGCCCAAGCCAAAACCAAAGCTCAGCGTCTAAGATTGGCTTTTGAAGAGCTTGGCGGCACATTCATCAAGCTAGGCCAGCTCCTTAGCCTAAGGCCAGATTTGGTTTCCAGGGAGTATTCAGAAGAGTTCGCAAAACTCCAGGACAATGTCAAGCCAGTTCCCTTCTCTCAGATCAAGCACACCCTTGAAACAGACTTCCGCAAATCACTCAGCAGGATTTTCAAAACCTTTGATCCCAAACCAATCGCAGCAGCCTCAATCGGTCAGGTCCACAGAGCCATGCTGCATTCAGGCCAGCAAGTGGCTGTCAAAATCAAGCGCCATGGCATCAAAGAGCTGTTTGAAACAGACATAGACCTATTGTATTACCTCGCCAACAAAATCAAGAATAAATTCGAGCTAGTTGACCCTGTCCAAATAGTCGATGAATTCAGGCAATACACTGAGCACGAGCTCGACTACATCCACGAAGCCAAGAACATTGACAAATTCTACCAGCAGTTCAAAGCTGACCCCATAACCAAAATTCCCAAACTCTACTGGGAATACACAACACCCAATGTGCTCACAATGGAATACATCGCTGGCACAGAGATCTCAGATAAAGCACGACTCTCCAAATTGGGTTACAATCCAAAAAAGATAGCAGAAAACCTCGTGGATTCCATTTTCAAACAGATTTTCATTCATGGGGTGTTCCACGCAGACCCCCATCCTGCAAATGTCTTTGCACTCAAAGACAATAAAATCGCGCTCCTTGATTTTGGCATAGTGGGCTTCCTTGATGATAGCCTCAAGCAAAACTCAGCAGACCTCTTCTGCGCCCTTATCAATGCAGACGTGGAATTCCTTGCTGAATGTCTGCTAAGCCTCGGGTTCATAGATGCGCCAATAAATATGGATGCTCTCAAGGCGGACCTAGTAGAAAACCTTGGAGAATACAGAGGAACCACCCTCAAATATCTCAACCTCTCAGATCTCTTCCACAAAATACTTGCAATAGCCCGCAAATACCACATCAAGCTGCCAGTCAACTTCGTGCTGATGGGCAAAGCCATCATCACAGTGGAGAGCAGCTGCGCCATACTCTACCCGGAATTCAACCTCCTTGCAGAGTCAAAGCCTTTTGTCAAGAAGCTTGAAGCTGAAAACACCAACCCCAAAATCGCGCTCACCAGAATACTAAAGCATGCGCACAAATTCCGCAAATTCCTCAGCAGATTGCCTGAACAGTCTGAGCAGCTCCTCATGGAGTTCAAGGATACAGACCGCACAATTAAAGACATCCACAAAGATATTCAAGGTCTGACAAAAGAATTAGGCAAAGCAGCAAACCACCTGATATTTGGGATTATTGTGGTGGCATTGATCATTGGAGGAGTGCTATTAATGCCCTACGACCAGGCAATGGTTATGGGCATTCCTAAATACACCTTTATATACCTTTCAATAGCAGGAATAATCATGGCTTTTCTGCTCATATCGAATCTAAGAGGTGATTGAATGAAAACAGTGAAAAGAGTGATATCTGTAACAAAAAAAGGTGGGAAAAAGGCTGCCAAGCGTGCCTTAAAACTATCATTGATTATCAAATCAGAGGTAAAAAAAGCAGTCAAATTACTAGTTCCTGCAACCAAAAAGGAAGTCAGATTGCTGACAAAAAGGATATTGGCACTCGAAAGAAAGCTTTCCAAGAAAACAGGGAAATAACTATTTCCCATACCTTCTATTTCTTTTTTTGTACTCTTCAATCACACTAGCGATATCTTCCCTGCTGAAAGCAGGCCAGTAGGTGTCTAGGAAAAACAACTCACTGTAATTTATATGCCACAGCAAAAAATTGGAAATCCTTTTATCCCCTCCAGTTCTTATCACAATATCAGGGTCGCTCTTCAAATACAGGAAATCCTGGAAACTTTTCTCATCCACACTATCAATCTTGCCTGCCTTAACATCCTCAATAACCCTGTTAACCCCATCCACAATCTCTTCTCTGCCGCCATAAGCCATGCACAAATTCAAGATATAATTATCATACTCCTTGGTTGCATCCATAACTCTCTTTGCAGCTTGTTGCACCTTTTCTGGCAGCATCCCCAATCTACCTAGAAAGCGGATCTTTACTTTGTTCTTATGCACATCCTCATTCTTCAGGGCCTTCTCTGCAGTCTTAACAAAAAGGTCCATCAAAAAAGCAACCTCTTTTGGATCCCTATCGAAGTTCTGAACAGAAAAGCAATACAGGCTCAGCTCGCGGATATCCAACTCCTTAGCCCACTTAAACAAGTCCCCAAGCTTATCCAAGCCTTTTCTGTGTCCTTCCCAAGGTGGCAAGCCCTTAGCCCTAGCCCACCTCCTATTCCCATCAAGTATGATGGCAATATGTCTCGGGTTTTCATTCCTCATATTTTATGGGTGTCTGGCTTTATTTAAAAAAATTTGGATATTTTTCCACTTGGTTCAAAAAGTGCGAATAGTAGGTTAATCTAGTCATGCACAGCAGCTCTCTTCTGAGGATAAGAACGTTTAAATAGCTTAAATCATCTGTATTTTCCATGCCCAGAGTGCTAATTATCCATGGATTCCCGCAGAGATTTAGTAAAGACCATATTTTATACTCATTTTTCAAGCCTAGAGGATACGATATTACTGCACCAAGCCTTTTCTCAGGATTCACTTTTAAGTTAGAAAATTGTATTGGGCACTTGATTAAATCTCTGCATGGCAATACTCCTGATGTTATTGTGGGCTTATCTCTTGGTGGTTTAATTGCACCCCACATCGCAGAAAAATATCCGGGCTCAAAATTGGTGCTGGTCGGCACGGGTACAAGATTCAGCCCCCCTTCCAAGTTAGTAAAATTAATTGTGACACACCGCAAAATATCCCTGATCCTTTTCAGTATAATCAAAATTTGTCCAAAATCTTTGTTGTACTTCTTATATAAGTCAATAAACCCACACATTACTGATGCATTAGGCACACCCACTTATCACAAGGATATGGAAAAAAATATTGTAAGTTTAACACAGATTTCTAATTCTAAATTAAATCAAATTTTGTCTTTCATAACAACAATTGACAATCAGGACATTTGCAGCAGATTAAGTAATCCCACTCTTATTTTGGGTGCGCAATACGATAATATGATAGGTAAATCAGAATCCATCTTACTATCCCAAAAAATAATAAATAGCAAAGTTGACGTCATCGAGGCAGATCATTTCAATGTTTTGTCTTTAGACTCCCTTAGAATTATAGATGCTTTCTTGTGATCCCCTCAGAAATATTTGCAGAGTGGAGAAGCTTGCTTAGGAAATATATCCTCTTATCCTTTATTAGGAATCAGAACTAAGTTTTTTCTCCAACCCAAAATCATCGTTTCCATCTCCCAGAAAATTAACAGGTACAAAATTCTTTCTGCCGCACTCATCGCAGACAAAAGTCTTGTAGTGATGCTCACAGTTCCACTCAGAAAACCAGTCTTTTTTTACATGGCTGTGACAATACAAACACTCTATATTACTTTTAACCAATTGGTGTAGCATGCAAAATCCCTGTAAAACAATGTAAAAACTATGTAGATATTATGGCGAAAATCTAAATCATTTATATATTTTTTTGTTTACTGAAAAATGGTTGCCAACACACATAAATCCTGTTTAATCCTCTACAAATCCCGAAAGCCCTTCAGCTTTTTCCTGAATTTTTCCGCAAATCCTACAAAACAGCTAATTAAGCAGCTCCTCTAATATCCAGCAATGCTAGCAGCTGAATATCTCAGAGCCAGAGAATACCTCTTCTCAACCCTCAGCCAGCCATCCCCAAGCGTAGAGCTAATAGTTCGGGCAGCGCAAGGCAGGCAGCATCAGCTTGCAGACAGCCTTGCCAAAATCGCCCAGGTGCAATATGTCTATGACCTTATCCCTTATGTGGCCTGCCAGACAACCCCTGAAATCGGGCAGGAGCTTGCTAACAAAATCCACAACCGCGAAGTCTCAGCAGCATTCAGGACATCACACAAACTACTTTTGGAACAAGCCCATGGAGTGGAAATCTCTGCCCCTGTATCAATAGTCCCCAATGGAACCCAACCTCAGGTCTACACAGATCTGCGGTTCAGCAGGCTCTGGAACCTTGACCGCATTGGCGCCTATAAGGCGCAAAAAAAGGCAACAGGTGCCAAAATCAATATAGCCATTATTGACACAGGGGTTGACTACAATCACCCCCAGTTCAGAGGCAGATTCACAACCCGAAAAGGCTATGATTTTATTGGCCGCGACCATTACCCCATGGACAGAAACGGCCATGGCACCCATGTGGCAGGGATAGCATGTTCAGCTGACTATGGTGTGAGCACCCAATCAACACTCTATGCTGTAAGAGTATTGGACTCGCAAGGTTATGGCACAGAGAGCACAGTCATCGCAGGCATTGAGTGGTGCATCAAAGAGAAGATGGATGTTGCCAATCTAAGCCTTGGCTCAGGAGACGCATCAACTGCCTTTGAGGAAATCTGCAGGATTGCCTATATGCAGGGCCTGCTGCTGGTGGCCGCCGCAGGCAATGAGGGCAAAGGCCCAAGCTATCCAGCCTCTTTTGACGAGTTTGTGCTGGCAGTAGCCTCTACCAACAAAAGCAACGAACACTCTGATTTCAGCAATATCTACCCAACAAATGACATCTCTGCGCCAGGAGAGAACATAGTGAGCTGCTACCTCAACAACAGCTATGCAGAACTTGACGGAACCTCCATGGCCACACCTCATGTCACAGGTGCAGCAGCACTCGCCCTCTCCCTAAATAATAAATCACTGGTTGACCTTGAATCAGCAATAGACACCAGCGCCCAGCCTCTTGAAAATCAGGAGCCTTATGAAGACACCTGGGTTTTTGGAGCAGGCTTGCTCAGAGCAGACACACTCGTAGAAACAATTCAGAAAATCAGGTTAAGAGCTTCAGCACATCATCCCTTATTCTGGACTCAAAATCATTGACGCGTTCACCCTCTTCACGCTCCCTGTCAAGCACCCGCATCAGCACTCCCACCAATCTTTCCTCACTCTCCTTGCTCCAGCCATCAACCTTGATCTTGCCGGCACTCTCTGCAATCAGCCCATGCTCAATCTCCTCAACAGTGCTGTCACTAACCTCCACCACCTCAAACTCCTTGGAAGTGAGCTTAGCAGTGTTCCTCATAATGTGATAAGCACCCTTAGAATACAAAACCCTGAAAACCTGCTTAAAATCTATCTCACTTGGCTTCCCTATCCTGAGCTCGCCAAAAAGCCGAAGTGTAATAATACACCCTGTCAAATCACGCTCAGCCACCTTAAGCAAATCAGCTGTTACTTCCTGAGGAGATTTGCCACCGCAATCCAGCTTAACCCCCACAACCTCAGCCATCTTTACAGGCACAAAGCGTGGTGCAAAACAATCAACCAGATAAAACCCGCAGCTAAGCTCTTCAAGCTCAGCAAAATTGTTTGGGAATAATGGCCCAGGAAAAGCAATCACCCCATAATTTTCAACCTTTTTCTGAAAAATATAATGCACATGGCCGCATGCATAATAGTCAAAGCCCTTGGGTATGAGTTTGAGCGGCACAGCGTGCATCATCTCCACAGGCTTAAACTCCTCAATAGCAGAGTGCATCACAAAAATCTTCGGACCAGCCTCATTCTCAAGCTTCTCCCTCTCCAAATCATAATAGAGGCTTTTCTCAAGCCCGGCCTTCTTACCAGCCATACCAAAAAGCTTGATTCCCCTGCCAACTACCTTCCCCTCAACATTAACTAGCAATCCAGCAGTCTCAAGAACATTCAAAATACTCTTACCGCTCGGGCTATAATCATGGCTGCCTGCCACCACATAAAAAGGGATTAGATTATCCTTAAGCAGCCTGAGCTGTTTCACAGTCCTAGTAAGCACCTCTATTCCAGGCAGCGCAGTATTAAACAGATCTCCAGCCACCACCACAAAATCAACTTTTTCATGCAAACAAACAGCAACAGCCTTTTCAAAAGCCCTAATCCCCAACTCTCTCATCTTAGGGTCATTCCAGCCCCCAATATGGCAGTCAGCCATGTGCGCAAACTTCATAGTTGATAGTAAGTTAAGGCAATTTTTAAACCTTCCCCCTACTTTTTACCAGGCACAACAAAAACAGCGGGAGACGGTCATTTGCTACGCAAATGCCCTACCGGCCACACTCAATTAATCGTTCGTAGGTTATAAGCCTGAGGTTTCTAACCACCCCGGAGGGGGCAAGTCCCCCGGCCGGTCTCCGCCAATGTTGTTGCCTTCCAGAAAAAGAAGGTGATGATAACGGCCAGATGGAGTTGGCGAGGTTCCCATACTGAGTAAGGGGTTCTCGCCAACAGAATAGGGCTCGCCACACGAGACCGTCTGTGCAGTTAGTATCCGTGAAGATGCTTATCCAAATACCCAATCAGAAAACTATTTAAGTCACAGTATACACTTTTCCTGTATGCAATTAACCAAAGCTGAACTATTGGAGTGGGCCAGCATCTACATCAAGCATAGAGACTTAGTACTACGCAGAATCAAAGACATCCAAGTCAAACCAGATCAGCTTATCGTTGCTTACAAAGATGACACTGTCGAAATAGTGCTCGCAGACCCAAGCATGCAAAACTGCCAGCCAGTCAAAGAGAAAACCACATTCATAACAATCAACACCAAACCCAACCTTGCCATTCTCTTCCAGAACTGGAAAACCTACTCGCAGATAAAAGAGCTAACCATCATCTTCATCAACCCAAATTCTGAACTTGACACCAAATGGATAATAAGGCCATACATCCACAGCAGAATCTGCGATGAAGCCAGCCTTAAGACAGGTCTAAAAGCCATGTTTGAGACAGTAGAAGCACTACAATAGCAATTTTTCAATATCTTTAAAAATTCCAGGTTCTTCCATTAATGTTATGACCACCCGCAGCCCAATATGTGTTGTATTAGGTCATGTAGACCATGGCAAAACCTCTCTGCTAGACAAAATCAGAGGCACAGCCATCCAAAAAGGCGAGGCAGCAGGTATAACGCAGGCAATTGGTGCCTCAATCATCCCGCTAGAAACTGTAAAGCAGATCTGTGGCCAACTTCTTCTGCAACTAAAAATGGATTTCACCATTCCTGGTTTATTATTCATCGACACACCCGGCCATGCAGCCTTCACCAACCTGAGAAAAAGAGGAGGCAACCTGGCAGATATTGCCATTGTGGTAATTGATCTCAATGAGGGCTTTAAACCCCAAACCCACGAAACCATCCAAATCCTCAAGCAATTCAAAACCCCCTTCATTATTGCAGCAAACAAACTAGACTTGATCCCTGGCTGGCAGCACCAGGAGGGCAGCCTGCTGGTAAAGATCAGCAACCAATATGACCCTGTAAAAACAGCCATCGACACAAAACTCTATGAGATTGTGGGAAAACTCTCAGAATACAGCATCAAATCAGAACGCTTCGATCGCATAGAGGATTTCACCCAGGAGGTAGCTATTGTTCCTGTCTCAGCCCACACAGGCGAGGGTGTTCCTGAGGTGCTAATGGTCTTAACAGGCTTGGCCCAAAAATTCCTCAACAAATGCCTGACATGCAAAGTGGAAGGCCCTGCCAAAGGCACAATCCTAGAGGTCAAAGAGGAAACAGGGTTAGGCACCACAGCAGACGTTATTGTCTATGATGGCACACTTAATGTCAATGATACTATAGTCATTGGCGGCATAGACAAGCCCATAACAACAAAAGTCAGGGCTTTGCTCCTGCCCCAGCCTCTCAGCGAGATGCGGGACAAAAAAACAAAATATATCCGAGTAACCAAAGTTGAGGCAGCAACAGGAGTAAAAGTGTTGGCTCCTGACTTAGACAAAGCAGTCGCTGGTATGCCTTTGCAAGAAGCAACCTCAACCAACCTGGAGCAGATCCAGGAGAAAGTGAGGCAGGAGATTGCTGAAATTTTCATTGAAACAGGCAAGACAGGGATTGTTGTCAAAGCAGATACTGTTGGGAGTCTGGAAGCACTTACCAATATGCTCAAACAAGCCTCAGTCCCGATCAGAAAAGCATCTATTGGTCAAATAACCAAAAAAGATATCTCAGAAGCCCTGGCCTCAAAAGACTCTGATCCAATGCAGGCAGTGGTGCTTGGCTTCAATGTGCTTCCCAACAAAGAGGCTCAGGAGCTGGCTTTGGATTCCCAAATAGAAATCATCACAAGCAACATTGTCTACAGACTTTTGGATGACTACAAAGCATGGTATGGGGCCAAGCTCCAGAATGCAGAAGCACACGAACTGGAAAAAGTAACAAGGCCATGCAAAATCCAAATTATGCAGGGCTATGTTTTCAGGCAAAGAAACCCTGCTGTTGTCGGAGTTGATGTGCTCTGCGGCACATTAGCCAGTGGAATTGAGCTTATGAAAGCCACAGCCCCTATAACAACAGTCAAGAGCATCCAGCATGAGAATGAAAACATCAAAAAAGCAGAGCAGGGCAAGCAGGTTTCTGCCTCATTAGACCGGGTCACAATAGGCAGACAGCTCAATGAAGGAGACACACTGTACTCATACATCCCGGAAGAAGACTTCCGCAAACTCAAAGAACTCAAAAAATATTTAAAGCCAGAAGAAAAACAGCTTCTCAAGGAGATTGCAGAACTGATGCGCAAAACAAATCCGGTGTGGGGCATATGAACTACAAAATCATGAACAGCAAGGAAGTGAAGCAGATCAAAAAGCTGATCTTAGAACAGTGGGGTGCAGAGATAGACCTGGCAACCTTTGCAGTACTCAAAAATAACAGAGACAAAATATTCCTGATAAGCCGCCATCTTGAAAAGGTTGATTATGACGAGCTGCGCATCAACAACCTCGGCTTATATCTGGGCACTGTTGAAAAAGGCGAACTCAGGCTCAGCATTGAGGGCAGCCAGCTCATTGGCCCAAAAGCCCAGAAAAACGTGGTTGAATTGCCCATGGACCAGATAAGGCTGTGGTTCAGAGGGGAAGACATCATGGTTAATCATGATTCTTCAAGCTTTGTGATTCTCAAGCATGACCGCGACTTTCTAGGCAGCGGCAAGATTGCCCAAGGCAAACTTCACAATTATATTCCTAAAGCAAGAAGAGTGGAGTTGGTTTAGGTTTTGTTTCTTAACTATGGGATTATAATAGTTTCAACTAATTATCTTAAAAAATCCGTTATTTAAGCGAGATTGGGTGTTGTTAGGTTAAGGAAGTTCAACTTTACTGAATGTACTCAATCTTCACTTCATACAATTGTCTAATATTGGGATCGACACTTATTGAAAAAGGAGCATCAGCTTCAGTCATAATAGCAAGAAATCTTTTGCCTGATTTTCCAGTATGTCCGACTAAACGCTCGATACTGGTATAATTTACCTTTTCTAAAGCATGGACTAAAAGAGGAGTCTGCACAACTAGTTGAATTCTAAAGACAGCTTTCTCGCTTGACTGACCGTGGTCTGTTTTTAGGACCTCTGTTCCTATCTCCCTAGCGAGCGCCTCCCATTCTCTTATCATAGTCTTTAATCCACCAGCCGGTATACTGTCAATGGATGCATATCCGTTTGTTAACCTTAGGGTATCCTCCAGTAGGATGTCTCTCTCATACAATTCACTCAATTCAGGTGCCAGCAGATTGGGATTAGCACCAACTTCAACGCGGTCCGCCACACTATCTAGCACTCTTCTTATCCCCGGAGTCCACCGAATAGCGTGGGCAATGTCCATCATTAAACACTCCACACCCACATGTTGGTGATCAATCTTACGAATGAGCTGAGCTGACAGATATGGAGTGAATCCACTTGCAAGCTGGGCTATAACTCTTAAATATTCCAGCATTGTCTGAGGATGCAAAGGCTGCTTACTATGCCTCTTCATATCGATGTATTTTTTGTAATCGCTTATCATTCCTCCACCATCAAATATTTCCATAGCAGCCAGCTTGAAATTAAAGTCACCCACTAACTGATAAACATGCTGCACTCTTGCAGTTATTCTTGATTCAAGCCATCGATCAATACCATCCTTATCTATAGATTTCACCCCTCTAACAGTCTTTGCCTGCCCAACAACTAAATTATACATTTCGGTTATTTTGTTGGTAGCTGCAGTAAGCTGGTGTGTATCAAGACACATTTTGTTCTCTGGATTCTGTTCAAACAGCATATAAAATCTGGCAACATCGGCAGCTACGGCATCAGGATTTAATCTATTCCCAGAAGAGAAGTTACTTACATTCTGAAGGGCTATTTTAACTATGTCAACAGGTCGAACAACATTGCCAATGGACTTACTCATCTTCCTACCACTTGCATCTGTCACCATTCCGTAGGCTAAAACTGCTCTAGGCATGAGCTGGGGTGTAACAGCAGCAATGTTTAGCAATGAGTATAAACCATGGGCATCATAATGATCCCATCCAAATATATTAATCCAATTTGAGAACCGTGTCTGGATCTCTCTTCTAATACTCTGGACAGTACCTGGATTAAGATTGCCAGATGTAGATACGACTTTCTCTGCAGTTAATGCTTGCCTATGTAGGTCTTCTTCTTGGAGCATCACAAAAGAGAAGAATTCATCAGTTAGTTGCTCCTCATGAATTTTACCTGCTTTTATAGCAGCAGCGATAACATAACCAAAAAAGTAGTAATTACTATCTGCCAGAGGTTCAATAACCATTCTTGGGTCAAATGGACTTGGTGTTCCTAGATTAGTGTGTGCTGGTCTCTCCAGGGGTTTCCCCCTTCTGCTTGAAAGTAAGGAAGCTATACTCTTTCTGTAATTGTGTGGGATAATTCTGGTCCCTAACCTTTTTGTCAGGTCATCAGTTAGTTGGGCTAATCCGATTTGTTGGCCTTCACTTATTATCTGAGAATCATATTGTATTACTCGCCCCTTCCAGAGTCTTAGTCCAAGCAAATCATCTGAATGAATACTACAATAAACCGGACCTCTGAACCTAGCAGTATCTCCCTCTTCAATAATATCCTGATCAGCAGCTTGAACTGATCTACACTCGAGCATGTCACCTGAGGGATCCTTATATGAGTCACATTTGGAGCACCATCCCAACCACCTCTCTCTTTCAGCTATTAATCCTTTAGTATCTAGTTGTTTTATCCACCATTGTGTAAATCTTTGATACCATGGTGTTATTGTTGTCAAGAATGTAGCATCAAATTGAGTAGAATCCACATGAAACTGCTCAATTGATTTACGGATACTAGCTGCCGCATCCTCAACAATAGGGAGGGCAGCTTCATGTACTGCCATATAACTTTCCGGTTGGTCTGACAATGCATTTCTGGCAAGAAGAAGCAACTTGGGTGATTTAGCGACAAGGTCCAATAACGAACGCTGATCCCAGCCATAGTTTGCAGAAATCCCTATTTCACCCCATAGCATATGGCCTGCAGCGATATCTCTTAGAACCGCCAAGACATGATTGTAAGTTGGAAAACCAGTTGGATGTACTCCGAAGGGAAAGAAAGTATCAACACCAGCTAGCTTCTGAAACCTAACCAAAATATCCTCAATAAGTTCTTGCCTTACATTCCCTATGTGGATATGGCGATTATTAGGTGTAATAAAAGCTGCAGTTACAGTAGGTTGCAAATTTGCTACAATTTCCTCAAGCATATTGCTAGTAAACAACCCGTCCCTTATAAACTTTACTACTATATAATGAATATATATATATATATATATACACACACACACATAGTACAACACTAAAAAGGTATTCAGAATTAGTTACTTATTAGTGATGAAAATGGAAAGATTTAAATACTTTAAGAGTTCAATAATAGTTATGGTACCAAACCTTGAACTAAAAACCCTAACAAAGGAAGAACTGGTTGCGCTCGTGTTCAGTCATGGTAACCCCATATTAGACTATTTAAAACCAGAGTATGACTTCATGCCTAGAGGTAGGTTCAGTGGTTTCACTTTTTTTTCACCCGACGGATTACTGCACTCCAAGGAGGACTCCAAATATGCTGTCGCTTTCGATGCTAACAATCAAAGAGGTACCCCCTATAATCTGGTTGGAATAGTACATTTATCAATTCCACACAAAAGTATTCCAAACTTTCCAGTTTGTGAACATGTACTCGAAACAGTAGATACCCATGAAAGCTACCAAAATCAGGGGGTAGCAAAAGCTTTGCTTGGTTATCTTAACCGCGAGTTGACAGGATCTCATATCGCAATTACACCTGAACGTGGAGCGGGAAAAGCAGTGGAAATCCATAATACTGTGAGGAGGCTAATGCCAGAATGTACCCTTTATTTTATCCCTGAAGACATGCTTTAAGTTAATCAATAAACTATTTTTCTAATTAAGTTGTGAAGAACAGAGAATACAATCCATAATTTTCATAAATATTATTTAATATTCCAAACCCTATCCCCAACCCAATGCAAATTCCTAATCACTTTCCCCTTCTCCATCCTTAGAATATCCTCAGAATAAAACAAAGCCAAACCAATAGCTAATGCCTTAAAATGCCTCTCATCCACAATAACAATAAAATCGCCTTTCCCAAACTTATCCATTTCCTTAATGCCAGGCCGCATCACATCAGCACCATTAACCATAAAAGGCACCGCAGGCATATCAACTACTACCCGAGGCAGCCCAACATTCAGCTTCAGCGTAGGCACAATTCTGCTCTCAAAATAAAAAAACGAGGCAACTCCATTCACTAAGATAACATCATCAACAACCTCAACCCTATCCTGCTTGCTTAAAACAACATAACTCTGCTGCTTATTAAGTTCCTTAATCTCACTCCCTGACAATCTTTTCACAAATCTCAACCTCAATAACCTGATTAGGATCCTTCAGCCTCCCCTTAAACATGAAATCAACAGCAGCCTTATCAGCCCTTAATCCTAACGTCCTCTCAGAATCAAAAGAAGACCTCCTCACCACAAGTTCCTTAGCACAACTAAACCTTGGATTAGGCAAACAATTAATCTCCTCAACTAAATCTCCAACCCTAATTCTAATAACCAATTCCGAACTGTTCAATAATTTTCTAAGCTCCTTAACATCATAATTTGCATTAACTCCCACCATACAATCACCTTTCCTGCTCACATATTCATCCTTAGTAAACTCAAAGGTATTTCTGTGCGTGCAAAGAATATTTGGATGGCCATAAGCAACAAACCTCATATTTTAACCAAATATCACAAAGTATAAATATCTTTTCACCAGCTTTAACTATTTTGGGATGGATATAAATCTAGTGAGAATAGTTGAAGACCTCGAAAAACAAATTCATAATTCAACCACACTACTATTAACTCGGCTAGAAAACCGTCTGGAGGATATGGTTACTGCTTCTATCCCGAGAATTGCGGCAGCTACAGTAGCCACCTACGCAATGTATCAAGCACTCCAGCATGCTCCTCTAATAGAACCAACCCCACAGACTCAAATATTTACTGCAGTCACATTTATCAATCTCTTAGTCAAGTATTTCTTTAATAAAAGAATGCAGCCAGCTGGCTGTTCATTAGCGCCACTAAACGCCATCGCTCAAAACACGGCTGTAGCTGCTCTGCTTTTCTCACCCATTATGCGCGCGTATTTATTAGAGCCAATAGGTGCTGAGTCATTTGTCACACTGCCAAGGGCTTTCGCATATTCATACCCGCTCTTTAAGTATTTCTCGAATAATGTAAAATTCCAGGGATTAGCCTCTAGATTCCAGAGAGCATTACTCGATGCAGATTTTAAGGCAAGCGGGGTTATTGTTGGTGCGCCTTTGGATTTCTGGTTAAGTGATGAAAAAAGAATGGAAAGACATGATGCACTTTTTCTTCAAGCATATACTGACCCAATAATTGCGCTTGATAGATTCATGATAAAAGTGGTTGAACATGATGGTGATGCAGCAATAGGTGCACTTAGCCTGGTGCTTGAGCATACAGCAAAAGGGAATCGGACAAGCAGAATACCATACGGCGAGATGGGTCGCAAACCAAGAGTAATGCAGTTTCTGGCAAGAAATTCGCAATGGATTGCAGAGAACACACCATTGAATCCAGTGTGTCTGCAGAGCATTCTCACATACCAGCAATACGATATTGAAGGAGAGCTGAGAGTAGCACTGTCAAAAGTCCCGGATGATCCAAGGTACCATTATCTTCTCGCTGATTACCTCACTGCTTGTGGCAAGCTCGACGCTGCTAGACCGCACTGGGCAGAGGTCCTTAAGGGAATTGAACAATCCGAATTAATCTCAGCAGAACCAACCAAGCCAACAATTGTATATCCCGGCCATATGCCCTACAGTCTAATCTTCAAACCATCAACAGCAGTTGATAAAGAGCATAGTATCTTACTCCAGCTGAATGTACTTTTCGGAGACAAAATTCAGCCACCGATCTTTGTTGTCGACAATAAAATTGTCCAGAAAATGGCAAGGGTTGCATACACCAACCTGTATGAGGCCACAAAATATGAATCCCCTGAATTCCTTTTTGAGGCACTCAAGGACCTATTCGCATTTCTGGGTATTTACCAAAGCAAACTAGAATTTTATAGTGCAGTTGGACTTGAACCAGATTACCCAGCAGATCCATTGTACCACTGGCAGAGAACCCAAGCAATTACCTTTAGATTTATTGAAAAATATGGTATTGGCTTACCAGCACAGCTGAAAACGGCAATGGAGGATGTATGTCCACAACTCAGCCAAACAACAATGTCAATGCCTGTAAGACTAAAATGGGACAGCATCTGGAAAAATGGGTTGCCTCTCTATACAGGAGAGACAGTTCCAATAGATTTCTCAGACTGGGTTATGTGGATGTTCACAATGTCATGGGTTCGAGGCACTGAATGCGCACCAGGCCTCACTTTGCAGCAAAGAGCAGAACTGATCAGGCCATTCCACAGGGAAAGTTGGGAAGAGGTGATGCAATCAGGCTATTCTTTTAACACCTGCTGGGCAATAAGTGGAATATGGGAAGGTCAAACCAATGGTGCATACAGGATCAGAGATATTCTTGCTCTCAAAGATCAGGGTAAACTCACAGAAGAAGCTGTGGGAGAATATGTTCATGTAGCTTCATACAACTTCAACAGAGCAGCAGCCCACGCTGCCCAACTAGCATATTCAAGAGAACTCAGCCATGAAGATGAATTCTGGCAGCTCGCACAGCAATGGCTTCTATTCTCAGATGAACTGAGACAAGCACATGCACCACAAATCAGCCGTTACCATGAAAAGCTCCAGCAAATCTCAGCTGAAAGAAAAGTCAAGACAGCTGCCCTATCCTCATTCTGACGCAAAAATTTACATAGCTTTTAAGCAAGAATTGGCAAATCAGATGAAACTCACGATTTTCTTCATACTCCTGCTCTGCTGCTCCTTTGCTCAAGCCCAGTCATGCTTGCCGACATTACTATATGGCAAAGTCTTTACAGCCGACTACAAACCAGCCTCAAATATTGAGGTAACAGCCACCTGGACAAGCTGTGCTGGCATCAAGCACACAACCCGAGCTTACACACTCTCAGCAGGAGCAAACCAGCGCTGGGCTGGCTACTATTTCTTCAACCAAGGCTATATCCAGGCACAGGACAATTCAGATATTAGCATTAAAATCGGCGAAACCACACTGACAGCCAAAGCAACAGCAGGCAAAGAGCCCCAGCTTCTTGGATCAGTGGTCATCAACCAACAATCCCCCTCTTTCCAAACACAAGCAGCAAATCCATCCCCAGATCCATTTGCTCTAAGCTCTATACCTACTGGCATGACACAACCCTCACTAATATCTTCAACTGTCTACGGCCAATTCACAGATGCACAAGGCACGCCACTTGCCAATGAAGAGGTGCAGATGAAATGGACAGATTCTAAAGACCAGACTCACTCAGTTGCGACTCTAACCCTAACCAAGACGAAAGCTGGAGAGCTCGGTAACACCTCCTTGGAAGGCTACTATTTCTTCAGAAACCAAAATGTTGAGGCAAAACCAGCAACCCAAGTCATTATTCGCTCGGACAAATTCAATGTTGAGCAACCAATCAACCTCCAAAATGAAACCAAAAAGGATCTCAGCCTCAACTCAACAGAACTGAGCAAATTCAATACACGCACTCCAACAAAAAACCCATTCACAAAAATATCTGCCTGGTTTTTGGCATACTATCTGCAATTGCTCTACACCATTCTAATCATACTACTAATATTGCTAGTAATCAACTCACAAAAACTGGCAAAAAAACTCAAACAGCTGAGAGATGAGAACGCTATCGACCAGCTGATGAGGCAAATCAGCAGCTTCTCAAAAACTAATGTCAGGACAGTAATGGCAACAAAATACACCACCATAAGTGAAGAGCTTGCACTCCATGAAATTATCAGTCTTTTTGTTAGCAAGAATCAGAGCTTTGTTATTGTCACCAAAGGCCAAATACCCGTCGGGATAATCAGCGAGCTGGACATCATCAAAAGCAGATTGAAAACTGACACAAACCCCAAAGCAAAAGAGATCATGGCTCCTGTAAAAACACTTGATCCCAGCACCAATCTCGAACAGGCAGTGAGCTTTTCACTGGAAAACAACATAGAATACATCCCAATAACCAGCAACCATCAGCTGATGGGAGTGCTAACCGTATTTACCCTAATTGAGAGTTTCAATAAGTTCTTCTCAAAAAACATCTTTGAATCACAAAACCTGATAAAAGCCGGAGCGCTCACTGATGGGAATGTTGTCCTTGCAGAACCGCATGACAGCCTTATGGAAGCGCTTCAACTGATGATCAAAGAGAATGCAGACTGCATTTTCATCATGTCACAGCAAAAAGTCTTAGGCATAATAACAGAGAGAGACATTATTGAAGAGCTTTACAGGAACCCCCTTAATCTCAGCAATCTCCAAGCCGGCCAGGTTGGCAGCGAAAACGTTTTTAGTGTTCTGCCCAGTGTTAGCTTGTTTGAAATAAGCCAGCTGCTAGCCCAGAAAGCTCTAAGAATAATCCCTGTAATAGTAGAATCCAAGTTAGAGGGAGTGATCACTCAGGCAAGAGTGCTCAGTGCAATAAACGACTTCTTCAACGAACTCTCCAGAAAAGGCCATCACCTCAAAGAGATGGTCCAGCCTACAGC
>JBDRLT010000007.1:0-7534 GCA_043812815.1 Candidatus Woesearchaeota archaeon | reverse complement strand
ACGCTGCCACACTGTCCCTTGGTCTTCAGGCACAGGAAGTATTGTCTTTTTTGGCATGGCAATCACCTGTTGGATCTGAGAGGGAACTGGCTTGGCTAATTCGGGACGTTGCTGCTGCTCGAATGTGCTGAATATCTGTTCGCGTTGCTGTGACTCAGCTGCTCTTTTCTTCTCGTGGATCAATTTTTGCGGGATCACCTCTTTTGGTTTGGTGAGCTGCGCTTGGATTGCTAGAGGTTTACTGGGCAGTGTGGGCATTGGTTGAGGCAAGGGTGTTTTTGTGGGTGCTGGTTTTTTCTTGGTACCCAAAACAAATAGTAGAGCCAAAAGCAGAAGGACAAATACACTGATACTGATCATAAGCATTGCGTTTGAACTTGAAGCTGGGGTTGATGTGGAATCTGCTGGGTTGAATCCTAGTTCGACTTCCTTGCCGTCTGGCTGACCATCTCCGTCTGTATCTGGGTTTGTTGGATCTGTACCGTATCTGTACTCCTGGAGATTAGTCAAGCCATCCTTATCCGGATCAGCATTAGGGTCAATGTCTCCATCAAAGTTGGCCACACCGTCTGTGTCTGCTTCTGGATCGTAGGTACCTGCAAAATAGCGTCTTTCCCACTCATCAAGAATGCCGTCATGATCACTGTCTGGATCAACACAGACATAGCTCATGCAGCTTTGAGAGAGGCAATCGCTGTCGCGAGAACAAGAGTCTCCGTTGTCACATGCGGTGCAATCTCCGCCGCAGTCAACATCTGTTTCCATCCCACTCAGCTTGCCGTCGGTGCATGTTTCGCTATTGTATACACACACTTCTACCTCGCGAGGCTTCAAGGTACCGCTACAGCTGTTGCCGTCAGTGCATCTCCTGCTTCTTGAATTAGTGGGTTCACACTCTGACCATTGCGTGCAGACCCACTGAGGCACACAGGTGGACTGGCATCTGCCGCAGTCCACTTCACAGCTACTGCAGTTTTCGCCAGGGTTACAGGTTGCGTCACCGCAGTAGACTGAGTTGTCTTCAGTTATTGAAAAGTGGCCAGGGTATTCTGCCCTGAAGTAAACCCATTTGTTGATGCGACTTGAGGACAGCCTGCTGCATACTTCACATGGCTGCCCATTCATAAGTACTTTTGGTTTGTTGAACGATACATTCTCAAATCTGATTCTTACTGAGGCGTTAAGCATGTTCCAGTCTGTGGTGTCAAAGTCAATTTCGCCATTGCCGAATATTAGGTCTGTGTCTGATATTCCTCTCAGGTTGACCTGGGTGGAATGCTCAGAGAAATATATGTAGCCATATTTTGGATGTGTGATTTTGATTTCTGTCTTGTTGGCTGATTGGTTCCAGCCGTCCAATGTATAGGTGATAATAAGGTCACCCTCTTTCATTACGCAACTTGAATTTTTTTTGCCATCGCAGTTGGAGTCAATATTGTTGCAAATCTCATTTGCTCCAGGAAATATTCTTGCATCCTTGTCATTGCAGTCGCAGCTGCCTTGGTATGTGTCTTTGTCTTGGTCGGTGTTTACAGTAAGTTTGATGCAGCCAGTGCAATTTTTATCGCTGAGGCAATCATATTGGATGTCAATGCCGTCAGAGCAGCCGTCTTTGCAGGTTGTGAAAGTGTAGCGGCCGTCACAGTCCTCATCTAAGTCGTTGGCATAGTCAATGGATCCTGGATGGCGGCATATTGCGCATATTGCTGTTGTTTTGTTGCATAAGAACATATTTGCTGGACACCCTGCAGGATCATATAACGTATTGTCCCAGCAGTCATCAGTTGTCCCGTGGCATGAAGTCTTATCTGAAAAACCATCATGATCCCGGTCAATGGTTAGGCCTTCATCAATTTGGCCGTCGCAGTCATTGTCGAGCCCGTCACACAGTTCTGATGTTAATGGATATACTGCCCCAACACATGCAGTCCAGTTTTCACCGTCAATGCATGTTTTGGTGCCTTTTTTGCATTCTCCTACTTCTGTGGTCGGCCCGCATAGTCTCACACTGGTAGGCATGCATCCGCATGTATCCGATGCAGTGCAGTTGGTTCCTTCCCACGGACTGCGGCCCGGCGCTGAGCAGGTTCTGTTTTGGAACATCTCATAATCGCTGCAACTTCCGCCGCCACATGTTCTGTTTACCCACGGGCTGCAGTTGGTGTTACATGAAGTAATTCCTGTAATGCAGGTTCCTGAACAGCATATCCCATCTGCTGAGTAGCTGGTGCTTATGTCAGCATCACATCTGGTTCTATCGCTGCATAAAGAGCAGTCTGTTTTAAAGATGCCTGATGCATTGCATACTTCATCCACATCACATGAAAAACGTGACCATCCTGTGCCTGAGCCTGAGTCTGCGCAGACTCCACCACCTCCAAAGCCACCGGCAACAGAGTTATCACATTGATCCCCAGTTTTTACATTAGTTTCACCGCAGTCTTTGTAGTAGGTGTTATCTTGAGTGTGATATGCTACTTCTGTAGCATCACAGCCCCAAGTCCCAGCTCCAAATGCTATTATTCCTTTATTTGATATTGAGTTTGTGTCGTTCGAGCAACATCTACCATTAAGTGCTGCTGACGGTTGCGTGCAGGTGGCTGCCCCTCCGCAAACACTATTTGTGTCTACACATAGACTTGATGAGCAGTCTGTGCCTTTAGTGCAGCTGCAGCTATTAGGTGCTGGTGTTTTTAATATACATTGGCCCACGCTACCAGCAATATTGCATGCCTTGCATGTGTCTGTGCATGCTTCATTGCAGCAAACGCCTCCAACGCAAAACCCGGAACTACATTCATTAGGGTTAGTACATGCCTGCCCGTTGGGGAATGTGGTTCTGGTGCATATTCCCTCTTTGCCTACAACATTGCAATCAAAGTATTGCTCTGTGCAGGATGTGTTACAACAATAACCATCAACACAGTTGCCGCTTATGCAGTCGGCTGCTGGAAGCCCAGCGCAGTTTGCGCCGTTGGGAAGTTTGTAGGTGATTACAAGTCTTGGTTTTCTGGTTGATTCTGTAGAATCCCAATGGCCTGATGTCCCAGAGTTAATTGCTTCAAAAACCAAACCAAAATTATCACAGACTTGGTCGACCCAGCACTGGACGCTTGGTTGTACATTCCAACTTGTCCACGAAAAATAATACTGGCCTATTTTAATCGAGTCATATACAGATCTCCTTGAGTCTGGAGCGTTACACATAGGATTTGTCCAAGGAACTCCAACCATGCGGTTTATTGCTCCTGCAGCAAGTTCCTTGTCATCCCAATCTTCAAAAACTCTGAATACTGCTACGTCTAGGTTTAGTAAATCATTGCCTCCAGTTATATACATATAAACTGTTGCAGAACTAACCAGAGATCCTTTTGGAATGCTGGATAGATCCCACCTAACAAGTGCTTTTCTGTAGTCAGAAAAACCCCATCTAGCCGTTACCAGAAATGGTATATATCCCGCACCATCACAAAGGAGGCTTCCGTCTATATCCTTCGCATCTTGATACGTACAAACACTTGTGTCTTTAACAGCAGTAAAATTTTCAGTTTTGGCAGTAACAGACAAAGTGATTATACAGAGTAAAATTAGGTATAATGCAAGTTTATTTTTCATTTTCTGGTTGCTCGATTTTTTTTAAGGTGATTTCTCCATTAGTAGGAAATATCCAGAAAGCCTCACCCTCTCTGAGGTCAAGCAGTGAGCGAATGCTTTTTGGGATTACTATTTGGCCTCGAGAATCAATTTGTACAATTTTGGGTATGTTTTTCCGTCCCATAGGAATTTCTGATTGTCTGAATTTCAGTTGAATATACTAAACAGTATACTGATATATAAATATTTCGTTTTTAGATATTAATAAAGTTTGAACTGATTGTCTATTTAACAAGTCTAGAACCTAACCAAGATTCCCGCGGTTAGAATTCAAGACTTGCAAAGTGTGCGCTTAACAATATTTAATAAGTTTTTAGGGTCGCTTACGACACGCTTTTTCAACCAATAATCGTAAGCTCCGCAAGCATGCTGAAGTCCCATACTGTACAACAAGCAAGGGAAATTCTGGCAATGTTCCCGCGGCTTCAAGCAAATAAGTGCAGATTGTGCGCTATAATATATTTATTGTATTAATTATGGGGTCGCTTAAGATAACTGTAAAGTAATAAGCTCCGCAAGTCTCAAGCTTGCTTGAGAATTAGAACGCTAGTGAGATATTGCATAAGGATGCTAGGGAAATATTTATATAGAGTTATGGCTTGGGGGAGGGTATGCCAGAATTGACTGAAGAGCAGCTGAAAAATATGTCTCCTGAGGAGATTGCAGCTCTGCAGAAACAGAATTGTGTCTTCTGTCATATTGTTAAGGGAAAGGTGGCTGCGAGGAAAGTGTTTGAGGATGATAAGTGCCTTGCTATTCTTGATATAAATCCAGCCAACCCTGGCCATATTCTGCTGCTTACAAAGGAGCATTACCAGATTATGCCCCAGGTGCCTGAAGATGTGATTGGCCATTTGTTCAAAGTGATAAAGCATTTGTCGCAGGCTGCGCTGCGTTCTCTAGGGGTGAAAGGCACCACTATCTTTGTTGCAAATGGCCTGGTTGCCGGCCAAAGAGCACCGCATTTTATGATGCATGTGATTCCGCGGAAGGAAGGGGATGGATTGAAGCTGGATATCCCAAAGAAGAAAATGAGTGAAGCTGATCAGGAGATGATATATAAGAGGATAAAGGAGCGGGTGAATGCAGCTTTTGGGGTTAAGGAAGAGGCTATTGAATTGCCTCCCAAGCCTGAGAAGGTTGTTGATGCTGAATTTAAGGATGAGAAAACTGATTTGGATAAGATCGCGGGGCTGTTCTCATGAGTTGCGATGTTTGTGAGTTGCTTAAGGGCAAGAAGATTTTTGAGGATAGTAAAGTGGCTGCAGTGCTGGCGCCAAAACCTGCGCAGTTTGGGCATTTGCTTTTATTCCCAAAAGAGCATCATACTATCCTGGAGCAGATTCCTGATTTTGAGATTGAGCATTTGGGAATTGTGGCGAATAAACTGTCTGTTGCCTTGTTTGATAGTATGAAGATTCAGGGTACAAATATTGTTGTGCAAAATGGTGTTGATGGGGGTCAGCAGGTGCCTCACTGCATTATGCATATTATCCCGCGCATGGAGAATGATGGTCTGGATTTGACCTGGCAGCCACGCCAGCTTTCTGAGGAGGAGATGTCGACTATTGAGCTTAAGCTCAAGGAACACACTGACAAGATAGGGGATTTTGAGCTTGAGAAGCAGCTGCCTATCAACTTAGATTATAAGGAGAAGATCAAGGCGGCCAGTGAAGTGAAGGAAGCGAAAGAGGATTATCTTGTCAGGCAGCTGAGGAGGATTCCCTAGTCAATTGCAGTGACCCTGTTGATTTGAAAATCATATTCTTTAAAGAGTTGATTTTTCATTTTATTTATTGCATCGAGGTCAAGTTCCGGAGTGATGTCTAGTTTGGCAAAGATCTCTTTTTCCAATGCTAGCTCCTGGGCTTCGCGTTTTTTCCACTCATCTTTGCTGCCTTTCCAGTATACTTCTTCTAGGAATTTAAGTCTGGTTTTGAAATCTACTATGTTGAACCTGTGGACTCGCCAGTCTGCGTAGTGCATTATTTTTATTTCAGGGCCTGCTTTGAGGTAGATCGGATTGTTGGTGCCGCCTATCTGGTGCAGGTAGGGTAGAAAATCAGGGAATAATGCTCCAATAATAAGTGAGGCAACGTCTGTTTCGTGCACCACCTTTTTGAAATCAGGAGCTATGTTTTTTAGGTCAGTATAGAGGTTCTCGAGTGGCTGGTAGAATGATCTGAGTAGTTGCCAGGTTTTAAATTGTTCTGAGTTCAAGGGTTCAAAGCCATATTTTTCTGGCTCGAGTTTGGCAATAACTAATCCTTTGCCAAGGTCATGGAATAGTGAGGTGGCAAAGACAATGTCTAAGTTGATGTTTGGGATTTTTTCCTTTACTTGATTAGCTAGCCACATTGCAACGCTGGTTGTGGCAACAGAATGGTATTCAACGCTGCTGAATAAGACGTATCTTTTGAAGATTTTAAGGCATTGTTCTTTGTTTGGAATTTGTTGCATATAATTTTAAGATTTGGATGGATTATATAATTTTATTGCTTTAAGTTGGTTTTTACTTTAGAGTGGTCAAGTTAGAAAGTTTTATATATGTGGAGGGGAATTTGTCCATTATGACACAAAGTTTGGCAGAGAGAAGTGACTTGTTAGGTGTTGGTTATGTTGCTTTTTCTGCTGGGAATGTTCCCCAGCCGCCTTGTCTTGATCGCGAGACTTTGGATTTAATGGTTGAGAGGGGATTAGCCAATTTTCATAGGCCCATAAAGGTACCTTATACTGATTTTTTAGAGTATAATATAACAGGAGTAGCAGATGGAAAGAATGTAACCTGGATTCTTAGGATGGTTGATGGTGCTGATGCACCCTGGGCATATTTCGCAATAAGGGAAGTTCATGGTAGGCAGTTTGTCCATGAATTTAGTGGTGATGGTCTTCTAAGTAGGACTGTTCTGAGGGATGTAGATGGAAATCCTAATTTTACGCAGGCAGAGTTTGATGCTGGAGGTAATCTCTCCAGGTATTTAGCTGGAGAGCAAGCTTTTTTAATTAGATTGTATGGCGAACTGGCCAAGGAAGGCTAGTATTTTCTGTATATATATTATATTAGGTTAACCATTAAATATTTTCTGGGATAAGCGACTGTCTATGGCAAATTTGGACAAGCTGGATTTTGAGCATGGTTCTGAGAGTTGGTCAGTATATGTCCCTGGTTGGGCCAGGGGAGAGTATTTTAATTTAGAGGGAGAGGTTTTGCTTCCGGAAGGCTATGAAGCTGCCTGGTGGGTGATGCAAGACCATTTCCGGCATGCTGAAAGGGTGGGGTTTGAGCCTCCTAAATTTCCTTTTTTAAATCCTATGATTGTTAATTTGCCAACAGGTTTGGAGGTTATGTTGTTTGCTGTTGAGCCCAAGTTGAAGAGAAATTTCTGGAGGTTTCTTCCCTGGGTGGAAGAGTATTCTCCTGTTTTATCTGCTGCATGGCCTGGACATAAAGATTCGCCGCTTGATTATATTTTTGATTTGAGGGCAGTGCAAGTGGTATTTGATGAACCTTTGGGAAACATTTTCCAGGGGTTGAAGCCAAGTGACATAGAGTTTTGTCCAGGAAATGAGGCTCAGGGGAAATTGTTGTCATCATACGTGTGGTCTCCTACTCACGGGGTATATTATATTGGTGAACTTTCAGAATCCACAGAACGCCAAGTTGGGGTTTATCAGTCACTTGGCCTGATCTAAGCCAAAATAGGAGTAGTAAATATCGAGCAAATCGCTGACTTCCAAGGGTTTTCCGAAAATCCTTGACAGATTGTAGGCTGAGACAACAAATTTGATAAGGTCATAGAGATAGTGCTTTTTTTCAGTTTCAGTTAGTCCCATAGCTTCCTCAACATCAATTGGGTGGACCTCTTTTTTACTGCCTTTT
>JBDRLT010000006.1:0-31951 GCA_043812815.1 Candidatus Woesearchaeota archaeon | reverse complement strand
TGTGACTGTGGCGGGATTACAGTGGTTGGCTCGGCTGCAGAACTTGCAAAGCTTGCCGGTAAGCTGCCAGAAGATTTGCATAAACCATGGATAGACGAGGTTAAGATTCCATGCAAGTGCGGTAAACAGCAGGTCAGGGTTATGGATATTATGGATGTTTGGATAGATGCTGGCTCAGCATCTTGGATTTGCCTTGATTACCCTAACCGGAATGATTTGTTTACAGAGATGTTTCCTGCTGATTTTATTTTGGAAGGTATTGACCAGATTAGGGGCTGGTTCAACATGCTGTTTGTTGCAAGCATGGTTGGGATGGGCAAGCCAAGCTTCAAGGCAGTGTATATGCATGGTTTTATCAATGATGCCCAGGGGAGGAAGATGTCCAAGTCTTTAGGAAACTATATTCTTCCTGAAGAGGTGCTGGTAAAATATGGTTCGGATGTATTTAGGTATTATTCTATTGGCGGCACTGCGCCTGGGCTTGATTTGAATTATAATTTTGATGACCTGAAGGTGAGGTATAGGAATTTGGATGTATTGTGGAATTTGCATAAATTGGTGTTAAGTTCTGCGAAACCGGCGGATTTCAGTCCGTCAGTAAAACCGAAGCTCGGGCTTGAGGAGAGGTATATGATTTCTGTGCTCAATACTAAGATAAAGCAGATAACTGAGATGTATGACAAGTATTTCCTGACAAGTATTCCTAATGCGGTTGAAGAGCTTTATCTTGAGCTGTCAAGAACTTATATCCAGCTCGTGAGAGATAAACTCAATGCAGGGAGTGCTGCAGAAAAGCAGCAGGTGCTGTATGTGCTTTACCGAACATTTATGGACACACTGGTGGTGTTCGCGCCTGTTGCACCATTTATCACTGAGAAGATGTTTCTGGCAATTAAGGAAGAGTTTGGTTTGAAGGAACTCAGCGTCCATATGTGCGAGTGGCCCGCAGTGCATGAGAAAGAGATAGATACTGAGCTTGAACGGAGATTTGAGGTGGCTAAAGCTGTTATGCAGAGAATGCTTTTTGCCCGTGAGAAGATTGGCTTGGGGGTGCGGTGGCCGTTGTCTGAAGCTGTTATTATGTGCAAGCCTGAAACTAAAGAGGCATTGGTACAGCTGGAAGAGCTTATCAAGACTCAAACGAATATCAGGGAGTTGGTATTTAAAGACACATTCAGGACAAAGGTGAGTGTGAAGGCCGACTATGAGAAGCTCCAGCCTGAGTTTGGTGGCTTGGCTGTTCAGATTATTGCACATTTGGCAATGACTAGCGGAGCTACTGTGATGACGCATCTGGAAAAAGACGGCAAGTTTGAGATTAGCGTTTCTGGTGCAAAAGTCGCAATCCGAAGAGAACACCTTATTATTGAAAAAGCAGCTCCTGAAGGCTATGTTTATGTGGGAGATGGGGACATTGATATTTTTGTTAAAACAGAGTTAACTCCAGGGTTGGCTGCAGAAGGCTATGCGCGTGAGATTGTTAGGAAAGTGCAAGCTCTGCGGAAAAAAGCAGGTCTGCAAAAGGAAGATAGAATTGAGTTGTATGTGAAGGTAGATGCTGAGCTGAAGGGCATGCTTGCAAACACCGATGCGATTAAGGAGAGGGTGGGCGCTGACCAATTGGTGATTTCTGAATTGGCTCCAAGCAAGGAGTATGAGAATAAGGCAGACTATGTCGTAAGAGCCAAGAGTATTTTGGTGCTGTTTAGTAAACTAGATATCCCCTAAATAACAAAAATTATATAAATCAGTTGTTAATCAAAAGTATTTATCATGGCTAAGAATATTTCTAAGGACACTCCTCTTTCAGAGATTACCTTCAGGCGGTATGAAAAACCAGGAAAAGTTACCGGAAGAAATTTGGTGAGGAAGGTTTGTTTGAGCGTGGGATTGCTTCAGCCCGGAGACAGCCGTGATGTTGTGGTGGATGTGTTCTATGTGCTTCTTAGGGCCAGAAACAGGAAAAAGAACCTGACTTCTGAAGAGATTGTTGAGCTCGTAATTAAGAGCAGAAAACGCTCTAAGCTGCCTATGCTGGGGATTGCGCCGTCGAATATAAGGAGACAACTGTTGAGGATTAGGGAGCTGTTTTTTGTTGAGAAAATTAAGAATAGGTATAGGATAACTGAGTTTATGCGGCTGGAGGAGATATATAACAGCCGAGTAAAAAGGATTCTGCTTGACTCAATTTTGCGGAGAGTTGAAGAGCATATTATTGCTGTTGACAGTGACTTTAAGAGGAATTAATGGAGCAAATGCTTGTTTTGCTTGTGGGAGCAATACTCATCAATATTGTTACCAAGCTGTTCACTTACCAATTGCCTTTGGTGCTGACAGATATGGGATACTCTTTAATGGAGATCTCTGGCCTGTTCACTTTGTCGGTTCTTCTGTTTCAGATTGTCAGAATTTTCCTTGCACGGGTTTCAGACCATTATGGGAAAAAACTGTTTTTTGTTGTCTCACCATTGCTTGGCATAGTAGGTAACACCCTTCCATTTCTATATCTAAAATATGGAGTGTTGCTTCTGGCAAATTTCCTGAATGGATTGGTACTTGACGTGTGGAATATGGTTTATACGCCGTCTGTGTTAGGTGCTGTGGCGCATGAGAGAATAGCCAAGGAATATAACAAATGGATTGTAACTCCTGGTTTGGTTTCAGGATTGATTCTTGTTGTGTTTCTGAGCGCGTTTAGTGCTGTGTCTTTCGAGGTTTTGCTTGCTGTAAATACTGTTGTTTTGGGAGCTGCTCTATTGCTGGTGAGCTCTATAAAAATCAGGCATGTTAAGCCAAAGAGAAGATCAATAAAGAGCATATTTACGGTTAAGAGTCCTGGGTTGAGGAGGCTGGTGGTGTTTAACCTCTTCTCTGGAATTAGAACAGCTGCTGGCTGGACATTTTTGATGCCTTTACTGATGAAAGGGGTTTATGGGTTTAGCAACAATATGACTATTGTTTATATTGTTTGTATCGAAATTGTGTGGGGCATGTTCACGTTTTTGACTGCTAGACTCAATGATATAGACCATATTAAATATCCGGTTATTGGCATGTCAATCACTACGCTGGCCACGTTTTTGACTTTTCTGTATTATGACCGGTTGGTTTTTCTGACAATTTTATTGGTTATTCAGACCTTTGGGATTTCGTTTGTGATCTCGAGTGTGGGAAAGGTTATGAAGCAGAATATTGGGGAAGAAGCAGCAAGGGAGACCAATATTATTGGTGCGGCGGAGATTGCAGGAAAAGCCATTGGTTTTGCTTTGGTGGGGCCGATAGCCACAGTATTCACGCTGAGGTCAGTATTCTTGGTAAAAGGGGTGCTAACCGCGGTTCTGGTGTTCATCTATGCCGGGTTTTCCAAGAGAATGTTCAAGGAGCACTTTGTTTGAAGGTTCCATAGTGGAGGGCAACTTCACGACCAGTCATGGTGGTTGTGGCTTGCATAGTGAATCCAAGGAGCTTGACGATCTCTCTTAATTCTGCCTTTGTTGGTGATTCAACTTCTAAAAGTGGAGGTATGCTTTCATATTTATCTATGTCAATTTTTGAGTGTTTGAACAGGTAAGAGGTTCGCTGCTGTTTCACATGCTTTGACTCGGAAAAGCCAATAACCTTGAGCAGTTGTCTTGCATTTTGGAAATTGCTCACTTCTATCTCAAGTTCTTCAAAAGATCTCACATCAGATATCTCTTTTTTATACTTAAAACATAAAATAGATTTATCGCTTTTCCTAAGTCTGAGCATTTTGCCAGAGTGCCATAGTTCTTCATTGCCTTTTTCAAAGTAGATAGATACCAACTCTTTATTGGAGACTTGTTTCGCGCCCAGAGCCATGAGTCTCTGGATAATCTCTTCTTTGTTTATGTTTAGTATCTTGACCTCGATTTCCTGCATATGGCTACTAAATTGACAAATCTTTAAATAATTAATTCTTTATGGCTTGTTATGGAAGGACCATATGAGCCCAGGGAGGATTCATTTCTCCTTAAGGAGCAAGTGTGTAAATATGCCCGTGGTAGGGTGCTAGATATGGGGACTGGCACTGGAATTTTGGCTTTTGCTGCTGCCCAACAGGCTGAGAGTGTTGTTGCTGCGGATATTTCGACAAAGGCACTAGAGTATGCAGAGAAGGAAGCAAAAAGGCTTGGCTTGAAGATTGATTTTGTGGACTCAGATCTTTTTGCAGCGATTGGTGGCAAGTTTGATCTAATAATCTTTAATCCGCCTTATCTGCCCCAAGATAAGGGCATGGTTGATAGTGAGATCTATGGGGGCAAACATGGCTATGAGCTAATCGAACGGTTTTTGATAGATGCTAAAGATTTCTTGAAAGATGATGGTAAAATCTTGTTGCTTTTTAGCAGGCTAACAAATAAGAATAGGGTTGATAGTGTTATTGAAGAAAATCTTTATACTAGCGAGTTGGTAGCTGAGAGATATATGTTTTTTGAGACATTATATGTTTATCTGATTAACAAGTCTGGTTTGCTGAAGAGCATATCCCACATTAGTAAATTGAGGCTGGAGACGCATGGTAGAAGGGGTTTGGTTTATTCGGGTGAGCTGGCTGAGCAAAAAATTGCTGTTAAAGTGAAGAACCCTAAATCAACTGCCATTAACAGGATTGCTAATGAGGCGAGGTTTTTGGAAATTGCAAATAGGATGAAGATTGGGCCTAAGATTATCGAGAGTGGAGAGGGCTTTGTGATAATGGGATGGGTGGAAGGTAAGAGATTATTGGATTTTATACCCCTCTCTACGAAAGGGAAAATATTGGAAGTTCTGAGAGATATTTTGAATCAGTTGTATAGACTGGACAAAAAGGGGGTTGAAAAAGGGGAGATGCATAACCCTGTGAAGCATATTATTGTGGGTAGTAAGCCAGTTTTGGTTGATTTTGAGAGAGCCAAATTCAGCAAAAAGCCACACAATCTGACTGGGTTTTGCCAGTTTTTATGCTCTGCAAAAGTCAGGCAATTACTATGCGAGAAAGGGATTGTTTTGGGAAATATAACGCTTGAGGCAATGGCCTATGCCAAAAAGAGATCTGATGAGCAGTTTAAGGCAATTTTGTCCTGCTTACAACCCTGAGCAGTTGTGCGTGGATTTTTTTGTTGGCTGCTATCACACACTTGGTAAAAAGAGTAAATGGTTTGCCTTGCAGATCTGTAGCAGTTCCTCCAGCTTCTCTAATGATTAATGCGCCAGCAGCATAATCATAGGGATAACTGAACAAATTGACGAGCCCATCTAACTTGCCGCAGGCAACATAGCAGAACTCCAATGAGCAACACCCCAGTTTTCTGAATGTCCGGGCATTTTTGTCTAGAGGTGTTGCCAGTTTGCTCAGGGCTGTGACACCATTGGCGTTTGCACCCCTGTTTAAGGATATTAATGATTTTGCCAGTTGGTTTGCTTTGGAAACATGAATTTTCTTGCTGTTGAGAAATGCACCTCTCCCTTTTTGAGCTGTGAAAAGCTCTTTGGTTATGGGATTATACACAACAGCTACGATTGTTTCTTGATTTTTTACTAATGCGATAGAGGTGGCAAAAATGGGAATTCCTGCAGTAAAATTGCTGGTGCCATCTATTGGGTCTATAACCCATTGGTACTCAGATTTGCCGGTTTTACCACCTTCCTCTCCATAAAAGCTATGCTTGGGAAAATTTTTCTTGATTGTAGAAAGGATAATCTTTTCTGCCTGCAAGTCATATTTTGTGACTATCTGGCGTCTGTTTTTGAAACTGCAGCTCTGGCAACTCCATTGGTGTTTGAGCATGCTTCCTGCTTTTTTGGCTGCTTTAACTGCAGTAATTAGTTCTTTGCTCATTTTAATGAATCCAAGTTGACGCAAAGCTGATCCTGCCAAACCATTTCAGGATAGCTTTCCAGCATCTTGCGCACATAGTCTTTGCGTTTGTTATATACTGCCTTTTCTTGCGCTTCAAATTTGACAGTTATATATGGCCCATTTTGGGAATACCTGAAAACTATCATGCCATCCTCAAAATCTGCCCTCACCCCATCATCTCCAGGAATTACTGTATTATCAGTAATTTTGGCGTGGGGGAAGTCTTTCTGGAATCTTTTTGCCAGGTCTTCAATTACTCCCACTTTCTTATTGTCAGGGCAGCCTATTTTGATTTCAGGAGATGACACGAATTTTGGGAAAGTTTCATAGAGCTGACTTAAGGTTAGGCTTTTGTCTGATAAGTACTCCAGGACCCTTAAAGCAGCGTAGGAGCCGTCATCATGGCCATAGGCATTGTCATTGAAAAAGAAGTGGCCTGACAGCTCTCCCCCAAATGCTGCATTCTCTTCTGAGATCTTGCTTTTAATAAATGAATGCCCTGTCCTCCACATTATGGGAATCCCGCCGTTTTGTTTAACCACCTGGGTTACCACCTGCGAGCAGAGGGTGTTGTGGATAATTTTTGACCCTGGAAACCTTTCAAGGATCTCCTTGGCGAATACCGCCACAAGGACATCGTTCCAGAGTATCCTCCCTTTTTCGTCAACTGTCCCTATCCTGTCTCCGTCGCCATCAAAGCCCATGCCAAAGTCCGCTTTTTCCTGAAGAACTACCTCAGCCAATTGCTGCATAAATTTTTCGTCTGTCGGGTCAGGGGTGCCGGCTGGAAAACTTCCATCCACCTTATCCTGGATACTGACCACTTCAACACCTGCTCTCCTGAACAGTTCAGGAACATACATTCCTGGTGTTCCGTGCCTGAAGTCAATGACCACTTTGAATTTGCGCTTGAGCCTGATTCTTTTTATGACGTCATTAAAATAATCTTCTCTGATGTCTTTTTGCACCACAGACCCCTTTTTATCTGCAACTACATAATTATCAGTAAGCACATTTTGCTTTATTTCTTCAACCTCTTCAACCTCAGTTGTTTTGGAAAAGCCCACAGCTAATTTGAAGCCATTAAAGTTCCAGGGGTTGTGCGAGGCTGTTATCATAACGCCCCCATTAGTTTGAAAGCGGTATTGGCCATAGTACATCATTTGAGTCATAATCATTCCAAGATTTATTACATCAATGCCAGAGTCTGTTAAACCTTTTATTACAGCTTTTTCAAATTCCGGGCCGCTCACTCTGCAGTCACGACCGACCACTGCCTGCCGTATTTTCCTTCTAATTAGGAAAGTGGCGTATGCCTTGGCAATTGCCTCCACTTTTGCCGCATCAAGATCCTGATCGACAATTCCTCTAATATCATAACTTCTAAAGATCAACGGGTTGATTTTCATTTTGGCATATATTCCTCCCTGGCTTTATTAAATTTTCCTAAATCGTCTGTGGGGAACCATTGTCCTTTATGGATGTAAGCATAGACTCCTCCTTGGGCTGCCTGGTTCTCAAAACAGTCCCGTTCTATTGAACATTTGCCTTTAGGCAGCATTTCGAGGACTCCTGGTTCGATGATGTAGGCACCGGCATTATTCAGATTGGTTGGTGCCTCTTCCACTGTTGGCTTTTCAATGAATCTTACGATTCTTGCACCTTTGAGCTCTGCAATCCCAAATTTGGTTACGTCCTGAACAGGGTAAAGCGCTATGGTGATCTTTGCCTGATTTTCCAAATGGACTTGCAGCATTTGATGGTAGTTAAAGTCTGCCAGATTGTCCCCATTGATTGCCAAGAGCCTTTTTTTGTAATCTTGGAGAGCATAGCGCAGCGCACCGCCCGTACCCATTAATTCTTTCTCAATGCTATAGGTTATTTTAACACCAAATTCAGAACCATCACCAAAATAAGCCATAATTTGTTCTGCTTTGTAGCTGATTGCAAGCACTATGTCCAGAATATTGTATTTCTTGAAGTTTTCAACAGCGTGCTGGATTATTGGTTTGTTCCTGATAAGGAGAAGTGGTTTTGGGGTTGCGTCGGTTAACGGTCTCAACCTTGTACCTAGGCCACCTGCAAGTATTACGGCCTTTGTCAGATCTGCTTCCATTTTTTTTCTGCTTTTCTATAGTCGTCTACGCTGTCCAAGGAGAACCACTGACCACTAAATGCATAGCCTATGAGTTTGTTTTCTCTTGCCAATTTTGGAAACACATCGTTTTCGAGTCTGGCAAAACCTTCTGGAACATAATCGATTACTTCTGGCTCCATGATGTACAGGCCTGCATTGATCAGGTTGCTGGGAGCATTCTGTTTTTTGGGTTTTTCAACAAAATCAAGGATGTGGTTGCCGGTAAGATTGGCTACACCATATTTGCTAGGATCGTCTACTGTTGTGAGGGCTATTGTTACCATACCCTGGTGGTCGCGATGGAAGGAGTACATGTCTGCAAGGTTGATGCTTTTGAGTTCGTCACCATTAGCCATGTAGAATGTGCTGGTGAGGTAAGGCCTGGCCAGTTTTAGGCTGCCTGCTGTTCCAAGGGGGAAGCGCTCCTGTAAAAAGCTGATTTTAACTCCCAAGTCCCGTCCTTCAAAGAATTTAACTATCTGCTCTGCGTCTTGATGCACTGCTATAAGGATTTCCTTAACCCCATATCTTTTGAATAGTTCAATGACATGGACAATCACAGGGGTTTGGTTGATAGGTGCTAGCACTTTAGGGGCTTTACCAGTTATCTCTTTCAGCGGATTGTTTTTGCCTCCTGCAAGAATGAGTGCTTTTCTGGGCTGGTTGCCACCAAGGGCTTTGAGAAGCAGCATCTCAATGGCATGGCTCCTGTTTTTAATCTCGTGGCCATCAACACTGGAATCAATCTGCTTAAGAAGCTCTGCATCAAGTGTTAGTGTTACCCGCTCCCGCATGCTAGCAATATTTTGGAAGGGGATATTTATATTTTTCGGTTTTGTATGATGAAGTATGAAAACAAAAGTTTTTTATAAGGAAGGGTGCTTCCAGGCCAGGGGGTAAAGTTGAAAGTTACTTGGGTTGACCGAATAAAAAGGGTACAGTTGTTGATGGAGTTGTGCGAATCAGGTATTGAAGACGAAGATGCAAGATATTACCCGTGCTCTTAGAATTCTAACCGCATTGATCTGACGCACCTGATTGCATCCATGTAACCTTCAGCGATTTTGATGTTTTTCACCATGGCTATTCTGCCTATGAGCTCTATAAAGAACACCTCAAGTGCTTTTCTGGCTGATTTCTCGTTCTGAAAGATGATTTTGAGGGAGTTGGCTGTCAGGGTTTCGCCATCGAACTCTTTGTATGCTGAGTTTTCCATGGTTTTTATCTCAAGGAATATTCTGTTCACAATGCTCTTGTGATCAGTGATCTTGGCAGTTTTGTGGAATTGCTTCTGCTTGCCGTCATCAAAGCTAACCTCAAACTCAACTTGTTCCTCTCTTGGAAAGAAGCCTGTCACCCTGATGCGTAGCAGGGTTATATTGATGATTTTCATGCTTTTTTAAATGGGTTTTGGAAGCGGGCAAAAAACCCTTTTTGTTCACAGCTCATTAGTGTGGGTCGGGGATCTGGTTTGCCCTGCTCGTTGTAGTAGTACTCCAGGGTTTTCAGGAATGTCTCAATCTCATCTTTGGCTCCCTGAAGCTCATGTTTCTTTTCAAGAGCCATGGAATGACCATTGCTAAGAATTCTATCAATGTTGTTTTTGCGCTGCTCAAAAATCCTGTAGATCTCCATTAGGACCATGTTCTCACCATTGTTGAGTAAATGCTATTTGTTTATATATCTTTCGCTATGTGCGGATGCAATTATTTATATAATTGTGGTGGCTGAATAGAGTTATGCGGAGTACTTTGCTTGATGGATTGAGCGTGCTGCTGCTCAAAGAAGGGTTTACCACCAAAATGATGGAGAAGGGTTGTTTTGATATACTGGCAAGAAGGGAGGACATTTTGCTGATAAAGGTGCTCAATGATGCTAACGCTGTTTCTGAGGGGGCTGCAGGCGAGTTGAAGAAGTTGGGGGCGTATGTTGATGGTGTGCCTTTGATTGTGGCTGAGAAGGCTGGAGGGGCTTTGCAGAATAATGTGGTTTATGTGAGGTATGGTGTTTATACGATGAATAGTTACACTTTTAAGAGTTGTGTTAATAGGAGGCTGCCTATTGTGAAGAGCACTCAGGCAGGTTTCACAACTGCTCTTGAGGGCGAAAAGCTGAAGCGAAAGCGTGAGGAGTTTGGGTATTCTTTGCATGCTCTGGCTGCGAAGCTGGGGGTGAGTAGCAGGATGGTTGCCAAGTATGAGGCTGGCGAGTCTGAGATTACTTTGAAGAAAGCTCTAAAACTCTATGATCTATTTGGGAGAGCTGTTTTTAGGGAAGTAGGAGTGTTTGATTCTGTGCTTAGGCCTTTTGGGTTAGCTAGATCAGATATTTCAAAAAAATACCTTGAGCTGGGGTTTGAGGCTGCTGAAACTGAAAGGGTGCCTTTTGATGTTATTGCCAGAAGGCAAAGTGAGGTTATCCTAACTGAAGTTGGCGATAAGCAGAGTTCTGAGCTGATCCCTATGGCCAGACTGCTTGATGTTAACAAGCTAGTGATTTTTGGCAAACACAAGCCTAAAGATATTCCGGCTATGAGCAAGAAGGAATTCCTTGAGTTTGAGAAGGCAAGTGAATTGATAAAATTCATAAAAGAGTTTGAAACTTAGACCTATTGCTTACTACAATAGGTTAATCCACTATCCGAACTGATAACAACATATGGATTTACCTGTGAAGTTAATGCAACTTGCTTAATAGCTGCCCCGTCTTTCACAGCAACAATATCTCCCCAGAAAACTCCTTGGAAGAGCCAGTTGTATAAACTGTCAGTAAATGACAATCTTCCTGGGGTTGCCCAGAAGACATCTCCTTGCAGTAGGTTGCCAAGATGTTTTCCCCTCATACCATCGAACACAGGCACGAGACCACTCACAGTAACTTTATATTTTGCAGCATTAGACGGTAAATCACTCTGGGATATTACCGTGTCAACAGCAAGAGCGCCTCTAAATAACTCTGTTTGTATAGGACCAACATATGGCTTATTTGCTTCTGCTTCCAACTGGCTTGGTTGTTGGTATGGTCTTAAAAACTCACCTCTCATCTGGAATCCCCCTATTGGTATCTGGAATCCTTCTGCTGCTGCACGTCTTGTTGGTGTGCTTGGGTCTGTTCCTTCCAGCAAAACTTTCACAGTTAACCCATCTGCCTGATCCCAAGTAATGCCCAATCTCCTAGATATTATTCCAATTTCATCTGCACTAGTTTGAACATTTGTCTGAGTGGCCATTAAAAGCCCCCAGGTCCCATATTGATCCCGAACAATCCTATCAATTTGTAAAGCGGGTAATGTTGGTGGTACCCATGTGCCTGTAAATGCGTCTTGCTGCCATACACCTCTACCCTTATCCAACCAGCACCCCAAATACCCACCATTAGGAAGTTGTGGATACCTAGATGGGTCCACTACCCTTATAGGAGTATCAGTAACAACAGAATAATAACCAGATGTAAGTATTGTACCTGATTGGAAAGGATGCTTTTTTGGTCCAGAAAGGTCAGGGACATATGGTGCTGCTGCTCCGATTGCAGTTTCCCTAAGGAACTCTGCTCTTGTGCATTTTCTACTAAGTATTCCTTCAAGTGCTCGCTCCAACACTTCCCCCAAGTTTTGTTCTCCTCCCATTTTATTGTGCAAAAAATAATATTATCTTAAAGAAGTAGTTCTTATTTAAATATTTTTCGATTGCACTGTAACTGTGCGGTGACAAAGACTCAAATAATTTCTCCTTTTAGGCAAAAGGTGTCTGCCTTTGTTATTCTTACCTTTTTAAAGGAGCCAGATCTGGCTTTGCTAAGGATAATTTGCCTATAGGCATAGTTTCTGGCAATCAGATTTGACTCATGCTTTTCGTCTACCAACACTTCTCCTTGCCAATCTATCCATTTCTGGTTGTTTTCAAGAGCTATTTTATGATAGAGCTTGGTTAATTGGCCAGTCCTTTGTTTCTTGAGCATTGGATCCAGCTGCTCCATCTGTTTTGCTTTGGTTAATGGTCTTGGCATGAACCTTGAGATGTTTAAAGCATCTGGTTTTAATTCTTCAACTAAGTCAAGGGTGTCTTGAAACTGGGCTTTTGTTTCTGTTGGAAAGCCGCAGATGATGTCTGTGGCTATAGTTATTTCGGGGAAGGCTTTTCTGAAGCTGCTGACAATATACCTGAAATCCTTTGCAGAGTATCTACGGTTCATTAATCTTAGAATTTCATTATTGCCTGATTGTACTGGTATGTGGATGAATTTGAAGACTTTCTCTGATTTGTATGCGTCTATTAACTTATCGATAACAGGGAGAATATTGTCCGGATTCATCATGCCCACTCTAACCCAAAATTTGCCTTTGATTTTATCGATTGCAGAAAGTAATTCTGGCAGTTTTGACTTACTTGCCTTATCCAGCATATAGGCGCCATTATCCTGGGAAGTAAGCCATATCTCCTTTGCACCATTTGCAAGTCCTGTTCTGACTTCTTGAAGAATGGCTTTTTGAGGATAGGAGAATAGCAGTGGCTTAACGAATTTAACAATACAGTATGTGCATGACCCTGTGCAGCCTTCCAGGATTTGCACTTTGTGGATTACTGAATTTTGGGATATTCTTGGCAGATTAATTTTTGTGGTATATTGGCTTTGAATTGAAGATATGTTCTGTTTGACTACTTTAACAATGTCGGTAATATTGTGTGGGCCTATGAGCGTGACATCTGCTGGTATTGGCAATTTCAGCTGTGCCAGGCAGCCTGCCACAATGAGTCTTTTTTTTGGATATATCTTAGTTAATCCTAAAATTCTGTGCAACATCTTTGAGTGGGTCTGATCCTTTACAATGCAGGTGTTCAGGATGATAATAGAAGATGCCTGGGGATTTTTCACAATCGTGTAGCCAGCCTTTTGCAGTAGACCAGCCATTATCTCAGAGTCATTCTGGTTGGCTGGGCAGCCGTAGGTTTCGATGTATATCCTGACCATTTTAAGTGAGTTTAGTTTAAGTCATTTATAATTATTTGCAGAATAGTCCAATTAGTTATTTGACAGTCCACCAACCAATTAATGCCTAAGGGATTGGAAATATTTTGGTAAGTAGTGATTATTAAGAACAAAAAAGTCATTTAATCTAAGCGAAAAAACGCTAACTTCCAAGAAAAGGGCATCACCATGAACAGGGCTGTTGTAGGGACTGCCAGTTAGGTCAGGATGGCCATGGCCATTGCAGAGGTGAAATCTGCCTTTTTCGTCAGCAAAAGAATTGCCAATTAAGAAGCCTTGAAGCATATAAAGATTAGCTGGGAAGCCAATTTCACCTACATGCATACCATAGATAGGATCAAGCTCCATAATTTTTTCCGTTAAAAAACCAAAGATGGTTGGGTTAGCACAATTAATATCCGTAATTCTTCCATCAGAGATATGCCATGTTAGAGGGGTTGCTCTAAAATCGTCAAATAGTTTTTGTCGATTGTTGTCATATGCTGCATGAACATACAGCAAAGTATAGCCACAAGCAAAGACAGCCACCCCATCAGCTTGCGCAGGAAAGGTATACACTTCTGCAGGCATTGCATTAGCAAAAACCCCCTGGGTTTTTCCGTCTTTTGTTGCCAGCTTAAGTACACCATCGCTAACCACAACTTTGTATTGTTGATCAAATAAGAGAGTGAGGTTAGTACCCAGATTGTCAGTAATAATAACTCCCGTTTCATGCCTTACAAAATCTGCCAACTCCAGTACAAAGTCAGGATTGTTCATTGGATTAGCTGCAACTTCCAGGACTTTTGCATTGCAGCCATTAAGATTGCCTACTCTGCCATAGGGTTTTGCCAGATCAATAATCTTTGCAAAAGTGGCTATTTCCTCTGCTAACACGCTATTGATAAAAACAAGGGTGTTGTTTTCGGGTTGATCTGGTACAAAATGTGATTGAATTCTATCCACTAAAGAATCTGGAAGTTCAGTTAGAGGGTGCCCTTGTCTGTATTCATCAATATTAACAAGAAGCAATGGGTTGCCAACTCTTGGTGGAAATTGTATTATGGAATTTGCCACAAATTCGGCAATATCTTTGTTCCTTTCCTCATACATAAGGACAAAGCGGCCGCCCTGATAAGCAAAATTATGACTCACTAAGCGGTCGGCCAACTCCTGCAGTTCTGACATTTATTTAATAATTGTTTAATTGTATAAAAGATTTGCGTTGTTAACTATTATAAAGTAGTCCATGGCAACAATTTCACAATAGAAGTAAGTATGGGCCCGCCCGGACTTTCGGCGACACCGACGAAAGCTACGAACGTCAGTGAGTTTGTTCGAACCGGGGATCTACGCCATGTCAAGGCGGTATCATAGCCACTAGACCACGGGCCCTTGGATTTTTGTAAAATTGGCTGGTTTAAATAAATATCGCTCGAATCTCTCCATAATATATTGGCAGAATATGTTATACCTGTATACTTTTTAATATATAGAGGTACTATTTATATCAACCAGTTAGTCATATGATAGTGGACCAATCTGCTTACTGTATCCTGTGCTCCAACAACCATTGAGAGTGTTGAACCGACCAAATATTGGTGCTCTGTGCTACCATGATTTGGAGTACGGAAGGTTGTCCAGCAGGTTAGAAAATACTCAGCAGCTACTTGAGCTACAAGCGAATAATCCCTAGTGTATTCGATAGTTGGCGGTCTTTTAACCTGTCTTATTGTTGTTCCAAGGTTGACCACAGTGGATGTAACTATGGCGACTAAGTCAAAATTGCCAGGATTGGTAAGCACAATTGCCGCTAACCCCTTTATCCGCTTAGGGTTCATTTTTAAAACAGGAAATTCAGAATTCGGGTTGTACTGTGGATTTGGCCAGGGTGCACCTAAAACTGCAATTTGATGAACCCTGCAGTTATGCTCCAGTAGAGCTTCTACTAGTCTAGTTGTTTTTGCGTGAAAATATGGCACTCGCATTTAACAAGCGAATCTGTTTTTATTCTTTAATTTAACCCATTGATAATGTCGAGAAGCTCTTCACCATATCTTCTCAGCTTGGTTGGTCCAATCCCCTTTATGCCAGCGAGCTCATTAATAGTGAGGGGCTGGCTTTCAGCGATTTCAAGCAAAGTCTGATCGTGAAATATTTTATAAGGTTCAACATTATGCTCCTGGCTCAGCTCATATCGCCATTCTCGTAATCTTTCAAAGATTTCAGCAGAGTTGGTTTTTGTCTTGGGGAATAGACGGGTTTGCGTGCCATCTATTAGATCGAGCATAGAACTTGTAATGAAATGAGTCATGGATTTCCCTGTATACGTGAGGTAGAGTGTTTTTCTGGCACGGCTGAGCGCAACGTAAAATAGCCTCTTTTCTTCTTCAAATTTGTCGTATTCTTCCACTTTTACCATCTCTACAACCGGATGCTCCGAGCCTCTGCAGGGAAAGTTCTGAGTGGTGCAGCCTATCAGGAATACAAGCTCTGCTTCCATCCCTTTTATTGCATGGATGGTCGCAAGGGTTAGTTCATCATCATTGCCGAACTGGATCTTTCGCTCATCGCTTCTTATAATATGCTTGATGGAGCGTTTTTTCATGAGATCAGACAGTTCGCTAAGCTGCCTGTTGGTTCTGGCCAAGACAAATATCTGAGACCTGAGCAGTTTAGATTGGAGTATTTTGTCAAGCACAAATTCAAATTCGTCTCGCTCTGTGGGAAAGTTGCTGAGTTTGATCTGTTTGTTGCCTTCCACTTTTGAAACAAGGTCAGGAAGATGCATAAAGCTTATGCTTTTGTTGATTAGCTTCACTATTGGCTTGGTTGAACGGTAATTGTTGATTAGCGCAAGCACTTCAGCATCCGGATATTTTTGATTGAAGTCTAGAATATAGCGGATATCAGAACCGCGCCAGCCAAAGATGGATTGCCTAGGGTCACCAACACAGAAAAGGTTCGGAGGATTCAGAAATTCCAGAAGCTGCACCTGGGTCGAGCTGACATCCTGGAATTCGTCAACCAGGATGTGCTCAAATTGCGGAATAATTCGTGGATGGTCTTTATACAGCTTAAGGGTGTCAATAAGCTGGTCTGTGTAGTCGCGCAGCCCATTTTCCTGCATGTATTTCTCAATAAAGCAGCATATATTGTATATTAGGAGAGCTGCTTCCCTGTTTTTCGATAATGTATTGGAGAAGTCATGTAGCTTAATGTTTTTTGCTTTGAAATAATCCCTAATGAAAAAACAGTCATGCACCAGTACTGCAATTAACTCCTCGTTTGGTTTGCCATTGCATTGATTTTTTGTGAAATATGTTTCCAGGGCGCTGTGAATTGTTGTATTGAGGCTGTTCAGGGCCATTCCAATGATTTCATACCGCTGCCTGTTTGAAAGCACATCCATGGGCTTGTCATAAATTTTGGCGGTGTGCATGGTTAGCTGCTTTTCGCAGAAGGAGTTGAAGGTTTCAATGCTGCAGTTGATCCCTTTTTGGCTGAGCCTCCTCATCATCTCCTGCCTGGCCTTTCGTGTGAAGGTGATAGCCATTATTTTATCAGGGTCCACTGATCGGAAATTGACTAGAAATTCTATTCTCCTGGTTAGGACAGTTGTTTTGCCGCTGCCTGCTCCTGCAATGCAAAGGATGTGATTGCGTGTTGAGATTAAAGCCTTTTTTTGCTGGTCGTCTAGGCCAGCAAGGGCTTTTCCAAAAAGAGCAAAGACTCCTTTGTCTTTTTCTGTAACTTCGCTTATTTCCATGGAGGTTTTGACTTGAGGGTTGGTGATAGCTTTGCTGCCTGCTTCTGTGATTCTGAGCACTTTCCAGCCAAGCCTGTTAGTTGTCTGTTCAACCATCCTTCTGCTTAGCAGTATATCAATAAGGTCGTTTATCTCAGCGTCAGTATAAGCCATAGAACCATAAGATGAAAGCTTTCTGATTTTCGATTCAGTAACTTGGCTGCCCCGCAGGAATTGGATCAGATATGTGCGGCCAAGCTCAAAAGGTAGCTCTTTTATTGCTGTTAAGATATTAAGATAGTCAAGCTGCATTGTCTTTTGGAAGATATGGCCGGTTTAATAAGGTTTTGAAGAAGATTTTGAAAAATATTTGAGAGTCATAAATAAGCTGTGCCAGGCTGGTGTTTGGATGATTGTTTAAGACCTCAACTTTTTCGTCAGCTACATGAAATTTTGAGCTATATGGATTTGGGCGTTTTGCCATCAAAGAGTCTCTTTTTGGATTCGCGAGGACTACCTTTCTAGCTTGTTGTAATGGTTGATAAGTTAGGGTGAGGTGTAAGGATTACGGAAATGGTAGAGAAGATTTAAATATCTTCAGCAATTGGTAGTTATACATGGGAAAAATAATCAGAACAATATGTGTTTTCACCAAGGAGCCTAATCAAGAGATTGAAGATAAATTAAGCAGATTAGAGAAGATCTTTGCAGACAAAGGTTATACCATCCAAACCAAAAGAATTTGTTCTCCACAGAAAAGTTTTTCTGGTATTAAAAGTATAGTTCAGGATAAATCAATCCTGTTAAGTATTGGCTCTCTTAATTATGAAGAAACTAAGGAAAAGATTGATGATTTCATTAAAGCTAAAAGCGTGGCATTTAATTTGGATTTAACTAATGAAAAAATCAAAGACATACATAGTAATATTTTATTTAAGATAATTAATAAAGGTCCAGCATCTACTTTTTCATTTGCATATACCTTTAATAATCCTGTTTCAAGTCCATATTTTCCATCAGCGGTTTATGAAAAAGATGGGTTTGCAATTGGTTTACAACCAACGGATTTGGCGGTTGGTTGTAATTCTATTCAAGAGTGGTTGGACAAAATAAAGGAATGCTGGGAAGAAATAATTTCAATCTTGGAAATGCAAGAAGAATTTTTAGGGATAGATTCATCAATAGCACCATTATTTATGGGACAGAGTAGTCTGGTTAATTTTGTCAGGCGATTATACCCTTCTTTCAATGAATCAGTCTTAACAGATATATTTCTTCAGATGGCAAGATTTATTAAAGACCAAAATCCAAAACCAATTGGTTTGTGCGGATTGATGCTTCCTTGTCTAGAGGATTTTGAGTTGGCTGAGGAATATGAAATTGGAAATTTTTCTGTTGAAAGAAACATCTTCTTATCATTACATTCAGGCCTTGGAATAGACACATACCCAATTGGCGTGAATGAAGATGTTAAAAAAGTTACAAATATTCTAAAAACTGTTCAAGAACTTTCCAATAAGTATAAAAAACCGCTATCTGTGAGATTTGTGTCTGATGGAATCGCAAAGATTGGTGAAAAAACAAATTTTCAGAATCAATATCTGAAGGACATTACTATAAGAAGACTATAAGCCAAACCTTTTCCTTTAAACTTATCACTTTTTTCCAAAAAGATACCCTGGAGATTCCTATAAAATAAAAGAGCCTCTGGAGGGACTTTCACGCTGACGCGTTCGGCTGTTTTCGACTCGGCAGCTATTTGAACCCTCGACCTATGCCTTTATGTCTTTGTATACCAAGGCATCGCACCACGACTATGCTACAGAGGCATACTACTAAAAAACCCAAAGTGGTTTTTAAAGGTTTTGGCAATATATACAATTCGAACGTAAGATTAAAGTAGCAACCTTCAATAGCCTAGTTACATGAAACAGCCTACAACCCGTGATGTGCTGCAGGTCATGAAAGCTGACTGCAGGGAATTTCCGGCAAGATTGAGAGAGAGTGCAGGCTTGTTCCTGAGCGATGTAGTTGAGGAAAAGGGTTTCAAGGGTTCTTTTTTGAATACAGCCACAATCATATATAGGATTCCAGAGATTTCTCAAAGGAGGAAGGTATGGGCATTATCATATTCAGAGTATGTAGGTCGCATATTGGGAGGAGTAGCTGTGCTTCACCAAGTACATTGGTACTTGCATAACATTCTAAAAGACTACAGCGAATTGGGACAGTTACATATGCAGTATGCTTTGCCGGTCGTGGTTGGTAATGGATTGTATTTAACAGCTTTATGGGTTTTAGATGCAAAAGAAAGAGCCTACAACCGATAAAATTCAGCTGCGTCCTCTGGGCTTAGCTGGTTGACTATAATACCAGTTGAGTTTTCAAAACCGCCGTATTTGGCTATTCTGGGCTGAATCTCAATATGCAGGTGCAGGTCTGTGCCCACAGGGGCATAGTGTAAACAGAAGTTGTAGTCGGCGTTAAGCTGGGATAATTTTTCAAGTGATTGCTTCAGCAAAGATGCCATACTTACTAGCTCTGAATCTGTCATTGTTGCAAGAGCGGTTAGGTGTCTCTTTGGGAATAACCACAGCTCAAAATTGAATCTTGAGGCATAAGGGCAGAATGCCACAGTGTCCTCATTCTCAAAGGCTCGTCTGAGGCTGCTTTTTTCTCTCTCGATTATTTGACAGTAAAGGCATGTATCTTTGTGTGATAAATCAACTTCTTGCTGAAGAGCTGGCGGGATGAGATTTATTGCTGCAACCTGGGTGTGGCTGTGGAATAGCGAGGTTCCGGCATTCTGGCCATGGTTCTTAAAAATCACGACATACTTGTTGCGTTTGCTTAACTCCTGAATTCTCTGGGAATAAATACGGAGAACATCTGCAATCTCCTGTACACTAAGGTTATGGAGTTGTTTCTCATGCTCGGGTGTTTCAACAATCACCTCATGCTCTCCAAAGGCATTGGAGAATGTATAGTAATCATTGTCTGTCCTGATTTCTTGCTGACCTTCCTTTGCTACGAAGCCAAATTTATTGGCAAACCATCTTACTCTCCAATCCCCATTTTCTGGAAAGCGCCCTATCTCTGGTGGGGTTTGCAGCTCATTGCCTGGGCAGAATGCACACTCGCCTCCGGTAAACACCTCTTGCTCCTCTTTAAAATCAAACGGGCGTTTGCCACGCTTGGGGGCTATAATCACCCATCTGTCGAGAATATAGTCCTTTCTCAGCTCCATTGCTTATCAACTGCCATGTTTTGTGCAATGATGTAGTTGTTGATCATGATTTTCCAATCAGCATAGCTTGCCAGTTTTTTTGCCTGGATTTTGTTTTCAATTCTGCCCTGTTTATTCAGTTTGCTGTAATCATAAAGAATCCCTGCAAGCTCTCTGACCACCTGATCTTCGGTTTTTCCAAGCCTTTTTAGCACAAATATCCCTGGATAGTCTGATGGCGGGGCTTTGCTCATTAGGAATCTGCCGAAGCCTGAAAGATCTGTTGTTACAGAGGCAATGCCAAGCGCCCCGCTCTCCAGAGGGGTGTAGCCCCAAGGTTCATAGTATGAGGGGAACACTCCTAAATGAGACCCCATCATAGCTTCATAATAGGAAAGGTCCAGCAAGTTATCAGCTCCTGTGAGGTAAATTGGGTAGAAAACAACCTTTACCCTGTCGTCTGGCCTGTTGAGCAGGCCATTCTGCCTGCATGTTTTGATGATTGGATCATTGTCCTCATCATTGAGGTTGTGTGTGCATAGGGGGGCATTTTGGCTTGGCTGCTTCAGCTTTAGCACTTTTCTCTTGTACTGCTGCACCTCATCTTCTCCAAAAATGAAATTCCGATCCATGCTCTGCTGCGCCAAGAGCCCATATAATATTCTATGCTGTATCTGGTCGATATCGTCATTGAGGTTGTCTGCAATATCCTCAAATCGGGTTTTGTTTTCCAGCAGTTCTTGTTTTATGCTTCTGATGTTGCCAGGAATCCAGATGAAAGTCACAATTGTCTTGGTGCTGTTTTCTGCTTTCAGCTTTGAGTTGACCTCGCTGAGCGCTTTGATAAAAACATCAATGCCTTTGTCTCTAAACTCATACCTTCCTGCAATGAAATACAGCAGGGTGTTGTCAAGATTAAAGGAGTAATATGGGAAAAAATAATACATTAGGAAGTGCTTGATTTTCTCTTTGAGTTTGCTGTGCTTTATCGAGCTTTCCTCAATTGTTGGAAACTTTTCTATATCAAGCCCGTTTGGCAGAATGATGTCTGGTTTTTTGCCGAGGAGCGCTTCGGCCTCAACCCCTGTAATTTCGCTTACTGTTGTGAATGCGTCTGCGTTTAATGCGCACTGCTCCTCCATAAGGAATTTGTCTGGAGTGCCTAGCTGGTAAGCCATTTGCTTTGGGTCAATTTTTCCAAGCATATTATAAAGGTCCATGCTGTTCCCTGCAATTGTCCTGCCAAGCATAGTGGCATGGGTTGTGAAGACAGTGCCAATCTTGACTTGCCTGGATTTTAAGTAGAGCAATGCAGAGCCTGAGAGCCACTCATGGAATTGAGCCACAATCTTCTCAGTGGTGGTTTGGGCAAACTCTTCAAGGAGCTTGCCAACTGCGTATGCCCAGATAACTGGTTCATCAAAGCTGAAGAATCCTGAATTGAGGGAATCAATTTGGAAGTTGTCCCAAAGCTCTCTTTTGATGCTGTTTTTGTTGCCCTGGAAGGCAGAAAAATCAATGAGGATTGTTTGGGGCTCACCAGGAATAAGCCATTTGCCAAAATGGCAAATGATGCCTTCTTGCTCAAGCTTGCCGAAAATCTTGGCAAAATTGTCCGGCGCAAGCTTTTCCTGGAACTCACCAGTGGCTTTTTGGACAAAGTAAGGGCCGATTAGGAAGTAGTTGTTGTCATAAACCTCTAACAAAGGTCTCACTTTTGAGATGACCACTGTGTAAATGCCTCCAACTTTGTTGCAAACCTCCCACGAGGCTTCAAATAAGTACTTGGCTTTGGCTTCCATATTAGCTTCTTCATGGGGTTTTATTTAAAAACTTTTAACACTACTCCAGAGTATTACATGATTGAATGCTTAGTGTTATCAAAAACTATTTAAATGCCGGGAGCGGATATACATTCATGCCTGAAGAAATGGGTGCTGAAGAGACTATGGAGCTGGGTGGCAACATTTCACTTTCTGGGTTTTCAGTATTAGACAGGGATTCTATGGTGATTGTCAAGAAAATAGTGGGAAACTATACGAGGAAGTTCTCTGAAACTGGGAGTTTTGAGAAACTGCATTTGAGAATGAAAGTGGTGCATGGGACTGAGAAATATGAGCTGCATGGTATGGTAGTAGACAAGGGCAAGCAGTACCCTAGTGAGATAACTGATAGGAATTTGTATTTTGCGATTGACAGGGTTTTTAAGAAGATTGAAGCAATGATGAAGTAAAACTCCAGTGGATTCTTATCATACTGGCAAAAATCTCCTTTGGCAAGATTTTCGGTAATTCCTTGAGAGTAAACCTTATATATCAGAGATTAATCAGATCTGTTAAAAGAGGTGAATGGTATGGTTCGAGTTGCAATTAACGGTTTTGGAAGGATTGGGAGACAGGTTTTTCAGGCTGGTTATAATGATCCAGAAGTGGATTTTGTGGCTGTAAATGATTTGACTGATACGAAGACTTTGGCTCACTTGCTGAAGTATGATTCAGTGCATGGCAGGTTTAAGGGCAGTGTTGAAGCCAAGCCTGATGGCATGGTAGTTAATGGGAAGTTCATCAAGGTGTTTACTGAGAAGGACCCTGCAAATCTGCCGTGGAAAGAGCTTGATATTGATGTTGTAGTTGAGTCAACAGGTTTTTTCACTGACCGCGAAGGGGCTTCCAAGCATTTGCTTGCTGGTGCAAAAAAGGTTGTGATTTCAGCTCCTGCAAAAAATCCGGATATCACTATTGTTAAGGGTGTGAATGAGCATATGTATGATAAGGCAAAGCACCATATTATCTCTAATGCAAGCTGCACTACTAATTGCCTTGCGCCTGTGGTAAAGGTGCTGCACGACAATTTCGGAGTGGAAAGAGGGTTTATGACTACTGTGCATGCTTACACTGCTGATCAGAGGCTTGTGGATGCACCGCACAAAGATTTGAGGAGGGCAAGGCACGCTGCAGTGAGCACAGTACCGACAACAACAGGGGCTGCGATTGCTGTTGCTGAGGTTATCCCAGAGCTGAAAGGGAGGTTAAATGGGCTTGCACTGAGAGTGCCTGTACCAGATGGCAGCATAACTGATTTTGTGTGCCAGCTAAAAAAGGATACAACAATAGAAGAGATTAACAGGCTGTTTAAGGATGTCAGCCAGTATCATCTTAAGGGCATTATCGAGTATACCGAAGACCCAATTGTATCTGTTGACGTAATCCATAACGCGCACTCATGCATTTTTGACAGCGCTTTGACAATGGTTATGGATGGGAGTTTTGTTAAGGTTGTGGCATGGTATGACAATGAGTGGGGTTACAGCAACAGGATGATTGATGTGGTGAAAATTTTATGAAATTTTATGGCTTGGATGACTTTGATTTTTGCGGAAAAAGGGTTTTGGTTAGGGTGGATTTTAATGTGCCTTTAAGTGGAGGCAAGATCACTGATGACTTAAAGATTAAGAAGGGCTTGACTACCATACACTATATTTTACAGAAGCAGCCAAGCCAATTAATAATGATATCGCATCTGGGAAGGCCAGAGGGCAAGTATGTGGCTGAGATGAGTCTGAAACCGGTAGCACAGCGCGTTTCTGAACTTCTCGATAGACCAGTGGCCCTTGCAAATGATTGCCTCTCTGACGTGCCAGAGGATGAGATTGTGCTAATGGAGAATTTAAGGTTTCATACTGAAGAGGAGGCTAATGATGAGAAATTTGCGAAAAAGCTGGCGAGCTGTGCTGAGCTGTATGTGAATGATGCTTTTGGCACTGCACACCGTGCACATGCTTCCAATAATGCTGTAACAAGATTTCTGCCTAGCTGTGCTGGGCATCTTATGCAAAAGGAGATTGAAAATTTGAGTAAAGCTTTGTATCCAAAGCATCCGTATGTGGCTATTGTGGGTGGAGCAAAAGCAGACAAAATTACATTTATTAGGGAGCTTGGCCAACATGCTGATAAACTGTTGTTTGGTGGCGTACTGGCTAATACTGTGCTTAAGGCTATTGGCACAGATATTGGCAGTTCACTCTATGACAAAGAGACCTTGGGGACAGCCAAGAAATTGTATGCAGATCTTGGCAAGAAGATTGTTCTGCCAGTGGACGCAGTGGTGGCCAACAAGTTTAGTGATGATGCTGAGTCCAAGATAGTTGATGTTGGCAACATCCCAAACGGCTGGCTTATTCTTGATATTGGCCCAAAAACCATTGCCTTGTTTAAAGCAGAACTTGAGAAAGCCAAAACCATAACCTGGACTGGCTGCATTGGTGTTTTTGAGTTTGCCAGATTTGCTAAGGGAACTGAGGAGCTGGCTGAGTTTCTGGCTGAATCAGAGGCAGTAACAATAATCGGTGGCGGTGATTCAGCTGCCTCAATAGAAAAATACCAGCTGGAAGACAAGATGACGCATATTGGCACTGGTGGGGGGGCTACTCTAGATTATCTTGGTGGGAAGGAATTGCCTGCTCTGACTGCTTTGGAAGAGAATTTTGCCAAGTTTTCAAGGGTCAAGGAACAATAATAGTGTGATAGGGCAGCTTATGTTCTGTGTTTTCAGTGAGTAAAGCGAAGAATTCTATGAGTTCGCCCTGATATTCCGCTCTTCTAAATACTGTATCCATTACTAAAGTTACGCGAAGAACTTCATGTGATGTGGGATGCCAATTAACACATGTCATTGGTACTTTTTCATCTTCTGCCACAGAGTCACCATAACCATCCCAAACCGCAAGAATCCTGCTTGCCTGATACCAGGTGACTTTAGTAGGTGGTTGTCTAGTTTTAACTGGGTTACCTAGATCTGCGAGGATTTTTCTTCTTGCAGCAAGGTAAGCATACAATGGTTTTTGGGGTAAACCCCCAAAATACTCTTGCACAAACTGAACCATGGCTGATATTGACAGGCATGTTGTTGCTACCCTATCAATAGCTGCAGTAACCTTTTCTTCAAGAGTTCTTTTTGGCTTGCTAATTACTGGTAAGGGTTGCTGCTCAACTTTAAGGGTTATTCTGGCCCAGAGGGCTTTGCGGTTTCTAAGTGCATAAACACGATGTATGAGTTCTTTTATTGCTGGTGGCTTTATTCCAGTTCTGACATCAAGGTAGTGTAGAGGTGGTCTTTCACCATTTTCAGTGTGGTGGAGATAAACAGCATAAAACATTGAGCCTTTGTTTTCAAGAATCATCCGCGTTGTTTCAGTTAGCTTATCGCCATATTCCTCAGCAATTAGTCGGGCTACTCTGTCCCCCAGGTTTATTTCTTCTTCAGTTAGCTCATCATACACTGAAGGGAAAGCATATTTTCCAAATCTTCGAATGTTCCTTGCCCTTTCAGCTGCTTTAGGATCTATTTCTTCCTGTTCCCATTTCTCATCAAGAGTATCTTCAGAAGCAGAACCTTGCCGAAGACCCATCTTCTCAATTATTGTTCCAAGGGATTTCATTTTCTCAGATTTAAGTGGGTAGGCAGTGCGTGTTTAAATATTTATGGCAAAGTTTCTACTTTACAGTGGCATTAAATAGTGTACATTTAAGGCCAATTTCAACTCCAGTAACAAAGTATATAAATTAACCAATAGTACAGAAGTGCAATGGATGGTGTTAAGCAGACAATTGAGACTTATAATAAGATAGCTAAGCAGTATCATGAAAGCCATCAGGATTCAGCGCCTATAAAGGAGCTGCTGGATTTTTTTATCAAGAATGTCCCGGGTAAGGTTATTTTGGATGCTGGCTGTGGCAATGGCCGCGATGCCAAATATTTCTCAGAGAATGGCTTTGATGTTACAGGGATAGATGCTTCTGCTGAAATGCTGGCAATTGCAGTAAAATTTGCCCCAAGAGCACAATTCTTGCCAATGGATATTAGGGATCTTGAGTTTGCTGATGAGAGTTTTGATGGTATATGGTCTGTCTCAACTTTTTTGTATGTACCAAAGGGTGAAGCATTACAGACCTTGCTTGAATGGAAGAGAGTTTTGAGGAAAGGGGGAATTATGCTTGTGAATATTAGAAAAGGAGAAGGGGAAAAGGAAACTGTGGAGGAACTCAATCCGGCTCTAAAAAAATGGTGCTCTTTTTACAGCATTGAAGAGTTTGAGGACTTAGTTAACAAATGTGAATTACGTAAGGTTGAATTGATAGAAGATGGAGATTGGCTGAATATTTTTGCTGTAAAAGACTAAGAATTTACGCCTTTGAATTTGCCACAATATCCGTAGCTAATTTATCGCGAATAGCAAATACCTTTACCATCTCTCCAGCTTCAATTATCAGCTCTTGATGTAGAACTGGATAATCCTCAGGCACATACAATGGTATCACACGTAATTGGAAATTTCCTTCCCGGCAATAAGAAATACCATTTATCACATTAGAAAGTTGGGTTTCAAATCCAAGATCAAGAAGTATTGGTCTTCCGTCCACAACAGTCTCGACTCCTGGCCAATAGGCAGGATCTCCCAATTTCCCATTTTGGTTTGTTATTAAGTAATCTATCTTACGACTATTCACTATTCCAGCTAAAGTGTGCCCTAAGTCAACCGCATACCCATCTCCGATCATGGTTAAATCAAATTTTGTACCTACCCATACTAAAGCTCTAGGAAGATTACATTTATTAGCTAGTTCCACTGTAGGGCTATCAGCAGACGTCTTATATTTCTCAAAGATCAATAAGGTATATTTACCGGCTACCTCATCAACAATAACCCGTGTTTGGTAATAAGATTGGCTATCCACAGTGTCATAAACAAAATGACTCGTCATATCCCAGGCTTCAATCCCTTTAGCTATATTAGCAGCTTCAACAAGTGTTGCTTCCCACCAATCTGGCCGTTTTCCACTTTTTGCCAATACTGTATGATTTTCTGACAGTGTGCTTACCAAAGAGCCCAAATCTGGGAAGATAATTCCACCCCTCCTCTCTGTTGGAATAAAACCGGTGAATTGGGATTCTCTTAGGCATAATCGATTGTAAAAGGTCAGTGTATAAATATTTTTCGGTTACTTGCCACTCAATAGTGATATTTCTACCCAATTAATAACTAGTTTTCAACAAAGAAAAAGTGTTTCTCTTTACCTTCTAACTCTTTGATGATTCGCTTGATAATGACTGTTTCTGGATCAGGCATGAGTTTTACCCTGGCTTTGAGGTCAGCGAAGTCTTTGAAGGGCTCGATTTTGCGCTCTTCAACTATTTCCCACATCCTCTTTTTTCCCAAACCAGGCAGCAATTCAAGAGAGTGCATTCTAGTGCTGAGCGGTGGGGCTTTATTGAAAAATTCCAAATATCGTTTTGCATCCTTGGATACCAGCTCCTTAATTATGTATTGGAGCTCTGATCTTGCAGTGCTGGTCATTCTATTGAAATCAAGTTTGCCAATTATATGGTGAATCTTATCCCGTTTACCCTCGCCGATATAAACCTCTTCATGGGGTTGGAGCATTATCCCTTTTTTAGGAACAAGCTCCAGAAGGACAAAGCGTTGTTTGCCTATTGCTTGGACTATTGGCGTCTTAATATGAGATGGCCTCTTGTCAAATGGATACCCATTTGGCAAAAAATCCAGGACAATACCCCACTCCTCCTTTGTCTTCTCCATTTTGGTATCTGTTGGTTTCAACGTTTATAAATCTTTCCACCAAGAACTCTACTTCTTCTGCTCAGGGGCAAACTTCTTGACAACAGCAACAATTTTTTTCATGTTGTCTTGGTTGACTGTCAGTGTATAGCCCTGTAAGATAACTTTGAGATGGTCAACTGTTACTGGTAGCAAATCTACTATTTTCTTAATATGGAGATCCTTAAGCCTTGGAACATCAAGCTTTTTCAGTTCCTGCTCAAGGGCTTCAGCATCTTTTTGGCTTAGCTGTACAAAAAAATTGAGATATTCTTCCATCTTGGTAACCCTGAAGCTGGGCTCTTGGTCTCTTTTTTTGATTCTGCCAATCTCTTTTTTCAGGTCTGACATACTTATTGGCATCTCTGAGACAATCTCTGCTTTAGCCATTTAGTTTCACCATGTGTACTGGATGGACAATAATCTCTTTTTGCTTGTGGATATCTGTGATTTCCACAATATAGCAACTTCCCTTCATACCGATTACAGTACCCTTTTTGCCGTGATGTCTTGGATGAAAGACACCTTTCTGTATTGATGGTTCTATCTTGAGGATTACACCTTCGCCCTCACTGAATTTCTGGAAGTGCCTTGTTATGGTAACCTTGCCCTTATCTCTAACCCCCTTGGTTAGCTTATACCTGGTCTTTCTCCTTGATCCGCCGACTCTAGACATGCTTATCTGGAAGAACCACCTTATTTAAAAAACTTGTGGAAACATGGCAGGGCTACAAATTCTGCTGGGAGCATAATCTTTATATAGTTGTCTTGCTCTGTGGTTGGGATGGAATATTGCTTTGTTAATGTGGACCCGCTGGTGGTAGGTGTACTAACTTTTGTCTTGACAGCGATTGCTGTTTACCTCACCTTGAAGAGTTTCCATGGTGAGAAGCAAGGGCTCATTTTTTCAGTGGCATTTGTGCTTATCAGCTGCCTGAGTCTGGTCTTTGTGTTTTGTTGGGCATTTGTGGTGGCTCTGCTAGAGTGTGGTATGGCAGTGATGATGTGGAAGAACAAGGTCAAAGTTATCTATATGGATTAGACTTGGGTTTCTAGCTGTTTTATCTTGGTTTTGAGATGCTTAATGGTCTTTGAGTTATCCTGCTGCTTTAGAAGCTGTCCGCATTCAGGGCAACGGTAGTCAAAACTGGTTGCGTGCTCAAAATCAAGTCTCACGCAGAGACTGGGACAAATGAAGAAAGAGTTGTGGTCAGCCTCTTTTTTTAGGCGGTCTTTCAAGAGCGAGAGCTCATCTTTCTGGATGTGGGATAGCAGATCTCTGACCTTTTTCTTGTTGAATGTCCAGTAGCTTATGTACCAGCCTTTCTGCCTGTCTTTTTTGCGCTGGTAGGTAACCAAATTGTGGCCGTGGAGTTTGTAGAGCATACTTCTTGTTTTGTTGACCTCAATCTTGATCTGCTCTGCAATTTTGAACTCAGAGACATTTTTGCGGTCCTGGAGGTATTTAACTAAGGGTACTACGTCTTCGCCCATTACCCTAGCCACTGTTTCGTAGATCTTTTGGTTGGTGATTTTCATCTCTACCTGGTTACTTTTTGTTTTAGGAGTATATATAATTTGTGTTTTTACTTACTATATTGTGGTAACCCGATACCTACTTAGAATATATGATGCATATTTTTCTTACATCACCTATGTGTCCACCCATTATGGGATAATGATATGGGATAAGTGAATTTATTAATTTTTTGGTAGTTATTTAAGATATCTGTAACATTTTATGTATACAGATAGGTATATTTAGTATATTGATATACTAATAACCCCAGAATTGGCCTGTTTGCTCATTTTGTTCAGATATGCTGCTAGATGGTTTTTGATCTCTGTTTTGAGGTTTGGATCAAATGGCAGATGTTCTTCCAAAGCAGTTTCAGGGAGTTTTGTTAAATTGCCTGCCAGAAATATCCCTGCTTCTGCTAGAGTTTTTTCAAGCTTTTTTGAGTAAGACCCAAATCTTCTGATTGCAGGGTATTTTGAGAAAGTGTTTGCTCCAGAATTTAGTAGAAGTGGGAGCCTTTCTATCTTATCATACCAAATGCCTGCCTGAATGTCAATATTCGGAAATACTTGCCTTGTAAGTCTAATCCATTCTGCCTGGTATTCTGCTGCAGGTGCAGGTTTGCCTGCAAATATTGTGCCTTTTTGCGGGTTGAGGCAATAGATGTGCAGTTTTGTTATACCATACTTTTTGATCAGGGCAGAGAGTTTTGGGAAATCCGAAATAGTTTCGCCCAAGCCCACAATTATTGTGGCGGCGTTTTGGAGCCCAAGCTTTTTTGCTTCCTTGAACATTTCCAGGTAAGGCTGGAGTGGTTTTGAGGGACATACTTCCTTGTGGACTTCTTCATTTACCGTCTCTATTGAACCCACAACCCCTTTAACAAATGGCTGAAATGCAAGCAGTTCCTCTTTGCTGAGGGGGCCTACGTTGATCCAGAATTTTTGGCCGTATGTAATGTAGACTTTTTCCAAAAGTTCTCGGAACTCTGGTGTTTTGTAGGCGCCAATGCCTCCTGAGAAGAACCCAAAGTCCCAGCCTAGCTTTTTTATCAGAATAACTTCGGCAAGGATAGAGGCTAGTGATCTTCTGGCCAGTTTGGTTGTGTTTTGAGTTGACATGTAGCAGAATTTACAGTCTTTGATGTCGCAGTGCCAGCTGAAGAAGACAGCACGCTCAAAGTTGGTTTGCATTTTGGGTTGGTTTTTGTTTAGTGTTAAAAAGGTTGTTGTATTAACGAGTTTTCTAATTGAAAAAATAATATTGTAGCGAAGAATCAGCAAATTATGTCTTGGAGCCTCGGGAACATTGTCTGTTTTTCCTTGCTTGCTAATTAGAGAGAAGAGTCAATGCAATTGCGGAGCTTAAAATCAGTATGCAGTCATCTTAAGCGACCCAAAAATTAATTTTTAAATTTGTTTTAGCGCACCATATGTACTTTTTTGCTTGAAGCCGCGGGGATATTAACTGGTTTTTCTTGCTTGTTATGCATATAGAACAAACACCTTTGAGTTGGCTTGTGATATACAAGGGAATAGTTTTTATTTTTTGGCATATTCGCTTGGGTAATGGATAACACAGCTTTACCCGGAATCTTGAGTAGAGATAATGGTTTAGAGGCAGCTTTGTTTGATTTTGATGGCACACTTTTATTAGGGGATAAGGTTGTTTTGTATAAGATCCTAGGGTATGTTGCGGAACAACTTGGAGTTAGTGTAATTGAAAGTGGAGCTAATGCCAATTCAATTACTGAGGCAGAGATTGAGGCTTTGGACCAGGTAATGATTTTCCACTGACAGGGCAGAGATTGATTGATGCAGTTAATATGATTAGAGGAACTGCTCATACGTTGGACGATTTTGATAGAATTAGAAAACCGACGATTGGGATGTTTGATCATCTACATTATATTGCACCTGGTGCCCTGGAGGTTCTGAGCTTTGCTAGTGGTAATTATGCTACTGGACTAGTAACTTCAAGAGGCGAAACATTAGTTGGATTACTGGAAGGATTCCATATAAAGGCATATTTCCAAGCCATTGTTGGTAGGGAAGATGTGGGTACTAGACTGAAACCTGATCCTAAGGGAATTTTGATTGCTCTAGAGAGACTTGGGGCTAAGGCTAATTCAGCATTTTATGTTGGCAATGATGCTAATGATATGATTGCAGCCAGAAGAGTTGGTGTTATTCCTGTACTATATGGCCAGGACCCCTTGGCATTGCAATATGCTAAAGATCATGGGATACTGCGTGTTGAAACGCATTATCAATTCCTGGAAGTTCTAAGAGCCTTTAAAGTTACCGGAACCATGGATATTCTTTAGAGAATCATCATTTATTACCCAGTCTTGGCTTCAAATTTAACACCAGATTATACTAATATAATTTTTATCATCATGTAGTAACAAAAGCAGAAAGATTTATATAGTGGGTGTAGTTTCTTTTACAATATATAACAATAACATAGGTGATACTAGTATGGGAAAAGATGTAAAATATTTGCAAGATGGGGGGGAATATATTGTAGATAGCGACGTCCAATTGCAAGCTGCAATTTCAGTATTAAGAGAATACACTGCAAAACAAACCCAAGGAATTATGGAACGGGTGAATCAAATTGTTTTGTCTTTCGAGCAAGCGGAAGGGTGGAAAGAGCTTCAGATTGGTGTTCAAAGGCTTGAAGGAAATTGTTCCGATGTTCCAAACCAATTCAAAATCGCATATTCCCAGAATGATTGCATACCGTATGAGACTTTACGTACCTTAGAAGATGGCCATTTTTGGTTATGGTAATTAGGTACTCAAATGTACAGAGCTGAAGTTTTTCTAAAGAGTGGAGATTATGACAAGATTAAACAAGCGACCGATGGATTGTATAC
>JBDRLT010000005.1:0-27353 GCA_043812815.1 Candidatus Woesearchaeota archaeon | reverse complement strand
TAGTACATGCTCCAAGAAAGGTTGAGCTTGAGGATAGTTGCTCTGCTTTTTGAGAGTGTTTTTTGATAATCGGCAAGCTCCATTAGTCTGCCATAGTCCTGGAGTATTTTCTGCGGATTTGTTTTGATTGCTGCAACCAACGGCTTTGTTCCCATTTTGCCCATAAATTTTATAAATGACCTGAGTTTTTAGAGACTAATGTTCAGGGATATTGTCAGGCTATTAAGGATCCAACAATGGTATAAAAATGTTGTTGTTTTCTTTGCAATAATCTTTGCGCTGCAGTTTACCAATGTGGGTTATGTGATCTTGACAATGTGGGGATTCTTCGGATTATGCCTGGTTTCCTCTGCGAATTATATTGTGAATGATATTCTTGACCGGGATGGAGACAGATATCATCCTGAAAAGAATACTAGGCCTATTGCTTCTGGCAAGATTAGTGTTACCCGTGCGGTTTTTATCGCAGGGTTACTGTTGGTGCTTGGATTTTACATAGGATATCGCTTAAGCTTTATGTTTCTTGTTTTGGAGATTATGCTATTTACACTAACTACTTTATATTCGCTGTATTTCAAAAAAGAGGCTATTGCTGATGTGCTTTTTATCTCAACCAATTTCACAATAAGAGCAGTGGCCGGAGCATTTATAACATCGTCTTCCGAAAATATGCTTTTGCCTGCTATAAGTATTAGTCCCTGGCTGATCCTCTGCCCGTTTTTCCTTGCTCTGTTTCTTGCACTTGGAAAGAGGTATGCTGATTTGTGTTTGCTGGGAAAATCGGCAGTTAAGCATAAAGAGGTGTACAAATATTATACCAAACAGAACTTGGCAACATATATGGATGTAACAACAGCTTTGCTGATTATATGCTATGCACTCTTCTCTTTTTTTAGCGCGCATTTGCTGCTTTTCAGCATCCCTTTTGCATTATATGGTATTTTCAGGTATCATTATTTTGTATATAACAAACCAGAGATTGCCAGAAAACCTCACAAGTTGTTTGCAGACAAGCGCATGGTTGTAACTGGAATATTGTGGGGGCTTACAGTGCTTGTTGCACTGTTGTAAATGTTTTTATATTCAAGACTTTTTCTTGGGTCTATGCAACAGATTTATAAAGAGATCTCTGAGGCCCTGAAGCAAAAAAGCCACACAAAAGATGAGATTTCCAGGCTAAAAATAAGCCTGAGTAAAAAATATGGGCTAGGAAAAATCCCCTCTGACCTTGATATCTTGATTAATGCACCACAGGCAAGTACCACTCTGGCCCAGCTGGTAACCAAACCAACCCGTACATCCTCTGGGGTGGCGGTTGTGGCTATTATGACAAAGCCGCACAGGTGCCCTCATGGGAGGTGCAGCTATTGCCCGGGGGGAATAAACTCTTATTACGGGAGCGTGCCTCAGAGTTACACTGGAAGAGAGCCTGCAACAATGCGAGCTATCCGCAACCACTACGATCCCTACCTGCAAATATTCAACAGGCTTGAGCAGTACGCCCTGCTTGGGCACAGCTATGAGAAGGTGGAGCTGATTGTTATGGGGGGGACTTTTCCTGCGCTGAGCAAGAGCTACAGAGAGAGTTTTGTTGCAGAGTCATTTAAGGCAATGAATGATTTTGGCAGGATCTTTAGAAATAAGCGAGAGTTTTTCATGAGGGTTTTCGAGATAGCTGGAGATAAAGATGATAAAAACAGGATTGAACGCATCCAGCATAAAATACTAAGCTATAAGGGTGAGGCTGAATTGGCAGCTGTGCAGAGACAGAATGAGCATGCCAGGGTAAGGTGTGTTGCACTTTGTGTTGAGACGCGGCCAGACTATTGCGCCAAGAGGCATATCAATGAGATGCTCAGGCTAGGTACCACACGGGTCGAGTTGGGTGTGCAGTCGCTCAATGACAGTGTACTGAAGCATATTAAAAGAGGGCATACTGTTGAGAAGAGCATAGTCTCAACTCAGCTGTTGAAAGACTCATTCTTTAAAGTTGGCTACCACATGATGCCTGGGCTGCCTCTGAGTTCTTATACTGCTGACTTGAAGATGCTTAATGAGCTTTTCACCAATCCTGACTACAGGCCGGATGCCTTGAAAATATATCCCTGCATGGTTATGCCCGGGACCAAGCTATTTAGAGAATACAAAAATAGTGAGTATAAACCCCTGACAACCAAGAGGGCTGCCCAATTGATTGCCAAATTCAAAGCAATTGTGCCGAAATATTGTAGAATCATGCGGATTCAGCGTGATATCCCTACAAAGGTCACATGCGCGGGTGTTGACCGAACTAATCTGAGGCAGTATGTACAAAAGCTAATGAAGGAAAAAGGGGTGAAATGCAGATGTATTAGGTGCCGTGAGCCAAGGAACAGAGTTGTTGATCTGTCTAAGATAAACGTGTTAAAGCAAACTTATGAGGCATCTGGCGGTCACGAGATTTTTATCTCTGCTGAGGACACCAAAAATGATATCATTGTTGGGTTTTGCAGGCTGAGGATTCCTAACAAGCCCTTTAGGAAGGAGATAACAAAAAAAAGCGCTGGTGTGCGGGAGCTGCATGTTTATGGTGATGCTGCGCATATCGGAGAGCATGGAATAATCCAACACAGGGGTGTGGGCAGCAGGCTACTGAGGGAAGCTGAGGATGTTGCTCAGCAGTATGATTGCACTAAGATGGTTGTGATCTCAGGGATAGGGGCCAGAGCGTACTACAGAAAGCATGGCTACAAAAAGCAGGGGCCTTATATGGTGAAAAGAAATGGCTGAGCTGAGGAAAATACCTGATAGTGAGAACATAAGCATTAAGGATGCTTTTGAAGAGAGATACCGCTCTTTATTGGGTGAGCGCTACAGTAAGTTTATTGAATATTCGCTGTGCTATCTGCGCAAGAGCATAAGAGTGAACACGCTGAAGATTTCAGTAAGCAGGGTGAAAACCAGGCTTAAAGATTGGCAGCTCAAGCAGGTTCCTTGGTGTAAAGAGGGGTTTTGGATTGAGCATATTGATGGAAGAAGGGATGTTGGTAATCTGCTTGAGCATGTGCTTGGTTATATCTATGTGCAGGAAGCTGCTTCAATGATCCCACCAATTGTGCTGGGTCCAAAAGCAGGAGAGGTTGTTTTGGATATGTGCGCAGCACCAGGCTCAAAATCAACACAGCTAGCCCAGATGATGAATAACCAGGGGGTGCTGGTAGCAAATGACTTAACCACAGCAAGGATCTCTCCGCTCTCAATCAACCTGCAGCGGTGCGGGGTTTCGAATTGTGTGGCCACCTTGATGCATGGCAATTCTTTTAAAAAGCTGGAGAATAGCTTTGACAAGGTGCTAGTTGACGCACCATGCTCTGGGACTGGAACAATAAGAAAGTCGCTGGGGACGCTGGAGATGTGGAATCCCAATATGATCGGGAGATTGGCAGCCACTCAGAAAAAGCTTCTAGAAAGCGGATTTCTGTGTTTAAAAAGTGGAGGGGTTATGGTCTATTCGACATGCACTCTTGAACCAGAAGAGGATGAGGCTGTTGTTGATTATTTATTAAACAAATACGGGAATGCAAAATTGCAGAGCATCAAAATGGATATCAAGAGAAGTGATCCGATAACTCGTTTTGAGTCAAAAAAGTATTCTGAGGAGACTAATAAATGCCTGCGGATATGGCCGCAGGATAATGATACTGAAGGGTTTTTTGTGGCGAAAATCAAGAAATGCTAGGTTTCAAAACCCAGTATTGAATCTATCTCTTCTGCTGAAATTGCGCAACCGTTCAGCTTTGCGCCCCATAGCACTGCTTCAAGCAAAGTGGGCTTGAGGTTCGGGATGATCTTGCTCTCTTTTTCAGTTGTGTACAGGTCAAGCAGCCCTTTCTCATATGCAATTATAATGAGCTCGACTGACCTGATTACTTTGATACTGCCAATCTCCTGTTGAAATTTGCGGAGGATATCATGATCCATGCGTACTTCTGTGTGCAGCTTTTTTTGCATTCTTTCTCTTAATCTTTCCGGAGACTCTATGAGGTAGCGGCTTGTTCTTTCATCGATAACAATCGCTGCTGCACTGAATTTTATTGCCACAGCAAGCGCTTCCATCTCTGCGTAATGGACTATTTTGATGTTTTGACCACGCGCATAAAGGAGATTGTTTGCCAGGGTGAGGAGAAGGTTGGCTTTTTGGGTGATCTCATCATCTCCCGCAACCTTCAGCACGTCTTTGGTGAGGACTTTGAGCACTTGCAGAGCCTCAAACTTGAACTTTTTGGTGGTGAGTGGCTTGTCAATAACCTCTCTTCTGACTGCTGGACTGATATAGAACTCACCCCTGAATTGATATTTGAGCTGTTCAAGCAACCATAGCAGATTGTTCATTGTGAGGGTGATTATCGGGCCTGTGTCAAAAACCAGGGCTTTCATTGGAACAGCCCTCTGGCAAAATGAATTCTGTCTATTGCGTCTGGTCTTGAAGGTTCTGCATCCAGAATGTGTGTTTTGCCCACATAGTTCATAAGCTCCCATTGGGATATTCCCAAGATATCAGCTGCCTGGCCAAGTGAAACACCATGATCATACAGCTTGGTGCCTTTCTTAATCTGGGCTTGCCGGATAACCTCCTCAATGAAAATTTTTAGCCTTGAGTCTGCTTCAGAGATAAAGCTGAGGATTTGGCCTCTTTTCTCTCTGAAGAGGGTTGTGTCCGCTGCCTTGAGACTCGTTATTGACTCAGTTATCAGCCTGATAAGTGTGTCTGTGGCCAGTTTGCCCCTCTCTAGGATTTTGGAGAGGGCATAGATTATCACTGCCACAGAAACAGAATCCTCATCCTGGAAGATGCTGGCGTTATGGATTGTGTGGTTGCTAAGTTCTTTGAGTTTAAAGAATTCGCCCTTCTGGATAATGTCAAGTGCATCCTGGAAAACATTTAGAACATCCTCATGGATTAGGGGATTCATAGGTCTCTAAGGCTTTGGGGCTTATTTAAATTTTTCCATGTTAGCGAAAGGTTTTTAAATTTAGGGAGAATATGGCAGACTTGATGGTTAGCTGGATTACTCAATTGTTGAACAAATTGTTTAGGAATATCTTCAGGAGGAAAGGCCATATAAAGCTGGGAATCTACGGGCCGCCAAATGGAGGCAAGACCACTCTAGCCAACAGGATCTGCAAAGACTGGCTTGGAGAGGAACTGGGTTCTGTGTCTAATATTGCGCATGAAACGAGAGAGATCCAAATTAAGGAGGAAGTCCATATTAAGTCAGATGGCAAAGAACTCACTTTTAATATTGTTGATACGCCGGGTATAGCAACCAAGGTGGATTATGAGGATTTCATCAAGGTAGGGCTAAAAGAGGCTGAGGCAAAGAAGCGGGCAAAAGAGGCTACCAGAGGGATAATTGATGCTATTAAATGGCTTGATGAGATGGATGTGGTTATTGCAGTGCTTGACGCCACCAAGAACCCTTACACCCAGGTGAATATTACGATGATTGGCAATCTTGAAGCCAGGAAAATCCCTGTGCTTATTGTTGCTAACAAGATTGACTTGAAGAAGGCAAATATGAGAAAGATAGAGGCTGCATTCCCTCAGTATGATGTTGTGGCGATTAGTGCCAAATTTGGGAAGAATATTGATGAGTTTTACAAAGCCCTGTTCAAAATAGCTGGTTAAAATGCTGACAATACAATTTGTGCCATACAACGAGATTTCATCTCTGGATTCCAAAAAGAGGATTAGCAAGCTGCTGAGCCTTGCGAAGCAGAATAAGATTGTGGTACTTGAAGGCAGGCTTAGGAGTGAGGAGGAAGCAGAGCTTATCAAGAAGACTATGGAACAGATAAGCTCTAAGTTTAAGGGGATAGAGATTGCAGTTATCTATCCTGATGAGAGTAATGGCAATCTGGTCAGCAAAGCCAGAAAGGGTGTGATAAACCTGCTGCTTGGGAATAGACAAGGCCTTACTGTTATTGGCCCTGCCAATATTGTTACTGAGATCAAGAAGGATCCGAACAAGCTTGAGATCTTGACAAGAGAGTCTAGAGCAAGAGGGAGGTAAAATGCCTCACCAGTGCGTCAGATGCGGTTCACTTTACAAAGATACTTCTTCTGAAATATTGAATGGGTGTGCTTGTGGCGGCAAACTGTTCTTTTATATCAAGCAGGAGAGACTCGAACAGTTGAAGGAGAGCACAGTCAGTCTCACCTCAAGTGAGAAGAAGCAGATTGAGAAGGATGTTTATGATATTATCGGGCAGCAGGATGTTGACCAGCCAGTGGTGCTTGACCTTGAGTCAATTAGGGTTTTAAAGCCAGGGAAATATGAGCTCGATCTTATACACCTTTTCAAAAAGCAGCCTTTGGTTTACAAGCTGGCAGAAGGGAAATACATTATTGATCTGCCTGAGACTTTCAAGCAGGAAAAAGATAATTAATATTCCTCCCAGTGAAGCAACTCTTGCAGCGCTCTTTTTTGTTTGGTGGGCCAGTCTTTTGGATAGCCTAATGGCAATATTGCCACAACAACCTGGCTTACCGGGATTTTAAGCAAGTCCTGAATTTGCATGCAATATTCTTTTGGATGGCCGGCAATCCAGCAGCTTCCTATGCCTAGGCTTCTTGCTGCCACAAGGATATTTTCTGTGGCTGCGCTCCCGTCCTCAAAGACCCATTTTTCGGATTTCTTGCCGCATACCACAATGCATGCCGCTGCATCTTTAATAAATGAGCCATGAGTGCAGATTTCTCCAAGAGCCTTGAGTTTCGGCCTTTGGGTTACCACTATGAATTCCCATGGCTGGAGGTTCATGCCAGAGGGCGCCTGCCTTGCGCAGTCAATAAGCTCTTCAAGGATCTGTTTGCTAATGGGTTTTGCCAAATATTCTCGTACGCTTCTTCTTTGTTTGATGTTTGCTATTGTTTCATTCATAGTTATCACCCTATTTTTAAGAACGTAGTTTAGCATTATATATTTTTTGATGACCAAAAGGTTTAAATAACAAAATTGATTTCCTTTAGAGTATGAACTGGAAAATAAATCGAAATTTGAATTCTTCATCTAGTTCAGGGTCTAGCTTTTAGAGCCCTCATTGTGTTTCAAACAATTACCGATTAAAATGGTTGCGTGTGGTTAAATCCATGTGGCAATCGGAGGTAAAAAAATGGTAACTAAAAAAACGGGTGGTTGTTGGTCTAATCGGATTAGACCTAGAGGGAACACTATGCTATGAGCTCACCAATTGGATTGCAGATTCAATTGGCAAGGGTGAAGAAGTGAAATCAATAACTAATGCAGGGATGAATGCTGGACTTCCATTTAGAGAGTCACTTAGAAAAAGGTTAATGATTTTCCGGGAAGCAGGTATTACTAATGAAGATGTTGTAAGAGCAGCTAACGAAGTGCCTCTTTTCAAGGATGTCTGTAAGTTGATTGAGAAATTAAAGGAGTATGACTTTAAGATAGCTGTAATCACCGGAGGTCCAAGAATCGCTGCTGAGATTGTTACCAAGAGACTTGGCGGTGTGGATTATATTGTCGCCAATGAATGGGAATTCAAGGAAGGTAGGTTAACTGGTGGGTTTGAGATTAAAGTAGTAGAAAAAGCAGAAATACTAAAGGGGTTAGCTGCACACTTTGGTGCTACTGAAATATGGGCTATTGGAGACGGCAGTAATGATGTACGGATGATAAATGAGGCAGACTATGGATTTGCCTTTAGACCTAAGCCCTTTGTGGCAAAGCAGACAACAAGACATATTCAGGAGCATATGGAGGTAATTAAGTACCTGGAGGTAAATTTTGGACAAGATTTTTAAAATAGGATATAATAAAACATGCGAGGTTGACCAAAATGCCAAAAATAAGAAATCTAATTGAAAAGCAGGATGAATACAAGCAGATGCTTGAGAAAAGAAAGCTTACTCAGATAGGGAAGAGTTTTGATGAGGGTGTTAAAGTATATGAATTGCACAAGAAAAAGAGTCAAGAGCTGCAGCTGCTTAGGGCTAAACTCAACAGATTGAGCGCAGAGTTCAACAAAACTAGGGACAAAGAACTGTTGAAAGAGACTAAGCAGGTCAAAGATGAAATTAATGCTAGAGAAGGGGATGTTGAGGCGCTGGAGCAGCAGCTGGCAAAGATTGAACTGGTGCTTCCAAACTGGATTGCTGAGGGAGTGTTAGTGGGAGAGGGAGAAGCTTATGAAAAGCCAATTGAATACAGAGGCAAGCCAAAGGTCGCGGATACGGCAGGTTTTGAAAAGGCATTTCCCGGTGTGGAGTATGAAGCAATCACTTACAAGCCATTGCACCATTATGACCTTGTTGGCAAATATATTGACCAGGATAAGGCTGCAGAGATTGCACAATCGAGGTTTTATTATGAGTTTGATGAGCTTGTGATATTGGATTTTGCACTGACAATGTATGCTTTGGAGTTTTTCAGGGCAAAGGGCTATGCTGCGACAAAGCTGATGATTACTCCTTTCATGATGAAGAAGGCAGTTGAAGAGAGGATTACCTATTTTGAGGCTTTCCAGGACACCATTTTTGAGATTGAGAAAGAGGGTTTGCTGTTAATTCCCTCGTCAGAGCATTCAATAGTTGCCTATTACGAGAACAGGATTTTTGAGGATGGAGAGTTTCCATTAAGGGTGATGGCATGGTCGCCTTGCTTCAGAAGAGAGGCAGGATCACATGGCAAGGACACCAAAGGAATATTCCGAGTTAAGCAGTTCCACAAGGTTGAGATCCACAGTATTGTCAAGGAGGGTAAAGATTTTGAAGAATTGGAGCAGCTTAGGAAGGACATTCAGGAATTCATGGATAGCTTGGGGCTGGCAAACAGATCTGTTGTTGTGCCAACAGTCGATATGGATAAGAGAGCCTTGCAGCAAATAGATATTCAAGCATGGATGCCTGGTCAGGGCAAATTTGTTGAAACTCACTCGGTTGCCACAATGGGAACCTGGCTCTCTGAGAAGCTGATGATGAGGTATAGGGTTGGGAATGAGAAAGAGCAGGTGAGAAACCTGTATGCCACTGCAGTTGCTATTCAGAGGATGATGTGTGTTATAGTTGAGAATTACTATGATGCAAAGAACAACTACATAACCATTCCAGACCCATTAAAGAAATATATGATGGGTGTTGAGAGGATAGACCTTGGAATTAACTGAACTAACCAAGAAACTGATTGGTTACAAAACAACTGCTGACCAGCCAGAGGAGTTGAAGAGATGTATTGATTTTGTAGAGCGCTATTTTGAAGGCTGCAATGTTTTTGTAAAGAGATATGAGAAGAATCAGAAACATAGCATTGTGGTGACTCTTAAAAAAACAAAGAGACCAGAGCTCTTCTTGATTGCGCACGCAGATGTTGTCCCTGCTGATGATGCAGATTTTTCTCCTAAGGTGAAGGGGAGAAGACTGTATGGCCGCGGTGCTTTGGATGATAAGAGCAGTGTAGCAATAATCATGGGTATGATAAAGCAATATTCCAAACAGCAGAAAAAGCCGGATATTGGTGTCATGATAACAACTGATGAAGAGATTGGCAGCAAAAACGGTGTTGAATATCTTGTTAACAAAGTTGGTTACAGGTGTAAGTTCTGTATTGTACTGGATGGCGGGCATAAATATGAGATTGTTACCAAGGAGAAAGGCGCCCTAGGGGTGAAGCTGAGTGTCCAAGGCAAGGAAGCCCATGGTTCAATGCCCTGGAAAGGCGAGAATTCAATTGAAAAGTTGCTTGAAGAGTATATTAGGCTGAAAAAGAGATTCCCGAAGACAACAAAAACAGACAGATGGAAGCCTACAATTAATCTAGGGATGATTAAAGGGGGCAGAGTTCTCAACCAGGTGCCAGGGTTTGCAGAGATGTGGCTTGATATAAGGTATACGGATGATAAATTTAAGAAAATGATCTTGGGATATATGAAAAAAATAAGAGGGGTGAAGTGTGAGATTTTGGGAGATGCCCTGATTTTGACCACTAATGAGAATAACGAATATGTGGTTGCCCTAGAAGCAACAATGAAATCCTCTTTGGGAGCAGCAAAAATCAGTAGGGAACACGGTGCAACTGATGCAAGGTTTTTTGGTGCAAAGGGGATCCCTGCTGTGCTTATTCTGCCTTCTGGCAGCAATGTTCATGCTAGTAATGAGTATGTTGAGATAGCTAGCCAAGAAGAAGTATATTGGATGTTAAAGGATTTTATTGACAATAATGCGAGGGTGATTAAGTGAAAATATTGAGTATTTGCGGAAGCCCAAGGAAGGGTAATTCTGAAGCAATCATTACTAAATTTAATGAGATCTTTGATAAGATGGGTATTGATAATAGCACTATTCTTCTAAGGGAGAAGAATATTGGAAGATGTGATGGATGTGTTGAGTACTGTAATAAACATCTTGACTGTTTCAAGAAGGATGACATGGTCGATGTTTTCAAGAAGATGAGACTAGCAGACGGTTTTGTTTTTGTTTCCCCAAATTATTTTAAGATGCCGCCGGGCATTTTCAAGGATTTTATGGATAGATGCAGTGTTTTTTTTACAAAAGAGTACTTCACAAAAGAGAATGATTTAGCTGGTAAGAAAGCGGTTGTTGTGTGTGTTGGTACTGATACTGTTAAAGGTATAGATGTTTGTACAGACAATATCATTAGACTTTTTGTTGAGCCGTTGGGCCTCATTGTTGTTGCGAAGAAAAGTTTTCGCTCAAATAGTGAGCTTAAAGGCAATTATAATGATATTTTTGAGAATAAACTCAACCCAGATATTATGGGAGAAATTGAAACAGTGGCAAAGAAATTGGTGGAGTGTCCAAGATCCTAGACTGAATTCTGTTTTGAGTATTTACCTTTATACGTGGCTTTGCCCTCACACCTTTCAAAAATCATCTGGCAGATTCTGGTGCCTGGGTAGAGAGCCATGGGCATATTGCTCATATTGCTGATTTCAAGCACCTGCTTGTTGTCAAAGCCTGGCTGCATAAAGCTCGCGCTGATATGCACAAGCAGGCCTAGCCTGGCAAAGCGTGATCTGCCCTCAAGCCATGCGCAGAGATTTGGAGCAACTTTTATGCGTTCTTTGGTTATGCCCTGGATAGTCTCGCCGGGCATTAATAAGATATGGTCTTTTACCGTAACTTTTTTTGTGTAATCTCTTGGGTCTGTTTTATCATTCACATGCACTGGTTTCTCCACTTTCTTGAATACTCTGAATTGGTTGGCAAGATGCAAATCAACAGAACCTGGTCCAATTTGGTCTTTTTTCAAGGGAGTAATTATTATATTCCTGTTTTTTATCTCTTTCAGAATCTCTTGTTTTGTGAGAACACTCATTTTATCACTTTATTGGTTTTTTTATTAGGTGTTTAAATAGTTTTTTAAAATCAATTGATTTATTGGCAAGTATGCGCGAAGAGGATTTTATTGCAAGGCTTGTTGGGCACAAAAATGTCATGTTTGTGTCTAGCGGCGATGCTACTATTTTCCTAGCTTTGGTTGTGGCAAAGCAGAAAGGCAAGACAACTCTGATTGTTCCTGACCAAGGGGGATGGCTCAGCTACAAAAGTTTTCCAAAGCTGTTGGACCTTAAAATTACAGAAGTCAGCACAGACTGCGGGGTTATTCAGCTTGCCGATTTGGAGCGAAAAGCTGATAATGGCTCTGTGCTTATTTTCCCAAGTCTTGGTGGCTATGCTGCTGAGCAGCCTTTAGATAATATTTACAGGATATGCAACTCTGCTGGGTGCTTGGTTGTTCTGGATGCTTCTCCAACAATAGGCAATAAGCAGCTGTGTAATGGGGAATTTGCAGATATTGTGGTGGGGAGTTTTGGCAAGTGGAAATCTGCGGATCATGGTTATGGTGGGTTTATCACATTTAAGGAGAAGGCAGTGGTTGATAATAGGTTTTTGAGAATCCTGAGATTTGATGAAGAGAGGAGAGCAGGGCTTATGGAAAAGCTTGACCAAAGCGCTGAGAGGTTTGAAACGCTGGTGGGAGCTTGCGAACATGTTAAGAAAGAGCTCGCTGAGTTTGATATTATTCACAGGAATAGTGGTGGGCTTGTGGTTTTAGTTCGGTTTAAGGATGATGCAGAAAAAGAGAACATAATTGGTTATTGCAAAAAGCACAAATATGAGTACACCTTATGCCCAAGGTATATCAGGGTTTTGGATCAGGCAATCTGTATTGAGGTTAAGAGGAGGTGATTTTGTGAGAAAACCAGAGAGTATGGATGAGCTAGTGTATTACACTTCTAGGGATATTGGAAATGGGGAGATAGCGGTGTGGGTGTTTAAGGAGCCGTGCCCCAAATGCAAGAAAGCCCTTATGGGCAAACCAGTGGATAAGGGCAAGGTTAAGATGCGGGCAAATGTTTATGTCTGCCCGGAGTGCGGGTTCTCAGCTGAAAAAAGTGAATATGAGGATGGGCTCACAGCTTGTGTTGAGTATACATGCCCAAAATGCGGAAAGCATTCAGAGAAAGAGGTTGTTTTTAAAAGGAAAAGGATTGGGGGCGTGGAAACACTGAGAGTTAGCTGTGATGTTTGCGGCGATAACATGGATGTAACCAAGAAAATGAAGGAGAAGCGTGGGTAAATTGCTGCAGGAGCTCTTTGCTGAGATTGGGATTGCTGTTGCCCCGCTTAAAAAGAGGAGGGGTTATGTGGTTTTGGTGCTTTTCCTGTTTTTGCTCTTCTCTCTGTTTGGCAGAACCCACAAGATGCTGTTCTTTGTTCCAGTGCTGATGATTTTTGCCTCTTTTTCTATGTTTTACAACTGGTTTTTCAGGCTGTCTTTAGGCGTTGAGTTGATCACTTTGGCAACAGTTTTGTGTGCTGTTGTGTACGGGCCTGTCACTGGAGCCATGGTCGGGTTTTTTTCATTGCTATTTGCCGAGATTATTAGCACCAAGCTTGCATACAACACAATTATCAGCCTCGCTGCTGTGGTTGTTGTTGGTGTTGTTGCCTCTGCACATCTTATTGAGAATATCTCTGTGTGGGGGATAGCTATGACCCTTTTATATGATACGATGATTATTCCTTTATATGTGGTTACTGGGAGCAGCCCAGTGAAATCTTTTATTTATCTTGTAACCCATATTCTGTGGAATGGCTGGGTTTTTACTTTTGTGGCGCCAAGGCTGTTGGAAGCTATGGTTTAGGTTCTCATACCCATTTGCTATAACAATTTTGGTATTGAAGGAGATAATAATTTAGTTGTCCCCTTTACTGTCCAGAGTTGCTGGTTCAAACATCAGGACATATGCTCCTTCACTAGTTGGACAATGTTCAATACCCTTGGGAATCACACCTATCTCTCCCTGCATAAGTACTAAATCTGGACTGTCTTTTAGCTTAATTTTGATTTTTCCTTCAACCACCAAAAAGAGCTCGTCCTCATAGTCATGTTTGTGCCATTTGTATTCGCCTTTGAAAAAGGCTATTCTTACAACTTGGTCATTGTAGCGAACAACATCCAGTGGATACCATGGTCTGTTTGCTATTTCATCGATTTTGTTTGTTATTGTAATTTTTCTGGTCATCTTGCTTCAGTTGGATGAGGACATATTAATAAATTTACATCAGCGCAGGATGAAATGAATACGGCTGATCACAATGTGCCCTGAGTAGCTCTTCAAGTTTTGGATTGTGCGCTTTCCATGGTTTTGAAGGCTCATGGAATCCCAAGGGGTCGTTGAAAACTGCGTAATTCCGAAGAGAGGGTTGCAATCCGAGTAGCTCCACTATAGAGCTCCTATCTTTTGGTAGAGCGTCCAGTGCTTGGTTAATTGTTTGCCTTCTTGATTCGTATCTTGGATCAAAGTCCTCCAGCTGAACTGAATAGATCTGTCCTCCATATTCTGGGGATCTACACTTACGCAAGAGTATCTCGCTCCTGTGGTATCACAAACCACTTTGGCAAGTGCAAATGCCCAGGGGATTGCTATTGTGCTTGCCTTAAATAGGCATTTGCCCCAGACACCATCTGTACCCAATTGGTGGATGCCGCCGGTTATGATAATATCATCCTTTGCCTTGTACGTACCTGCGTCTGCTTGCAGGAAATAAACGTCAAAAAGACCACCGCTGTTAACAATTACTTCTGAATTGGTAGTCAAATAACCATCATCTGCGGAAACAATAGCTTGTCTAAATTGCTCTCTGAGTTGCGGCGTAAACTCACCTTCATAGGCGAGCGAAGCAAAGATTCTCTCAACAGTAAATCCTTTGGGGATGATTCTGGTAGTTATCTTAATTTTGCCATCTGGTCTTCTAACAGTTACCAAATTTGCTAAAGTGGATTCCAAGCCCAGAGTGATTTGCTGGCCAATCACCAGTGGAGCAAAGGTCCCATTCAGTCCGAATGGTTCTTTTATATGGTGGCCATAGACAACGCAGGTATCTGCAAATTCATTCTGTAAAGTAGTTCTAGTGAGATGGACAGATTGTGCAGTGATTCCTTCAAGATTGACTTCTAGATGGTCTGTAGAGAATACTCCTGTATCCAAATAACCTAATTCCATGAGTAGAATACGTGTTGTGTCAAAGGCTACTTGTCTATAATCCACTGCTTCTGCTATGTTCAATTGACCACCGATGTTGATTATTACTGGTGTAACATCTCTAACAGGGGGTCGGCCAAGGGCCTGACAGTTCAAATCGGCTCGGTAGTCATGTAGACTATGCACGCTGTCTGCAGCTATGGCCAAATTACGGACTAACCTTGCTGCGAGTCTTGTGCAAAAAATATCAGGGTGGCCTAGTAGCTCAACTTCTGCTGTTTGTTTATGCTCTGGTGTAAGATTTATACTCATTTTAACCTCCATAGATTTGAGAAAACAATGTGGATGCTTACCGCATCATCTGCATCATAAAGTCATAACTGAAAGAATTTCCTGTGTTGATTTCTGGTTTGATTTGATGCATAACCCCAAAGGGATATTCAATTTCTATTTAAGGTTTGTTGACACAATTATTCCTTAAAGAATAATCTGGTGGCTGCATAATTCATAAACATATTTTATTAGAAATGGGAAAGGTTTTTATATGATTACAGGTTCACACTTACTATGACAGACCATAGCTTAATAATGCGTATGGGTTCTAAGTTAGCTATGGCTATGATGTTTATGGCTTGATTGCCGCACAGTGTTCTTACCAAAAATTTAAATATACTTAATAGGAGGTAATCACTATGGTTAAACACAAGATCTTGGTCACAAGCGCATTGCCCTATGCCAATGGGAGCATCCATCTAGGGCATTTGGTGGAGTACATCCAGACAGATATATTTGTGAGATTCCTAAAGCTAAAAGGAGAAGATGTGATTTATTGCTGTGCTGATGACACCCATGGCACTGCTATTGAGATCAATGCAGCCAAGAGAGGCATCAAACCAGAGGATTTTATTGCGCACTATTTTAAGGAACACACTGCTGATTTTGCCAAGTATCACATTTTGTTTGACTCGTATTATTCAACCAACACGCCTGAGAACAAGGAGTATACTGAGCTGATTTTTAACCGGTTGAAGGCGAAGGGGTATATCTACACTAAGGATTTGGAGCTCACCTACTGCAAAAAATGCCAAAGGTTTCTGCCTGACCGTTATGTGCGGGGGATCTGTCCAAAATGCAATGCTCAGGATCAATATGGGGATGTTTGTGAGAAGTGCAACACTGCATACAAAACCACTGACCTCATTGAGCCCAGATGTGCTGTTTGCGGCAGTACTCCTGAGAGAAGGTTTTCAAAGAACTATTTTTTCAAGCTGAGTGAGTTTTCTGAAAAGCTTAGGACTTGGCTTGAGGGCAATCAGAAATTGCAGCCAGAAGTGCGTAACCAGGTGCTTGAGTGGATTGATAAGGGGTTAGAAGACTGGAATATTAGCAGAGATGGTCCTTATTTTGGGTTCAAGATTCCTGGAGAGGACAACAAGTATTTCTATGTATGGCTGGACGCCCCTATCGGATATATTGCCAGTACTGCGAATTACTGTAAGGGGAAGAGCATTACAGCTGATGATTACTGGCAGAAGCCTGGTACGCAGATTGTCCATTTCATTGGTAAGGATATTATTTATTTCCACCTGCTCTTTTGGCCAGCTGTGCTAATGGGTGCTGATTTTAATCTGCCTGACTATTTGGTTGTTCATGGGTTCCTGACTGTTAACAAGGAGAAGATGTCTAAGAGCAGAGGAACATTCCTGCTTGCCTCTGATTTTGAGAAGCTTGCACAGCCTGAATTCCTTAGGTTCTATTACGCTGCAAATCTCACAAGAAAGCTGGCTGATGTGGATCTTGATCTGAACGATTTCAGGGAAAAAATCAACAATGAGCTAGTGGCAAATGTGGCCAATTTCTTTTATCGGGTACTTAGCTTCTGCAACAAGAACTTCGATTCAAAAGTGCTGCCTGCTGGGGATTTTCTCAAAAGGTTTGATTATTCAAAAGTGCTTGCGGATTATGAGAATGTTGACCTTAGGAATGCTGTCAAACAGATTCTGGCTATTAGCACAGAAGGCAACAAGTATTTCCAGGATAATAAACCGTGGGCAGTTATCAAAGAGGATAGGCAGCGCGCCCATCAGGTGATCAGCAATTGTGTTAATCTTGTTAAGGACCTGACAATTTTGCTCAAGCCAATTTTGCCGGTGTTTGCAGATGCCATACAGGAACAGCTAAATCTTGAAAAGCTGGAGATTGGTGTTTTGGGTAAGGCTCTGGGAGGATATACAATAAATAAGGCAGAGATTGTGATCAGAAAAATTGAGGAGCCAATAAAAATAGAGGTTAAGGGCAAAGAGGTAAGGGATATAAGCTTTAGCCTGGATCCCAAAGTGGAAGCGCTTGGGTTAAAGGTTGCAGTTGGACTTATTAATGGTGTTAAGGTTAAGAAGAGTGCGAATGCTTTAGAAAAACTCAAGAAAGATTTTGTGGACGTTGCAGCAAAATATTCAAAACAGCGAGAGGCTGTGACCCAAGAGTTTCAGGGAATATTCAAGCAGATAGGGGTTGATGCTGAGACCTCTGCAGAATGGCTTCAGAGACATGTCAAAACAATTGGCAAGCTGCCTACAATTAACACTTTGGTTGACTGCTACAATATTGTTAGTGCAAAAACAATGTGCGCAGTTGGGGGCCATGATCTCAATAAGATTAAAGGCAATGTAACAGTCAGATTTGCCAAAGATACTGACAAGTATGTGGAGCTTGGAGGGAATAGGATTGAGGTCCCAAGCAATGAGTATGTTTATGTTGATGAAAGAGGATTTGTGTTGTGTAGGTTAAACACCAAGCAGAGCGAGTTCACAAAGGTTGATGAGACAACGCAGAACGTGGTGATCTATGTTGAGGGGAACAGAGCTGTAAGTGATAATGAGCTGATTGATGCTGCTGAAGAGATATGCAAGAGTGTTGTGAGGTTTTGCGGAGGCAGTTATAGGATTTTAGGTGAAGGTTTTCCGCTTGACTTGAGGGTAGCCAAGATCTTGGAAGTAAAAGATCACAGCGGGGCAGACAAGCTTGTGGTGTTAAAGATTGATCTGGGGACAGAGCAAAGAACACTCGTTGCCGGGATTAAAAACTATTACACTTACGAGGAGCTGGTTGGCAGGAACATTGTGGTGGTTAAGAATCTCAAACCGGCCATGCTCAGAGGGATTGAGAGCAAAGGGATGCTTTTGGCTGCAGGTACTGACAATGGCCCAAGATTGCTTGAGGCACCAAAGAGCAAGCCAGGGGATGCTGTATACTTTGAGGGATTAAGAACAGAGCTGAAAGCCGAGGTTACTATTGAGGAATTTGGATTATTGGAGATATTTGCTGACGCAAAGGGTGTTAGTTACTTGGGGAAGCTGATGAAGACTGACAAGGAGTATGTAAGAGCAGATGTCACTGAAAGGAGCAAGGTAAGATAGTGTGTTCTAATTGATACGGTTTAACTTCACCTGCTGGTTAATAATGCTCTCATCAAAGATATTCTGATTCACTTCTAGCACATAGCTGGCATTCTCCCTTGGAGTGTATAGCTCGCATGGTTCATCAACACATGGCTGAGCATGTAAAATGTCTACAACCCGCATGTCTGAATTGATAAAAATCATGTCTAAGGGGATTTTTGTGTTTTTCATCCAAAAAGTGTGCCTGCCTTCACTTAAGACAAACAGCATTCCGCAACTCTCACATAACTGCTCTCTGAACATTAGCCCTTGCCTAATTTCATTTGGCGTTCTGGCCAATTCAACATGTATCTTATGGTTATTGATAGTAACATAAGGAGTAACAGTGCAACCTGTGGTAATCAACAAGAGTAAGACAATTAATTTCATATCCCTGTTATTCAATATTGTAGCTTATTAAATTTATTGCATTTGTAGGATTAGTGGTGAAATTTCCCACTGAATTACCTACCACCATATTATTAAGCATACGTTAAGATAAGGATTCTAAAAAACTAATTATCATTAGAGTTCCTGGCCTGTGCCATTAAACCTTGTGCAACCCGAACGACTATTTCGCTGGTAAAACGTAATTCTTCCAGGATTCTGGAAGGAATAGGCGGCATATCAGGGGATAGGTGAACGAGGGGTATACTTGGTGCAATACTTGAAGGGTTGGTTCTTGCTCTTGAACACCGAGTGGGTATAACATTACTGCCAGTGTGTCCAATGCCCAGCTCATGGGTTGAGGCTTCAAGTAATTGCGCTAAATCGCCCTGCGTGCCAATACCTGGGAGTCTTTCCCAATAATGGCAGATATTCCGCATCTAATAGAGTCATACTCAGCTCTCATAATATCCTCTAATAAATGATTCCTATCACAACCCGCTCGATTTGGTCAAATCTAACTCTGCCAGGATCAGAATAGGGGTTGTTGTCGCCTTTCATCACAGCATACCAGCCCTGGCTGTCTGTGCTTATTTCAACAACCCGATGGATTATAATGCCGTCAGCGTATCTTGATCTGTAGCTAACAATATCTCCAACACATATCTCTTCAGCAGCAGCAGGGATATATTCTAATGCGTTGGCTCCAGAGTCGATAACAGGATCCATTGAGTTGGTGTCAGTGAAAGTTGCCCATTCTGCGTTCTTAACATTGATGAGAATGTGGTCATTGAACACAAGGATCTGGCTCTCTTTGACACGGTCACATGGGCTTGGCTTCTCTGGCACATTGCCAAACAAGGATTCAATAAAGGTTAAATCTGCTGCAGCTTGGGTTTCAGTTGAATTGTTGAAAATGGTGATGCTGTTCTGCGAATATCTGGTTGAATATACATTGAGCGCAAGAAGTGCCCAACTAATGATTAAGGCTGCTAACAGTATCTTTGTGTTTCCAACCCCCATAATCAATTGGGAATAGTTTAGGTTTATAAAACTTTCGATACTTAATTACTGTCAGGTAGTAAAAATAGAAAAGCTTATATACGTAAAATTATTTGCAGAATATATGGCTTATTCGCTTTTTTTAGGATCCGGACCTGTTGGTCAACTAGAAGTATTCTTAGCATTATGTAAGCTTGCTGTTGACAAAGGTAAGGGTATTAATGCTGCAATAAGAGATAACTATGATCTCATTAGTAGAATTTGCACTAGTAAACCCCGAGAATATCCATTCGTTGGTTATGGAACTGAAGATCGTACACCAAAAGAGCTAATGGATCGATTCCATCCTTTTGGGCTTTATAGAGAGATGGCATTTGAAAGTATAGGTAAACTGGCTTTTCCATTCTATGCTGTTGAAGGTAACCAAAGATACTACGTGGCTCTAAAGCAACTAGTAGGAGAACTGGGACTAGGTGGCTTAGTTAAACCCGTAAATTTCAATTTTGTGTGCCGTGAGGAGCCATGCTATCCTGGAATTACAGCAGAAATTCTACCAATGGACACCTTCATAAATGACCTTATCGGGCAGAGTGGATATCCAAGTGTTGTTGCATGTGCACACTTTTTACTTATAGCACAGCATTCGGCTAATAGGGAATATGGTGGGAAAGACATCTTTACTGGACTGCCCCACAAGCAAATTGCTTCCTTCATGGGAGATAATACTCTGCTGATGTTCCTTGAAGAGGGTCACTTTGTTTATGACGAGGGAGTTACCTATGCGCAGGTTTTGGGTGATGATAACTTAGTTAATCACGGAATATGGGCTTTTGAGAAGTATGCACCTCAATTTTTTCATCTGGCTGATGGAGATCATAGGAAATTTGATGTTCGTGTTTATCCTAAAGAGTCTATCTCCGGATACAAGAGAGAAAAAGCAGACTACGGCCAAATCTTAGTTGTTGTAAGTGTGTCACCATAATTTATTTAAATTCCTCGGCCATTCTGTAACTATGCTCAGTGTGCTGACCGAACAAGAATGCCCTGTGTGCAAGAACAAGACTCTTGAGCTCAGGGAGGATGAACAAGACATCCCTTATTTTGGCAAGGTTTTTCTTATGTCGATGACCTGCTCGAGTTGCATGTTCCACCAGGCAGATGTGGAGGCTTTTGAACAGAAAGAGCCCTGCAAATACACGCTTGAGGTTAGCTCTGAAGAGGATATGAAGATCAGGGTTGTGAAGTCCAGCCAGGCAACTGTCAAAATACCCCATATCGTTACCATAACTTCAGGCCCCTCCTCGCAAGGCTATGTTACCAATGTTGAGGGTATCTTAACCAGAGTAAAGAGCAGTATAGAACTGGCGCGTGATTCTGAAGAGGAAGAAGAGGCAAAGAAGAGAGCCCAGAAGCTCATTAAAAAGCTCAACAGGGTTATGTGGGGCTCTGAGAAGCTCAAGATTATTATCGAGGATCCTTCTGGTAATTCTGCGATTATTAGTGATAAGGCTGTTCGGGTAAAGCTATAGTTGGCTCCCTAAGTAATATAACATCCCATCTTGGATCAGGCGTTAAAAGTCCACTGTAGAATCTGGAAGGCTCACATGCAACTACTACGTCTGCATCATTTGTTCTTACATTCGCATCTTGGGTTGCAAGTCCTTCTGCGTTGACATAGCCCCTCATTGGTGAGTAGCCGTATCTAACCCTTTGGAAATACAATTCTTGACCAATCATCTCCTGCAAAAGTAAAACTGTGTGGACCTCTGCCGCCACACCAAGGATAGGTATCATAAGTTCACGGTATTTTTGACGGCTTAAATAAACACGCCCACAGTACTTTGAAATATTTCCTTTGTTCTTAGTTACCATTTGACAAAGAGAGATTTCTTCTCTCTGACTCAGGTTATGGATCCTCTCTAACAACAGCATAATACTTGCTCTATTTTCTGTTTCCATATCAAATAGAGAAGGAGTTGCGAGTATTTTTTCTAAAGCCAGCCCAAGTAAGCTTTCATCAAATTGTCCAACACATATGACAAAATCCAATCCGGAATCTGTGGGAATTGTCTCCTTACATTTTCTATAGCAGAGCCCTACCTCAGGTTCCAATTCTGTTATATACGCTAAGTAGCCTGCAGAAGATAGTGCTTGCCTTGTTTTTGTCCCAACTTTGTTGTCTAAGCCATTAGTAACCTCGATTGTTACTAGAAAGCCATAGTGGTGTGCAGCAACCCTGATTTCCTCTTCAAGTTTTGACAAGACCACAATATCACCATAGGCCTACATTAAGGCTGTAAATTAACTGTCGCTATAAATAATTTCAGATTTTAATGGAGTAGTGAAACAAAAACCTTTTTAAACATCTCGGATGACTTTAACTTGTGGGTGAAGCAATGGTTAAGATTGGGATTATTGGGGGCTCAGGATTGGATGATCCGAAAATACTAAGAGATGCTAAGGTGGTTGCTGTTACCACCAAATATGGTGCGCCCTCAAGCCCGCTGACCATTGGCAAAATCGAAGGTATCGATGTTGTTATTCTGGCTAGGCATGGCAGGGGCCATATTATTCCGCCTACCCAAATCAACAACCGGGCAAATATTGTGGCTTTGAAAGAGCAGGGCTGTACACACATTATTGTAACAACTGCCTGCGGAAGTCTGAGGAGAGATATCGGAAGAGGGGACTTGGTAATCCTTGATCAGTTTATTGACTTCACACGCAACAGAAAGCTGAGCTTTTTTGAAGGGTTTGAACCCAACAAACCAGTTCATACTGCCATGTCTGAGCCATTTTCAAAGGATTTGCGGACTGTTTTGATAGATGCTGCTGAGAAATTAAATATTAAATATCACAACAAAGGAACAGTGGTTACCATAGAGGGTCCAAGGTTCTCAACAAAAGCTGAGAGCAAGATGTTTAGATCATGGGGCGCAGATGTTATCAATATGTCTGTTGCCCCTGAATGTGCACTGGCTAATGAGGTAGGGATTCCTTATGCGGCTGTGGCGATGAGCACAGACTTTGATTGCTTGTTTGATGATATGCCCCCAGTTACCTGGGAGGATGTGCTTGAGATTTTTAAGCAGAATGTTGACAAGGTGATTATGCTGCTGATTTCAGCAATTCCCAACATTAAAGAAGGTGATTAAATGGATATTGGATCAAAAATACGAACAATCCCTGATTTCCCGAAAAAAGGAATAATGTTTAAGGATATTACCCCTTTGCTGCAGGACCCAGAGGCATTCAGGTTAGTGGTCAAGAAGATAATTGGCCATTTCAAGAGCAAGCATATCGACGTGGTGGCCAGCGCTGAGAGCCGCGGCTTTATTTTTGGGGCTGTTCTGGCCTATGAGCTGAATGCCAGCTTTGTGCCTTTGAGAAAGCCTGGAAAGCTGCCATACAAAAAGATCAAACAAGAGTTTGAAACAGAGTACAGCACCGATGCTTTTGAAGTGCATGTTGATGCGATTGAGAAAGGCAACAAGGTGCTGATTGTTGATGATCTGCTGGCAACTGGGGGAACCAGCAAGGCTGCTGTTGACCTGGTTGAGACGTTAGGGGGCATTGTTGTTGGCCTTGGCTTTATTATTGAGCTCGGGTTTTTAGATGGCAGGAAGAAACTAGAGGGCTATGATGTTTTCACTATTATTGATTACAGGGAGTAATACCAGTAGAATGCAAAGCAAAGGGAGCTCACTTTATACAAAGGTCTGTGACCAATTCCGTTAAGTTACCCTGTTTTGCACTATTTTTGGTATTACTCCAATTTTTCTATGGTATCTGCAATGATCTCATGTTTGCCTTCATATTCTCTTAGCTCGCCACTAACAACAACAAAGTCCCCTTTGGCCAGCTTCAGCTGTTGATTCTTGAACACTATGACCTTTGTGTAGACTGGCTGGGCTAAGGTTAGGTAAGCCACTTTTTCCTTATCTGTCAGATCCGCAACAACCCCTGTGAAACGCACATCGCCTGTCTCAAGCTGGCCAATCTCCTTATTGTTGGGCTTGCTGAGCAAGGAAACAAAAAAGAGTGATACTAGTCCAACAATTGCGCCAGTGAGCGCCAACCTAAGTAAAACAGTCTCATCCACACCTCAACAAAATTCTGGAGGTTTATAACAGCTTCTAGAAAAAAACCGGAATCTTTACTTGAACTCAAGCCTTTTGGCCCTAATGCCTTTGCGCTGGGGTTTCTGCTTCTTGCATTCTTTGCACTCATATCGCAAATCTGTCTTCTTGGTGGTTTTCTTACCATAACGCTTCCATTTTGTCAGAGCGCCTTTAGAAAGTCTGCCAAGGTTGCCATGGCCTCTTGCCTGGCCCCTCTTCTTCATGCGGTATTTGGAGCCCCTTTTTAAACTGCTCGGAGCCTTCTTTTTAGCTGGGATAGGCTTCTGCTCTGTGTGTTTTTTGCAGTAAGGGCAATATCTCTTGATTATTTTTGGCAGCTTCATTTTTAAAGCCAGTAACTGAGATTGATTTAAATAAGTTTTGATTAACCAATCTGCTCTGCTTTGCCTTTTTTCAGGAGGATATTGGCAAGTTCTGCTGGGATCTTCGCAAGGTCTTCTTCTTCAAATGGCCCGTATACCTCAAGGTTCTTTCCCACAAATTGGGGAACTGGCTGGAGAAACCGTATAAGCACTTTGTTCTCTTCTACAATGGGTTCTGGTTTTTTCTGCTGCTCAGAGATTGGCAGCTCTGCCTCAAGCAGCCTAACAAGCATTCTCCCCCTGCCCTTGTCAAGGGCTTGGTTGATTGCATCAAAAAGCTCTTTTTCCTGGGTTAGCAGCGCACTCTCATCGATTATGCTTGTGGTTCTTGACCTAATGAGTGCCATGTTGATGATTTTCTTCTCACGCCGCTCGTACAACTCTTTGATCAGCCTGTTGATATTTTCCAGCTGCTTCCTGGCTTTTTCCTGCTCTAGGTTAGAAAAAAGCTGTTTGTCAGGCTTGTTTGTTAGGTTTTTTTTATCTTTGATATAGGCAACTAGATCCTCAAAAAATGTAGACTCTAATTTCTGAAGCTCTTCGTGGTTTTTCTCATTCCTGAGCATGTCAAAGAGCGTCTCATACGTTATCCTGATATCAACCCCCATATGTATCAAAAGTCCTGCAAACTTTATATAGTTTTCCCAAAAAGATATAAGCTGTTCTCTTATACCTGGCGTGTGGAACGCAAAAACTGTATTTGGTTGGTTCTCGGAGCTTTTGTGCTTGTGAGAGCTTATATTTTTCTCACCACTTATCATCTGCCAGGCTGGGATGAATCAGTGTATTTGGCAATGGGCAAGTATTTCTGGTCTGCTGGGAGAATTGGATTGTTTGAGCTGTTGCGGCCGCCTGCATTGCCTTTTCTGCTTGGGTTCTTCTGGAGGATTGGTATGCCTTATATTTTTGCCGCGGATATGGTAATTGCATTTTTTGCCCTAGCAACTATCTACCTAACTTATCTTGTGGCCAAAGAACTATATAGTGTGCGGGTTGCAGTTTTTGCAGCAGCCTTGTTAGCTCTTACCCCTATTTTTTTCCAGCAAAGCCTAATGGTTCTTACTGAAATACCCTCTGCGTGTCTTGGGATGCTGGCTTTGTATTTGTTTATCAAGAAGAGTTATTTCATGAGTGGGGTTGCAGTTGCCTTTGGTTTCCTTATGCGCTACCACATGGGGCTAATGTTGCCAGTGATTGGGTTAGTAATTTTATTAGGGAAAAATGATATTGTCCCAAAACTGATTAGGCTCGGGCTGGGATTCGGGGTTATCATGCTTCCGATGCTATGCGCGAATTTGGTTTTTTTTGGTAATCCTTTGGTGCCCTATATTGTGGCTTCTGGCTACCAGTTCAACTCTGTCTATGGGGTTGGGGGCTTTTTAGCAAACTTGTTATTTTATTTTGGCGAGTTGATAAAAAGCAATATCCTATATATCCTGCTGATTCCTGCTTTTTTATGTATGGCTAGAAAAAGGTGGAAAAAGGAGCTGGTGGTGCCTGCGCTTCTTTTTTATTTTTACCTGACATTTGTGCAGAACAAGCAGCTGCGCTTTGTTCTGGTTGTTTTGCCTGTTTTTGCCATTCTGAGCGCATACGGGATTGAATGCCTAATGAAAACCAGATGGCAGATTAAGGCATTGCTCGTACTTTTAGTAGTTATAGGTGTTGCACAGGGTTACACAATAAACCGGGTTTATGTGAGCGTTTTGCCGCGAGAGGTGCCAGAGGCAATTGAGACTTTTAAGCAGTATCTTTTTGATAAGGAGCCTGGAAAAACCGTGCTCACTATGAACCCTCTGCCTGCAGCATTTGTTGATGTTAAGTTCATTACCAATTATGATAGTTTTGAAGAGATGGTTGAAATTTACAATAGAGACTATGCCCATGTGGATGCGATTGTGGTAAGCGCAGAGGCTATTGTTTGCCCAGATGAATGGTGTGAGAATGCAAAAGCTGCAATACTGCACAAGATGAGGTATGGGAGTAAATTCGTGTGCGGAATTGATTATTGGTTTACTCACCTGGAGATTTACTACCCGAGTGGATTGCATGAATAGATACAGTTGTAATATCAGATTTGCACAAACTGACAATACAGTACACTGCAGTTTTTTTCAGAACTACTATTTTGAACTAAAAAAAGAAGAGCTTGAGAAGATTGGTGACTTCGAGATTAAGGCTGGAGAGCTTTTTTTCAAGGCAGATCCCAAAAGGATAAACCGCAAAATGGCCTTACTTATTGCCAATGGCTTTGACAGGCTGCAGAACAGGCTGACTGGCAGGCCAACTGTTTACATTGATAGGAATTCTGGAATTCCGCTGATTGGAAGCAACTCTTTTGGGATTGTTGATAGGAACACATCGCTGATTGAGGTGAAACCTGTCACGGGGTGTAATCTGGGTTGCATCTTCTGCTCGGTGGATGAGGGCAAGCAGAGCCGCTGGAAAACAGATTTTCTAGTGGATGACGCGTATTTGGTAGAGGAGTATGCAAAGCTTGCGCTTTTCAAGGGGTGCAAGGTAGAAGCCCATATTGGGACACAGGGCGAGCCTCTGTTGTATCCACGGCTTGAGGCGCTAATTAGGGGTTTGAGATCAGTGAGTCTTACAAATATTATATCTATTGACACTAATGGCACTTTGCTTACTAAAGCAAAGATAGACGAGCTTGCTGATGCCGGTTTAACAAGGATAAATTTGTCAATTAACTCCCTCAGCCAAGAGATTGCAGACAGGATGGCAGGAGCTAAATACAGCCTCAACCATGTGCTTGAGATGGCAGAGTATGCCTCTAAAAGAATGGAGCTGCTGCTGGCGCCAGTCTGGGTGCCTGGAATTAATGATAGTGAGATGCCAAAGCTGATCGAGCTCAGCAAAACGCTTAGGGCGCGTATTGGGATCCAGAATATGTTAAATTACAAGCATGGCCGCAACCCTGTGAAAGCAATGGACTGGGCTTTATTTGAGGAAAAGCTGCAGGGATTGGAAAAGGAACATGGTGTTAAGCTTTTATTGAATGAAAAGGATTTTGCCATCACCAAAACAAGGCTATTACCAAAACCTTTCAAAAAGGGGGATATTATCAAAGCAGGTGTTGTGTGTGATGGCAGGCTTGACAATGAGAAGCTAGCTGTTGCCCAAGATAGAAACATCTGTGTCAAGAACTGCTCAAAGATGGGTGAAATAAGAATTAAAATAATTAGAGATAAGCACAATATTTTCTTGGGAAAATAAAAAAAAAGAAAAAAGTCTATTTTTATTCAGCTGGCAATACTGCAGGTGTTGGTACTCCAACCTGGATGTCAGTCAAGCTTGTTCCTGTGACTTCTAGCTCCATGCCCTTAAATGCAGTAGCATAGTCGCCATAGTTAGCCACAACTCTGGATGCTCTTCTGGTATCCATTGCACTGTAGCCTGCTACGAGCAATGCAACATTTCCGTTGCTCTGTTCGAACAACTTAACCATTGCTTTGCCCATCTCAAAGCCTGCTGCGCAGTTTGCTGGATTG
>JBDRLT010000004.1:0-12067 GCA_043812815.1 Candidatus Woesearchaeota archaeon | reverse complement strand
AGGATCAAAGACGACGACGGCGATATTTTTGAGGAGGCACTCTTCGATAATAACCTGCGCCGCAATAGTCTTTCCGCCGCCAGTCGACCCCGCGACAATCGCGTGCGTAGTCAGCTTATCGATATCAAAGAACGCCTTATGCTCAGACTCCGCGATTTTGCCGACATAGCCAGCTCTCGCTCCCTGTTTAGGAAGCAGATTAAGATCGAATTTAGTATGATACCTCTTCTTTGCCTCTGCTGACTTTTTATACCTATAAATAAACAGCCACAGCAAGGCAATCGCCACAAAGAACAGCCCCAAGACCCACAATGGCACCTTTCCAAAAACCTGATACATATAAATAGGCTTGGCCACCTTGAATGTTGTTGAAACGCTGGATGTTAGATTCAGATAATCAGCATTGGCTGTCAAAATGTACCTACCCTCTGGGAAATCATCAGGCAGCTGATACTCATTGAGCAAAGACCTAAAGGTTTTCATCTCAACACTGTCTGTGTTAATAATCAAGCTCACACTTCTGTTATCATTACTCAAATTGTAGCGAATGCTAACATTGTATTCAAGATCTGTGAGCAAGTTTCTCAAATCCAGTTGATAGCCCAGTTTGCTACCAGGACTCACACTCCTCTTGAATGTGTTCAGATCCATAACCAGCGCTTGGATAGGAAGCCTCTCTCTGCTACGCACATCAAGCTCAATAGGGATAGTCTCATTCATATCTCCTGAGATAAGCAGTCTGCCAGTGTAAGTTCCAGTCTCATTAAATCCAAACATAGTTATTGTAAAGTCGCCGCTAGACTTGCCATTGACAATCAGCTCAGTTTTGTCAAGGCTAATATAGGGCAAAATCTCACCATCCACAGCCAACTTAAGATAAAGCGAAGTATCCTTGAAGTTGTACACCCGAATAACATCCTGAAGGAACTGTCCGATCCTCAGCCTTTTCTTGATTGCCTTAATAGACACATAATAATCAATCTGTCCTGGCCTCTCAACAATAATCTGTGGAGTGGCTGCACCACCAGCCCCGCCAGCTCCGCCAGCTCCGCCAGCCCCACCACCTTGGCCAGCTCCCTGCCCTGGGCCTTGCCCCTCAGGAGGAATAGTACTCAAAGCAAAGTCGTGCACAGTAATCCCACCTCTTGTGATATTAATTGTGGCATTATGTGGGTAATACCCGCTCTTCAAACCAACAATAACATACCTTCCAGCAGGTGCAGTCAGGTCATAGTACCCTATACCGCTGGTGAGATTAGAAACCAGGCCGATACTCACCAAAACACTCTGCAGCCGCTGGCCAGTCTCATTGTCAGTCACATTCCCGACTACACTTCCATTCGGAGAAATCCTGCGCGTCACAGGAATCATTGTGAAATTATAAGAATAATTTAGGGCAGGATAAATATCAACAGTTGCCCTGTAAACATCAAAGTCGTCCTTTAGTGCAACCAGCTGGTACCTTCCCTCAATTGTGTTGATCTCATATTCCCCTGTAACATTGGAGGTATCAGTGACTGTTCCCACAATTACAGTTACATTCTCAAGCAGTTCACCCGTCACATTGTTGCGAATCTCACCAAAAATTGTTCCATTAGAAAACATTCCATAACCGCTGGGGCAGGTCTCATAAGGATCTCTGAAAAAATAATAGGTGGCAGAACTGCTATTTGGAACAGGTAAAATCGCCTGATAGTTGGCAAAAACTGATGATTCATTAGAGTAAATAAGGTCTCTTCTGTTTGGAATAACCCCTGTTGTGACAAAAACCAGAGTCTCATACTGGTCAACTAATAATCCCACATTGAAACGGGTGCTTGAGGTGTCTCCTGCTTGGTAAGTATAAACCGCAGGCACATCAGTAATATTCCTTGTGCCGAGCCTGACTGAAATATTTTGCGTGAAAGTGCGTGTACCAGACATATAGTTGCTAGGCGGTAACCCCATATAATCATCAATCATCTCTGGAGATCCAGCCTCTAGACTGTCCCAATCAATAGTGGTTGAAGTGGATGCATACATCTCATCTCCTTTCTTATCCATGCAGTCAAAAAACATGTTGTAGACCTGATAGATATGGTCAGGCAGCACATTCTGAGAAGGATACAGTCCAGAAAATCCTGGGATCCACACCACAAACGCCCACACTCCTGCCCAGTAACTTGCATTATACTTAACCTTAATATCAAGCTCAGTGATATACCCTGCCTTGGCAGGTGCATAAGATGCCCAGGTGATGAACTCCTTGACTACCACTAGGCCGATAATGCTTCCGACAACTAGCATGATTAGCAGCAAACAATACCCTATTCTGTTTAGCGAGTCACTTCTCATCTTTCCCCTCAAGCTGCCGAGCAATCAGAAACTCAAACCCATGTGAGCGGTTGGCAAATATCCTCTTTTCCACTCTATTATCTAGCCACTCAAGAAGTTCCCTTTCAATTGTAATAGTGATGCGCTCTTTCATACTACATATTATCGCATACAACTACATATAATATATAAATATTTCCATTTTGAATACTGGTATAGAAAAAAGTATATCCACTATATGGATATCCAACATTTTGCTTAAGGATGAGGCCATTTTCTGCCATCACAGAATTAACTTAATTTATTGATATAAATAAATTAATTAATTAACTTATTAATCAATAATTCAGATCTTCAGAAAAAACTGCTAAGTTTACTCTGCTGCTTCATCTCCCTGAGCAGCAAGCTGCTGCCGAGCAAATTGCCGATATCGCACCCAAATTTCTTCAAAACCAGTTTTATTGCGTACTCCAGCATAAGCTCTTTGCTCTCAAAGGTCAAAGGATTGCCTGCCATTGCCTTCCTTGTTGCTTCTCTCACCACCCATACTCCCAGGGGCACATAATAATCTCCTGTGATAAACCGCAAGGTCAGCACACTCGCCTGCCGCCTCACAGCAGCAAGCCTCTCCAAAATTGGCAGACGAGCAGCATAATAGCCGCCGGCACAATTCTCAGCATAATCCTTTCTTCCACTATAACCTTCATAATCAGTTGAGAACTGCAGCTCATTGCTGATATTCCAGCTAGCTTTTGGCAGATACATCTCAAACAGCTCATAGCTCCAAACCTCAGGAAAAAGCATAACCAGATAATAATTCCCCAGATAACTTCCAAAATAAGCGCAATATTCGCCAACAGCATAATCCTTTATCTGGCTTATCAATTGCTTCCCAAGCGTGTCATCAACCGCAGTTATGCTCCACCTTGTTGGCACAAGTCTCCTCTGAGTTTTAACTCCCAAATTGCCCACGCTCAGCAATCTGGTTAGAAAATTCTCATCAAAATTGTGTTTATACAAATAGCTCAGCGCAGAGGTAGCCCGCAAATCAGAATCATCCACCACCTTCTCAACCCTGCTGTCAATCTGGGGGTTAGAGGTGATCTCAACATTCTTGATAGCAGCATTCGGCCCCATTGGCGCAGTCAATGCATCACTCTTCCAACTGAAGGTAGGAGCCCTTTGGAGCTTAAGCTCCATCTCAACAGGTTTGGAAGCCATCCCCACCTCCTGGCTAATATCTAGAAATCTATGGCTGCCTCGCACATTCACCATAAACTGCGAATTCACCAGGCTGCTTCGCAAATCCACAATCTTTGGAATCTTATAGTCATGCTCAGCCCAAAATCGAGGAGCGTCATGTTCCGAAGAATCACGCTCCTCAACAGAAAGCACTCCGACATTTACATTCGGATACCCAAACCTGCCAACAAATGGGCTTGGGCTTGACCCAAAAAAGCTATCCTTTATCTTCCGCTCAACCTTGAAGCGGGCCTCAGACTTGGCAATAATCGGACAATAGCTCCTACCACAAAACCTCTTGGGATTATTCCCTTTACACTGGATGCACGCTAACATTTCCCCCAAAGATTAGAAAACATGTGCATATATAAATCATACGCCCCCATGTCCAATGAGGGATAATTACTGGAATATGCAATATTATGGGTAACAACAATAATGGCACAGACGGTCTCTTTGAGCCCTATTCCGTTGACGAGAACCCCACACTTTGTGTGGGAACCTCGTCAACTTCATCTGGCCATTGTTGCCAACAATTAAAAGAACAACTTTTATAAATACCTAAAAAACACAATTATGCTAAAGCCCTGTGGTGTAGCGGTCAATCGAAAATCTAGGATTTTCGAAGCGTCGAAATCCAGGATTTCAGACCAATCATACCGCCCTTTGGAGGCAGCGGAAAGTTTTCCTAGCCTTTCTGCTTCGCAGCAAGGCGGTGACCCAGGTTCGAACAGACTATGGCAATACCAGAGTCTTCGAAAGTCCTGGCAGGGCTATTCCTTTAAAATTAGCAGCTAATCTTCAAACAAATCATCATATTCCTTATCAAACTCTGCTTCTGTAATTATTCCTTTTTTCACCAGCAGGTTAATCAAAGCATCAACCTTGTCATCAGCCTGCATGGCAACTTCCTCAACACTCATATCTTCTTCTTCTTGATTATCATCATTGTTTTCATCCATCAGGATCACCTCAAAAATAGAAATCGCCCACCAATTATTTAAAACTATGCTCCGGTTGCACCCCATTGGTAATTAATATGATTGACAACTGCCCTGCATCTCATCTCGTCTGTAACCAGGACAGGACTTATTCCTTTCCCAGCAATTGGGACTCTGTCACCGTAAACTGTAGCAATCAGCGGATCTAAAAACACATCCACTACCTGCCTACCATCCTCAGTAATCAACGCCCACGCGTTAGATGATGGGCCTGCTCTTATTACCAAATCCAGATTCCATAACCTTGACAGAACAGCATTAATATGTCTCCGAGTATATTTTCCATCGCCAACACTCTCCACAAGCTCTGCTTTGCTAACCCATCCTCTTACTCTTAAATAATCAATAAGTTGCCGAGTACATGTCATACTTGCATCAATGCACCACAATTCCCGACCATGGGCTGTAACCGCAGCATCAACATCTCGCTGAACAAGGCAATAACTCTCTTCAGGAGAGACCAAACTCATTAATCCTCTTTCCTGTAGAAATTCAATATGCTTCCTGACCCCATCAACCCTATACTGAGTAGCATCCGCGAGATCACCCAACCGCGTAATTCCAGCTTCTGCAAGATAAAGCAAACCAGCAATCATTCCCGGTGCCCCATATCTTCCGTTCTTCGCTGAGTTATGCATTCCATGATTTCCTGCAAGCAGCCATTTAAGGGAGAAGCCTTCAACAACCCCAGACAAATGAGCAGAAGAATACAGCGCGTGATTGGCAATCTCCATCAGAAACTCCAAGTCTTTACCTGAAGGGACAAGCCTGTAGCTTCTTACTTCTCTGGGGACAGACCGGTCTCCTAATGGTCTCTGTACTGTCGCACTACCCTCTCTGACTAATCCTTTCAGATCAGTGTTAAAATAGGTGGATAGATGTTCTGTATCCATTGCTCTGTAAGCATGTCTATCCAAACCCAAGTCACTACAAATCCCCTCTGAGATTTCAAGAATAGGCAGATCTACATGATTAGAAAGCATCCAGTAAATCAGCATTGCTTTTGGTTCAGTTGACAATAACCTGAACACACTATTGAGTCTCGGAATATTTACCTGCATGACAAGGGTAATCTCTAAAATCTTTTATAACTTTCTACCGCAGCTAACTTACCACAACCTTTATAAACCACTTCTCATCACCCTGTCTGCATAGATAAGCCGGCGATGCTTGCTTATACTGGAAGTTGATTCTAACTTCCTTGGAGGAAAAATGGCACGAATGTACTCTAGAAAAAAGGGCAAATCAGGCTCTTCAAAACCTTTGCAGAAAAAAAAAACAGACATGGGTAAGGCACCAAAAAGCTGAAATAGAGCTCATTGTAGCCAAACTTGCCAAAGAGGGTAACACAGCCTCAAAGATAGGGCTATTCCTCAGAGATACCTATGGTGTCCCGGATGTCAAGCTAATCGCAGGCCAATCCATCTCCTCAATAATGGAGCAGAAAAAGCTTGCACCCAAATTGCCAGAAGATCTGCTCGCTCTCATGAGAAAGCATGTGGCAATTCAGCGCCATATTGGCGAGAACAAAAAAGACCAGTCAGCCAACCGCGGCCTGCAGCTCACAGATTCCAAAATACGGCGTTTGGTCAAGTACTACAAGTCAACCGGCAAGATTGCAGCAGACTGGAAATATGATCCAACAACACTCAAGCTGTACTTAGAGTAAGTCTTTTTTTATTTTTCTAACGAGTTAGTAAAACCAGTCAATATTCCCACGGCTTCAAGAAATAACGTACAGAATCTCTGCTAAAAAATATTTTATATGTTGGTGCAAAAATCATATTTTTGCAGCCTACCTCCTGTAGCCAAACTTCTTGCTGTAATCTGTATGGTCCACTATGTCCAGTATCAAAGAAATAATCTCAACATCACTACCCCTTATAGTATAAATCATTCTCCAAGCCCCGGAAAGATTGACTTTCCATAAATTATCAACATCATAATCGCGGACATATCCTTTTGGTATCCTATCTTTGGGAATGTGCGTTCCATATTGGGGATTGTCTCTCAACAATTCTATCTTCTGCTTAATGGAGTTAAGTAGTGTTTGATGATCACTGGTTGTAATCCCTTTGGCAATTTCTTCCCCAACCAACTTATTCAAATCGTCAAATTCCTCTTTAGCTTCACCTGTGATAATCACTTTTGTAGGCTTTCCCTTGAACATTACAATTCAACTCCCTCTTTTGTTGCTTTATCCAACTTCGGACTTGGATTGTATATCCACAAAATGCCTTTTCTTCCATCCAATACTTTTCCACTATTCTCCAAATACTTCAATATGACATTCAAAGTCTGGTGCATTATTTTTGTGGGCAGTTTTTTCTTTAATTGCTCTCTTGTCATGAGATTGTTTGCCTTTTTTAGAACATCTTCTACCATTAATACTGTCTTCAAGGTTGGATAATGAATTACTTCTAAATCACCCATCTTAATCACCCATCTATATAAACTTATATAGGTAGATACATAACCTTATATAAATATTTTATGGTTTTCTGATCCTAAACATGTTTAGGCATCAATCAAATGCTTCTCTTCAACCTTGGATACCCAGGCGAAAATCAAGATTGCCAATCCAACAAACACAAAAGTATAATTTAATGACCATTGGACCATTACACTCATAATAACATATAGAATTGCCCTCACAAATCTCTCTATCATCGCCAATGCAGAGTTGACAGTTGCCCTATTCTGCGACTTAATATACTTGTTGAAATAGCTTTGGAACAAAACTCCCCTAGCAATGCCAAAACCAGAGATCACAGGGAGTAAAGCCAGAGTCAGATATAGAGAGTTGGCTAGCCCTACAGCAACAAAAGCCACACCAGCGATTATCGCGCTCCAAAGGAGATAGCTCTTCTTTGAGCCAAATATTTTCTCAAGTTTTTCAAAGCCATTAATGACCAGCAATTCAGCGCCGGTAATTGCTGCAGCCACAACCCCAAAATAGGCAAGGGGGAAATTAAGCTGCTGCAGCAATGGCTGGTAAATCCAGAACAGGAAAAAAGCTAGAGTCGAAATAGAAATGCAGTCAAAGGCAAGCATCCTCAAAACTTTGTGATCTCTAAAGTACTTTATACCCTTAACCAGAATCAACAAATATCTCTTAGATTCAAGTTTCCTTCTCGTCTTTGGTTCTTCTAGAGTGAGAGAAATAAGAAAGGCCAGAAACATCGGTACAGCCATGAACATCATAGTATACCTCAGGCCAAACCAAGCAGCAATAAGACTCCCTATAGGTGCTGCAACCCCTATCCCCAGAATTTGAAAGGTGCTTCCCTTGGCAAATATCGCTTTTGACTTTTTCTGCTCACCAACTTTCTTGAGGCTGTCATAGAGAATAGCCTCATAAGCCCCAGACACAAACGCATAGCCTAACGCCCACACAAATTCTGCAACAAAAAACAGAGCATAACTAGGGTATGAAGAATAAATCAGAGCGCCAAAAAATGTACTCAATGCGCCAAGTGTTAAAGACAACTTCCTCCCTATATAATCTGCCACAGCACCAGTGGGTACCTCTAATAGAAAGCAGCAAATAGTATAGAAACCCTCTAGAATCATAATTTGGCTGAAGCTGATCTTGCCCCAATCAGTGAAAAATATAACAAGTACACCACCAATAAAATGCAGATGCGTCAGAAACTGGAAAAGACATAGCTTCCAGATATTGGATTTATAAGGTGGCACAAACCCAGCAGCATATATAATACTATTAAAAGTTTGCTATAAACATAACAAATATACCTGTGCGTTACCCAGTTGCCATTATATCATTTACTCTACCAAGTAAATCTTGCTGTTGACGAAGTCGAGCAAGTTCTTTCTGCACCAAATCTCTCAACGGGACTTTGAAACTCCACTCCTCCTCGGACCAATGAGGCTCAATCCCTTGTCCACTTAGCACAACGTACTCAAAGCCTCGGCAGTAAATACACTTCCTGTTGGCATATTCAACCGCTCCACTGACTATAGCCACAGCATCCTCAACAGTAATCTGTTGAGTAATTACACCCACCGGAGTGTTATTAGCTAATCCTTGCTGCGTTAAGTATTCCAGAGCATAGGGTGAACCACTACCTATTACACAATAATTCCCAGTGTATGCTAAGCCCGTCTCTGTAATATTAAAAAGCTGAGGCCCAGAGCCAAATCTCACTCCCCAGACACACTCACTCAGCTCTGGGTGATAATTATTAACAAAATGCGAGCCTGGACGGGCCATGTACATATCAGAGATACGCCGCACCTCTGGTATATCTCCGCTCAGGACTCTTTTTCTGAGATCAAATCTCCTAAGATAGCTATCTACATCCCCTTCAGTCGAATCATTGAATGGGGAGAGCATCTCCCTGATAAAAGTTCTATCTTGGGCGAACTCATCAGGACTAAGCAGCAATGCCAAAACCTTCTTCCTGTGGCCATTGTCATGGCCAGTGAATGCTACTACTGATAACCCATCCTTTGCCAGAATAATCTTTCTTTTAGAACTTAGCATTACTTTGTTATTTCTAAGGGAATCAACTGCACTAAGCAATGAATATCCCCTTTCCATTAGACATTCAATCATCTCAACAACATTATCCGAACCAAACCTAGAACACTTGTCAGCACCAATCACCACATTCTCCCCGACAGTTGTTTTTATCCCCACAATTATGGTCATAAGAGTGGATAGTTGGGTATCGCTATAAAAACCTTTCTTAAGTGACTACTTAATAATGACTATCGCCCTCGATTTTAGGTTTTTCAACAAGAAAGAAAAAGCATTAATCCACGGCTCCAGGCAATAATTTGCAGATTGTGCCCTGAAACAATATTTAATAAATAATTTTAGGGTCGCTTAAGATAACTGCAAAGGTGATATTAAGCTCCGCAAGTCTCAAGCTTGCTTGAGAATTAGAACGTTAGTGAGATATTGCATAATTTTTGTTCCAATATAGGCAACAAGCACGGAAAACTGTCAATGTTCCCGAGGCTCCAAGTCATTATGTGCAGATTGCTCGCTAATAAATATTTTCTAACAAAAACTACTCCCTAAACCCAACCTCGTCAATAATTCCGTCAGAATCATACATCTTCAGCCTTCTCCCATAAACTAAGATACAACTCTCTCATTCCTCTACAAAAGGCAGCATTCTCAATCACTATAGTTGTGCGCTTATTAATAGCATTGGGAGTATCAATCCCAATTAAGCACATCTTTTCATCTGTAATATTAAACCTTAATTCCTCCATCGGAAAATGTCTCACCTCAACTCCTAAACTCATCAGTTTATCTATTCTCCTCCTATTAGAAATTCTTTCAGTAACAATTAGTTTTGTGACAACTCCCCTGTCAATGCTCTTTCTCACTTCCTCTGTGAATCCACTAATCTTCATAGCACTCAGTCCACGAGCAATACCTAACATCTCCTTTTGCGCAATTCTATACAAGTCAAGAATCTTAAGGTAAATGGCATCCTTACTCTGGATAACACTGACTGGCTCTGCTTTAAATTTCCTTTTATCTAGCTGGTCAATTAAGGCCTTTACCTGGTTCTTAGTGCCTTCCCATCTCTCATCTTTCTGGATGAGTAATGCACTCAAACCTATTCTTGGAGGTATTGCCCTAAAGCGTTTCGGCTTACCTACTTCAACTGCGGCAAGCCCCCTTAAGACAAGGGAATCAAGTATATCATATATTCTTCCCTGTGGAACACTACTTAATCTCCCAAGTTGATAGCCAGTCACAGCATCATGTTTAAGCAGCTCCACATATGCCTTGATCTCATAGGCATTCAATCCAAGAGCTTTCATTATCGCTTCCAATTTAACCACCTCAACAAGTGGTGAATAATTGTTATATAAAGGTTATGCTTTACCAGTGAATTAGAATGCCACGTTTGCTTGGACTTATAGCGCATCTTAAAACCTGTATAAAGACTGTTAGAAAACCACAGTTACATGGTCTCGCAGGACTACTTGAGACCTGTAATAAGTCTATTTATGAGAGTGCTGCAAATGGTTATCCAGCAGTGGTCATTTTCCATAGAGATACCAATCAGATGATGAGAGAACTAGCGAAACAAGGTGCAGTAAAGCTTTATTATAGTCAGGAACCATCAATTCATCCCGCTTGGGGAAAGGAGGGCTATGGTGGACTGGAGTTCTATTCAGTATTTGGTCAGTATGTTTATGTGACAGAACAGCCAGGGAAAGCTGGTGCTTCATGGTTAATCCGAGATCCTGAATTTGCCAGCTCCAGGATGCACAAACTTCAGGGGATTTTCGAAAAGAGCCATCATGTGCCAATAGATGCTATTGATGATGTTTTTCGTATGATAGACATAGGATATGATCCTTCAACTATTACAGAATTTATCAAATCAGAGAAAAACCGCGTAGCTCCAGGCAAAGTTGATTGGATAATAGGACCTGATATTGATGTTGCCATATGCACCTATCTTGACATAAGCTACCAGGTTATTTGTACCGGGTAAATAAAACAAGACTGCTTAGGTTAAACTATCTACTCCCTAAACTCAACCTCATCCACAATCCCATCAGAATCCAAGTCAATACCCTCAACTACCCTTGCCATAACCTTCTTATTATGAATATTCCCCTCGGTAATCTCCTTGAAATGCTTTAAGAAAGCAATAATCGCAGCTCTTGTCCCAGAGTACCGCTTGCCAGCAACCACTAAGACTGATTTGTTCTGGGCAAAAGGGCTCTTAGCCAAAACAATCATACCACTCTCATCAGTAGGATAAACCTGCTTTGATAACACACTCTCAATATTCCAGTTCTTCTCCTTGCTAAACCTGACAGGCAATTTGTCATTTACTCTCTCAGTAATCTTATTGACAATAGGCCCGCCAATCAAAATAAGATTTCGCTTAAGATCCTCTTCTCTTACTTCAGTATCAAGCCTCACAGTAAAATCCGGCACATAATTCAGGAAAGTGCCCAAAAATAATCCTAAATCAACAGCATAATAACCATCTCTCGACCTTGCCTTATCTGGCCCGTGCGGATCAGGACTTCCTACAATAATCAAAGCATTAAGCTGCCCATCTTTGATAAAAGGCTCTAAAAAAGAAGACTCACTCTTAAAAGTCCCAAGCTTCTGCGTTTCCTCCAATTCCCTGAATTTAATGACAAATGCAGGCTGCTCAAGCTGGTAATATTTGGCAACAGCACCCTGCTTAGTCTCCTGCTTAACCACCTTCACAATTCCTGCCTTCTCAAAATTCCTGATATGATAGTAAATCTTCTGCTCGTGCACTTTTAACTTCTTAGCAATCTCAATAGGATACATCGGTTGCTCAGCTAGTAACTTTAGAATCTTAATAGCAAGTTCAGAACTCAAAATATTCGCATCCCTTGCATTCAGTTCCATAACAGGCAAAGACTTCACTTCATTTTTCTGCTTGTCTATGAGGAACATTTTAGTATTATTTATAATAGCACTAAAGAATTAATTGTAATTTATAAATATTTGTATTCAGACAGAAATA
>JBDRLT010000003.1:0-36688 GCA_043812815.1 Candidatus Woesearchaeota archaeon | reverse complement strand
GGTTTTCCGAAAATCCTTGACAGATTGTAGGCTGAGACAACAAATTTGATAAGGTCATAGAGATAGTGCTTTTTTTCAGTTTCAGTTAGTCCCATAGCTTCCTCAACATCAATTGGGTGGACCTCTTTTTTACTGCCTTTTTGCACAATAATGAAGTTGCCGCCGTGGGCATCTCCGTGGATGAAGCAGTAATGTGCTTTGATATCTATGCTGTGCTGCCTGATGTGTCTGGCAATGAGTTGGTCAAAGCCTGGTTCTGATCTGATGAGTGTTTCTCTGATAATGTGCTGCTTTACCGCGCTATTGTCTGCTGGATTCCATTTTTTGTTGTATTTGTCAATGAGTTTTTGGAGCTGAGGTGTGGGCTCTGTGGTCTTAATTATGTTGTCAATTTCTGCAATAATCTCTGTCACAATTTGAGATACTATCTGTTTGTCTACGAGTTTGACTGCACCTGTTGATTTGTGGAGGATTGCCAGCCCTTGCAGCATGATTGTTTTGAAGTTGATGTCGTGTTCTAAAGTCTCTGATGCAGGGGCACCTTTTTTTACTAGGAAGACCCCCTGGTGGTTGTAGAATTCACTGCCCAGTACATAATGCTGCTCCGCTGCAAGCTTTCCTAAGAATTCTTTGGTGGATGCATCACACAGGAAGCAGTTGCCATCAAAAATAAATGTGGTGTGGGCATCAATTTGGATGCCTTTGTGGAATTTGGCAGTGAGATATGTGCATATTTGCTGCAGCCGCAGGTAAGATATCTCCTTTTCCTTGCTGTATGCTTTCGGAAAGGAAATGGAAACTGCCCATGGTGTGCCTTGATAGTTCAAGCCTATGACCAAGTTGTTTGAGCCTGAGAGATAGTGTTCAAGCCCGAGTAGCTCTGGATCAAAACCCAGTAGTCTGATTGCAGATGTGAAACTTTCTGGCATTTTTTATGTTATCATGTACTATTTTAAATATTTTTATATTTGGATAATCTTTAAATATGAGTTGGTTCCTTCATATCTGAATGGCTAAAGGTAAAGCGGATAGGGGAAGAGACTACAATAACACTTCTGAGATTAAGGTTGACCAGAATATTATCAACCAGGTTGTTGGCCAGGATGAGGCTGTGAGGGTTATTAGAAAGGCTGCACAGCAGAGGAGGCATGTGCTGCTCATTGGAGAGCCAGGTACTGGAAAGTCAATGCTCGGGTTGGGCTTAGCTGAGCTGCTACCCAAGGAAGAGCTTAGGGATATTCTCTCTTTTCCAAATGTTAATGATGAGAACCAACCGCTGATTAGGACTATGCCTGCGGGTAAGGGCAGGGAGTTTGTGGCTAAGGCAAATTGGGAGACTTCTCAGTTTTTCAAGAATCAGAATCTGATTATGCTTGTTTTGGTGGTGCTAGCAATGGTTGCACCTTGGTGGGCGCTCAACCATTACAAAGTTGAATTAGGGGTTACTGCTGGCGCAATAATTTTTACTGCGATGTTCTTGGGCGGGATGATGTTTTTGGCTTCGTTTATGCTTTTCATGAATATGGGCGGGAAAAAACCGCAGGGAAAGGTGCTTGCTCCCAGGTTGATTGTGGACAATTTTGACAAAAAAAAGGTTCCGTTTTTGGATGCAACAGGAGCGCATGCCGGAGCCTTGTTAGGAGATGTGCTGCATGATCCTTTCCAAACAGGGGGTTTAGGGACTCCAGCACATGAGCGTGTGGTTGCAGGGATGATTCACAAGGCACACAAGGGTGTGCTGTTTGTTGATGAGATTGCCACTTTGCAGCCGAGCACGCAGCAGGATCTCTTGACTGCGCTGCAGGAGGGTAAATCCGCTATCACAGGCAGGAGTGAGAGAAGCGCTGGAGCTATGGTGAGAACAGAGCCTGTGCCATGCAAGTTTATTATGGTTGCAGCTGGAAATTATGAAACGCTAAAGCATATGCACCCGGCGCTGCGCTCAAGGATTAGGGGATACGGTTATGAGATTTATATGGATGAGACAATGGAGGATACAGCGGAGAATAGGTGGAAGCTGGCTGTTTTTGTTGCCCAAGAGGTGAATAAAGATAAGAAGATCCCTCATTTCACAAAGGATGCAGTTGGTGAGATTATTGAGGAGGCGAGGAGAAGGTCAAACCGCAAGGGGCATCTCTCGCTTAGATTGAGAGATCTTGGTGGATTGGTGAGGGCTGCTGGAGATGTGGCAAAAGAGCACGGAGCCAAGTTTGTTGAGAGAAAGCATGTTACTGATTCCAAGGCAATTGCCAGGACACTTGAGCAGCAGATATCTGACAAGTACATAGAGCAGAAAAAAGAGTATAGGGTTATAATGACTACAGGCAAAAAAATCGGAAGGGTTAACGGTTTGGCTGTGCTGGGTGTAACTCCACCTTATTCAGGGATTATTCTGCCAATACTTGCAGCTGTCACGCCTGGCGGCAAGCAGAGGGAGTTTGTGGCAACTGGGAAGTTGGGTGAGATTGCCAAAGAGGCTATTAAGAATGTTACGGCAATTATTAAACAGTATTTTGGAGAGGACATTCGGGATAAGTATGATATTTATGTGCAGTTCTTGCAGACGTATGAGGGTATTGAGGGAGATTCTGCCTCGATTGCTGTGGCAACTGCCATTATTAGTGCCTTGAAATCCGTGCCTGTAAAGCAGGATGTGGCAATGACTGGCAGCCTTAGTGTGAGGGGAGAGGTGTTGCCGGTTGGCGGGGTTTCCAGTAAGGTAGAGGCAGCAATTGACACAGGGATGAAGCAAGTGATTGTGCCTGAACAGAATTTCCGGGATATTATTATTGATAAGAAGAAGTTGAAGCAGGTTAAGATTGTGCCTGTTAAGACTATTCTTGAGGTGCTTCAGGTTGCATTGGACTGGAAAGGCAAAGAAAAGGTGTTGGCAAAGATTAAAAGGCCAAAACAGTGATGAGAAATATTTATAAATGGTGTTTCCCCCAGTGATTGCATGGCGAGGAAAATAGTTCTGGGTGCTGTTGAAGAGATTAAGATAATCGGGACTGATGGTGAAAGGTTTGTTAAAGCAAGAATTGACACAGGTGCAAAGCTTTGCTCGATTGACATGCTGCTTGTGTCTGAGCTCAGGCTAGGGCCGATAACAGAGGCAAAGAAGATAAGGAGTGCCAATGGCAGGAGTCTAAGGCTGATTATTAATGTTGAGTTTGTGCTGAAGGGAAAAAGGTGCATAGCCAAGTTTACTGTGGCTGACAGAAGCCATATGAGCTACCCGATGATTATTGGCAGAAATGTTTTGGAGGATGGATTTGTTATTGATCTAAATGAGAGCCGCACTAATTAGTCTGGGAAGCAAAAGTTCTGAGTGGACTGCTGATACAATGAAGAAGTATTTTGAGGTTGTTGACAGTATCCGCCTGGACAAAATCGAGGTGCACACCAGCGGCACTGGGTTAAAAGTTTTGCACAATAAAGAGCCACTTGGAGAGTATGATTGCATTTATACCAAGGGCTCATTTAGATATCCGCTTATGCTGAGGTCGATCACAGAAGCATTCTATGACAAGGCATATATGCCTATTGAACCAAGGGCGTTTACTGATGGAAGAGATAAGTGGCTTAGCCATCTGGTTTTCCAGAAAGCAGGGATTCCGATGCCCAGGACTTTTTTGTGCCCCACTATTAGCTATGCCAAGAGGGTGCTGGAAGAATCCAATTTCCCTGTAATTATGAAATTTCCGGCAGGGACCCAGGGGAAAGGGGTGATGTTTGCTGAGAGTTATGCTGCTGCTTCCTCAACTTTAGATGCTATTTCCAGGCTGAATCAGCAGATTATTATTCAGGATTATATTGATACAGGAGGCGTGGATATTCGCGCTATTGTGTGCGGAGATAGGGTGGTGGCCAGCATGAAGAGAATTGCCACGCATGGTGAGAAAAGGGCCAATCTCCACGCAGGTGGTGTTGGTGAGGCTTTTGAGCCTGATGCCAGGATTAAGAGGGTGGCAATCAAGACAGCAGAGGCGATTGGCGCAGGTATTTGTGGCGTTGATATTCTTGAATCTGCAAAGGGGCCTTTGGTAATTGAGGTCAATCTAAGCCCGGGTTTGCAGGGTATAACCAATGTTACGAAGATTGATGTTGCAGATAAAATAGCCAAGTTCCTGGCTGAGCAGACCAGAATATTTTTAGCTAATAAGAAGGGTGTTGACACGAATGATATTTTGAATGAGGTGGGAATTGACCACTCGAGCAAAATCAAGAGTATTATTACAAATCTGGATATGCGCGGCGAGAGGATTTTGCTGCCTGAGAACATAACAAAATTGACCAATTTTTCTGATAAGCATGAGTATGTAATTAAGTTTGAGGATGGCGAGCTTAAAATCAAGAGGTATAAATGAGTGAGTATTGTTATGTGCTAATTGCTATGCCTTCAAAAAATGAAGCTGACCAGATTTCAAAGAAACTTATTGAAAAACGGTTAGTGGCTGGAAGTATTATTTTTCGAGGTGACACTAGGTATTGGTGGAAGGGAGAGATTGTTGAAGAACCTTATTGGAATATTAATGCCTGGTCATTAATCAAGAAGAAAGAGGATATTATCAAAGAAGTCAAGAAGCTGCACAGCGATGAGGTGCCGGTAATTGCCTTTTTTAGCTTAGATGGAAACAATGAGTTCTTAGAGTGGATTGAAAAAGAGGTAGTTTAACCGTAAGCCCCTGCTTTTATGTCTTCTTTATAACGATAGAGATTAAGAAAGCCTTTGACTTGGGCTTTTAGCGTATTCACAACATCGACAAGCCCTGCTTCAAATTTACCTGTGTAGACTTTATAGATGAACTTGTCAAAAACTGTCCTAATAAAGATGTACATGGGCTTGGCTTCCCACCTACCTTCATAGTCTGTCTCCATAAAGCCATCAAACACTATCTGGATTTTGCCTTTGTTCTGCTTAATCTTGTGGCCGTCTTTTTCAATTTCTACTTCAGTTACATTGTACATACGAATGAAGATTCTTACAACATAGCGCACATAGTCAGTAATCTTTTTGTATGGCTGTAATTCCAATTCAATATATTTGCCGTCTGGCTCTACTTTTTCCATGCTTTGGATTTCGCGCTTGTCCCAGTGCTTTTCCTGGAAGAAGCTGTCTATGAGCATGAACAGCTCGTGGGCATCAAAAAGGCCTTCGTAGCTTATTGATTCGCCATCCACAATAATCTGGGTTTCGACCATTTAGTATGCGTTGTCTCCTACCTCCATGCCAAGGTATTGTTTTACAAATGCATGCAGCCTATAATAAATATACCATAACGGATCTCCATATTTGAGTTGGAGCTCTCTTTTTATAACATTTGCAACAAAGAACTTTAATAGCTTTTCTGACCACTCTGATTTGCTCCATCTGTTTTGCCAGTCGTATTCCAAAATCGGATCAAAAATGATCCAGACCCTGGTTTTTACCATTTTTCTCTTTTTGCCATCCTTGATCACTTCAACCTCTTTGAGGTCATAGAAATGGAAGGACATTTTTATTCTGTATTTGTAAAAATCGTTGACTTTTCTGGAGGCATTCCATTCAATTTCGAGTTCTGGCGGTTTGTCTTTGTAGAGGTCTTCATAGAAATCATATTTTCTATCAAGGAACCACTTGACAAGTGCTTTGTATAATCCTTCAAGGTCAACAATTCCAGAATACTTGATGATATCCTTACGGGAGTCGAGAAAATTTGGACCACTATGCAATAGGGGAACAGAGATCATAGAACTTAATCTCAGAAATAGGATTTATAAAGTTTTCGCATTAGCGCTTCTTTCTCTTGCAGTTATCGCAGTACAGCAAGCCTTCTATTGTATAAAGCTCTTCATTGAACTTGCCGCATGCATCACAGATTCCTCCATCGGAATCATGGCGGATTCCTTTGCGCTGCAACTCGATCTTTTCAGCGATAATCTCAAAGAGCTGCGGCTCAATTTTAAGGATGTCTTTTATGGTTACGTAGCCTACCAGCTTGTTCTTGAAAATCACAGGAAGGTGCCTAATATTTTTGTCTCGCATAACCACCAGCGCGTCATATATGTCAGCGTCTGGCTTAATGGTAATAAGCTCTGTGTTCATTATGTCCTTAACCTTGGTTTTGCCGGAGTCCTTACCTTCAGCCACAACTTTCCTGACAATATCCTGTTCTGTGAGAATGCCGACCAGAGCTGACCGGTCAATGACCAGCATGCTTCCCACATGCTTTGAACTCATGATTTTTGAGCATTCCTTTACTGTTGTGATGGGTGCGACTGTAATTGGTTTTTCAGTCATAGCATCACTTACTTTATAACCAGTCTTGATATGCATCACCCCCCTAAGAACTAGAAGTTGATAAATCAGATAAAGGTATATTAATGTTTCTATTAGTCTTTATATTCAAGTATATTCAAGAATATATCAATAATTTACCAGGATCTCAACATCCTTGCCAAATATCTCCTTGAGGTTTTCAAAAATCGGCTCTTTGATGAAAACCTTTGACGGAATTTCTATTTTGGACATAGCCTTTTCCAACTCCTCAAGAGAAGACTCATTAACCTGGCCCAAGCTGCCTTCCTGGTTTATTTTGGCTTTGGTTACCCGCTTCTCTGCTTTGTCAATATCATGGATGATGTATGCAGTGTCATCAAGTAGGATGACCTCACCATATTCATTGCCATACTTCACTCTGATTTTGGTGCGTTCTAGCTCTTTCCCACGCTTGCGCTGCATATATTCCACCATAAACCTGATTAACTCGTTTGACTCTTTGGCTACTTTGTCAACTTCTGTGTTGGTGAGTTTGCCTGCATCGTAGTCTTTCTTGGCTTTGACGATTGTGTTTAGTATGCGTAGATACTTTGTGGGGACTTTCCCCTGCGACACAAGCTCATCTTCAAATACCTGGATGATTTTATCATCTTTGGCTTGCTCAACACCTTCCAGCCTCAGGATATCCCTGATTATTGAGACAGTTGTCTCATAAAATTTGACTACTGACTCATCAGATTTAATAGATTGGATCTGCTTGAAAAGCTCCTTTATTCTTTTCAGATATTTATCCGCATCACTAAGCAGTGTGTCAATTTCCTCGCCCGTGACATCTTTTTTGTTGCCGTGTTCAATCTCTTTCCTGAATTTGATGTTTTTCTCCAGGATGTCAACGTACTCATCTTCCAACAGCTTCTCTTTTTTCACAAAGGTTGTTCTGACAAGCTCTGCTGTTTCCGAGGGAGCAGGTGGTGGCAGACCGTAGAGCATCAGCGCTGCCTGGCTTGGAGTAAGGATGGCATAGTAGGTGTCCTCCATCCCTAAGCTTTTAAGCTTGAATCGCACATTCTGCAGCATCTGCTCACCTGTGAGCATAAACATGTCGATTGCCTCTGGACTTGGTTTGATCTTCCCCATTCTAAGAAGCTGTTTCCAGGGCATAAACATGCCCCTATCATAAAAGGGAACGCCATCTCTTAGTAGTGTGAAGATTATCGGATTTGCCTCTTTCAGATTGTCCCAGAAATCTGTGAGGATATACACTTGGATGTTGAGCTTGTTCTTAATGCCAGTGAGTTCGCCTGCTTCTATTCCCATCCCGATGATAATTGCGCGAAGCTTGTCTTTAAGCTCTGCTCGGGTCATGCGCTTGACATCTGTATCGTCAATAACAATCCACACATCAACATCTGAAGTTTTTGTTGCCCTGCCCTGCACAAGTGATCCTGCAAGCACATAGCTCACTATGTATTTTTCAAATTTCTTGAGCACCATTGTTTTGTGGATTTCAGCTATTCTGATTGCGGCGAGCATGCCTGTGTCATAAAGGGGTGCTGAGAGTGCTATTGTGCTTAGGGCTTCGTATTTGGCATCAAAGCAGTTCTGCCATAACTCAGAGAGAATCACTGTGTCAACCACTATCTTTTTGTCAATCTCAGCAGCCATATTCTGCATGATTACAGAAAGCTTTGCCTTGAGCTCAAATTTGGCCATGCGTTTGCTGTCAGAATCATCTACTAAAACGAGTATATTGGTTGTGTCCACATCAACCTTAGGGCTTGGGATAGTCATGCCTTGCTGAGGCATCATGGTCGGGGATTGGGCAGCCATGCCTGGAGTATATTGCTTCTGAGGCGGCACCAAAGTTATCCCAACAATATATTTGTCAAATTTTCTAAGTATTCCTTCCTGAAATTTGTCAAGCTTGCCTTTTAGGTCCTTCAGTTTGATTTGGACATCTTTTGGGAGTTTGAGTCCAAGGTGTGCAAATTGATCATCTTTTGCTTTGTCGATTCCTGCTTTTTGCTTTTTTGGCTTGGGTGTCATTCTGGTTGTTTCCAACAATTGCTAATATTTAAATTGTTTGTTTTAAGTGGTTGAACAATAGGGAGGCGGATTCGGTTAATAGATCAAAATTATAAAACCCTCTTCTCTTCTGGGACTGCCACTGGTGCGCCACCACCATGCCAGGTTATTCTTGGCCTGACTCTCATAGGATAAAGCCTTTCATTGGTATCATCAAAGACAATTGCAGCACCTTTGACACGGGGAAGATCATTTAAGTATTTGTCAAGGCTCTCCTGCATATAACTCTGCATCAACATCCCAAGCGCTTCAACATCAAGCTTGGCAGTCAGGCGGTGAGCAATAACTGTGTCAGACTGGGTCATAACATCTGTGTGGATTTTCCCTGGCTGCTGAGAGGCGAGTATCAGGCTTATTCCTGGCTGCCTCCCTTCTCTGAGGATGGTGATGAGCGGGTCAGAGGCCAGTGTTTTTCCCTCTCTTGGCAAAAATTCGTGGGCTTCATCGATAACCAACCAGACAAGAGGCATATGGGTTTCAGCAGCATCCTGGTCACTGAAAGGGGAAAGGGATTTGTGTACAGCTAGGTATTCCTCGTTCCTCCTGGCGATCATCCTTTCAACAAAGAGTTTCTCAGCAACAAGGCCAATTACCAGGGATCTGATGAAGTTGCTGCCAGCGGTTGTTGCGTAACAGCTGACATCAAGCACTGTAATTTGGCCAGGGTTTACCAGCTCTTTAATCGGAGTGCCTTGCTTACTGAACAATCCCCAGGATTCTGCAGTGGTGAGGTGGTTGATGGCTGCCTCTTTGAGGTTCTTTTCTGCGTCCTCATCTTTCTTTAAGGTATCAATAATATCCTGTATTGCAAAGTCCTGCTGGACTTTTTTGAGTCCAGCAATTGTTTTGACAACCAGAACACCTATTGGGTCATTGATATCCATATTGAAGGCTGAGCACCAGTCTTCCGGGGCGAGTTCTGAAGGTTTTATTGAGAAAGGAAAATCAGTTGGTATGCCTCTGTCCCGGAACTCTTGGAAATAACCAATAGGGGTGTAAATCTGAACATTGAGGCCCTTGGGTTCCATGCCCCACTCTTTTAGGAGTTGCTTGTCTTGCTGGTTTGGGTACTTCATGGTCCAGTAGATGCCCATGGTGTCAAGCATGATCACTGCGAGGTTCTGTGAGATATTTTTTGGCAGGGCAACCATTCCCTCAACTATGCTGCCCATGGTATAACTCTTGCCAGAGCCTCTTTTACCGCACACAAAGACTACATGGGAGCTTGCAACATCAAACAGGATTTGGTTACTTAGAGAAGTAACCTGTCCCATCTTCACGTAATGTTTGCCTATTAGTACTGTTCCCTGCTGCCCATATTTTTCCTGGTCAGCTTTGTTTCTCCCTATAACTATTTCGTACATGAAGCATCTTATGGAGATTAGGGTTATAAAGATTTGCTACTACCCGCAAGTAATCTATTAATTGTCAGGCGGCAAAGAAACTGGAAAAAACGCTTGCCAGGAAATTGGAGATAATTGAATAGGTGATTAGAGATGCTGCCAGGAAAAGAGGAATATACTTCAGACCGCTCTTGATATTGCCTCTGTTAATTTGGGAGATAATCATTGATGAACAAACAGCCACAATTGACACTGCAATTTGTGAGAACAGCACGAAATCATCCATGTCAATTGCCAGTTGCTGGAAATTGAGAGGCAAGCCCAGCGTGGTTTTCGATAGAGTAGATCCAACCTTGGCTGAGAATCCAGAGAGAATTACAAGCATTTGCCTTGAGAGGGCGAAGAGGGCAGGAGCAATCACTATCACAATTATGGATATAAACATCACATATGTGGTGTTGGCTGCAACTATCTCTTTTTTGAGCAACTTTGTTTCCCTAATATTGTCAACAACTTTGTTAATAATCTCAGCCAGCTCTCCACCACCTTTGATACCTTCAATTATCAGCTCGAACGAGCGTCTTGTCATAGGAGAGTCATACTTAGTTATGAATTCTCTGAGGGCATCTTCAACGTCCACACCAGTTGAGACTTTTTTTGAGGCAATCTGGATTTCACGAGAGAGCACGTCGAATTCTGGCCGCACTGCGCTCCAGAGTGCCTTGTCAAGACTCATACCGCCCTTAAGGCTTTCTGAGACGTAATTGAGAAATTCATCAAGTACTTCTTCAATTTGTTTGGTCCTGTTGAATATCTGTAAGTCGAGATAGGCATACACAATTAGCATAAAGAATGCCACTATGCCCAGTTGGATTAAAAACCAGACAATAAAGGTTGCAAATAGGAATGTAAGAGTAGAGATTGACGCGCTTTGTAGTGCTGGGTAAACCTGGTAAAAATATATGAAATATGTTATCACCAGGCTAACATAGAAGAGGCCTCCAAACAGCCTGTAGGGAACTTCTGGGATTCCTGCTTTCAGGACGTATTCCCTGAATTTTGGCCTGATTTTCTCTGGGATAAATGCTCTTCCGAACTCCTCCAGGTATATGAGTTTCATAGATCCACCGTCGGTCTTATTGATCTAATGACAAATATGAAAAAAACCTGAAGCACCCCAACAAAGAATAGGATCACAAAGAGGTTGCTTCCAGAAAGGTTGAGATTGAGAATGCTTGCCAGGATGAGGAACATGGCAATGCCCATTGAGGGGATTACACATGCAATAATAAGGTAGAAGAGGATGATTGAGTTGAGTTTTTTTGAGTAGGCCTTGACCTCAATCTGCTGTTCCCGCGTGATCTCATCCAGCAAATTCTTGAGTGATTTTGAGACGTCCACGCCTGTTTTTATTGAGTTTTCAATTTGTCTCATTACCAGTTTGAATTGCCTTGAAGGGCTGAATTTCTGGGCCTGCTCAATTGCGTCTTCGATAGGTGTCCCCAAATTGATTTCATCAACGATTTCTTTAAAGTATTTTCCGCCAACCCCATAAGCCTTGGAAGCATCGATCATGGCATTAAATAAGGGTACGCCTGAATCAATTTTTATTAGCAAATACCGAGTGGCAAAGAGTATTTCCCGATCAATTTCTCTTTGCCTGCGGCTAATGTACACTTGCGGGGTTCCCATAAAAAATAAATAGAAAACCATAAATGTCAGAGGGAATGCGATAAGCAGCGGGAAGAGACTTGTGCGGTTCTTGCTAAAAATGAAGAAGAGCATCAAAGTGAATCCAAGTGAGAGATACAATGCTGAGATGAGGTTTCTTCTGATGAATAGTTTTGGGTCTATGTCCATATGGGCCATTCTAAGATTGGCCCTTAGCTTGGGGTTAGGTTTAAAAAGCAGCTGATATAGATTGTAGTTTTTCATTCTATGCTTTAAGCGTTAGTCTATTGCTGTAGTATTGTGCGAAAAACAAGCCAAGCTGGTTGATATCTGTGATATTTTTGCTTACCAAGTATTTAAGCAACTCCTCTTTTTTTTCCAAATCCTGCATGAGCTCCTGCTGGCTGAGTCCTGTAAATAAGCATAGTGTTTCTGCCAGCCTGCCCCATTGATTCACCTTTTTCAGCTGATCTGCCCTTGCATCATACTGATACAGCAATTGGTAGTCCCCTGTGCTAGTGATCTCTGCTATTTGAAGTGTTTTTCTTGTACCTGTTCGTCTGTTTCTTGATTGGACTAAGACTAGTGAGATTGCCGGAATCATCATCTTGGGGATGTTGATTGGAGGATTGGTGAGTCTTACAATTGTTTCCCGCGCATCGTTAGCATGTATTGTTGCATAGACACTGTGGCCAGTATGCATCGCTTCAAAAAGCACTTCTGCCTCTTTCTGTCTTCTGATTTCACCAACAATTATTCGGTCTGGTCTCATTCTAAGTGAATTAACAAGAAGGTCAAGCATTGAGACTTCTCCTTTACCCTCTGGGTTGGGAAGCCTTGTTTCCATAGGTACCCAATGCAGGTTTTTCGGCAAAACTATCTCTTGGGTGTCTTCAATGCTGATGATTCGCTGGTTGGGCGGAAAAAAGTTGCAGACAACATTAAGGGTTGAGGTCTTGCCTGTTGCAGTGCCGCCAGAGATCAACACTGATAGCTCATTCTGCACAGCAAGCCATAGCAAAGCTGCAGCCTCATATGATATGGTGTTGTTGGTGAGAAAATCCACTATTGTCCATGGTTTATCAGAGAATTTTCTGATGGTGATGGTGTTGCCATGGGGAGAGACAGGCATGAGGGTTGCGTTAACCCTTTCACCTGATGCTAGATGGGCATCAAGCAGCGGCTTGAGCAATGTTATCTCTTTTTGAACATCCCTGCCGATCATTGTTGAGTAATGTCTGATACGCGACTCTGTAGGGATTTTGACATTGGTTTTGAGCCAGCCGTGTTTTTTATGATAGATCCAAACACACTCCTTAGCACTGTTAACAACGATTTCTTCGAGCTGCTTGTCCTTTAGCAGAATCTCAATATTTCCTAGCCCAATATTCTCTCGCATTATATAGCTGACAAGCAGTTCCTTATCGCGCTGGTTAATATGTGGGAAGTATTTGTCTATAAGGAGAACAATCTCTTTTTTGAATCTCTGCTGGATGGTAATTGTGGTGTCTTTTTCCAATTCCTCTATAGTTCCTGCAGAAACCTTAGTGATAAATTCTTCCTTGATTTTCTCAAGGATGATGTTGGTCATTGGACTAATGTTGAGAATTGAGATGCTGTAGGTGGGCACAAATTCTTCCTCTTTGAGGCTGATATCCACACTAACCACCAGGTTTTCATATTCGATTTTATAGCTGTCAATTTGGAGAGTTTTTGCCATTTTAAGCTGGATTCACCTTGGCTTTGAATCTGCTGATCATTTGGAGGTTGGCTCTTGCCTCTCTGTTTGTGTTATCAAGCGTGAGAACTCTGGAGAATATCTGTTCTGCTTCAGCAAATTGGTTGTCTTGGAGTTTGAGCTCACCTTGGATAAGTAAGCGGTTGGTCAGTGATTTTTTAATGATCTCAGGATCCATAACATGTGGTTTCTCGATGGGTTTGGTTTGGGTAATTGGCTTTGCATTCAGTGTATGAGCACCGTGAACTTGCCCTGCCTGTGATCTGACTTGCAGGGGTGCGGTTTGTTTGGGTAGATTTTCAGAGGTGGTTTGCGCTGGCAGACTTGGTGAAGATAAAGTTGATGTTGGAAGTGTTTTGGGGGGTATGTGTAGAGTGGTACTTGCTGGCTTGGTGGGTTGAAGGTTGGTATATGTGGGTTGCGGGCCGGTAGGGAGTTTGGTTAGATATGCCATGTACTGCTGTTTGGCATTAGCCAAAAACTCAGAATTGACATTTGGCTGCTTTGCCAATAGTAAGATTTGATGGTTTAATGCTGAAAGCTGACCGGTCAGATCTGCATTGGAATTTGTCTGAGACAACTTTTTGAGCCTGCTGTATATATCAACTTGAGTACTCAGCTTGACTATCTCGTTGAGAACAGCTTTTTTCTGCTGCACTAATGCAAGAGGGAGTTGGCCATATGACTGAATCACTGTGTTGTATTTTTCCTCCATGAGGTCATACTGTTTCTGGTCTATGTGTTCTCTCACTTCAATCAGCAGCTGTACCAGTTGCTTATATCTGCTAAGTGTCTGCTCATTGAAGTCTGTTGTCAAAAGCTTTTCTGCCTTAAGGAGTATCTCTTTGTGTAGGTCGAGAATTTGAAGCCTGATCTTTGTCCTTAATTCAAGGTAGCCTATAGGTATTGAATGATAGTAATTGAGGATTTCTCTGTATACGCTATCTGCAAGGTCAAGTTGGTTTTTGTCAAGGTATTGCTTGGTTATAAGGTGGAGTTTTGAGATTTGTTTTGTTGCGTGATCAATCCGCAATGTTTCTTCTTTGGTAATCTCTGACTCCAAAGCGAAGAATAATTTCACAATTTCATTTTCCACTTCCAGTTTTTTCTGAAGAAATTGCTGGGGGATAGATTCGTGTAGCTCCTTCACTTTCACATACAAGAGTTTGGCTTCTTTCAATTTGTCTGTTTTGAGCGCATCGTATGTTTGCTGCTGCAGTTGCTTTATTTCTGTGAGCTTCTGCTGGAGTGATTTTGCAGCGAGTTCTTGTTTTGCAGCCATTACCCGTGGCAATAAGGAGAAGATTTTGTTGTCCAAAGCAGCATATTCCTCCTGGAAACCCTCTGGAAGTTTTGCATAGCTCCTCCTCAATTCTTCATATGTTGCAAATGATTTCTCTGGAGCGTGTTGGAGTTGCTCTTCTATATCAGCAAGTAATCCATTCATCTCTTGCACTTGCCTATCTGCAAATGATTTGAGGAGGTGGCTTTTTTGTTCTGAGATATCTCTGTGAATTATGATTATTTTTGAGTGGATTTTGTTTTTCCGGCTCTCAAACCCTTCTGGAAATTTTGAGAAGAGCTCTTCTATTTTCTTGTAAGAGTTCTCAGCTCTTCTGATGTCTTTGCCAGAGAGGTCGTTTGAAATATTTTTGATTTCTGTATCAATTAGGGCATTTATTGCATTGGCCTTGGCAAGTGCTGCCTCTTGGATCCTAAGTGTTAGATCCTTGTTGAGCTTGGTTAGGTTGAGTTCTTGATTGCGTTTGATGCTGTGAAGCTCTTTAGGGAAAACATCCTGTTCGGCCTTGATTGAAAGGTAGATTTGTTTGGCTTTTTCCAGATCCCCTTTTTCCAAATTTTTGTAGGCGCTTTCGAAAAGTTCTGTGATGTTTTTTGATATTGCGGTGAGTGTGCTTGCTTTTTGGGGAGCTTTCAACCACTCATTAAGTACTTCTTCTCTTGGTTTGGAAGGCTCTTTGCTGGGGGCCTGCTCCACCTTTGGATGCTCAGGGAGGAAAAGTTCTTGAGGGATGTCAAGCGCTTCAGGTTTTTTGGATTCCTTTGCTTTTGAGACAAGGTAGGGTGTTGTAAACTTGTACTTTAAGGAGAGCACTTCTTCTTCTTCTAAGAAATTAGCCCATGCTTGGACAGTGTCACTTTTAACATTGAGAAGCCTCGCGACCTCATTCAAAGGGATTTCGAGTTTTTCATCCACAATTTTGACCAGACTGTCCACATCTGTCTGAATAGTGAAATCCTGGTCGATTACAGGAAGAGCCTCTTTTTTCTTTTCGTCAGAATTCATCAACCCCATCAGCACACACTCTTTTTCAGCTGTAGCTTTATTTTTTTCACTGGTATTTAAAAGTTTTGAATTATTCGCGATATTTATTAGGGGCTAGAGAAAAGATTTAAAAATGGGAGTTACATACAGAATGTAAGAAAATAGGGACCGTATAAAGCTTATTTTCTAAAATTAAAGGGTAATAACTTATGGTTGACATAAAGGTGTTCAATAAATGGGATGTAAAGGGAATTGAAGTAAAAGATCTCGGTTTAAAGGATTATATCAACTTAGAAGTTAAGTGTGTTCCTAAAACAGGCGCTAGATACGCCAAATCAAGATTCCACAAATCAAAAACCTTTATTGTGGAACGGTTGATCAACAAGGTGATGGTGCCTGGGCACAAGGGCAGGAAGCATTTTAAAACTTCCAGTGTGTGCACTGGCAAGGGCAACACTGCCTACAACCTTGTAGAGAATGCCTTGTCGATTATTGAGGGTAAGACCAAGCAAAACCCTGTGGCTGTTTTGGCAAAAGCTGTTGAGAATTCAGCACCCAGAGAAGAGATTGTTACTATTGAGTATGGCGGAGCCAGATATCCAAGGGCGACCGAGTGCGGACCACAGCGAAGGGTTGATATCGCACTTAAGCATATAGCTCAGGGAGCATATCACAGGAGTTTTGGCAAGAAGATTGGGAGTGCAGAGGCACTTGCCAGCGAGATTATTGATGCAAGCAATTCCCAGTCAAGTTCAAATGCGGTTTCAAAGAAGTTTGAATTGGAGAGACAGGTAGATAGCGCACGTTAAGCACGTTCTCGGATGAATGTTTTCATCTCGTTTTTCATGCTTTGTTTGGGGAGCCTTGCAACTGCTGGGCATCCACCCATTCGAATTTGGTGGCTTCATCAGATAGCTGCACTTTGTCTGAATGCGCTTTTACCCAGTAGGTTATGCCGATTAGCTCCTTTTCTGCAACCTTCTCTCCTCTGAAGAGATGGAACACAGATATTGGTTTGACGATCTCAATTTGCGGCCCGGCCTCCTCTTTGACTTCACGGCGCAGTGCCTGCTCCGGCTCTTCAAATTGTCTGATACGGCCTGTGATGTATTCCCAGATGCCTCCGCTGAAGTCTTTCTCCGGGCTACGCAAAAGGAGTAGCACTTTACCTGATAGACTATGCTAAACAATGGCACCCACTGCCACCATAAATCTGCCTTCGTCCTGACCCATGCTAAAGCACAAAAATCGCGAGCAAGACACCAAAGATTACTCCCACAACAAACCCGACTGTGAAGTGATCCATGTAAGTTGTGACTTTCTTTTCTCCCTTGGGGGTTTCCAGCTCTTTGATTCGCTGCCTAATCATTTTTTGCGCTTTCTCTTTGGTGTTGGCATCCCTAAGCCTGCTGCTCAAGTCAGTATCTTTGACCACTTCCCTTACCCAGGTGGCAAAATCGTTCTTTTTATCATTGACATGGTGCTCATAACTCTCTTTGCTCATGATCTCTAAAGCCTCAGAGAGCTCAAAAAGGTTTGAGATCTCAATTGCTGTCTTGTGCAACTTGAACCTTAAGTCTTGGGGCACTTCTTTTATTACGATTTGTTCAGTTTCCATCTTGATTTACCTCTTTTTTTTGATTCTCCTTTTTTGAACTGGCAATTTCCTGCGTTTGGTTGGCTTTTTAGGTTTTGATTTTTTGGCTTTGCTTTTTGCTTTTCTAACTTTTACTTTTTTCTTGGGTTTTCTGACCCTTTTGGTTACTTTTTTGTATTTGTTGACAATATCCTTTGATTCGTTGATTTTTTCCCTGATCTTTCTAACAAGTGTGGGCTTGGTTCTTATGCGAGAAATCTCCCTGGCGAAATCGTTGTCTCCAATGATATCCTTTACCCAGTTGCTAAAGTCATTTTTGTATCTGTTTACATGATAGCGGAAAACATCATCGTTTGAGTCTTCGAGCTCATTTGCCAGACTGTTTAAGCTTCTGAGATCTCTGTTGGTGCAGAGCCAGAAACTTTGCTTACTTGGCACCACCCGTAATATTCTTCTCGCCCGAGAGAGGGTTAGACCTTTTGGCATCACAAAAACCCCCTTATTATGTGTCTCAAGATATGGATTTGGTGATCATGCTTTGAGCTGTTTGATTTGAGCTTTTCTGCTAAGACTTCATCGCCAAATGTGTCCTTTACCCATGCTGCAAAATCATTCTTAGTACCATTAACGTGATGATTGAAAACCTCTTCGGTTAAATCATCCATCACATCAGCCAATTCCAAAAGGTTTTTTACGATTCTGCCATCACTCAGCATAAAGTATCTGTTGGGATCTGCATTCCTAAGATGCTTGGCTTTTGGTTTGGTTTTCATGTGGTGATAGGCACCTCAGCGATTTTACTTTGCTGGAGTTTGTCTGTCCTCTGGGTGATGTCTGTGAGGATGTTCATGAAGGTGATAAAAGCATCATATGGGCTGTCGTAGGGGTTGAAGTATTTGTGCACATCTCCATCATTGAACCATTTGGTGCACATATAGTAGAAGTGGTCACTTGTCTGGAGTCTCCTCCAGTTTCTTATTAGTTCTTTGTCTTTTGTTGCCAGCACCTTTTCTTCCATCTGGTAAAGGCTTCTTATCGATTCTTGCTGCATGGGGTTGCCCAGCCAAGCGCTAACATCTCTCTCCACATCTGCCCAGGAGATCACATGCGGGATGTCCAGCTCTGCCACTGGTTCATATTCTGAGATAAGTTCAGAGGGTGTTTTGAAATTGTTGTCTGGATGTTTCAAGATGTGCGATGGAAGGGCATCCATGAATTTGAAGATCCCTGTTGATGCCCACTGGTGCTCACCGAATGTTTCGTAGTCCATAAATAAGTTGATAGTGTGGCCGTTGCCGTTCACTGCATTCAGCCAATTAACATATTTTGGAACACTCAAAGGCCACTCTTTCCAGGTTCTTTCTGAGAATCTGAAGGCGATATCGTCGCTAAGCCGGTAGTTTTTGAGCAGGAGTTTGATAGTTTTTGTGCCTTTTGGCCGGTACAGAAAGTTGGGTGATCTCCACCCTAAGATGTGATCTGCGCCTTCTGTGAGTATACCCTTATACCCCATTTCTTCAACACAGTGTGCTAATTCGTTGTTGTATATCAGCTCGGTGTTTCTAAATACGCTAGGCTTGGTACCAAAGAGTTGCTTGACCTTTCTGTTGTGCATTTTCACCTGGCTTTTGAATTCCTTTTTTGAAAATAGGAATGCAAGTGAATGGTGGTAGGTTTCATCGATAACTTCTACATTACCTGTGCTCACAAGGTCCTGGAATGATTGGATCACTTCTGGAGCGTGCTCTTCAAGCTGCTCAAGCATCACACCTGAGAATGAGAATGCTGCTTTGATATTGTTTTGGTGGATTTGTTTCAAGAGGAGGTTGTTCATCGGGATGTAACACTTCTTGGTGATTTTCTCCAGGATGGCAATGTTCTTTCTTGTGTCAAAGTAATTGGCATGCTTGGCAATCTCAAACACTGAGTATTTTTTTAACCTGTAAGGTTGGTGCACATGGAAATATAAACAGATGCTTACCATTTCTCCTCCAGAGTTTTGTATACCTCAACGCATTTGCGTGCAGGAATGTCCCAGTCAAAATTTGGGAGTTCCAGGTCTGCATTGTCTGTGAGTGTTGCTGCAAGGGAGGGATACCTCAAAATGCTTACAACCTTGTTTGCCAGCTCCTCAATATCCCAGAAATCAACTTTGAGGCAGTGACTTACCACCTCAGAAACACCGGATTGCTTTGAGATTATAACTGGTGTTTGGTGCATCATTGCTTCCAGCGGGGTTATGCCGAATGGTTCTGAGACAGATGGCATAACATACACATCTGCCATGGTATAAGCTCGGTCTATGTCGGCTCCTCGCAAAAACCCTGTGAATAAAACATGCTTGCCAAGCCCCATCTGGGCTGCTTTTGTGATGATAAATTGATCCATGTCTCCAGAGCCAGCAATAACAAACTTGACATTGGGGATGTGTTCAAGCACTTTCTGCGCCATGTACAAAAAGTATTCTGGGCCTTTCTGGAATGTGATTCTCCCCAGGAAGAGGACCACTTTGTCTGTTTTCTTAATAGCAAACTCCTTGCTTATCTTATGGTGCTTGAGTTCGCATCCGTTGTGCACAACATTAACTTTCTCAGGGTTTATGCCATATTTGTTGACGATTTTGCTTTTGGTAAAATTGCTTACTGCAATGATGGAGTCTGCTGCGTGCATGCCAGTGCGCTCAATATCGTAGACAAGCTGGTTGACGTGGTTGTTGGCTGTTCTGTCAAATTCAGTTGCGTGCACATGCACTACCAATGGTTTGCCTGATACCTTTTTTGCGTAAATACCTGCCTGGTAAGTGAGCCAGTCATGAGCATGAATCACATCAAATTTTTCGGTTTTGGCAATCTGCTCAACCCGCTTGGCAAAGCGATACACTTCTGTGAAAAGATCTGGGCCGTAGAGTCTGGGGGTAGAATCTGTTGCTTTTTTTGACATGATTTCAGCATAACTGCGGGTGGTCATGTATTCTGAGAGGGGAGATTTGATTGACTGGATTGTTATATTGCCTCTGTTTGCGCCAATAATCCTCACAAATTCGGCCTTGATATCTTCCTTGAGTGTGGGCAAGACAAAGGTTACCTCAACCCCTTGATGAGCTAATCCTTTAGTGAGCCCATAACAAGCAATACCTAAACCGCCTGAGTGATAGGGTGGAAATTCCCATCCCAGCATAAGCACTTTCACTATATCTACCTCTCTCTTTTTAGAGTTACAACTATCTCAGGAGAAACTCAGAAGGCAGCAGTTTAAATTATTTCCTATTAACTTTAAAGTGACATACATTTATTATTAATATAATAGTAAGTATTGGCTAACATCTTAATAAATCTTTGGGTGGCAGTAAGTTTATAAGAGAAAAGATTTTTTGACTAAGAATGGCAGGGATAATCTCTGGTAATCTGGGAAAATTCGCTGAAGTTACTCCAGAGAGAAGAGGGTGGTTTTTGGGGCATTTTGTTGAAAAGGAATCTCGGTTCCATTGTGATGATTTTGAAGTCAAATGGGGTGTGCATCCGAGGGGCTGGAAAAAATCAGCTGTGGGGATGAATATTCGGGCTAAGACCATATCCATTTTGATTAGCGGTAATTTCAAGGTTATTTTCCCTAAGGGTGGGAAAGAAGTGGTGCTGGAAAAAGCTGGGGATTTTGTTTTTCTGGCTGCCATGGTCCACCATAGTTCTGAAGCTCTTGAAGACTCTATTGTGCTAACCATTAGATGGCCTTCCATTGCCAATGATCAGCCTAAAAGAATTTATCAAGGCTTTTCTGATCCAAGCTTTTGACCAGCTCTTCTTTGGAATAGCCAAGCACTGCAAAGATTTTCTCGACAGCAGGTATTATCTGATTATTGACATAGTATTCGGAGTCATAATCGTCTTGTGAACACTCTTCTGGCAGTTTGGCCCTGTCCCTTATTCGGCCACTACCGCTGCACACAACATACTGGATCATAGAGCCTGCGGTGATGTCATAGCCCATCTGCTGCATGTGTCTTGCCACTGCAACATGAGGGCCAACTGCCGCATAGGTGGAGAGCGGTTTTTGAAGCTGGGTGTACACAATTACCTCCTTCAATGGAAGCTGTTTTTTCCGTATTGTCTCGATCACTTTCTGGACATACTTGAGAGCTTTCTCTTTGTTGTTCTCTCTGAGAATAATGCTCAGCACCTCTTCCTGGGTGTCCTTAGCAATAGGGGAGATATTGCGCCTCACTACCTCAAACCCCTTTATTGTGATTTTTTTGTCTTCACCAAGCAGGGCATACCTTTTTTTTGCTCCATAAGGACCAATCTTCGCAGATACAAATATGCCTTGGGGATAGAATCCCTCAAACTGGATTTCAATCATGCCTGGCAGTCCGAGGTTGGTATGCTCAACAAAGTGGATTGCTTCTTCTCTGGTTTTGCTGTTCAATGCCAGAAACACAGAGTCTGTGTCCCCATAGAGGATCTGGAAGCCTTCTTGCTGTGCTTTGCCGATAAGGTCTTTGATGTAATATCTGCCGTACGAGGTGATGCTCTCAACGCATTCCAGGCAGTACCATCTTGCCATAAAAAAACCGAGATAACCATACATGGCATTGGCAATAGTCTTGAGTGCATACTGGCGGGCATAGAGAATTTTTGAATCTGTTTTTTGCTTGATAATCTCTTTGACGCGCATTCTTCTGGTTACCAGCTCCTCAATGACTGCTGAGATGAAACCCTTCCTTTTTTTGCAGAACCAATATTTCTCGTCTGGTACTGTGTCCTTGCCCTCGCAACAGTCGCAGCGGAGTGTTTCAGGGCTGATATTGTGGCTAATAATTATTGAGGGGTATAGGCTTCTGAAGTCGAAGATACAGATATTTTTGTAAAGTCCTGGCTGAGGGTCATAGACAAATGCACCCTGATATGTTTCAATGCGCCGCTTCTTGATCTCAGTGTGATCAGGTTTGTTTGGCACGAGTTCATTGATATCTGATGCCCTTTTGATTAAGTACCATTCCACCAGCTGAGAGAAGCTCATTCTGCTCACTTCAGACAGAGGAAGACTCACAACCTTGACCAGTTCAATGATGTTGGGTAATAGGCTGGTGGTCAATTCCATTGTCAATTCAGCATCTACGAGGTTGTACTCCGAGAATTTTTCCAGCTGATCCGGATGATTATCATACACATCTGCCAGCTTTTCTATCTCAACGTCCACTTTGGTTTTTCCGATTAGTTCTGCAGCAACCGAACCCAAGTCAAGTGTGGGGGTTTCCAACGTTGTGGAGAAAGCCCTCTTGATGAATTGGAAGATGTCAAGGTGACATATGCCTGTTATTGCTGCAGTTGGGTTCTTACCGTTTATTCGGATAGGGGAATAATCCAGACCTATCTCAAGCTTGATGCCGTGGATCTCTGCTCTTCTAGAGATGAATGGCAGATCAAAGCCGTCTGAGAAGTAGCCGGTAATTATGTCTGGTTTGTAGTTGTCAACAACCTCCACAAACTTCCGAATAAGCTGAGTTTCACTGTCTGCGAATTCTATATACGGTTTGGCAGTGGAGAATTTCTTGGTTACAATTACTTTCTCGAAGTTTTCTCCTTTCATTGCGATCATTATGATTTGGGATTTGTCTGCAAAAACATGTTTACCCTGGGCGTTATATGTTTCAATATCAATAGAGAGTATTTTCAACTTGGGGACTATCTCAGTTGAGTTTTGTGAAACCTGCGCAGCATTAAACACAGATACCTTGGACCTCGCATTGATGAATTCGCCTTCGGCGTCTGTTAGCAGGAGGGGGGTTATCTTTTTGTCAATCAGGTAGCGCTTGGTGTATGGGATGTCTGCTTCGAATGGTTCAAACTGATTAATGGCATTTCTGATGGTGGGGATATCAGAAGGATACTTGACATATACCTTTACCAACTGGACTTGTTTTCCCATAAACCCTTTTTCAACCAGCTCTGTTCTGAGAATCGGGACAACTTGGTCATTCTTCCTAACTTGCAGCGAGTTGATATTCTCGAGTGTTTCTTCTGCTGACTTCTTGACTAGCACATAGAAGTATGGTTGGTAACTGAGATCCTGGACGCAGATTTGTCTTCCGTCGGGTGTTTTTCCATATAGCTGCATCACCAGTCTGTCATCTGTGATTTTGTATTCGGCTTCCACGGGATAGAATTGGATCTGTACCATTAGTACTCTGGTAGTCCCTATGGTTAATAAAATTTTCTATGTAGCAAGGTTTATAAATGGTGTTTGGTTTGAGTTGACCATGGAAGCTAGTGACCCTTACAAGGAGCTTTTTGACAATCTTGATATGATTAGCCCTGTGAAAAGGTGCCCTGAGTGCAGAGAACTGACTCTCAAATTTGATCCGCAGAAGGGTAGGATTTATTGTACAAAATGTGGGTTTGAGAGATACTTGCAGAAATGAGCTGGATCCTTTATACTCTTGTGGGTGTGATATTTTTCTCTATTGTGAATGTCCTGGATAAAATCATTTTGTCAAAGTATATTAAGAATAATTTGACCCTGGTGGTTTACAAGTCTTTGGTCTGGTACAGTGTTGTTCTGCTGTTGCCATTTGTAGGATTTTCTATGCCAGATCCTGTGATGTTAGCTTTTATTGTGTTGGCTGGTGTCATAGGGTTGATAGCCTTTGTCCCTTATGTGAAAGCATTGGCTGCTGAAGAGGCGTCAAGGATAGTGCCTTTGCTGCAGTTGCAGTCGGTTTTTGTGTTGTTACTTTCTTTTGTGTTTATGCGTGAGAGCCTTGGATTGCTGCAGATGATAGGTTTTTCAGCTATTCTGGTTGGCAGTTTTATTATTTCTGTTAAGGACTTCAGAAAGTTATTCAGTGTCAATATTGCTGTTTGGTTGATTGCATTTGCGACATTTTTGTGGGCAATAAACATAGTTGTTTTCAGTTATTGCTTGAAGAATGGAGATTTCTGGTCTGTGCTGATATTAGGGCTGGTGGTGAGTAGTACCACAAGTCTTGGATTGCTGGGAGTTAAGGAGATTAAACAGGATTTCATGAGGAATCTGAGGGATAAGAAATCAAGAAGAATACTGATATGCGATGGGTTTGTGCATTTGGCAGGGATTTTCGGGCTGAATCTGGGGCTGTTGTACGGGTCTCCCACACTTGTTTCAGTAGTGGGTGGGCTTCAGGGATTTTTTGTGTTTGTGCTAACTGTTTTGCTTTCGAGGTTTTTCCCCAAGATCCTCAAAGAGAATATTGATCGGAGGGTGCTTCTCACCAAGTTTGTGGCGATTGCTTTTATGTTTGCCGGCCTGGTGTTGCTGAATCCGTAAAATGTATCCTGAATATCATCTTGTTGTATCGCTGATATTAATGGTTGCTTATTATTATTTTACTGGTTCTGCATTTGGCAGTTTGGCTGCTTTTTGCGGATCATTTTTTATTGATATTGACCATTTCTTTGAGTTTTGGGATTACAAAAAAAGGGTTGTGGTGAATAAGGAGTTTTTCAGAAACAAATATTATAAAAAGAAAGGGAAGATTTATGTGGTGTTTCACTCTTATGAATTGATTGCAGCGGTTTTTGCCATTTTCTGGGTGCTAGAATTGGCTGTTGTGGGGACAGGGATTGCACTGGGGATGGGGCTGCATCTGCTTATGGACATTATTAACAATGGCTGGAGCTGGAAAGAGTATTTCCTGGTTTACCGTTTGCACAAAGGTTTCAGGAATTCAAAAGATTTATAATTTAAGGGTATTCGTAGAGTGTGGGGAGGTAAAATGACAAGACACAAAGAGCAAAGAGTTGGGGTTTTTGTTGATGTGCAGAATCTGTATTATTCGGCAAAGAACCTGTATAAGAGGAAAGTTAATTTTAAGACGATTTTGCAGGAGGCTGTTGACGGCAGGCGACTGGTTAGAGCAATTGCATATGTTATCAAGGCCGATGTTAAAGAGGAGTCCAACTTCTTTGAAGCTTTGGAGAAGATAGGGTTTGAGGTTAGATCAAAGGATTTGCAGATTTTCTTTGGGGGTGCGAAAAAGGGTGATTGGGATGTGGGTATAGCTATGGATACCATGCGGATTGCCTGCAAGCTTGACACAGTGGTTTTGGTTAGCGGAGATGGCGACTTCACTGATTTGTTGCATCACCTTAAGTCACTCGGATGCAGGGTTGAGGTTATTGCCTTTGGCAAAACTTCATCATCTAAACTGAAATCTGAAGCGGATTACTTTATTGATATGGATAAGAACGTGAGGAAGTTTTTAATTTCCTCGACGAAGAGGTTAAAACCATTCCAACCAGTGAAAGAGCCTGCCAAGGTTCCAGAAACAAATGGATAATGGCTAATGGGTGTGGTTTTCAGATAAATAATGGCAACTGGGTCATAATCCCTGCAAAGAGCAGCAAGGCCACATATGCTTTTTTGCTCCAGTTGAAGATTTTCAGCCCATCAAAGTTGCCCAGGGGTATTAAGTTGAAAACAGCGAGCCATGTATTTATGGCCAGCCCATAATGCGCAATTGGCTGCAGCGGTGTAAACATAAGGACTAAAAAGAGTAAGGCCAGCAGCAAGTTGGCAACAACCCCTGCTGCCGAGATTTTTCCTTCATGGGCCTTGGACCTGGCACCAAAGATGATCACTGCACCTGGTGCAATGAAGACAAATCCAAGGAATGAAAGCAGAATGCTTAGCAGGAGCATCTGGTCAAATGAGTGGAACTCGGCTCTGCACTTGAAGTGCACTGCAACAAGTTTGTGGGCTATCTCATGAATGAGAAAGCCAAGGCCTGCGGTAAACCCAGTGATTACTAATTTTAGAAAAAAAAGAGCAGTTAATGAAAGCCCTGTGTCAGATATGGCAAAGACTAAAGCAACCACAAACCATGCTTTTAGAAGATCTCTTTTTTCAGCAGGAGAGAATTTCATTATTTCCTTGCTTTTTCAAGTTTGCCAGCTAAAAGTGCAGGAAGGCTTTGGTCATTCACTTTAATGACGCACCACCTGATTCCAGGAATGTCTCCTTTGGCTCTACCTTTGCCACCACCAATGCATTCTATCACAACCTCATCATGCTCATCGATAAGTTTAATTGCACCATCTCCTGGGCAGAATGCGCTGACCTGTCTGCCGTTTTTGGTTAATTGCACTCGCACACATTTTTTCATACCAGAGTGCGGCTGTTTTGCCTCTATCTGGATTTTTTCGAGGACTATCCCTTTGGCTTGCGAGGCTCCACCTAGCGGATCAGATTTTTGCTTGAGCTTGAGTACTCTTCTCTTGTACCACGGGTCTTTCCATCTGGCAGCATGTCTTCTAGTTTTGAGCTTGCTTCCTGAATTGAGTCCCTTGGATTTTTTTGCCATTAGATAACCTTTATCTCCTTAATTTCCGGAAAATAACGCTGAACCATACTTTCGAAATTTCTGAGGTTCTGGGCGTTTTTCCCTATTATTAATGCTTTGGAATGGGTGTCCTGCCCTGTTATTGTGACAATATTCTCCTGTGCCTTAATGTCCCTAACCTTAAAAGGGAGAATCAAGTTTTGGATAAATTGTAGCACATCGGGGGTGAAGCTGACTATTTTAATCTTTCTGTTCAAAAGCTTCTCCAAATGCTTGACATTCTGGCCTCTTTTGCCTATGGCCTTGCTCATATTGGCCTCGTCAACGATGAAGAGAAGATGACTGTTGCGATCTATAAAACAATCCTTCAGTTGGGTTCTGGTGACTTCCTCAAAAAGAGACATGGTCTTGATGAGGCTCATGTCATATTTGATTCTTTCCATGGTTATTTTAACAGACTAAGAACTGAAATTGAAAACTGTTTCTTGCAGGTGATGCCCAATTCATCATTTGGGATTTTGAGCTGAACTAGCTGCACTTTGTTGAAACTGCACAGGTTTTCCAACTCCTTTTTGACTGTAGCATCGCAGTTTGATGATAGAAACACTTTCTTTGTTTTGTCCTGCCTAAGGTTGTTTTTTGTCTGCTCTGTTCCAATAACTAGTTTGCCTGTTTTGAGATCTTTTTTGATTTCGTCTAAGTCTGTCATTTTCATCTACCTATTTCATCTTTGTTATTAACCCAGGGAGCCCTGTGCCCACTGGTACTGGCTGGTTGAGCATCACGTTTTCAACTACTGAATCTAATTTATCCTCCTCACCACTTATGGCTGCATCAATCATGTGCTTTATCGGTGTTTCAAATGAGGCCCTTGCTAAAACGCTTGCTTTTTCTCGCACAATTCCATACCGTGTTATCCCACGCACACCTTGCGAGAAACACATGGTGTCTGCTATTAGCATAATATGCCTAACATCAACGTTGAGACCTTGATTGTTGATTACCTTAAACACTTCGTTGATCACAGCTTGGCGAGCAGCTTCAATCCCAAGCACATCGTTTATCTCATAGATATCATTGGAGACTGTGCGTGCAGCATCAACCTCTTCCATCTGCATGATCTTTTTGAGGTTTGTACCAGCTGTTATTATTATGAATTCTCCTTCCTTGTTCATAATAGGAAGCACCTGCTTAATGTTCTTTGTTCCCTTAATGTGGAGACTTCTGAGTTTTTGTTTCATGTTGTAAACTTGCTTAAGGTCTGTACCTTTGCCTTTCATGCCTATATAGATCACATTGTCCTTGACTTTCAGTGTAGCAGATTTAATATTTGTTTTGAGGATTTTTGGGAGCTCTTTTTCAGCGATGCCCATCTCTTCCATCTTTTTGGGATCTAATCTTACTTCGATTGAGAGTGAAGCGATATCAACAAGGATTTCGGTTGTGATCTCTTCTAGTTTTATCTCCTTAATTGAAAGGGCTATCTTTTTGATATCCTTACCCTTGTTGTAGGGGTTTTTCAGATAGATTTCCATCATGGGTGTTTTAATTTGCTGCCTGCCGTCCAAAATTTCAATAATCCTTGGGAGACCAACAGTGACGTTCATCTCAGAGACCCCTGCGAAGTGGAACGTGTCGAGTGTCATCTGAGTTCCTGGTTCACCAATTGATTCAGCTGCCACCAAACCCACACATTCTCCTGGTTCTACTTTCATCTGCTTAAACTCTTTGAACGCTTTTTCAAGCAATGCCTGCGACTTTGATTCGGATAGCTTTGAGCTAACTGCACTTATGTCATCAAGTACTTTTTGGGGGAACTCATCTTTGTATTGTTTTGGTATTTGCATTGGATCACCCTTTGAATATTCTATTGATATCGAGCACGCCGCCTTCTGATTTTGAGACGTCAATTCCGTCTTCACCATAGCTGAACTGGATTATCTTCTTGGCAGCATCTCTTACTGTGTGATCATATTCAACTTTGAGATCTTGCATGGCATTTGCCAGCCTTCTGTATAAGTAGCCCGATTTGGGAGTTCTCAGCGCTGTATCCATCAAGGAATCACGCCCAGTCATCGCACCGAAGAAGAACTCATGCGGCTTGAGACCATGCTTGAAACCGCTTCTTATGAAGCCTCTTGCTGCCGGCATCAGATCGTTCTGCTTAAATGCAGAGAGTGTCCTGTTAAAGTAACCTCTCTCAATCCTTTTGCCACGCATTGCCTGCTGGCCAACGCATGATGCAACCTGTGATATATTGAGGGGGTTGCCTCGCGCTCCTGAATGGATCATCAGCACGTAATGGTTCTGCTCTTCAGAAAATTCAGCAACAATCGATCCTGTTTTATCTCTTGCCTTATTGAGAAGTTCAAGTATCCTAAGTTCAAGGGTCTCACCAACTGTTCTGCCTGGCAGAGCTTCAAGTTTACCGTCTTGATACTGCTTGATAAGTCCGCTTGCATCGCTCTCTGCTTGCTCCAGTGTTTGATTTATTCTTTTGGTTGCCTCTGCTGGAAGATCGCTGTCTGAGATCAGGGTTGTGAAACCTCTTCTCAGAAGTACATGGATACCCAACCTGAAGATGCTTCCAATGAATTTTATAGTCTGTTGGGGCCCGTATTGCTGGTGGAACTGCCTAAGCATCATTCCAGAACCCTGACCGAGGCTTGATTTGTCCATTATGCCTTCTTCAAGGACACCATTTTTGATTAACACCTGGGTCTTGTCTTTTGATTTACCGACAAAATTGAAATCATCGGGAAGCAATACACTGAATACATCTTTGCCTGAAACCTTGGTTTTTCTCCCCAGTTTCGAGAAGTCTGTAACGCCGACTGCAGCCAGCACAGATATTGCCTCCTGCCTAGTGAATTCCATCCATTTGGTTAGAATATAATTGCCTGCAATCGCATCCTGCAGCAACCCGATCACACTCAACCCATATCTGGGGCTTATTATTTGGCTTTTAACTTCCATAAGGATCTCTGCTTCTGCTCTAGCCTCTTCTGTTTGGGGTACATGGAGGTTCATTTCATCTCCATCAAAGTCAGCGTTGTACGGGAAGCAGACCGCTGGATTCAATCTTAATGTTTTACCTGGCAACACTTTAACATGATGACACATCATTGACATTCTGTGCAGGCTAGGTTGCCTGTTGAAAATAACCACATCACCATCCAGGAGGTGCCGTTCAACAATAAACCCAGGCTGGAGCTCCTCGATCATAGCTTCCCGAGTTTCATCAGTGATCTTCTTGCGCTTACCATCTGGCCTTATCACATAATTGGCGCCAGGGTATTTCTCAGATCCTCTCTCTATAAATTTCTTAAGGTAAGCCATGTTCCAGGGGGTAATGCGTTCCGGAACAGTGAGTTTTTTCGCAAATATGAGCGGAACTCCCACTTCGCTCAGCTCGATCATTGAATCTGGACTAATTACTGTTCTGGCTGAGAAGTTGGTGCGTTTACCTGCCAGGTTGTGCCTTATTCTGCCCTCTTTGCTTTTGATTCTTTCTGTGATTGTTTTGAGGGGCTGACCAGATCTGTGGCGTGCTGGCGGAACCTGGCTGATATTGTTATCAAAAAAGGTGGTGATGTGATACTGCAGCAAATCCCACAAATCCTCAATAATAATCTCAGGGGCTCCTGCGTTGATATTTTCAAATAACCGCTGGTTTATTCTGACTATATCGCCCAACTTATGAGTGAGATCGTCTTCACTTCTCTCGCCGCTCTCAAGGGTTATTGAGGGGCGCATTGTAACAGGCGGGATTGGTAGTACAGTGAGTATCATCCACTCAGGCCTGGCATATTTTGGGTCGAGACCGAACAGCTCGCACTCCTCATTGGGTAATTTTTCCAATCGCGATCTGATCTCAATTGGTGTTATCCTTTTGTCGTTTTCCAGGAATGTTGTTGGTTTCTCAATTGATATCTTCTGCTGTCTGGCTTTGCAGTGCGGACACTTGGTTACATTTTTGAGGGCTTCGGCGAGCTCGTTGAGCTTTTGCCTTCTGCCTGTTAGGCCACCCTCTTTTTCTGCTTTTGTGAGTGCTGCTTTTGATTTGCCAATCAGATTTGCAGCAATCAGAGCATGACCACACTCCCTGCATTGGCCACGCAGGATTTTTAGGATGATGCTGATAAATTTGATATGGATAACTGGGCGTGCAAGGGCTATATAACCAAAATGGCCAACACACTCCTTGAGTTTCCCACCGCATGTTTTGCATCTGAGGCCTGGGTCAATAACACCAAGCCTGATGTCCATAAGGCCACCATCAACAGGATAACCCTCTTTATCGTACAATTCAGGTGTGACAATCTTTGCTGATGCCATCTTCTTGATAGTCTTTGGACTCAGCATGCTGAAAACAATGCTTCCCACTTTCTTGCTTAGGTATTGGTCGTTTTCCATTTTAGTATTTGTCCTTCAATTTCAATTGCGGGTTTATGCACAAGCTTTTCAATTCATCTGTTAAGAGCTTGAATGCAAAGCTTATCTCAACATAGTTGATCTCAACTGTGTCTCCGCAGAGTGAGCAGTAAGATCTGTTTTTGTATTTATCATGCACCGCAATCATGCCACATTCTGAGCATACTGGAACGACTGTCTTGTCTGAATCGAAGCGCTCTTTGAGAAGCAGCGACGCTCCATGAGCCACAAAGGTGTCTTTTTCCATTTCACCCAGTCTAAGTCCACCCTCTTTTGCTCTGCCCTCTGTTGGCTGTCTTGTCAGTAGCTGGATAGGACCTCTTGCACGCGCATGAATCTTGTTAGAAACCATGTGTTTGAGTTTGAGATAATACATATTGCCTATAAATACCCCAACAGAATATTGCTCACCAGTAACACCATTGTACATTGTTTCAGTTCCGTTGTCTCTGAAACCTAAACCCAGTAGCTCTTTCCTAAGGCTGGCTTCTGGTTCACTCTCAAAAATCGTACCATCCACATAGCGTCCTGAGAGCGCACCCACTTTGCCACCAATAAGTTCTATGAGGTGGCTAACTGTCATCCTTGAAGGGATACCGTGCGGGCTGAAAAGCAGGTCCGGGACAATGCCTGATGATGAATAGGGCATATCCGCTTCTGGCACAATAAGGCCGACAACGCCTTTCTGACCATGTCTGCTGGTGAATTTGTCACCTATCTCTGGAATTTTTTGGTCACGGATTTTCACTTGTACCAGTTTGTTGCCTTCGCCATTCTCTGTGAGCAGAACAAAATCCACAACACCTTTTTCGCCGTGCTTCATGGTAACAGAACTTTCCCTTCTGTTTTCTGTGGCGAGGGTGTATTGATCAACACTGCTGAGGAATCTGGGAGGAGATGTTTTGCCAATAACAACATCGCCCTCATCAACTTGGGCTTCGCTAAAGATAATGCCATCTGCTTCGAGCAGGCGATAATCTGTTTCTGATTTGTAGCCTTTAATGTCTTTTTCTGGAATAGATATCTCATCAACGAGGCCACCTGAATACCTTAGCTCTTCTGCGATGGATGGCCGATAATACGTGCTTCTGGCAAGGCCTCTTTCTATGGACGCTTTGTTGATGACGACTGCGTCTTCCATGTTGTAACCGCCATAACTGAGTACTGCTACAATAATATTCTGCCCTGCTGGATGCTGATCATAATCTGAATAGTCATGCATAATTGATTTGACAATCGGTTTTTGCGGTGTGTGCAGCACATTAACATCCATGTCCATCCTGAGGTGGTAGTTGGCTACATACAATCCAAGTGCTTGCTTCTGGTTTTTGGAGCCCATATTGACTCTTGCAGGCGGGCTGAAATTGGCGTATGGAACAAGACTGGTTGAGAGCCCGAGCATGGAGAAGGGGGTTACTTCCACGTGGGTGTGCTGTGGAGTTAACTCATCTTCGGAAAATGCCACAAGGCAATTCTCCTCTTCAGCAGCATCTAGAAACTCGATGACCCCCTGTTTTACCAGATCAGACCAGGTTATCTCATTTTTCTCGAGCTGCTTGAGGTATTTTTCAGTGAGAATGGATTTGCCCTCTTTGACCACAATCAATGGTCTCAGAAGTCTTCCCCTGCTGCTTTCGATCCTAACCTCATTGCTCGGTGAAACATAAACACTCACTGATGTGGGTAATGCACCCTTACGGCGCTCATTGACTACTCCCTCTGAGAACTCCTGGGGATTTTCGATTGTACCCACAAACTTGCCATTGACATAGAGCTCGTGAAGGGTCTCTTTCTGCTCTTTCATCCCAATTGACTTGAGGACTTTAATAACTTCTTCCTCAGAATCCTCCTGGGAAATTATTGAAAGGAGTGCCATATTTTTCTTGAGCCCAATGTTGGTGCCTTCTGGTGTCTCGATTGGGCAGAGTCTGCCCAAGTGGGTTGGGTGGAGCTCACGAGCTTCAAAGTTTTCCTGAGCTGCACTCAATGGGCTGACAACACGCTGCAAGTGCGACATGGTATCTAGGAAATTGAGTCGCTGGATTCTCTGGGATACCCCTTTTCTGCCTCCAACCCATGACCCAGTGGCCATTGAAGAATAGATCCTGGAGGTCAGCAGTTTTTCCCTGATTATAACCTTAATGCTTGGGAACTTGCCCCTTTTAACAATTCGCTGGAAATTATAAAGAAGATCGCCGATAAGCACTTTCAAATTAACTCTGAGGAGATCTGAAAGCAGATCGCCACTCATTTTGAGGCGTTTATTCATATAGTGATCCTTGTCATCCAATGGAAGTTCGCCTTTGGCAACAAGAAGGTATTTCTTGACCATTTTGCATAAATTGTATGCCTTTGACAGCCTATCTTCCGGCGTAATACCCAAGTGCGGCATAAGATACCTGTCAAAGATGGTTTTAATTCTCTCAACTCTGATCTCTTTTGACTGAGTTATGCCTGATTTTTTTGCAATGTAGTCAAGAGCATCCTCTTGGTTTTTTATGTCGGCAAATTCAACCAAATTGATATAAATATCATCAATGGGTGCTTGGGAAGAAATCGATTTCATGATGTCCTCATCTTTTGTGAGGCCCAATGCTTTGAGAATGACAATGAGCGGGATCCTTCTGATCCTGGTGAATGTGAGATATAGGATACCCTCCTTGGTCATCTCCAGTGTGTGGGGGATTTTGTATGAGCCATGTTCTGAGAACATCTTGCCCACATACTTGCTAACACCTGTTGCGCTTTCGCTTACCAAAACCTGATTGGCAGCAAGATCCTCAATTTTGACAAGCACCTTTTCTGTGCCATTGATTATGAAATAACCGCCCGGATCATTAGGATCCTCCCCTGCCTGGATAAGGTCTTCTCTTGACAGCCCGTGCAGATGGCAGTATTTTTGACTTGAGCATTATTGGCAGCGAGCCAATTTCTGTAGTGAATGACTCTCGCTGCGTGCCATTAATATGGGCACTAACCACGATGAACATGGGTGCTGCGTAGGTGATTTTCCTGAGTCTTGCTTCGATTGGAAAGATGTCGCGTTTGCTTCCGTCTGCCTCTGTAATCATTGGCTTCTGGATCCAGATTTTGTCAAACCTTATTTTGAACTCATCAATGTTGTGGGGGATTATTGTTGGCTCAATATCCTTATTTTCCTCGATGATCTGCTGAAGCTCGTTATCAATAAAATTGTTGAAACTTTCAATATCTGATTCGATGAATGACTGCTCTTCAAAGAATTTTTTAACCAATATTTTTGATGATTCAGACATCTGTTACCACCCTGTAGAATATTGCTTTCCCTGCTGTTGGAGAATCCCTTGTTATTTTGATAATGTCACCCGCCTTGGTGTCGATGTGCTGGATTGCAGGGTCTTTTTTGCTTATTTTTGGCAACTGCTTTAAGGATATGTTGTATTGTTCGAGCAGTTTTTCCTTGTCTTTGTCAGAAATCTTTTCATGTTTGGGCACCAATATGTGATTGATTTGTTTGTTTGCCATTTTATCACTGTTTTTATGGGCCGGACGGGATTTTCATAATCTTTTCTGATTATTTGAACCCGCGACCACCTGATTAAAAGTTTCACCCATGCTGACAGGTGCTCAATCCTGGCTAAGCTACCGGCCCATTTTAAAAAATGGCCAATTCACCAGAATTGGCCGTGTCAAACGCCCTGGCCGGGATTTCCAAAAAAGCCTCCTTTGACTGTTTGGAGGATTATTAACGCTTTTTGAACCCGGGTCGAAGCCTCGACAGGGCTTCATGATAGGCCAGGCTACACCACCAGGGCTTTTTGTGATTCCAGCCGTTTCACCGTTTCTTTTATCGCATAAAGCTCTCTAACGGCTTTATTTATGAAAAGAAAGGTTCTACGCCCATGAGGGTGCGTATGGATGTTGATTTATAAAGGTTTCTATTGAAAAAATATAGCTTTCTGGGGATTTACTGTCACTGTTGAGTAGACACCAAATCGCAACTTTTAAATACTAGTTGTTTACTCCTATTTAGAGACTAACTGTTTTATTGTGATATATGCAGGGGGGTGGGAAAATGAGCAAAGTGGGGAAATGCGCTGTGTGCGGAGCCAACAAGATTCTGCGCAACGACAGATGCAAAAGATGCAATATGGGGAAGAATTAAATTTTTTTATTTATATTAATTAATGCAAAATTATATATATCGGGATAATTCGAATATTCTAACTATTGTTGTGAATATAATTTGAGGTGGTGATTATGGGGTTTTTTGGTGTTGGATTACTGGTCTGCGGAGTGATTATGTTTGTGTCTGGCCTGAAGGTTGTAAACCAATATGAAAGGGGTGTTAAGTTCACACTGGGGAAGTATAGCAGTATCATGGGGCCAGGGTTGAATTTTGTCTGGCCGATTATCCAAGTGTGGCATAAGGTGGATATTAGAGTTATGGTGGTTGATGTGCCTGACCAGGATTGTATGACAAGGGATAATGTTTCTGTGAATGTGAATGCTGTGCTGTATTATAAGGTTTCAGGAGCTAAGGATGCAATTCTGGAGGTTGAGGATTTTCATATTGCTGTGTCACAGCTCGCCCAAACCACTATGAGGGATGTTGTGGGTGAGGTTGAGCTTGATGAGCTTTTGAGCAAAAGGGATACAGTTTCTGACAAGATCCAGCTGCTTATTGATAAGGCAACTGATCAATGGGGGATTAAGGTTGTGAGTGTGGATCTTAAGCATATTGAGTTGCCCAAGGACATGGTTAGAACGATGGCTAAGGCTGCTGAGGCAGAGCGTGAGCGGCGAGCAGTTATTATTCAGGCAGAGGGCGAGGTTGTTGCTGCCAAGAATATGGCTAAAGCTGCTGATATTATGGCAAAATCTGATGGGGCTCTGCATCTGAGGACATTGCAGAGCATCAATGACCTGAGCTCAGATCAGAGTAATACTGTGATTTTTGCACTTCCTGTTGAGGTGCTAAGGGCATTTGACGGGTTTAAAAAGAAGAGGTAAAAAATGGTAATGATGGCATGGGTTTTGGTAAGCATTTTGGTGTTGTTGGTGATTTTGGTTGTGGTCTCATTTGTTTTTTCACGGAGAGTGGACAATATCCCTGATTATTACACGCTATTTGTAGCTGGATTGTCCTGGATTCCACTGGGTATTGCCAGCGGGAATTCTGCATTCTGGATGCTTGGGCTTGTGTTGGCGATTGTTGGGCTGGCTAATAGGAATAAATGGAAAAAGCCTAAAACCCTGAAAGAGATGGGAAAGTCAGAGCGCTGGATCAGACTTGCGATTTCAGGCGGATTGATGGTACTGGTTGTTTTGGGTGTTGTGCTTGCCCTTTTGATGAAATAGTTATTTTTTGCACACAAACATGCAGTGATCCTTCTGGAAAGGATCGAGAAAGCGAGAATCAACTATTGTTAAATTTTGCTCGATTTGTTTGCGAACCTCAAGGAAAACCTGCCTTGGCTTTTTGGTGATGTCTATTGATCTTGATTTAACACAGAGGATAGAGAAGCCACCATTTTTGAGCAGCATTTGGTTTTTCAGAAATATTTCTGCCTGGTTTTTCTGGGCAATGTCCTGGTAGAGGAAGTCTGCCTGAAGCACTTTGTGGAAATAGGTTTCAGGGTGGTTGGCATCTGCAAGGATCGGCGCAATGTTTTTTCTTATTTCAGCCAGGAATACTAGTTCGCGGCACACTCTTGGAGCGAATTCCACTGCAAAAACAAAACCCTCTTTACCCACTATGTCGCTTACATGGCTGACAGTGGTGCCTGTTGAAGCACCAAGGTAGAGCACTGTGTTGCCTGGTCTTAAGGATAGTTGACTCAACCCTTTGAGGATTGCAGCTGCCAGCTTTGATCTTTTAGGATCCCATTCCCTGTATTCACTGTCGTCTTCTTTGATTAGTTTTTCAGTGTAGACTGCCATGCCTGGCGTGAGGTTTTTTGTGAGGAGCATAGTCCTTTT
>JBDRLT010000002.1:0-8107 GCA_043812815.1 Candidatus Woesearchaeota archaeon | reverse complement strand
TTTTCCGAAGTGTGGGTAATGTTACCGCTGAGACAATTCGGCACTACATCGCATGCTCCCAAGGATCTTGGGAATTTTACCAGCAGAAGACGCTTAGCTCTTCTGCTTAGATACCTCGGGCTTTAGCCCGAGGAGGTTCATTCGGTAAATCCATACCAGGGGCAAACCTAATTCTTGGTGCCTTTTTTCCCATTTGCCTTTCCACATTGTACAAAGCAGAAACAACTAAGTAATACAAAGCAGCACCAATTATATCATCATCAATTTCCAACCTTCTATCCGGGAATAAAATATTTTGCCTGGGCAAAGCGACTCTCTTCATTTCTTCATCATCAACTTCCAGATATGCCCAATCTTGCTCACAATAAACAGCCCTTATCCAAAAAGGGGCAGGTATTCTCGCTAACTACCTGAGCCCACTATCGCTCTGATCAGCATTACTTGAAAATGCATACCGTATCATATAGCCAATCTCATAACTAAGTCCAGAATCCTGAGTCAAATCTTCCAAGGTTATATCTTGCATAAGGACAGTAATAACGCAGAATATTTAACCCTTTCTATTTGTAACTACCTGAGAATACTCTCACTTGTGGGTATACCAGAATGTCAGCTTGTCTTTTTCTACCCGGTCAAGTCGCATAAAGCCAAAGCGCTGCGCCTGTATAACCTCGCCAACCTTCAAATTCAGCAAGCTAGGTTCACCCAGCCCTTTTACCAAAGTTGCATTAGGCATCATAACTTCTACACTAATCAAATCTTGCTTAGGCAGCCAGTGGATAATCTTGGCACCTTTCTCCTTGAACTTCGCATACTCAAGAGAATCAAAAACAAGCTTAGCCCCTTTTTTCATAAAATTGAGGCAATCCATCAGCCTGTACAACTTGCCCTCTTTCAAGACATCAAAATCCTCAGTACAAATATAAAACTCGTTGTGCGTATTAAATACCCTCTTCCCCCGCTCAGGAAAATCAGGGTGCAAATCCAACTCAACTTTCTGTTCAGGAGCATTCTCAATCTTCACCAGCTTTGGATCTTGCACAAAAAAGTATCTGTTAACCTCAGGATCAATAATCTTCCTGTTGACAGCAGCAATAACACTCCAGTCAATCTTTTTATCTGACAAGCTCAACCCAACCTTGTGCACCAGCTCATAGTAAGTGCGCTTGTCAATACCCCTCCTCTTCATAGCTCTTAATGTTACCAGACGGGGATCGTCCCACCCAATAATCTGCTTCTTCTCAATCATCTCTCTAATCTCTCGTCCCTGTGTTGTGGCGCCTGCAATATTATACCTGCTGTAATGAATTACTACCTGCTGTGGCAACCCAAGCAGCTCCTTGATATAAGCCTGGAGTTCAATCCGCATATTGCCGAATTCAGACGAGCGCAGCACATGCGTCACCTTATTAACAGAATCCTCAACAGCATTCTCAAAATCATACACAGGCCACACACTGTATTTTTTGCCCTGCCTGTAATGCTCATCTGCCACAACTCTGAAAATCACAGGATCCCTCATACAATGGTTATCAGCGCACATATCACCTTTTAGCCTCAAAACAGCCTTACCCTCTGCAAATTTCCTGTTGAGCATGGCCTGCCATTTCTCCAGATTAAGCTCAACACAATTCTGGCAGCACTCGCACACCAACCCTTTGTGGCGCTTCTCCCTCATAGTCTCAATATCACAGCAGCAAACATAGGCCTTCCCTGCTCTGGTTAATTTCTCAGCCAGCGAATAAAAAAGAGCCATATCATCAGAGGCAAAAATCGTCTTGTCAACCTTAATTCCAAGATAATCAAGCACATCTATCTGCATAGCATCAACATACTCCTGCTTAGCCTTTGCAGGGTTAGTATCTTCAAAGCGCAGAATGCACTTCCCTTTGTACTTCTTGGCATACATGTAATTTATCAGGAAACTCAGAGCATGGCCAACATGGTTATACTTAGATGGCTCAGGCGGCAATCTGGTAACAACCTTACCCTCAACAGCATCTTTGAGCGGAGGCAGCTCAGTCCGTTCCTCACCTTTTTTCTTTTCCAACAGCTCAGGAGCCAGATCATTCAGTAATTTTTTCTGCTCATCAAAGCTTAACTTGTTAATCTCCTTAACAATAAGGTTAACCTGCTTAGCTACTTCTTTTTTGTCCAAATTAGGCTTTTCAGAAAACACCTTCCCAATAACAGCCCCTGCCTGTGCCTTGCCTTCATATCTAACAGCGTTCTGCAGTGCGTACTTTCTTATTAGATTGTCCATCATAACAAATAGTTTAGAATTGTATTTAAATCTTATGCGCCTCAATAGAATTTGTAGCATAAACATGCTCCCCGAAATAAGGAGCTAAAGCATTTAGGGCATTCCTAATGTCTCTTCTGACAAAGACAGTCATATCACCTTCTCTTATTTCACAATCATTATCTCCTGAATCAGAAGTACCAAATACTGCCCCCTGATAATTAACAGTAACAAAACGTGGAGAGCTCCCGGAACCGACTTGCAGCAATCCATCACCAACTTGCCTCTGCACCATAGAACCATCCTTACTCCAGCCTCTTGGTGTATCTCCTTGCAGTGTTGCTTCCACATCCTTAAGCACCTGAGTCTTATCCCAGGCATTGTAAGCCTGCGCTCTTCCCATATACATTCCGAAAACCATTGCCCACAAAGCCAAACCAGCTTTTCCATTCTCTTGAGCCATCTGAAAACTGAGAGCAGTTTCAGCACCTAATCCGTGTCCTGCATAGACCAAGCCATCAACTACCTTGGTTAGCCATAACAATCCTGTAATTGTTCCACCCATTGCCATTCCCACTCCAATATAGGCTTCAGCTTCTTCCAATTGAAAATCTCTATCAACTCCTGCAGCTTGCAGCAAGTGTTGCTGGTATAACCTTTCTGCTGCAATAGGTATTCTCGGAACAAAGCCAATATTCATCAGTCCCAGAATTTGTTCCAGTGTCATTTGGGTATTTGTTCTCATACTCCAAGCACTCAATGCAGCAGCCCCTCCATTCACTAGCAGCCTGAGCTGATCTGGCGTGGCAAAACCATCATCAATTAGAAAATATGAAAAGGAGCGTGCCAATTCAAGAAATCACCTGTCTGTTCATGCCACAGCACTAGAAGCCCGATTCAATATCACCTCTACTATCCTTGCGCCCAAATTAGTATCGGAATCAACCATTAGTTATGTGAAACAACAGGGATTTAAATATTTTGTGAAATTAGTACAACTATAAAGTGGGGAATTGTCTTCTCAATGGCATATCTGCCAAAAATTATGCTCATCTTCTACCACTATTTGCTCTTACCCTCGCTGCCTTTTTTTCTTGATATTCAAAAACATTAGGAAGAGCAACCCCTAGATATTCTCCATTTACCTACCCAATTTCATCTAAAAATCCAACTTACCAAAGTATTACCTTACATCTCCTCAAGTTTATTTGCCTGCCTAAGATATAGCCCTGCTCCAGCGCACATACTGGCAGCGCCATATAAAACCAAAGAATACCCATTCTGACCAGACAAAACACTAACAACACCGGCAGCAGTAATAGCTGCTCCCCCAGATAACACAAGTATTTTCCATTTAGGATCAGTTTCCTTGGAATACAGATCAACACCAAGAGCAGCTCCCACTCCCAAAATATTCACCCACAATCCAATATCATTACCAAGTTTATGCTGATAAATCCCATTACAAGTAAATACCACAGCAGAAGCAACAAACAAATCCTGTTCCAAACCCTGAGAAAAACCACCAAGTTGCTCATAAACTTGGGAAATTCTTCCGAACAGACCCAATAATACTTCATCAGTTACAACCACGAAAGATAAGTAATTTTTCATTTCTATACGTCAAAGTACTGCATAGCATCAACATATAAATCGCCTCTCTGCGCCATTAGCAGTATTGTATTTATCCAATCAGGACTTGCCAAAACAGTTCGCGCATCAAGCCCATTATTATCGCTTTTATGCATTTCCTTACCATCAAAACCATAAACCGTACCTACACAATACGGCAGGGTATATCGCATACTCTTTCCTTCTTTAGTATAAGCAGTAAAACGATAAGACCCACGGTAATCTCCACCGAAAATATGGATATCTGCACCAAGCGCCATATCTCTCAGCACCATAATCCCAATGGTATCGCTGGCGAATTCCAAAGAATAATCATCAAAATCAGGCTTAAGGGTATTCCCGCAACCAGTTGTTTTACAGGTAACACCAACATCTAATGTACGATTCCCATCCATCTCAGTTATTACTGGTCTATTACAGTTACCACAAACAACAGCCAAGGTTATATTATAGGGGGTATAAGGGGAGAATCCACCAAGCTGTCTCTCTCTTTCTAGCACAGCCCTGAATCGAGCTCTAGCCTGAGTTACTGAAAAAGGCTCAACCCTAACCTCAATGCCAGTATGATCATAGAGAGCCCCTAATACTCTATCAATAGCAGAAGTAAACTCCTCAACCAGGGATTTTTGCTCGTACTTCAACACAACCACTCTATCTTGTCCTGAAATTGCTATCTCACTGATTAACAAATCATTAATCCCCAGGACAAACTCCACGTCAATCCCAAGCTCAGAGCATATTTTCTGCACTCGTGTTGCTCCAGCCACAAAAGTGTAAACATTTCCCAAATGCAGATTGCCAGTTGGTGAAGTGCCCATAACAGCAACAACTTTGGATTTGCCAAGTGCATCTAATCCTAATTTTAAACTCGAATCCCCATATTTTTCTCTGGGATTATCCAATCTTGGTTTTGGTGTAACAATCCCTGAAGCACTCAGCCCAGCTGTATCCATAACGTGTAGCACAGCATCCCTCTCAATCCCAAGCCGTGAGGCAATCTCATCAGCCTCCAAACCCATTAGCCAGTCTAAGTAGATCCAGCTGTAGAACCTCGGTTCTATCCGCGAGCCATTAACCAAACCATCCTGAATTAACACTGCAATTCTAGAACCAAGAGACTTAGATCCGAATAGCAACTCCCTGGAACTTTGATTATTTTCTGCCAGCGCCTCATGTTCCAACACCTTGGCAAGGTCAGAATCCAAGCCATACTCCTTAATGATCTCTGCAAGGTCCATGCTGGTTTGGAATGAAATATCTTATTTAAAACTTTTGTACGCTTACCACCAATAAGTGATAAACACCCTAAATCTGATCATTCATCCAAATATTGAACTTTCCAAAAGGCCTAGTACCAAAACCTATAAATACCATATTACTTTTATGTAACATATGTTACAATATTGTAATATCTTCAAGACAGCAGCAGTCTTCTTTGATGAGCCCACTAAGCAACACTACCTTATGGAAATCAGCAGAAAAGCCAAATTAGCCCACACCTCTGTAAAAAACCATATAATACAATTGGAAAGATCCAAAATCATCATTAAACAAATCGAAAAAAAAGGCAAACGCAAATTTCCTGTATACATAACCAATATCAATGAACAACCATATAAAGAAGCCAAGCAGTTATACAACCTTTATTCCCTCAGAGCATCCAATTTGATCGATCATCTAAAAAACACCTTTTACCCAGACTGCATTGTGGTGTTTGGCAGCTATAGGCGGGGTGATGACACTGAACAAAGTGACATTGACATCTACCTAGAGGCAGAGGAGCAAGACTATAACCTCAGAAAATTTGAAAACTACCTAAACCGCAAAATCGAGCTGCATTTTCGCAGACCTTTCAAGGAATGTCCCCAAGAACTTAAAAACAACATAATTAATGGAATTCTCTTGTATGGTTACTTGGGAGTTTTTCAGAACTGACTCTGATTATTCTAAAGCCAAGTCACTATTAAAACAAGCAGAAGCAACCCTTGAAAGGCTTGAGATAACTCCAAAATTTAAATACCCCTCGAACACCCTTGTAGACTATTATGACTCAATCCATAAACTAATGGAAGCCATAACTTCTATAGATGGCATTAAATTTGCTGACAAAGGTTCCCACTATCTACTTATCAAATACATATGTGACAAATACTTGCCAGAATACACAGATTTTTTACAGGATATGCGCCTTTATCGAAACCAAATTAGTTATGAAGGCAGGCAAATCCAACCAAACTATCCCAGAAATATTCCAAAGATCGAAACCATTCTAAAAAAACTAAAACAAATAATAATTAAAAAAAATTAATATTCAGGCATCCCACCCATTCCTCCAGGAGGCATAGGCCCCTTATCCTTGCTGCCAGAGCTCGCAATCACATCATCTATTCTTAGAATCATAGTTGCAACCTCTGAGGCAGACTGAATAGCCTGGGTCTTGATCTTCAAAGGCTCGATAACACCCTGCTTCCAGGAATCAACCACCTTGCCCTTAAACACATCAACACCCGCCCACTTCTGGCCCTTGTCATGCGCTGCTTTTAAATCAGTCAGGATATCAATTGGATCAAGCCCTGCATTCTCAGCCAGTGTCCTTGGAATAATCTCCATTGCCTCAGCAAAAGCATTCACTGCAAGCTGCTCCCTGCCAGACAAAGACTGGGAAAACTTTCTGATATTGCGTGCCAGCTCCATCTCAGGAGCACCTGCTCCGGCAACCACCTTGCCCAGAGTCAAAGCAGAGGCCACACAGCCAACAGCATCCTCCAAAGCACGCTTGATCTCGTCAACCACATGCTCTGTACCGCCTCTCACCAAAATGGTAACAGCCTTTGGATGCTTGCAATCTCTAACATAAGTCATCTGCTCATCTCCAACCTTCTTCTCCTCAACCAAGCCTGCATATCCCAAATCATCCTTGCTTAAGTCATCGAGGTTAGTAACTATCTTGGCACCTGTGGCTCTTGCCAGCAGCTCCATATCACTCTTCTTAACTCTTCTGCCAGCATAAATCCCCTTCTTTGCAAGGAAATGCTGCGCAATATCATCAATCCCCTTCTGGCAGAAAACCACAGTAGCGCCAGAGGCAGCAATCTTCTCAACCATCTTTCTTAAAATGCTTTCTTCCTGGTCGATAAAAGCCTGGATCTGGCTAGGGTCATTAATCTGGATCTTGGTATCAGTCTCAGGATTCTTGATCTCAACTGCGCTATCAATCAATGCAATCTTAGCAGCCTTGACATACTTGGGCATGCCTGAGTGCACCCGCTCTTTGTCCAGCACAAGCCCTTGCACCAATTCAGACTCCTCGACACCAGCCCCCACCTTTTTCTCAAGCTTGATATTCTCAATGTCAATAGTCAAATGTCCATTCTCTCTGTCAGCAATCTGTTTCACACCTTTAACCACCAATTCAGCAAGCTTTTCCTTATTAGCCTCAGCCCCCTTACCAGTCATTGCAGTAATCGCAATCTTCTTAAGAATATCCACATCATTCTCATCAATCTTCTCAGCCATATTGTTCAAAACAACCATTGCCTTCTCAGCAGCAAGGTTGTAGCCTTTTACCAACACAGTCGGATGGATATTTTTATCCAAAAGGTCTTCTGCCTGTTTCAGCAATTCCCCTGCCAGCACCACTGCTGTTGTCGTGCCATCCCCCACCTCATCTCTCTGGGTTTTGGCTACCTCCACAATCATCTTGGCAGAGGGATGCTCAATAGCCATCTCCTCCAAAATTGTAACACCATCATTGGTAACCACAACATCACCCATAGAATCCACGAGCATCTTATCCATACCCTTTGGCCCCAAAGTTGTCCTCACTGTTTCTGCAACAACCTGTGCTGCCATAATGTTTGTTCTCTGCGCATTTCTGCCCTGGGTCCTAGTAGAGCCCTCTGGTAGAATAAATATTGGTTGTATCTGTTGGTTTGCCATTTTAGCACCTCGTATTTTATATGGGGAACATATGCTCCTGTCAATAAAATCATATATAAAATCCCCCTCTTTGCAGGAAAAGGTAAATGATTGGTTCTATTTAAGGATTGTGGTTTCTTGGGCTTTATAATAATTGCAGATAATATTGGGACAGATTACTTTTTTAGTTCTGAGACCAACTGACACAATAACCCAAGTATGATAAGACAAACTCCAGCAATTAAAAATCACTGGTTCTCAACTGCTAGACTAATATTATCCCCACAAAACTTAACTGTTGCATTGCAATCGCTC
>JBDRLT010000001.1:0-4088 GCA_043812815.1 Candidatus Woesearchaeota archaeon | reverse complement strand
AAAATTCCCCAGGTGGAGCATTATTTCTGGGTATTATGCAATGCATGATGTTTCAAAGCTGTTTCTGGCTAAGCAATTCAATCTTAAATTTTCCCAGCCTGCAGTGCATGGGGCAGTTATTCAGGCCTTAAGGGAACTGGTTAAAAGACAGGATATTATTTGCCTGATTGAAGAGGCAAGGGAGCAGTTTGAGAATATCGTGTTGCTCCACCTGAGTTTAAAACAGGGCAGGGAAGAAAGAGAGAAAGTACAGTACTATTCTGAGAAAACAGCTGAAGTGAACCCGCAAAAGACTTATTATTTCCTGGATAGACTGGTAAAACCTTATATCATGCTGATTGAAAAATTAATTGGAGAAAAATGATATTTAACCTTCTCAGCACCAGTGCTTGGAAGTTACTGCTTTTTGTCTCTTATTCCCCAGGATCTGGGTATACCAGAGGCGAGTTGCTGCGGTTGATGGAGTGGAACAACCTCTCACTTGACAGAACCTTGAAAAGGCTTCTTTTTTACAAAATACTGCAAAAAAAAGGCAGGGTAATTAAATTGAATTTTGCAGAGCCCAGCACAATAATCATTTTGGATCTGATTGAACAAGAGAAGAAAAGGCTCAACTTTCCGCCGTATGGATTATTTCTAGTAGTAAGTGAGTTTGTGCGGATGGCCGAAGGCCAGCCGATCCAAGCAATTTATTTATTCGGGAGCTGGGCAAAAAAGACTGCAGCAAGGTATTCGGATATTGACCTGGCAGTATTCTCGCAAGAGGGTTTAGACTTATCAAATGTCCAGGATGCTATTGAACAGAAAAAGGGGGTGAAGTTACAGGTGCATTATTTCAAAGATCTAAAGAGTCAAAACCCCCTAATCAAGAATATCCTGAAAGAGGGTGTTATGATAATTTGAGATCAAATAGGAGAGGAAACTATTCATATTGAACAAGTGTTAATTAAAAGGCTTGAAATTTCCTTTAATAATTAGTCAGTTTTGACATTTCTTCCAAGAATTCAAAACTGTAATGATACTTCTCACCAATAGCAAATATTATAAACCAGCATTCATTTTAATGTAATATGAAAATTCTGTTCCATGCTGCGAACGGTGCAGGGGTTGGGCATACTACCAAAACAATGGAGCTATAGCCTCCAAATCTAACTAGTATCAGAAGTATAAGAGTTCAGGGATTTATGAACATATGCCCGGTTCAAAAAGATTTATATATATGGTATGAAACCATAATATTATGGTTTGAAATGGTTAATGAAGCAAATAAAATACTCAAGCTTTTGATAGAAAATCAGGAAAAGAGATTTACTATAAGGTATATCTCAATGATAAGGAAGATAAACTACAAATCTGCCTACAATGCCATTACAAAACTCGAAAAAGAAGGGATAATAATAGTTGAGAGGATAGGCAATACAAAAAGCTGTTCTTTTAATCGGAATTTTTCACCTATGGTTTACATTGTTGAAGATGATAGGAGGCAAGAACTATTAAGTAACTCAGATTTCAAAGTGATTTACAATAGAATGAAGCAGGTTTGTTTTCCTTTTATTGCCCTTATTTTCGGGTCTTATGTAAAATCTGAAAATAATAAGCATTCAGACATAGATATTCTGGTGATAACCGAAAATTCTGATAAAATGAAAGAGCAGTTTTCATTAATCCCACTAAATATTCATCTGACAACCATCAGTTACCAAGAGTTTATAGCTATGGCCAAGAGCAGGGAATTTAGTGTTGTATCAGAGGCTATTAAGAAAAATATAATCTTTGTTGGTATCGAGGATTACTACAGGTTGTTGGCAAATGCTGAACGTGAAGGAGGCAACTGACAATTTCAAGAGTTATTTAGATGATGGGTTACTAACAAAGATTGCAGTCAAGCCAGAAGTTGTAAGGGTTCACATAAAGAATGCAAAGGAGAGTCTTGAGGTTGCTGCACTCTTGCTGCAAAATGACCATTCCCTTTGGACAATTGTATCAGCCTATTATGCAATGTTTTATATGGCTAACGCTGTGCTAAATAAGTTGAATTACAAGGTGGGCAGCAGGATATCCCACAAGGTGGCAGCAGATGCTTTAGTTGTACTGGTTAGGGATAGGTTAAAACGAAAGTTATTTGATGACTATGAAGCAACCAGAAATGAAGCATTGCAATTAATAGGATCAGACGAGATAATAGAGTCATTCGAGTTAGAAAGAATTAAAAGGAGCAATATCCAATATTCCACGACAGACCAAGTAAAAAAGGCTAAGGCAATAACATCTTTTGAAAGAGCTAAGAGGTTTGTTTTTGAGATGGAAGGATTGATATCATGCCTTTAAGGTTTAATGTTATTACAGCATTATTACTTCTCTCCAATAGCAAATATTATATACCAAAGCTATATTATTAGGGTTATGAGGGTGGCTTTCTATGCTGTGAATGGTGCAGGGGTTGGCCATATTACAAGAACAGTGGTGATTGCCAAGGAAATCAGGAAATTGGAGCCCAAGGCAGAAATACTGTTTATTACCAATTCGGAGTTTGCCAGCTATATTGAGGAGAACGGCTTTGCATATACTAAGCTGCCTTTGCAGGATTATGATCCCAGCCTTAAGAAAAAGTCAAAAGAGGCTGCTGTGAATTATGAGACAAATAGCAGACTTGTGGCCTCTGCTCTGGAGAGTTTTGAGCCTAATATTGTGGTTTATGATTGTTATCCGCCGTATTATGCTGTCCAGAAGGCTAAGGCAATGGCTGTGATGAATGTGCTGCTTTGGCGCAAAGATACTAATAAGGTGATGGAGGAGTGGCTTGAGAACACTACTAAGAATATGGATTTGGCCATGCTTGTGCATCCGAAGGAAGAATTCGAGGCGTTTGTGCCTAAGCAGCTGATGCAAAAGTTTGAGTTAGCAAAGCTGAAGTTTATGGGGTATGTGGTTAAGGAGATAACAGAGGCGCCAGAGTATGATTATGGTAAGTTCAACATTCTGGTGAGCCAGGGCGGTGGCGGTTGGCCTGCCAGTAAGTTTATGGCTGAGTGTATTAAGGCCTGCGAGCAGTTCGTGGCAAAGCATGCTGCCAGATGTTTTGTGGTTGCAGGGCCTTTATTCAAAGGCGAGCTGAAAACTGATTCTCCAGATATTAAGATTGTAAAATATGAGCCAAAATTGACTGGGTTGATGAAGGGGTGTGATGTGGTTGTTTGCCAGGCAGGCTATAATATTTCAAATGAGCTTGTTTTGTGCCAGACTCCTGCAATCATGGTACCGGCTGAGCGGGACATTGAGAGCCAGGATGAGCGGGCAAGCTGGCTTGAGAGTAAAGGCTTTGTTATTAAGGCTGAGGCATCTAATATTTTGGAGAAGCTTGAGCAGTTCTATATGGATAAGAAGCTGCAAAAGGCAATGAAGGAGAAACTGCATAATGCCAACTGGCCTGTTGGTAACGAGGCTATTGCCAAGGAGATTGGCAAAGAGTGGAATAAGTTTAGAAAGGAGAAGAAGCAGTGGATTGCAGAGAGCGCCAAGGCCAGGGAGCATATGCGCGGGCTTGAGCATAATTTCAGTGAGACAAGTTATGAGCTTAAGAAGAATCAAGAAGAGCTCGGAGAAGTGGAATATGCTATGGAGAAGCTTGAGGCTGAGTATAAGGTAGTAAGTGATAATTATGCTAATGTGAAAGCCAAGCTTGAGCAGACCCAGGAATTGCTCGGGCATCAACGTGTTGAGACTGTTAAAGCTCAAGCTTCTAAAGAGAAGCTGGAGCAGGAAGCAACAGAGCTGAAAAGCAGGGCTAATGAATATGAGCAAAAGCTCGGCAGCTTAAGTGGTGAGCTTGAAATTACTAAAAATGCCTACACTGAGCTGAGCCAGACTGATAGTAATATGCGAGCTGAGCTCGCCCAAGTGAAAACAGAGCTTGAAGCTGTGAAGCAGAATAATGTCAAATTAAACAATGATTTCGGGGGATTATTTGAGCGTGAACAAAAGCAGGTTGTTCAGCTTAATGAGAAAGGCGCTGAGCTGGCTAGGCTTAATGCTGAGTTTGATGCTTTGCAGCTCAATTTTGGCAGGTTACAAGACTCTTATCAGGAACT